>NZ_JBVJRT010000012.1:0-248738 GCF_055607425.1 Lentzea sp. NPDC037011 | reverse complement strand
ACTACAACACACGACGCGCCCACACCGCCCTCGGCGGCCAGCCACCCATCACCCGACTGACCGCCTAGACATCAACAACGTCACGAATCAGTACAGCTAGGGCAGCCCCACGAGGTGCACCGACATGGCCGACATCGCACCGGCCGCGGCCGTCAGGGCCGGGAACACCGTCCAGGCGTCGGTCCGGGTGCGCGGTGGTGGCCCGCCCGCGACGACGAGGGGGAGCCAGCGGGTGCGCAGGGGCAGGTAGAGGGCGAAGAGCACGGTGTCGGCCAGCAGCACGATCAGCAGCACCAGCGCGATCGGGTACAGGACCGCGGGGTTGCCGCGGCCGGGCTGGACGCCGTCGACCGGGGTCCACAGCAGTGACACCGCCACGCCGGTCCACAGCGCGAAGAGCAGCCAGGCCGACCAGTAACCGCGGCGGAAGGCGGTCGCGGTGCACCGCCGCGTCACCACCCCGCGGTTCAGGGCGGTGTGGCGCCAGACCAGCAGCGCCGCCAGGGCGCACAGCACGGCCGACTGCCAGGCCGACGGGTGGAAGGCCAGGTACACCACCGCGAAAGCCGCGGCGAACGCGGGCAGGGTGCGGCCGTACTGCAGGAACGCGCGGACCTCCGGCGGCGCGAGGAACCGGTTGGGGACGAGCGGGGTCGGTGCCATGCCGTCCTCGACGGCGGCCGCGGCCGGTGAGCGCAACGACGACAGCAGGAACAGCAGGGTGTCGGAGCGGCGTTCGCGGAAGTCGAGCCACTGGTGACGGCGCAGGTCCTCGTCGTCGGCGGGCAACGCGAGCGGGTCCAGCAGCACGCCGATCGCGCCGGGCCCGAGCGAGCGGATCGCCTCGGCCGCCTCCTCCCACGGGACCTGCGCGCTGACCAGCACCAGGGTCCACCGGGGCGAGGAGGACTTGGTCAGGCCCGCGCGCAGGCAGGCCGCCCTGATCTCGTCGGCGACCGGCTCGTCGGCGGGCGCGAGGCACCGCACCCCGACGGACGGCCCGTCCCGCGACTCGGACGGGACGCCGCGCTGCGCCAGGAACTGGGTGAGGACCAGCCAGGGGTTGCGGCCCTTCCGGTCCGCAGGAAGTGCCTCGTGGTAGGCGGGCCAGCCCGCCAGGAGCTCGCGGTGCTCGGCGCGGGTCATGGGCGGCAGGCGGGTGCGGCGGGTGCCCGAGCCGGTCGGCAGCCACAGCCGCAGGACACGGGAGCGGAGCACCAGGGCCGTGCCCGCCAGACCGCACAGCACCACCACGACCAGCAGCACGGTGATCGTCTCCAGCGCACCGGCCACCTCCGGCGGGATGGCGTACAGCTCGTAACGCAGCGACCGGTCGAGGAACACGTTCTCGGGCAGCCCCGGCAACGGCGCGGTCCCCACGACCACCTGCGCCACGTAGCCCAGCGCCAGCGCCGATCCGGCGGCGGAGGTGAACGCGAACAGCAACGCGCTGAACCGGCTGCGCCGCCGCGGCAGACCGGCGCCCGCGAGGACCACCCCGGTCAGCGCCGCGAACACCATCGCCGTCAAGCCCGTGAACAGGAACAGCATCGTCAGCCAGTACTTCTGCCGCAACGCGAGCAACGCGCTCTGCCGGGTCCACCCGGTGCCGCCGAACGGGTCGAACGTGAGCCCGGTGATCCGCACGTCCGTCACCGCCAGCAGCGCGAACGCCCACCCGAGGACGGCGGTCGTCACCACCAGCAGCAGGAACACCGCGAGCACCGGCACCGGCATCCGCGGCCACCCCCACCGGCTCGGAAGTGGCGCGCTGCCACCGGGTTCCGCCCGTCCGGACGCGATGGCGACCGCGAGCCCGGCGGTCCGGTCCCAGAACCGGGTGCGCAGGTCGTGCACCGGCAGACCGGCGAGCTCCTGCGGCAGCACGGCGGCCTCGACCACACCGAGGTGCACGGGAATGCCGCGCTCCAGCGCGCGCGTCCACTCGTGGCGCACGTACGCGGAGGCGAGCGCGGCCGGCGACACCAGCAACAGCAGCGCGTCGGCCTGCTCCAGGCCCTCGTCCAGCGCCGCGGCCCAGTCCGTGCCCGGCCGCAGCCGCTGCACGTCGAGCCACGGGTCGAGGCCGACCCGCGCCCCCAGCACGGCCGCCGCCTCCTCGGCGAAGTGGAACTCCCGCCGTGAGTAGCTGATGAAAACCCGTTGCGCCCCCACCCCGGTCACCGGCCCATGATCGCGGTCGGGCGCCGCCACGAACAGGGGCAAATGCAGCAGGAGTGCACTGGAACCGGGCCACAACGCCGCACGGCCGCACCGGGGCAGGACCCGGTGCGGCCGTGCGGGTGTTCAGAACGCGATCAGGCCGCCGTCGCCCACAGGGTGTAGGCGATCACGTCCGCGTTGCGGTCCAACGCGGTCGCGTTGACGTTGGCCGAGGTGTCGCAGGACCGGTGGTAGCACCGGTCGAACGCGACACCGGAGGAGCCGCCCCACTTCTGCGCCTGGGCCGAGGTCTTGATGCCCTCGGCGCCGGTGAACGTGCCACCGACCGGGATGCCGGCGCGGGCGAACGCGGCGTGGTCGGACCGGCCGCCGACGCTGGTCAGCTCGGTCTGGACGCCGATCGAGGAGAACCCGGCCTGCAGCCGCTGCTGCAGCGCGAGGGAGCCGGAGGGCTGGCCGGACGCGCTGTAGACGAAGTAGCCGGGGTTCGGCGAGCCGGTCATGTCGAAGTTCAGGTAGGTCTTGATCTTCGAACGCTCGGTCGTCGACAGCGAGTTCACGTAGTACGTGGAACCGACCAGGCCGAGCTCCTCCGCGCCCCACCAGGCGAAGCGCAGGTGCTTGGTGGGAGCGAACCCGGTGGCCTTCACCTGGAGGGCGACCTCCAGGATCGAGGCGGAACCGGTGCCGTTGTCGTTGATGCCGGGACCGGCGCTGACGCTGTCGAGGTGACCGCCGAGCATCACGACGTTGTTCGCGTCGCCGCCGGGGTAGTCCGCGATCAGGTTGTAGCCGGTGGCGCCGTTGCTGGTGAACGACTGGACGCGGGTGGTGAAGCCGGCCGCGTCCAGCTTGCCCTTCACCCAGTTCACCGAGGCCAGGTAACCGGGCCTGCCGTGGGCGCGGTTGCCGCCGTTGGCGGTGGCGATCGACTGGAGCTGGTTCAGGTGCGCCTGGACGTTCGCGACGCTGATGTCGGGTGCTGCCAGGACCGCCGGAGCGGCCGCTTGCGCCGGCGCGGTTCCGGCCACCGTCAGGGCGGCCGCCAGCGCGATCAGGATCCTCATGGTTCAACTCCGTGCAGGGTAGGGATTGAGCCACTGATCAACATGCTCTGCCGTGCATGAGCCGCGCTAGGGGCGAAGGTCGGTTTCGCGTCGGATTAGTTCAACTCGGTGGTGATCAACCAGAATGGTCCGGGTGGGTGATGTCACGGTTGTCCTGGGCGTCGGTGCCGCGGTCCTGCTGATCTCCGTGATCGCGGTCCGGGTGTCGATCCGCCTCGGGCTGCCCTCACTCCTGCTGTACCTGGGCATCGGCGTGCTCCTGGGCGAGTCGGTGCTCGGCATCGACTTCGACGACGCCGGCCTCACCCAGTCCCTCGGGATCGCCGCGCTGGTGCTGATCCTGACCGAGGGCGGCCTGACGACCCGGTGGCACGCGGTCAAGACCTCGCTCTGGCTGGGCGTCGCACTGTCCACAGTGGCCGTTGCGGTGAGCGTCGCCATCACCGGAACCGCGCTGCACCACCTGCTGGGCCTCGACTGGCGGATGGCGCTGCTCTGGGGTGCGGTGCTGTCGTCCACGGACGCGGCGGCCGTGTTCAGCGTCCTGCGGTCGCTGGGGGTGGGGGCACGGCTCACCGGCGCGCTCGAACTGGAGTCCGGCCTCAACGACGCGCCCGTCTACATCGCGGTCGTGCTGCTCGCCTCGTCCGACCAGATCTCGTGGACGGCACCGCTGCTGGTGCTCTACGAGCTGGGAGCGGGCGCGCTGATCGGCGTCGCGCTCGGCTGGCTGGGCGGCACGGGACTGCGGCACGCGGCCCTGCCCGCCACCGGCCTCTACCCGCTCGCCACCGTCGCCGTCTGCGTGATCGCCTACACCGCGGGCGACCTGGCGCACGCGTCCGGTTTCCTCGCCACCTACGTCGCCGCGCTGGTCCTGGGCAACGCCCGGCTGCCGCACCGCGCCGACACCCTGTCGTTCGCCGAGGGGCTCGGCTGGCTGGCCCAGATCGGCCTGTTCGTCCTGCTCGGCCTCTACGCCTCGCCGTCCCGGCTGCTCGACGTGCTGGTGCCCGCGCTGATCGCGGGCGTGGTGCTCACGTTCGTGGCGCGCCCGCTGTCGGTGGTGCTGTCGTTGCTGCCGTTCAAGGTGCCGTGGCGGGAACAGGCGTTCCTCTCCTGGTCGGGGCTGCGCGGCGCGGTGCCGATCGTGTTCGCGCTGATCCCGCTCATCCAGGGCGTCGAGGGTGCGCGCGAGCTGGTCGACGCGGTGTTCCTGCTGGTCATCGTCCTCACGGTGGTGCAGGGCACGACGCTGCCGTTCCTCGCGCGGCGGCTCGGGCTGGTCAACGCGAGCGAGCCGCAGGAGGTCCAGGTCGACTCCTCGCCGCTGGACGAGCTCGGCGCCGAGCTGCTGCAGGTGCACATCCAGCGCGGGTCGAAGCTGCACGGCGTCTACATGACCGAGCTGCGCATGCCCACCGGCGCCACGGTGAGCCTCGTGGTGCGCTCGGGCAAGAGCTTCACGCCACTTCCGACGACCCGGCTGCAGACCGGCGACCAGTTGCTCATCGTGACCACAGAAGAGGCGCGCGACGCCACCGAACGGCGGGTTCGCGCCGTGGACCGGGCCGGTCGTTACGCGCGGTGGAAGGGCGAGACCGGCGAATAGTCGGTCCCCGACGCTTCTCACGATGTGATCAGGTGTCGACGGATCGTGACGCGCCCGCTAACGTCGTCGGCAGGTCATGAGAGCCAGCGTCAAGCCCAAGCTTGCTGGCCGGCAACCCTCCAACCGCGGTGGGGTGCCCTTGGTGAGGACCTGGTCCGGCGCGCAGGGCGCCGGTCAAGCGCGGGCCTCCGAGAAGGCCCCCCGGCCCAGGAGGCAGCTCGATGACGCTCGCGATCACCCCGGACACCACCACCAAGGTTCCCTCCGTCGTCGGTTCCGACCTGCGCGTCCCGCTGGTGACCGGAGAGCGCGTCACCTACGCCAACCTCGACCACGCCGCCTCCGCCCCCTGCCTGCGGGAGGTGCGCGACGCCGTCGACGAGCTGCTGCCCTGGTACGCGAGCGTGCACCGCGGCGCCGGCTTCGCCTCCCAGGTGTCGACCCGCGTCTACGAGCAGGCGCGTGACCGCGTCCGGCGGTTCGTGGGTGCGCGTTCCACCGATGCCGTCGTCTTCACCCGCAACACCACTGACGCGCTGAACCTGCTGGCCCGCAGCGTGCCCAAGGGCACCGCGGTCGTGCTGTTCGACAGCGAGCACCACGCCGCGCTGCTGCCCTGGCGCGGGCCGAACGTGCAGCGCATCTCCACTCCTTCCTCGTCCGGCGCGGCACTCGTCGCGCTGGACCGGGCGTTGGCCGCCGCCCCGGTCGGTCCTCGGCTCGTGATCGTCACCGGGGCGTCCAACGTCACGGGGGAGCTGTGGCCGGTCGCCGAGCTCGCGAAGGTCGCCCGCAGGCACGGCGCCCGCATCGCGCTCGACGCCGCGCAGCTCGCCCCGCACCGCCCGATCGACGCCCGTGAGCTGGGCGTGGACTACCTGGCGTTCTCCGGCCACAAGATCTACGCGCCGTTCGGCGCCGGTGTGCTCGTCGGCCGGTCCGACTGGTTGCAGCAGGCCCAGCCCTACCTGGTGGGCGGCGGCGCCACGGCGAAGGTGACCGACCACGGCGACCGGCTCGGCGTCGCGTGGTCCGCGGTGCCGGAGCGGCACGAGGCGGGCAGCCCGAACGTCATCGGCGTGCACGCGCTGGCCGCGGCCTGCGAGATCCTGTCGCGGCACTGGGAGCAGACGATCGCGCACGAGCAGGAGCTGCTGCAGCGGCTGCGGGACGGCCTGCGCGCCATCCCCGGCCTGCGCGAGCTCTCGATCCTCACCGACGTCGACCGCGTGGGCGTCGTGAGCTTCACGGTCCCCGGCTTCGACGCGGGCTTCCTCGCGGCGGCGCTGTCGGCCGAGTACGGCGTCGGCGTGCGTGACGGCGCGTTCTGCGCCCATGTGGTCGTGGGACGTCTGGTGAAGAAGGCCGGTTCGCACGAAGACCGCGCCGTGCGCGCGTCGATCGGTCTCGGGACGACGGCCGAGCACGTGGACCGTTTGGTGGCCGCGCTGCGCACTCTCGTCACCGAAGGTCCGAAGTGGACCTACGCGCAGCGCGACGGCCGCTGGGTGGCCGAGGACGACAGCCGAACCCTGCCGCCGTTCCTCGCGTAGTCCAGGTAGTGGACAATGACCTGGTGAGTGACGAGTCCAAGGCCCCGGCGAAGGCCGCTGACGAGACTGCCGAGGAGCAGCCCAGCGCGCCGGAACCGGTCGCGGAACCGCAGGTCGCGCCTGTGGTGACCGCCGAGGCCGAGGACCGGCGCGAGACCGAGCAGCCCGAGCGGGCGCTGACGGTCTCCGAGCCGGACGCCGAACCCGAGTTCTCGATCACCGGCTCGCTGCCGGAGCCGCGGACCACCTACCTCGCGGTGCTGGCCGCCGGTGTGCTGGCGCTGGACGTCCTCACGAAAGTCCTCTCCGTGGCGTTCCTGGAGCGGTCAGAGCCGATCCAGCTGTTCGGCGGGCTGCTGCACCTGACGTTCGTCCGCAATCCCGGTGCCGCCTTCGGGCTGGCCGAGGGGTGGACGTGGATCCTCGCGCTGATCGCGTTCGGGGTCGTCGGTTTCATCACCTGGATCGCGCGCGACCTGCGCTCGACGCCCTGGGCGGTCGGTCTCGGGCTGGTGCTCGGCGGCGCCGTCGGCAACCTCGCCGACCGGCTGTTCCGCGCGCCCGGCCCGATGCGCGGCCACGTGGTGGACTTCCTGTCGTTGTTCGACCCGTTCGGCCAGGTGTGGCCGGTGTTCAACGTCGCCGACATGGCGATCGTCTGCGGTGGCGCGACGATCATCGTCTTGGCGCTGCTGCAGCACGACTACGACGGGACGGTTCACAAGGAGAAGATCGACGCGTGAGCGGATACCGAACGCTGCCCATTCCCGACGGTCTGGACGGCATGCGCGTCGACGCGGGCCTCGCGAAGCTGCTGGGCCTGTCCCGCACCGCGGTGGCCGCCATCGCCGACGCCGACGACGTGCTGATCGACGGCCGGGTCGTGGGCAAGTCCGACCGGCTCACGGCCGGCGCGATGCTGGAGATCACCCTGCCGGCCCCGCCGCAGCCGGTGACCGTGCAGGCCATCCCGGTCGAGGGCCTGGTCGTGATCCACGAGGACGACGACATCATCGTCGTGGACAAGCCCGTCGGCGTGGCCGTGCACCCCTCGCCGGGCTGGACCGGCCCGACCGTCGTGGGCGGTCTCGCCGCCGCCGGTCACCGGGTCGCGACCTCGGGTGCCGCGGAGCGCCAGGGCGTCGTGCACCGCCTCGACGTCGGCACCACCGGCGTGATGGTCGTCGCGAAGTCCGAGTCGGCGTACTCGGCGCTCAAGCACGCGTTCAAGGAGCGGACCGTCGACAAGGTCTACCACGCGATCGTCCAGGGCCACCCGGACCCGATCAAGGGCACCATCGACGCGCCGATCGACCGGCACCCCAAGCACGACTACAAGTTCGCCGTGATGAACTCCGGCAAGCCGTCGATCACCCACTACGAGGTGATCGAGGCGTTCCGCGCGGCGTCGTTCGTCGAGGTGCACCTGGAGACCGGCCGCACGCACCAGATCCGCGTGCACTTCTCGGCGCTGCACCACCCGTGCGTGGGCGACCTGACCTACGGCGCGGACCCCACGCTGGCCAAGCGGCTCGGCGTGGCGCGGCAGTGGCTGCACGCGCGCCAGCTCGGGTTCCACCACCCCGGCACGGGCGAGTGGGTCACCTACACCTCCGAGTACCCGGCGGACCTCGCCGCGTCCCTGGAGCAGCTGCGCGAGGAAGGCTGACCGCAGGCCGATTGCGTCTGGGTAAATCACCGGTTGACGACGTTTCATTTGATGTTGATCGGTGCCGCTCATAGCGTTCTCGGCATGAACCTCACCGTCCTAGCCGCCTCCGGCCGCACCGGCCTCGCCCTCACCCGGCAGGCCCTGGCCCGCGGCCACGCGGTCACGGCGATCGCCCGCGATCCCGGCAAGATCGCGCTCGACCACCCGGACCTGCGCAAGGTCGCGGGTGACGTGGCCGACCCGGCGAGCCTCGCCGTCGCCGGGGGCACCGTCGTCCTCTCCGGCCTCGGCACGGACCGGCCCGGTGTCCTGCTCGACGGTGCGAAGGCCGTCGTCGCCGCCGGACCGGAACGGGTCATCTGGCTCGGCGCGTACGGCACCGGCCCGTCGCGCGCGGCCGCCGGTGATGGTGGCCGTGTGCTGGAGAAGTTCCTCGGCGACCGGATCGCCGACAAGGTGGCGGCCGACGAGACCGTCCTCGCCGCCGGTGGCACGGTCTTCCACGCCGGTGTGCTCTCCGACGGGCCGCTCAGCGCCGAGCGGCGCACGGTCGGGCTGGACGCCGCGCCGCCGTTCGACCTCACCGCTCAGGTCAGCCGCGAGACCGTGGCCGCGGCGATGCTCGACGAGGCCGAGTCGCCGCGGTTCGCCGGTGCCGTCGCGCTACCGCTGGACCACCTCGGCGAATGACGCCCGCACCTGCTCGCGCAACCACGCGTGGGCGAGGTCGGAGTCGTAGCGCTGGTGCCAGTTGCAGTTCACCGGTGCCGGCGGCGACTCGACCGGCAACGGCAGGGTGACGAGCCCGAACGCCTCGATCAGCGGGCGGCACAGGATCGCCGTGGTGGTGACCAGCGCGTGGCTCGCGACCGCGATCTGCAGTGCGGAGTGGACGGTCGCCACCGTCGCGATCACCCTGCGCTGCAAGCCTTCCGCTGCCAACAGGTCGTCGATCGGCGCGGTGAGCCGGCCGCGGCGGGACACCACGACGTGCGGGTGTGCCGCGTACGCCGGGAGGTCGAGCCCGCCCGCGCACGGGTGGTCCGGGCGCAGCGCGACGGCCAGCGGGTCGTGGCCGAGCGTCTCCGACCGGAACTCCGGCAACGCCGGTGCGCCGCCGCCGAGCTCCAGGTCGACCCGGCCGTGCCGCAGGTCGTCGGTGTCACCGGAGTGCTCGGCGAGCACCCGCAACCGCACACCGGGTGCCCGTTCCGCGACCCGGGCGACCAGCGCCGGCACCAGTGACGAGGCCAGCGCGTCGTGGCACCGCACGGTGAACGTGCGGTCCAGTTGGGCCAGGTCGAGCGCACGACTCGGTGCCAGCACGGCGTTGGCCTGGCGCACCAGCCGGTGCACCTCGTCGGCGATCCCGAGCGCGTACGGCGTCGGCGTCATCGAATGACCGGTGCGCACCAGGATGTCGTCTCCGGTGACCTTCCTGATCCGCCCCAGCGTGCGGCTGACCGCGGGTGACGACAGGTGCAGCCGTTCGGCCGCGCCCATCACGCTGCCCTCCTCGAGCAGGGCGTCGAGCACGGTCAGCAGGTTCAGATCCGCTTGCATGAACAGACATCGTATGGAGGAACCGTGAACGCGGAACTCGTCGCGGCCGTTCGCCGCGCAGGAGCCCGGATGCTCAAGCGCTACTCGCCGGAGTCGCGCGCCGCAGACCTCGACGCGGTCGTCGCCGGCGTGCGCGCCAACGACGCGGCCGTCGTCGACCTGCTGCGCCCCGAGCTCGCCGCGATCCGGCCGCAGGCGCGCTGGCTCGACGACGAGCACGGCTCCGGCCCGCTGGAGCCGGGCGAGTGGTGGCTCGTCGACCCGGTGGGCGGCAACATGAACGCCGTCCACGGCATGACCGACTGGAACATCGGCGTGAGCCTCGTCCGCGACGGCCGCCCGGTGCTGGCCGCCGTGTACTTCCCATTGTTCGACGAGATGTTCACCGCGGCCGAGGGCGAGGGCGCGTTCCTCAACGGGGTGCGGCTGCGCGTGTCCGCGAAGACCTCGCTGGACGGTGCGCTGGCCGGGACCGGGCAGGCCCAGCCGGGGCAGGGGCCGGAGATGGCCGACCGGGTCGGCGCCTCCTGCAGCGCGATGGCGAAGGAGGCCCTGTACGTGCGGATCTCCGTGCCGGTGACCCACCAGCTCGCCCAGGTCGCCGCCGGGCGGATGGACCTGCACTGGCAGTACGACAACGTGCGCGCGCACGCCGCCGGTGTGCTGCTCGTGCAAGAGGCGGGCGGTGTCGTCACCGACCTCGACGGCACGCCGTGGAAGCTGACGACCCGCGAATACCTGGCTGCCGCACCGGGCGTGCACGCGGCGGCGTTGACGGTGCTGTCCTGAGCAGGTCACCAATCCCCGCTCGCTCCGTCCAAGCCGCCTCAGCCCCTGGCTCCAACGGCGTCTGCAAGTACCGCCAACTCAACATCAACAGGCACTTTTCTACTACCAACAACGCGCGAGGCGCCTGCGAGGGGTCAGTCCTCGACGGTCCACACGAGGGTGTTGACGTCGACCTCGGGGCGCACGCTCCACCGCACCTGGGTGAGGTCCGTCGTGTCCGGCAGCACGAACACCGTGTGACCGCCTGCGGTCTCACCCGGCTGCACGCCGAGCTTGTGCGCGGGCCGCGAGGACAGCGACACCGGCGCCTTCGTGACGGTCTCGCCGGTCCTGGTCACGAGGACCAGGTACATGTCCGGCAACGAGGTGAACGGGACCTGCGAGGCGTTGGTGACCTCGGTGTGCACGACCACGGCCCGCTCACCCTCGGCCAGCTTGTAGCCGGCGGCGGTGAACAGGAAGTCGGCCGGGTCGACGACCTCGACGAGCTGGATGGACAGGCGGGCGCCTTCCAGGCTGTCCGCCTCCAGCGTCGTGCCGACCTTGCCGGTGCGCGACATCGGCCGGGGCTGCGGCTGGTCGGCGCGGACCCAGCCCGCAGACTGCGGCGGGCCCCACGGGTTCGGCGGTTGCTGCTGCTGCACGGGGAAGGGCTGGGACTGCGGGCCGGGCTGGGGCTGCGGCGGCGCGACCGGGTGCGGGCCGCTCACGTGGTGGGGTCCGCTCTGGTGCACGGCGTAGGCGCCGGACGGGGGCGGGCCCTGGTAGTTGCCGTAGGCGGCGGCGTTCGCCAGCGCGCGCCGGATGCCGTTCGGGTCGCACTCCACACCGACGAGCAGCGGCAGACCGCTGCCGGACAGGGTGATCAGGCGCATGGCGGCCTCGCGCGGGTCCATGCCCAGGCGCTGGGCGATCTCGTGCACGGCGGCACGGCCCGAGTCGGCGAGCATGGCCAGCAAACGGGCGTCAACGGGATCAGGGGCCACCACGAAAAGAACGCTACCCCCCGCTCCTGATCTTCGCGTCACCGCCCGGCCCCAGCGCGATCACGGTCACGCCGGTCCTCCGGGGGTGGCGTCACAGCGCGTACCGGATCGAGTGGGAAAGAGTGGCGAGCCAGGAGTTAACGGGGTTAACTGGGTGGGGTGACAACACTCACCAAGCTGCCCGACGACTACGTCCAGAACCCGCACGAGGCGCACGACCTGCTGCGCGCAGAGGCACCCGTGCACGAGGTCCACCTGCCCCGTGGACTGAAGGTCTGGCTCGTGACCCGTCACGAAGAAGCGAAGATCGCCCTCACCGACCCGCGGATCAGCAAGGACATCACGGTCGGGCGGTCCGTCTTCGACAAGCACACCCCGCCGGACGCGCGGCGCGGCGAGTTCGAGTCCTCGCTCTCGGTCCACATGCTCAACATGGACCCGCCGGACCACACCCGGTTGCGCAAGCTCGTCACCAAGGCGTTCACCGCACGCCGCATCGAGCTGCTGCGGCCCCGCGTCAACGAGATCGCGGCAGAGCTCATCGCGCGGATGAACGACGGCGACGAGGTGGACCTGCTGGAGGAGTTCGCGTTCCCGCTGCCGATCACGGTGATCTGCGAGCTGCTCGGCATCCCGATCGACAACCGCGAGGAGTTCCGCGGGTGGTCGAACACGCTGCTGTCGTTCGGCACGCCCGAGCAGATCCAGCACGCCGCCGGCGCGATGGCGCAGTTCCTGTTCCAGCACGTCGAGAAGGTCCGCGCCGCCGAACCGGACGACACGTTCTTCTCGGCGCTGGTGCACGCCGACGACTCCGGTGACCGGCTCAACACCGAAGAGCTCGTGTCGATGGCGTTCCTGCTGCTCGTGGCCGGCCACGAGACGACGGTCAACCTCATCGGCAACGCCGTGCTGGCACTGCTGAAGAACCCCGACCAGCTGCAGGTCCTGAAGGACCGGCCGGAGCTGATCCCCGCCAGCGCCGAGGAGTTCCTGCGGCTGGAGGGCCCGGTCAACATCGCGACCTTCCGCTACACCACCGAGCCGATCGAGCTGGGCGGCGTGCAGATCCCGGCCGACGAGCTCGTCATGGTGTCGCTGATCGCCGCCAACCGGGACCCGGCCAAGTACGAGAACCCCGACCGGCTCGACGTGACCCGCTCCGCGCAGGGGCACGTGGCGTTCGGCCACGGTCTGCACTTCTGCCTGGGCGCGCCGCTGGCCCGGCTGGAGTTCGACGTGGCGCTCACCCAGCTGCTGGCCCGGTTCCCTGACCTGTCGCTGGCGGCGGAGCCGGAGACCCTGGCGTGGCGGGACAGCACGCTGATCCGCGGCCTGCTCACCCTGCCGGTCAAGCTCGCCTAATGTCACGCGGGTGGACGACCTGCTGAAGCTCGACCAGGCGCACGTCTGGCACCCGTACGGCCCGATGCCGGGCACCCAGGAGCCGCTGCTCGTCGAGTCCGCGGAGGGTGTCCGGCTCACGCTCGCCGACGGTCGCGAGCTGGTCGACGGCATGTCGTCGTGGTGGGCCGCGATCCACGGCTACCGGCACCCGGTCCTGGACGCGGCCGTCACCGACCAGCTGGGGCGGATGAGCCACGTGATGTTCGGCGGGCTCACGCACGAGCCCGCCGTCCGGCTCTGCGCGCGGCTCGTCGAGGTCACGCCCGCCGAGCTGCAGCACGTGTTCCTGTGCGACTCCGGTTCGGTGGCGGTCGAGGTCGCCGTGAAGATGTGCCTGCAGTACTGGCGTTCGCGCAACCGGCCGGAGAAGCGGCGGCTGCTCACGTGGCGCGGCGGGTACCACGGCGACACGTTCACCCCCATGTCCGTGTGCGACCCCGAGGGCGGGATGCACTCGCTGTGGCGCGGCGTCCTGCCGGCGCAGGTGTTCGCCGACGCGCCACCGGCGGAGCTGGACACCGCGTACGTGCAGCACCTCGCGGACGTGGTCGAGCAGCACGCGGACGAGCTGGCCGCGATCATCGTCGAGCCGGTCGTGCAGGGCGCCGGCGGGATGCGCTTCCACGACCCGCGCTACCTGCACGTCCTGCGCGAGCTCGCGTACACGCACGACGTGCTGTTGGTGTTCGACGAGATCGCCACCGGGTTCGGGCGCACCGGCGAGCTGTTCGCCGCCGACCACGCGAACGTCAGCCCGGACGTGATGTGCGTAGGCAAGTCGCTGACCGGCGGGTACCTGTCGATGGCCGCCGCGCTGTGCACGCCGCGGGTCGCGGACGGGATCAGCCGGGGCGAGGTGCCGGTGCTCGCGCACGGGCCGACGTTCATGGGCAACCCGCTCGCCTCGGCGGTGTCACTGGCCTCGATCGACCTGCTGCTGTCGCAGAACTGGAAGCGTGAGGTCGCACGCATCTCGGCCGGGTTGTCAGCCGGACTGGAGCCTGCGCGCGCGTTGCCGGGTGTGAAGGACGTGCGCGTGCTGGGAGCCATCGGTGTCGTGCAGCTGCACGAGCCCGTGGACATGGCACGGGCCACGAAGGCCGCGGTGGACGCCGGGGTGTGGCTGCGGCCGTTCCGCGACCTCGTCTACACGATGCCGCCGTTCATCAGCACGGACGACGACATCGCGCAGATCGCTCACGGGGTGATCGCGGCGGCCAGCTGAGTGTCGGACGGCTCGACCAGGAACTCGCCGTTCGGCAGCACCACGACGGGGATGTTCTTGCGGCCGGAGATCTCGACGGCCCTGTCCCGCGCCTCGTCGTCGTGCTCCACGTCGACGTAGGTGAAAGCCACGTTGTTGCGGGTCAGCCACGACTTGGCCCTGCGGCAGTCGCCACACCACTCGGCGCCGTACATCACGATCGGTTCATCAGCCATGCCGTCACCGTAGGTGAAGTTCTAAGGTGAGTGCCTGTGAGCGTGCTGGTGATCACCGGAACCGGGACAGAGGTCGGCAAGACCGCCGTCACCGCGGGCATCGCGGCGCTGGCCAGGGCAGAGGGCAGACGGGTCGCGGTGCTCAAGCCCGCGCAGACCGGTCTGCTGCCCGGCGAGCCGGGCGACGTGGCCGAGGTGGCGCGGCTGGCGGGCGACGTCACGACGCGTGAGCTGGCGAGATACCCCGACCCGCTGGCGCCGGCCACCGCCGCCAGGCGCGCCGGCATGGCCACCGTGCACCCCAAGGACGTCGCCGCGGCCGTGACGGAGCTCGACGCCGACCACGACCTGGTGCTCGTCGAAGGAGCCGGCGGGCTGCTCGTGCGGTTCGACGAGGGCGGTTCGACCCTGGCCGACATCGCGTGGGCGGTGAACGCGCCGGTGCTCGTCGTCGCCCAAGCGGGGCTCGGCACGCTCAACACGACCGCGCTGACCGCCGAGGCGTTGCAGCGGCGCGGCCTGGAGGCCATCGGCGTCGTCGTGGGCAGCTGGCCGCCGCACCCCGACCTCGCGTCCCTCACGAACCTCGCGGACCTGCCGGAAGCGGCCGGTGCCCCGTTGCTCGGCGCGCTCCCGCAGGGGGTGACGAAGCTCGGCGCCCCGGACTTCCTGGCGGTGGCCAGGAGGTCGTTCTCGCCCTGGTTCGGCGGTGCGTTCGACCCGGACACGTTCGCCGCTCAGTTCGCGGTCCAGTGACCTACGTCGCTGCACGATGAAGGATTCAGTGCGGCATAGTGCACGCCAGGCCACAGGAGGAGGAGAGACAGTGACCGCAGCCCCGGAACGGATCGACGTGCTCGACGAGGCTCGTGAGCAGGTGCTCGAACGAGGAGTCGGCCTGTCCGAGGCACAGGTCCTGCGGGTGCTCGAGCTCCCCGACGACCGCGTCCCCGAGCTGCTCGCGCTGGCCCACGAGGTCCGCGAGCGCTGGTGCGGTCCCGAGGTCGAGGTCGAGGGCATCGTCTCGCTCAAGACCGGCGGCTGCCCGGAGGACTGCCACTTCTGCTCGCAGTCCGGCCAGTTCCCCTCACCGGTGCGCTCGGCGTGGCTCGACATCCCCGGCCTGGTCCGCGCGGCGCGGCAGACCCGCGACACCGGCGCGACCGAGTTCTGCATCGTCGCGGCCGTGCGCGGCCCGGACAAGCGGCTGCTCTCGCAGGTCCGCGACGGCATCAAGGCCATCCGCGCCGACGGCAACGACATCCAGATCGCCTGCTCGCTCGGCATGCTCACGCAGGAGCAGGTCGACGAGCTCGTGGCGATGGGCGTGCACCGCTACAACCACAACCTGGAGACGGCCCGCTCGCACTTCCCGGAGGTCGTGACCACGCACTCCTGGGAGGAGCGCTGGGACACGCTGAAGATGATCCGCGCCGCCGGCATGGAGGTCTGCTGCGGCGGCATCATCGGCATGGGGGAGACGCTCGCGCAGCGCGCCGAGTTCGCGGTGCAGCTCGCGGAGCTGGAACCGGACGAGGTGCCGCTCAACTTCCTCATCCCCAACCCCGGCACGCCGTACGAGAACTACCCGGTCGTCGAGGGCGCCGAGGCGCTGCGCACGGTCGGCGCGTTCCGGCTGGCGCTGCCGCGCACGATCCTGCGGTTCGCCGGCGGTCGTGAGCTGACGTTCGGCGACCTGGGTGCGAAGCAGGGCATGCTCGGCGGCATCAACGCGATCATCGTCGGCAACTACCTGACGAACCTCGGCCGCCCGGCGCAGCAGGACCTCGACATGCTCGAAGAGCTGTCGATGCCCATCAAGGCGCTGAGCCAGACCCTGTGATGGTCACGACCGTGTACTGCTCGTTCTGCGGCAAAGAGGAAGCTGACGGCGACCACGCGTTCTGCCGTCAGCGACTGTCCCTGATCGACCCGCCGCGCTACTGCGCCGAGTGCGCCCGCCGGATGGTCGTCCAGGTGACCCCGGACGGCTGGACGGCGCGCTGCAGCCGTCACGGCGAGACGACGTCGGCTCGGTAGTAACCTTCCGCGACATGGACGACATCGCAGCGCCGGTGCGCATCGAACCCGTGCCGGAGCCGCCGTACGTCTACCACTACGTCCGGCCGCGGCCGAAGGTCGTCGTGAAGCGCGACCTGCTGCCGGGGCTGTCGGTGCTGCTGACGACGTCCGTCTTCGGCATGGTGGCCGCGTTCCTGTGGGCGTGGCTCGCCCCGCCGCAGACGAAGGTCGCCTCCCCGCAGGAGGGTGTCGGCTTCCAGCCGTTCGGGGTGGAGAGCTACCACCGGCTGGACGCGCTGATGGTGTTCGTCGTCATCGGTCTCGGCGCGGGCACCGTCACCGGCATCGCGGTCTGGATGCTGCGCCAGCGCCGCGGACCGGTCGTGATGTTCGCGATGACGCTGGGTTCGCTGGGCGCGGCGGCGCTGATGCAGTGGCAGGGCACCAAGACCGTGGAGGGCATGTACCCGCAGCCGGCCACCGCCCAGCCCTACGACGTCGTGCAGTTCGCGCCGCAGCTGGAGACGTGGTGGGGAGTTCTCGCGTGGCCGTTGGCGGCGGCGCTGACCTACGGCTGCTGCGCGGCCTGGAACGGCCTGGACGACCTGGGGCGGCGCCTCGGCTGAGGCGCCACCCTCCCCGGCTGCCTACCCGACGCGGTAGGCGAAGTCCGGCATGTCGGTCACGAACATCTGCCCCGGCGCGTGCGTGATCGCGAACGGCGGCCGCGACCGCATCAGCACCGCCTGCGGGGTCACGCCGCACGCCCAGAACACCGGCACGTCACCGGGTTCCGGCTCCACCGCGTCGCCGAAGTCGGGCGCGTGCACGTCCTCGATGCCGAGCATGCGCGGGTCGCCGGTGCCCACCGGGGCCCCGTGCACCGACGGCATCAGCGCGGTGACCTTGTGCGCGATGTCCACAAGGGACTCCGGCACCCACCGCATCGACACGACCATCGGCCCGTGCAGCCGTCCGGCCGGCCGGCACTGGAGGTCCGTGACGAACATGGCGACGTTGCGGCCCTGCTCGACGTGCCGCAGCGGCACGCCCGCGCTCTTCAGCGCCGTCTCGAACGTGAAGCTGCAGCCGATCAGGAACGTCACCAGGTCGGCGCGCCAGTGCCCGGTCGCGTTCTCCGGTTCCGCCACCAGCTCGCCGTGCTCCCAGACCCGGTAGCGCGGCACGTGGGTCCGCACGTCCGCGTCCGGCTTGAGCGAGCTGACCGTCTCGCCCGCGTCGAGGACGTCGAGCACGGGGCACGGCTTGGGGTTGCGGTGGGTGAAGAGGAGGAAGTCGTAGGCCCAGTCCCTGGGAACGGCGATCAGGTTGGCCTGCGCGAGTCCCGGTGCCTTGCCCGCCGTCGTCATCCCAGCTCCTCGTTCACCGTCTCGGGCAACCAGATGAGCGCCACGACCGCGATCCCGTAGGCGGCCGCTCCGAACAGCATCGCACCGCCGATGCCCAGCCGGTCGGCCATGAACCCGACGAGACCGGGGAACACCGCGCCGAACGCGCGCCCGAAGTTGTAGGTGAAGCCCTGGCCGGTGCCGCGCAGCCGCGTGGGGTAGAGCTCGGACAGGTAGCTGCCGAACCCGCTGAAGATCGCGCTCATGCAGAACCCGAGCGGGAAGCCCAGGAACATGACCAATGTGTTGGCACCGTTGGGGATCTGCGTGTAGGCCACGATCAGCAGCGCGCTGGCGACCGCGAAGAGCACGAAGGTCTTCTTGCGCCCCAGGCGGTCCGTGAGGTAGCCGCCGCACACGTACCCGATCCACGCGCCGGTGATGAGGAACGCGAGGTACCCGCCGGTGCCGATGACCGTGAGCCCGCGCCCGGTCTGCAGGAACGCCGGCAGCCACGTGGCGAGCGTGTAGTAACCGCCCTGCACACCGGTCGCGAGCAGCGCGGCGAACAGCGTGGTCTTGAGGATCGGCCCCCGGAAGATCTGCGGGAACGTACCGCGCGGCCGGGGCTGCGCCGCGACCTCGGGGGCGTCGTCGACGTTGCGCCGCACGTAGAAGACGAGGACCGCGGGCAGTGCGCCGGTCCAGAACATGACCCGCCACGACCAGCTCGGGTCCGCGAGCGAGCTGACCAGCGCGTTCACGACGACCGCGAGCCCCCAGCCGACCGCCCACGCGCTCTGGACGAACGCCACCGTGCGGCCGCGGTACTTCGGCTTGCAGTACTCGGCCACGAGGATCGCCCCGGCCGCCCACTCACCGCCGAACCCGAGGCCCTGCAACGCCCGGAACACCAGCAACGTCTCGTAGTTCGTCGCGAAGCCGCACAGCACGGTGAAGAACGCGTACGCCACCACCGTGATGACCAGCGTCTTCGCCCGCCCGAACCGGTCGGCCATCACCCCGGCCACCGCGCCGCCGACGGCGCTCATCAGCAACGTGCTGGTGCCCAGCAACCCGGCCTCGGCCTTGGTGAGGCCGAAGTAGCCGGTGATCGCGACCAGGCTCAGCGGCAGGACCCAGTAGTCGTAGGAGTCCAGCCCGTACCCGCCGAACGCACCGATGAAGGCGCGCTTGCCCTTCGCGCCGAGACTGCGGAACCAGGCAGCGCGCCCTGTCTCCTCGGTCGTGGTCGTGCTCATGGGACACCTCGCAGCGTGGTGGAGGAGTGGTGGGGTGTGATGTGGCCCTCACTGTAAGGATTGTTCAACAATCCCACAAGACCACAATCCAACGATCCCTCCGGCGCTCCCACCCTGCTTCTCCGGCATCTGCAAGTACCACCAACTCTTGATCAAACCGTCGCTGAGCACCTCCAACTGGTTCGGCGCGCGCCGAACCAGTTGGAGGTAGTTACGAGCCTGTTGATGTCGGGTTGGTGGTACTTGCAGATGCCGGGCGGTCAGTTCGGGTTCGGCACGTGGCCGAACTCGGTCAACGGCACCGGAACCGCCTTCAGCGCGCTGAAGATCCCGGTCTCCCGGTGCAGCATCCGGCGCACCAGCCGCAGCCGCCGCGCCGGCGACGTCTCCTCCAGCAGCCGCTGGCGGTCGTCGACCGGCAGCAGGCAGTCGGCGGCGAGCAGGTACGACAACGCGCCCAGCTCCACGTCCGCGGCCGGGGCCGACCAGTCCTCGCGGTGCCAGGCGGCGCCGCAGTAGCGCTCGTGGGCGGCGCGGGCCCCGCGTTCCAGGATCGGCACGACCTCCAGCGCCGCCTCGGGCACCGGGACGTCGTCGAGGTACTCGACGCTGCCGAGCAGGTACGGGGCGGTGGTGGTGTCGACGTCGAGCAGACGGAAGCGGCGCACCCCGCGCGTGACGATGTCGAAGCGGCCCTCCGGCAGCGGGCGGGCGTCGAGCAGGTCCGCCGAGCAGCCGATGTCCTGCAGGGAGCGGACGTTGTCGGCGCCGACCTCCCAGCCCTCCTTGATGCAGACCACGCCGAAGGTGCGGCCGAACAGGGTGCCGGTCATCAGGTCCACGACGAGCTGGCGGTAGCGCGGCTCGAAGATGTGCAACGGCAAAGACGCACCGGGCAACAGCACGGTGCCCAGGGGGAACAGGGGGAGCGTCTCAGCCACGCGTGCAACGTTACGGGGTGCCACCCCCGCCTGCTGGACGGCCGGATCCCGGCGGTCTCAGCACGGCGAACGGATCGGTGACTTTGATTCCCCTTGCGCTGAACCGGAACAGTGCGGCGGGGCGGCCGCCGGACGGTCCGGGCGGTGCGGTGCCGCCGGTCGGTTCGAGCAGCAGGCGGCGCGACAGCACGCGCTGCAGGTTCGTTGCGGAGACCCGGTAACCGAGTGCCGCGGAGTAGTGGTCGCGCAGCAGGGAGATGGTGAACTCCGGTGGCGCCAGCGCGAAGCCGAGGTTCGTGTACGACAGCTTCGAGGCGAGCCGGTGGCGGGCCCGGTGCACGATCGCGGAGTGGTCGAACGCCATGAGCGGCAGCGATTCCACGCAGTGCCACGCCGTGTCCGCCGGCACCTCCGGGTCGACGTCGGAGGGGACCAGGCCGAGGAACGCCGTCGCCACCACGCGGGGACCGGGAACGCGGCCGGGGGCGCTGAAGACGGCCAGCTGCTCCACGTGAGACAACTGTCGCGCGTCGACCTTCTCCGCGAGCTGGCGGCGGATCGACGACTCCACGTCCTCGTCCACCCGCAGGCCGCCACCCGGCAGCGACCAGCGGTGAGCGTGCGGCTCCCGCGCGCGTTCCCACAGCATGACCTGGAGTGACGCACCTCTCACCCGCAGCACGGCTGCCAGAACTTCGTGCCCCACACCTGCCACCCGGCTGATACTATCGGCCACGTTTTCGACCAATAGGCGAAAACCCCGGATCGAGGAGGCAGTGATGGTCGCTACCGCAACCGTGGAGCGAACCGCTTCGGGTGTGTACGGCGGAGTC
The DNA here is from genome assembly GCF_055607425.1 of Lentzea sp. NPDC037011. Classification (NCBI taxonomy): domain Bacteria; kingdom Bacillati; phylum Actinomycetota; class Actinomycetes; order Pseudonocardiales; family Pseudonocardiaceae; genus Lentzea; species Lentzea sp. NPDC037011. The sequence continues at coordinate 228,058 of NZ_JBVJRT010000012.1, read as the reverse complement.
GAGCCGAACGCCGCGTGGCGGGACGAGGTGCTGCGGCTCGCCGAGGAGCGGGACGCCGTCATCCTGGCGCACAACTACCAGCTGCCCGAGATCCAGGACATCGCCCACCACACCGGCGACTCGCTCGCGTTGTCCCGCATCGCCGCGCAGTCCGACGCGCAGACCATCATCTTCTGCGGCGTGCACTTCATGGCCGAGACCGCGAAGATCCTGTCGCCGGAGAAGACCGTGCTGATCCCGGACGAGCGCGCGGGCTGCTCGCTCGCCGACTCGATCACCGGTGCGCAGCTGCGCGAGTGGAAGGCGCAGCACCCCGGTGCCGTCGTGGTGTCCTATGTGAACACCACCGCCGAGGTGAAGGCGGAGACGGACATCTGCTGCACGTCGTCGAACGCCGTCGACGTGGTGCGCTCGATCCCCGCCGACCGCGAGGTGCTGTTCTGCCCGGACCAGTTCCTGGGCGCGCACGTCAAGCGCGAGACCGGTCGCGACAACCTGCACGTCTGGGCGGGCGAGTGCCACGTGCACGCCGGCATCAACGGCCCGGAGCTGGCCGAGCGCGCCGCCGCCAACCCGGACGCGGACCTGTTCATCCACCCGGAGTGCGGCTGCGCGACCAGTGCGCTGTACCTGAGCGGTGAGGGCATCGTCCCCGCGGAGAAGGTCAAGATCCTCTCGACCGGCGACATGATCACCGCCGCGCGCTCGACCAGCGCCCGCAAGGTGCTGGTCGCCACCGAGGTCGGCATGCTGCACCAGCTGCGCAAGGCCGCCCCGGAGATCGACTTCCGCGCGGTCAACGACCGTGCGTCCTGCACCTACATGAAGATGATTACCCCGGCCGCGCTGCTGCGGTGCGTGCGCGACGGCCTGGACGAGGTGCACGTGGACCTGGAGACCGCGAAGCGGGCCCAGGGCGCCGTGCAGCGCATGATCGAGATCGGCCAGCCCGGCGGCGGTGAGTGATGACCGCGCGCTGGGAGGCGCGGGCCGACCTGATCGTGGTCGGCACGGGCGTGGCGGGCCTGACCGCCGCGCTGCGGGCGCGTGAGCTGGGACTGCGCGTCCTGGTCGTCACCAAGGCGGCCGGCGACGACGGCAACACCCGGTGGGCGCAGGGCGGTGTCGCGGTCGTGCTGGAGGACCAGCACGACCCCGGTGACTCGGTCACCCGGCACATCGGCGACACGCTGACGGCCGGTGCCGGTCTGTGCGACGACGCCGCCGTGGCCGCGATCATCACGGACGGACCCGCGGCCGTGGCCCGGTTGCGGGAGCGCGGCGCGCTGTTCGACGCGCGGCCCGACGGTCTGCTCGAACGCACCCGCGAAGGCGGCCACAGCGCGTTCCGGGTCGTGCACGCCGGGGGCGACGCGACCGGTGCCGAGGTCGAACGCGCGTTGCTGAAGGCCACTGTGGACGGACGGGTTCCGTTGCTGGAGAACCACGTCGCCGTCGACGCGGTGAAGACGCCGCTCGGCGCGGTCGGCGGTCTGCTGGTGCTCGACGGCAACGGCGTGCCCGGTGTGCTGACCGCGCCCGCCGTGCTGCTCGCGACCGGTGGCCTCGGGCAGATGTACCAGGCGACCTCGAACCCTTCCGTGGCCACGGGCGACGGCCTCGCGCTGGCGCTGCGGGCCGGTGCGCTGGCCGCGGACGTGGAGTTCATCCAGTTCCACCCGACCGTGCTGTACACGGGCCGGGGCGCGCGTGGCCGGTGCCCGCTCGTCACCGAGGCCGTGCGCGGCGAGGGTGCCGTGCTGGTCGACGCGACGGGCGCGCGCGTGATGAAGGGCGTGCACCCGCTCGAAGACCTCGCCCCGCGCGACGTCGTGGCGGCGGCGATCACCCGGCACATGGCCGGTGGGCCCGGTGGCGTCGACGACCACGTGTTCCTGGACGCGACCTCGTTGCACGACATGGCTTCGCGCTTCCCGACCGTGCACGCGGCCTGCACCTCGGTCGGGATCGACCCGGCCGAGGACCCGATCCCCGTCGCCCCTGCGGCCCACTTCGCCTGCGGCGGCGTGGTCTCCACGGTCGACGGCCGCACCGGCGTGACCGGTCTGTACGCGGTCGGCGAGGTCGCCCGCACCGGTCTGCACGGCGCGAACCGGCTGGCGTCCAACAGCCTGCTCGAAGGCCTGGTGTGCGGCACCCGTGCCGCCGAGGCCGTGGCGTCGGACCTGGCCCTGAAGCTGATCGCCCCGGCACGCGCGGCCGAGCCTTCGCTGCCGACCGCTCCCGTGGCGGACCGCGACCTGCTGCAGCGCGTCATGTCGCGTTACGCCGCGATCGGCCGTGACGCGGAAGGCCTGGCCGTCGTCGGCTCGGCGCTCGACGTGTCCACCGTGGACAAGCAGCTGGAGTCGCGCGAGCTCGTCGAGGACGCGGCGCTGACCACGGCCGCCCGCGCGTTGATCGCGGCGGCCCAGGAACGCACCGAGTCGCGCGGCTGCCACGTGCGCACGGACTTCACCGAGCGGTCCGACGTGTGGCGGCGCAGCCAGCTCGTCCGGCTCACCCCGAGCGGCCAGCCCGTGCTGGCCGACCCCGTCCTGACCCACCCCGTGCTGGCGGAGGTTGTCGCATGACCACCGAGTTCGACTGGGACGACGCGAACCGGGTCATCCAGCTCGCGCTGGAGGAGGACCTCCGCTACGGCCTGGACGCCACGACGCTCGCGACCGTGCCGGAGAAGGCCGTCGCGACCGCGGAGATCACCCCGCGCGCGGCCGGCGTGCTGTGCGGCGTTCCCGTTGCGCGGGCGGCGTTCCAGCGCTACCTGCCCGAGGTCGAGGTGCTCTCCGAGGCCACCGACGGCGACAAGGCGGTGCCCGGCGAGCCCGCGCTGGTGCTGACCGGCCCGGCCCGCGGCCTGCTCACCGTGGAACGCACCGCGCTGAACCTGGTCTGCCACCTCTCCGGCATCGCGACGCAGACCGCGCGCTGGGTGGCGGCGGTCGAGGGCACCGGTGCCGCCATCCGCGACAGCCGCAAGACGTTGCCGGGCCTGCGGTTGCTGCAGAAGTACGCGGTCCGCTGCGGCGGCGGCGTGAACCACCGCATGGGCCTCGGCGACGCGGTCCTCATCAAGGACAACCACGTCGCCGCGGCCGGTTCGGTCGGCGCCGCCATCCGCGCGGCCCGCGAACACGCCCCCGACCTGCTGATGGAGGTGGAGGTCGACAGCCTCGCGCAGCTCGACGAGGCCATCGCCGAGGGCGCGGAACTGGTGCTGCTCGACAACTTCACCCCCGAGCAGTGCGCGCAGGCCGTGGCCCGCAGGCCCGCCGGGGTGAAGCTGGAGGCGTCCGGCGGCCTCACCCTCGACGTGGCCCGCCGCTACGCCGAGACCGGCGTCGACTACCTCGCCGTCGGCTGCCTCACGCACTCGTCCCCGTCACTCGACCTCGGCCTGGACCTGCGCTAACGGCCGGTACCGCCGCACGCCCACGTGCTGGACGCCGGGAAAGTTCTGCACCCGGCGCCAGTCCGCGGTCGGCGAGCCGACCCCGTTCCCCCTGGCGGAGAGGGCGTCGAGGTGGTCCTCCGCGCTGACCCACTCCGCGTAGTTGACGACCCGCTTGCCGTCCGCGCGGATGTGGAAGGCGGCGGAGATCCCGCCGGGGTGCGGGTCCGGGTCGCTGGCGAGGGCGGTGAACACCGAGTCGACCCACGCCCGTGCCGTGGCCTCGTCCTCGGTGTCGACGGTGACGAGCACGACGCAGCCGACCTCCCTGGTGGGGTCGTTCGGTCCGCCGGAGCGGTAGAGCGCGTAACCGTCGAGGTGGGTGCGGCCGCGGACGAACGCGGGCAGTTCGGGGAGGGTCATGTCCCTGATCCTGGGAGCTCGACCTAACCCGAGGTCAAGCGATCGGCTGGAAGCGGCAACCGCGCAGTTCCCGGATCAACGCGGTGGCGACGACCCAGCGAATGAGCGGATCACCACAGGCGAGCTGGACGATGACCGGTGTGTGCGCCGGAATGCCGAGACGCCCGGCGATCTCCGGTGGCGCCGCCGTTTCCTCGACAGCGAGGAGCTGCTGAGTCGCCGTCCTGCCCTGGGTCTCGGCCTCCGCGTTGAAGTTGCTCGTCCCGCTGCCGCGGTGAGCGCGCCAGTTCGAACCGGTCAGCACCATCTTCAGGTGTGGACGCGGACGGACGAAGATCCCACTGCCCTGCTCCGACGTCACCAGCCCCTCCGACCGGAGAAGGGCGATCGCCTTGCGGACCGTGGTGCGGGTGGTCTGGTGCCGCTCGGCCAGCTCGTTCTCCGAGGGCAGTTGTGCACCGGACTCCAACGCACCGCCGAGGATGTCGCGCCGAAGCGTCTCCGCGATGCGCCGGAACGGCGGCGTCGGGTTCATGCGGTGAACTCCCTCGTTCGCTTCCGGGCGGGGTAGTGACGGCTCACGGCTTGAACGACCAGCCACGCCACGTCTGCACCTCGACCACCACCACCGGGCCGGCCGGAACCCTTTCGCGGTACTGCGGGTACTTGTCGCACAACCACTCCAGCGGGTGATGCCGCTCCTCGGCGTCGATCACCACGCGCGCAACGCCGTCAGCCCGGACCCACCACAGCTGCGTCCAGTCCTCGTCGTACTCGTCCGCGAGCAGCGACACCCGCGGGTTCTCCCGGATGTTGCTCAGCCGTTTCAAGCTCAGCGTGCTCTTCGGCTTGTGGTCGACGGCGAACACGACCACGTCTTCGTGGACCGCGAAGGTCACGGGCACGAGGTGAGGAGCCGCCTGCGCGTCGGCTGTCGCCAAGCGTGCGACTCGCGCATCGGTGAACCGCTGCCGTGCCTGGTCGCGTGGGAGGGCCACGTGAGGAACTTAACGCAAGTGGCCCTCAAGGCTTCAGCCACGAACCGCCGGGGTTCGGCTCACCCCAGCCGCCGGTTGGCCAGCACGGGCAGGACCTCCCGCGCCTGCGCGACCGCCGCCACGTCCAGGTCGACCACCGCCACCTCCGGCCGGTCGGACAGCTGCGCCACGACGTTGCCGAACGGGTCCGCCACCGTCGAGTACCCGATGCCGGTCGGTGCGGACGAGCCCAGGTCGCCGGGGTAGGCCTGGCCGCACGCCACGACGAACGACGTGCAGTCCAACGCGCGCGCTCGCACCAGGAGCTCCCACTGCTCCTTCTTGCCGGGGCCTGCGCCCCACGACGCGCCCAGCAGCACCGCTGACGCGCCCTTGTCCGCCAGCGCGGTGAACAACGCGGGGAAGCGGACGTCGTAGCAGGTCGCCACGCCCAGGGTCACCCCGTCGAGCTCGAACGTCACCACGTCCGAGCCGGGCGCGACCGTGCGCGACTCCTGGAAGCCGAAGGCGTCGAACAGGTGGATCTTGTCGTAGCCCAGGTGCACGTCCGCGCCGGTCACCAGCGTGGTGTTGGCCACGCGGTCACCGGAGGGCGTGAACATGCCCGCCACCACCACGACGCCGTGCTCCACGGCGATCTCCCGCACCGCCGAGGCCCACGGGCCGTCCAGCGGTTCCGCGACCGGGCCCAGCGGCACGCCGAAGCGGCACATCGTCGCCTCGGGCAGCAGGACCACCCGCGCGCCGTCGGCCCTGCGCACCGCGTCGCGGACGAGCTCCAGGTTGGACCGGGGGTCGGTGGTGGAGCTGAGCTGACTCACGGCGATGCGCATGAGGACCACTGTAGGGTCGCGGACTGTGTCGCGTTACCCACTGCTCCTCGTCGTGCTGCTGGCCGTCGCGGGCTGCACCGAGACCGCCGCGCCCAACCCGGACGGTGGTGGCGTCGGCACGTCGATCGTGCTCGCCGACCGCGACGAACCGACGACGCTGAACCCGCTGCTCGGCTACGGCGCGCAGGGCGTGTCGAAGATCTACGACGGGCTGGTCGAGCACCGCCAGGACGGGTCGCTCTCCCCGCAGCTGGCCGCCGACCTGCCGCAGCCGGCGCCGGACGGCCTGAGCTGGACGGTGAAGCTGCGCGGGGACGTGAAGTTCACCGACGGCAGCACGTTCGGCGCCGAGGACGTGGTCGCCACCTACACCGCCGCGTTGCAGAGCCAGGTCAAGGACCGGTTCGCCACGCTGAAGGGCGTCGACCAGCTCGACCCGTCCACGGTGCGGTTCCAGCTGAACCAGCAGCACGCCGCGTTCCCGCACCTGCTCGTGCTCGGCGTCCTGCCGAGCGAGCAGGCGAACCCGAGCGGGCAGCCGGTCGGCACCGGCCCGTACAAGGTCGTCGACTGGAAGAAGGGCGACCGGCTGCTGCTGACGGCCAACGAGGACTACTTCGGCGGCGCGCCCAAGGTGAAGAAGCTGACCGTCGTGTTCGTCACCGACGACAACCAGCGCGCCCGCCGCATGCAGGACGGCGAGTTCGACGGCACCGTGCTGCCGCCCAAGCTCGCCGCCACCTTCCCCAACCGGTCCGGCCTCCAGGTCCGCTACCACCGCAGCGCCGACTACCGGGCCGTCGCGCTGCCCGCCGCGCACCCCGTCACCGGCAACGCCGCCATCCGCCTCGCGCTGAACTACGCGGTCAACCGGCAGGGCATGATCGACAGCCTCCTCGACGGCAAGGGCACCGTGGGCTTCACGCCGGTGCCGGACGCGCTGGCCGAGGACTTCGACCCGACGGTGAAGTTCCGCTACGACAAGGCGGAGGCCGCGCGCCAGCTCGACGCCGGCGGCTGGCTGCCGGGACCGGACGGCACCCGGGTCCGCGAGGGCGTCGCCGCCCGCTTCACCCTGATGTACCCGCTGGGCGACGACCTGCGCGCCGACCTCGCCACCGCGTTCGCCGCCGACGCGAAGGCCGTGGGCGTGGACGTGCAGCTCGCCGGCCTGTCGTGGGAGGCGATCCGCCCGCGCGTCGGCCAGGACGCGCTGCTGTCCGGCGAGGGCTCGCCGTTCGACCCCGACCTGATGCTGCACGGACTGCGCGGCCAGGGCAGCCCGGCTGCGGACGTGGCGCTGGAGAACGGCCGCAAGCTGGTCGACCCGGCCCAGCGCGCCGTGGCCTACAAGCTCTTCCAGCAGGCCTACGCGGCCGTGCCGACGATGGCGGTGCTGGTGTTCCCCGAGCACGCCTACGTGCTGCGCGACTCGTGGACCGGCTACCAGCCCGTCGTCGACCCGAACTCCTACGGCGCCCTGTCCTGGGGTCCCTGGTGGAACCTGGAGCGCTGGGAACCTAGGTGAGCCGGGCGTTGATCTCGCGGACGGCCCGCTCCGGGTCGTCCGCCCAGAACTCGACCCGCTCCACCTGCTTCGCCCCGGTCTTGCCGAGGTCGACCAGCTGCGGCCCGCGGAACGGCACCGACACGTTCGTCCTGGTCAGCGAATGGATGACGACGGCGTCACCGACCACCTCGACGGTGCGCTGACCCTTGTGGCCGCGCTCGGCGACCTCCGCGGTCGCCAGGTCCTCCGTCGGGATGCGCCAGTCGAAGAACCCCAGCTGCCGCAGCCGCAGCTCGTCGTCCGTCACCGCGTGCGGCTGCTTGTGCAGCACGTAGAGCGCGCCCACGCACACCACCACGTTCAGCCCGCCGACCAGCAGCAGCACGACCTGCAGCCACCACACATCGAGTGCGAACGCGACGAGCGCCATGCCGACCGCCGTGATGATCAGGAACCGCCAGTACCGCGGCCGCATGCGCTTGCCGTAGGGGATCTCCACCATGGACCGGAGCCTATTTCCGCAGCGCACGCACCGCGGCCCCGGGGTTGCCCGCCCGTGGCAGAGTAGGGCCGTGAGCGACCTGATCTTCCTGGACAGCGCCGGTTCCTCGATCCCGCCCGCCGAGGTGGTCGACGAGGTGGTCGGCCACCTGCGCCGCGAGACCGAGATCGGCGGCTACCGGGCCGCCGCGGAACGCGCCGACGACCTCGAGGCGGGCTACGGGGTGCTGGCAGAGCTCTTCGGCGTGCGGCCGTCGGAGGTCGCGTTCACCGACAGCGCCACCCGCTCGTGGCTCACCGCGTTCGACGCCGTCCCGCTGGCCGCCGGCGACCGCGTGCTGGTCACCGAGGTCGAGTACGGCGGCAACGCGGTGCCGATGCTGCGCCGCGCGGAGGAGACGGGCGCGACGATCGAGGTCGTGCCGTCGGACCGGCACGGGCAGGTCGACGTCGACGCGCTCGACCTCGACGACCGGGTCAAGCTGATCTCACTGGTGCACGTGCCCACCAACGGCGGCCTGGTCAACCCGGTGAACGAGGTCACGGCGAAGGCCCGCGAGGTCGGCGCGCTGGTCCTGCTCGACGCCTGCCAGTCGACCGGCCAGCTCGACCTGCGCGGTCTCGACTACGACCTGCTCGTCTGCACCGGCCGCAAGTGGCTGCGCGGGCCGCGGGGCACGGGCGCGCTGGTGGTGAAGGACGACGTGCGGCCCAGGCTGCGCCCCCGGCTGTTCGACCACAGCGGCGCCGAGTGGGCGGCCGCCGACCGCTACGAGCCGCGTGACGACGCCCGGTGGTTCGAGCTGTGGGAGTACAACGTCGCCGACCGGCTCGGGCTCATCGCCGCCGCGAAGTACGCGCTGGCCAAGGGCCTCGACGTCATCGAGGCCGAGGTCACCGCCCGTGCCAAGCGCTTGCGCGAGGGGCTGGCGCGCATCCCCGGCATCACCGTCCACGACCTGGGCGAACGGCACTCGGGCATCGTCACGTTCACGTCCGAGCGGGTCCCGCCGACGGAGCTCAAGGACCGGCTGTGGGACCGGGAGGTCGCCGTCACGGTGTCGCAGGCCGCGGCCACCCGGATCGACATGACCCGCCGCGGCCTGGACGAAGTAGTGCGGGCCTCCCCGCACTACTTCGTCACCGACCAGGAGGTCGATCAGGCGCTGGAACGGGTCAGCACGTCTGCCCGATGACCCGCTTCACGCAGTCCGAGTAGCTCAGCAGCAGGTCGACGGCGCGGTCGTTGCGCGCGGTCTGCGTCGCGATGGCCGTGTCGCGCGGGTAGAAGCCGTTGAGGCCGCTGCCGCTCGCCGGGTACATCTCGAAGGTGTAGGCCCAGATCTTGTGCTGGCCCCACATCCAGTCGTCGCTGCTGCCGTCGGTGATGTACAGGTCGCTCGCCTGCTCCGGCGTGTAGCCGTTGGTGGCGGCCATCTGCCGGCCCAGCGTCTGGAACGCGCGCGCCTCGTCCGCGTTCAGGCCCGTGTCGGTGTCCGAGCGGGTGTAGCCGTACGGCCACAGCACGAGCTCCGAGTACGAGTGGAAGTCGATGAACGTCTTGATCTGCTGGGCGCCACCGACCACGCGCGAGTTCACGAAGTTGCGGATGACCGAGGTCTCCGGCGCCGAGAACGCCGCGGTGCCGCGGTAGGTGTCCGACGTGCTGCTGCCGCTGGAACCACCGCAGCAGCCCCACTTGTAACCCCAGTTGCGGTTGAGGTCGGTGCCGTTGCCCTGGCGGTTCTTGCGCCAGCCGCGGAACGAGCCGGTCTCGATGTCGTACTCGGCGCCGTCCGGGTTCATCATCGGGACGAGCCAGACCTCGCGGTTGTCGACCAGGTTCTTCACCGCGGGGGTGGCGTAGTTGTCGGTGAAGCGCTTGATGATCTGCAGGCACTGCTCGACGGTCAGGTGCTCGCGGGCGTGCTGGCCGCAGACGAACAGCACCTCCGGCTCGTTCTCGTCGGTCGCGACGTTGTCGCTGACCTTCAGCGCGTAGATGTCGCGGTTCTGGTAGCTCTTGCCGATGCTGCGCAGGCTCGCCAGCGTCGGGTGGTCGCGCACCGTCTGCTGCAGCTCCGCGGTCATCTCCGCGTAGTTGTGGTAGCCGGCGTAACCGGACGGGAAGTCCTGCGCGCCGACCTGACCGGGGACCGGGTCGGTGAAGTCGGCCTTGCCGAGCTTCTTCAGCTCCTGCTCGAAGTCACCGACGTACTTCAGGGGCAGCCCGGTCGCCTGCAGGGCGCGGTACTGGGCCTTGTCGGCGACGACCTGGACGGTGGTGAGCTTCGTCGCGCCGAGCACGTCGACACCGGTCTGGGCGACCTGCGTGCGTTCGGCGGACGTGTTCGCCTCGACCTCCAGCAGGTAGCGGCCGGAGTCGGCGGTGCTGGGCACCGCCATGCCCGCTACCAGCACGGGCAGGCACAGGGCGAGCACTGCGGCGATCTTGCCGCGGCGCTTGGTGGACATCTTTCCTCCATCATCAGCAGGGGTTTGCGACGGAGTGGTGCTCGACCGAGCGTGGCGGCCCCGTCACGGGCTGAGGTAGCGCCGATAGCGGGGTGACCGTTGACAGATTTCGGCAGGAACTAGGCTGTGGGGCATGCTGAACCGCATCGACCTGCGAGGTCGCACCACGACCCCCGCTCAGTTGCGCGCCATCGTGCCGCGCGCCGAGGTGGACGTGGACGCGGTGCTGCATCACGTGCGGCCGATGGTGGACGCGGTCGCCGCCCGCGGCGTCGAGGCGGCGCTGGAGTACACGGAGAAGTTCGACGGCGTCCGCCCGGCGTCCGTCCGCGTTCCCGCCTCCGAGCTCCCGGCCGCTCTGTCCTCACTGGACCCCGCCGTGCGCGCGGCACTGGAAGAGGTCATCGCACGCACCCGGCGCGTGCACGCCGACCAGCAGCGCGTCGGCACGACGACCCAGGTGGTCCCCGGCGGCACCGTCACGGAGAAGTGGGTGCCGGTCGCGCGCGTCGGCCTCTACGCGCCCGGCGGCCTCGCCGTCTACCCGTCGACGGTCGTCATGAACGTCGTGCCCGCCCAGATCGCCGGCGTCGAGTCGCTGGTCGTGGCCTCACCGCCGCAGGCGGAGTTCGGTGGCCTGCCGCACCCGACGATCCTGGCCGCCGCCGCGTTGCTCGGCGTCGACGAGGTGTGGGCCGTGGGCGGCGCCCAGGCCATGGCCCTGCTGGCGCACGGCGGCGTGGACACCGACGGCGCCGAGCTGGCGCCGGTCGACGTCATCACCGGACCCGGCAACATCTACACGACGGCGGCGAAGCGGTTGCTGCGCGGCCTGATCGGCATCGACTCCGAGGCCGGGCCCACGGAGATCGCGATCCTCGCCGACTCCTCCGCCGACCCGGTGCACGTGGCCGCAGACCTGATCAGCCAGGCCGAGCACGACCCGCTCGCCGCCTCGGTGCTGGTCACCGACTCCGACGAGCTCGCCGACGCGGTGGACGCCGAGCTGGAGCGCCAGGTCGGCGCCACCAAGCACGTCGACCGGATCCGCACGGCGCTGTCCGGCCCGCAGTCCGGCATCGTGCTCGTGTCCTCGGTGGACGAGGGCGTGCGGGTGGTCGACGCCTACGCCGCGGAGCACCTGGAGGTCCAGACGCGCGACGCCCGCGCCGTGGCGGACCGGGTCCGCTCGGCGGGCGCGATCTTCGTCGGTCCGTACGCGCCGGTGTCGCTGGGCGACTACTGCGCCGGCTCGAACCACGTGCTGCCCACCGGTGGCTGCGCGCGGCACTCGTCGGGGCTCTCCGTGCAGACGTTCCTGCGCGGCATCCACGTGGTCGACTACTCCGAGGAAGCCCTGCGCGAGGTGGCGGACAAGGTCGTCGCGCTGGCCAACGCGGAGGACCTGCCCGCGCACGGTCAGGCCGTGACGGCGAGGTTCCCCCGATGAAGCCGGTGGTCGGCGCGCGGGTCGAGCTCTCCGACCTGCCGCTGCGCGAGGACCTGCGCGGCCGCACGCCGTACGGCGCACCGCAGCTCGACGTGCCGTACCGCCTCAACACCAACGAGAACCCGTACGCGCCGACGGACGCGCTGGCCGCCGACGTCGTCGCGGCGGTCGCGGAGATCGCCGGGGAGCTGCACCGCTACCCGGACCGCGACGCGGTGGCGTTGCGCGAGGACCTGGCCGCCTACCTGACGGAGGCGACCTCGGTCACCCTCACGTCGGAGAACGTCTGGGCCGCCAACGGGTCCAACGAGATCCTCCAGCAGGTGCTGCAGGCGTTCGGCGGGCCTGGCCGGGTGGCGCTCGGGTTCGAGCCGTCGTACTCGATGCACCCGATCATCGCCGCCGGCACCCGCACCGAGTGGTCACCGACGCCGCGCCGCCCCGACTTCTCGCTGGACGTGGAGAAGGCGGCGGCGATCATCGCCGAGACCCGCCCGGACGTCGTCTTCGTGACGTCGCCGAACAACCCGACCGGCCAGTCGATCCCGCTGGAGGACCTGCGGCTGCTGATCGCGTCCACCACCGGCGTGATCGTCGTCGACGAGGCGTACGCGGAGTTCTCGCCGCAGCGCAGCGCGATCGAGCTGCTCGACGAGTACGGCGCGCGGCTGATCGTCTCGCGGACCATGTCGAAGGCCTTCGCGTTCGCCGGCGGCCGGCTCGGCTACCTGGCCGCGGCCCCGGCCGTGGTCGACGCGTTGCAGCTGGTGCGCCTGCCCTACCACCTCTCGCAGCTCACGCAGGCGGCCGCGCGTGCCTCCCTGCGGCACGCCGCGGAGACGCTGGGTTCGGTGGCGCTGCTGGCCGCCGAACGCGACCGCGTGATGGCCGAGCTGAGCGCCCTGGGTTTCCAGGTCGTGCCCTCGGACGCGAACTTCGTGCTGTTCGGCTGGTTCGAGGACGCGCGGTCGACGTGGAGGTCCTACCTGGACCACGGCGTGCTGATCAGGGACGTCGGAATCGCGGGTCACCTGCGGGTGACCATCGGAACGCCCGAGGAGAACGACGCTTTCCTCGCGGCCAGCAAGGAGGTCAGCCGGTGAGTCGCGTGGGCAAGGTGGAGCGCACGACCAGGGAGTCGTCGGTCCTCGTGGAGATCGACCTGGACGGCACCGGCCAGGTGGAGATCAGCACCGGCGTGCCGTTCTACGACCACATGCTCACCGCGTTCGGTGTGCACGGCTGCTTCGACCTGGTCGTGCGCGCCACGGGCGACACGCACATCGACGCGCACCACTCGGTCGAGGACATCGCGATCGTGCTCGGCCAGGCGCTGCGGGAGGCGTTGGGGGACAAGAAGGGCATCCGCCGCTTCGGCGACTGCTGGATCCCCATGGACGAGACCCTCGCGCACGCGGCGGTCGACGTCTCCGGCCGCCCGTACACCGTGCACCGCGGCGAGCCGGAGCAGTTCAACAGCTTCGTGATCGGCGGCAACTACCCGTTCGTGCTGAACCGGCACGTGTTCGAGTCGCTGGCGTTCCACGCGCAGATCGCCCTGCACGTGCGCGTGGAGTACGGCCGCGACCCGCACCACATCGCCGAGGCCGAGTACAAGGCGATCGCGCGTGCCCTGCGCGCGGCCGTGGAGCCCGACCCGCGCGTCGGCGGCGTTCCGTCGACCAAGGGCGTGCTCTGATGCCCAAGGAGGTCGTCGTCATCGGCCTGCTGGCGTTGGCGGGCTTCCTGGGTGGCGGGGTGTACTCGACGTGGAAGACCGCGAGGGGCGCGGCGGTCGTCCTGCTGGCGCTGGCGGTGATCGCCGTCGGCGGCGCGGTGCTCTGGCTGATCTAGGTCCGGACCACCAGAATCAGGCGAGTGAGCGAGCCGCCCGAATACGACGCGTTCTTCTCGTGCAGCCGGGCGTTGGACGGCACGCTCGCCCCTGAGCTGCGCCGCGGTGTGGAGCGGTTCGCGAAGCCCTGGTACCGGCGGCGGGCGGTGCGGGCGTTCCTCGACGACGCCCCGCCGCCGGACACCCCCGGCCGCTGGGCGTCGATCGAGTCGGCGCTGGGCCGGTCCCGCTGGCTGGTGCTCCTCGCGTCACCGGAGGCGGCGGCCTCGCCGCGGGTCGCCCGCGAGGTCGGGTGGTGGCTGGAACACCGGTCGGCACAGCGGGTCCTGGTGGTGCTGACGGCGGGGGAGTACTCGGCGTCGGTGCCGGCGGCGCTGCGGACCGCGCTGGGCCAGGAACCGCGCTGGGTCGACCTGCGGTGGCTGCGCTCGGCCGATCAGGTCGACCCGTCGAACCCGCGGCTGCGGGCGGCCGTCGCCGGCATCGCGAGCACCGTGCGGGGCGTGCCAGAGGACGACCTCGTCGGCGAGCACGTCCGCGAGCGCCGCCGGACCGTCCGGCTGGCGCGCGGTGCCGTGACGGCACTGGTGCTGCTGACCGCCGCCGTGCTGGTGGCGGCGTTCCTCGCGGTGGGACAACGGGACTCCGCGCGCGACCAGGCCAGGACGGCGACCGCCCGCGGCCTGGCGTCGGCGGCCGTCGCCTCGGTGCGCACGGACCTGTCGCTCGCGCAGGCCCTGGCGGCCGAGGCGTACCGGGTCGAGCCCAACGAGCAGACGCGCGCCGCGTTGTTCCAGGCGCTGACCGCGAGCCCGCAGCTGGACCGGTACGTGCCCGTCGGCGGGGTGGTGTCGTCGCTCGCGGCCTCGGCGGACGGGAAGGTCGTGGTCGCGGGAACCGAGGACGGCCGCGTGGTGCGGCTGCCGCTGACCGGCGGGCGCACCGAGGAACGCGTGTCGTCGAACCCGGTGAGCGCGGTCGCCGTGAGCGCCGACGGCGGCGTGGTCGTGGCGGCCTCGTCCGGTTCCGCGCTGCGCTGGGACCGTTCCGGCGCCCACCGGACCGACCTGCCCGGCCACCCGGCCGTGCTGACCGCGGTGTCACCGTCCGGCCGGTTCTCCGCCGTCTACACGACACCGGCCGCGGACGGTGCCACCACCGGCACCCGGACCGTCCACGACGGACAGACCGGCCAGGTGGTCACCCGCGCGGAGACCGCGTCGCCGGTGACGTTCCTGCGCCTGCCGGACGACGGCACGCTGCTGGAGGTCTCCTACGACAGCTGGGTCCGCCGCTCGCCCGCGACCCTGGACGTCACCTCGGCCACACCGGCGGGTCCCGCACCCGCCTTCGGTGTCCGGGCCGGCCTCTCGCCGAACGGCGACCACTACGGCTACTCGTGGGAGGGCGAGACCGCGCTGTGGACCACCACGGCCGCGTTCACCCCGGCCCCGTTGTCCCGCGTCTCCACCGGCCGCGCCAGCCCGTCGTTCGTCGCGGTCAGCCCGGACGGCGCACGCACCGCCGTCGCCGACACCGGCACGATCCACGTCTACGAGATGACCGGCCCCGACCCCGGCGAACGCGTGCGGCTGGAGGGCAACACCGCCACGCCGTTCGTGGAGTTCCTGGGCGACGGCGACCACCTGGTGTCCGCCACCCGCGACCAGCTGGTGCTGTGGGACCTGACCCGCAACACCCGCATCAGCCGGCCGGAGCCGACAGCGGTGCCCCTGGTGTGCACGGCGTGCCCGCCCCCGTTCGTGGCGTCGGCGAACGGCCGGACCGCCGTGGCCTCCGGCGAGGAGCTGGCGGTCGACTCCCGCGCACTCGGCACGGAACAGCCGAACCTGTTCGGCCCGCCCGTCTGGAACGGCGACCACCTGTTCCTGGTGACCACCCCCGACGGCATCGGCGAGACGTGGGAGGTGCGCGACGGCATGCGCCGCCTCGCGCAGTGGAAGGGCACGGTCACAGCGGACCACGTGCTGGCCATGGCCGCCTCCGCCGACGAACGCCGCGTCGTGACCGTGAACGAGCTCGGCGACGTGCAGGTCCTCGAAGGCCCCGACCTCGCCGTTGCGCGAACGACCACCCTGAACCGCGAACTCTCCCAAGACGGCTGGCCGCCCGCGGGCCACCTGGCGGCGGTGAGCCCCGACACCGCTTTCGCCGCCGTCGCGACCCCGGACTCCGTCACGGTGGTCGACGTGTCCACCGGCACCCAGCACCCGTTGCCCGGTGGCAAGGCCCGAGCGGTGACCTTCACCCGCGACACCCTGCTCGTCCAGCGCGCCGACCGCATCGAGGCCTGGAACCCCGCCGGCACCTCGCTGCGGCACACGTTCCGCACCGACCCGGGCTACCTGCCGGGCCTCTCGGCGAACTCCACCTTCGTCACCCAACTCCGCCGCGACCGCGTGCTCGTCCTCTCCTGGCTCGCGACCGGCGACCTGGTCGGCGAGGTGCGCCTGGCCGAACAGGCGGGCAGGTACGGCCGCATCGGCACGGCGTTCGACGGCGACACGCGCCTGCTGACGGCGATCTCCGAAACCGACCTGCGCACGTGGGACCTGTCGGCCGAGAACTGGGTGCGCGCTGCCTGCGCCTCTGCGGGGCGGGCGGTGACGGAGGAGGAGTGGCAGCGGTTCGCCGGGAGTCCGCCGGGGGAGCTGACCTGCGGGTGAGGGGGTTCAGCGGCCGGTTCTGGGGTTGTTTCGCTTGTCGGTGCGGTCGAGGTAGGCCGCCGGGACGTGCTGGGTGAGCCACACGCCGTTCGCACTGACCCGGAACTCGTGCCCGTCCGCGTGCATCCCCTTGGCATCCACGACCAGGACCAACGGCCGCCCCCTGCGCGCCCCGACCCGGCGAGCGGTCTCCCGGTCGGGCGACAGGTGCACGTCGTGCCGCGCCATCGGCCGCAACCCGTCGCGCATGATGTCGTCCAGGTACTGCTCGACGGTGCCGTGGAACAACTCGTCCGGCGGCGTGGCTGGTGCGAGCGCGAGGTCGACCTCGACGCTGTGCCCCTGATTCGCCCGAATCCGGTCGCCGTCGATGGTGAAGCGCTGCTTGTCGTTCCTGCGGACGACCTCTTCGAGCTCTTCGCGGCTGACCTTGAGCGCGGCGAGGAGGTCGGCGGTCGCGACCCAGCCCCGGGCGTCGAGGGTGAGGCCGAGGCGTTCCGGCTGGTGTCTCAGGGCCTTCGACATCCGCTTGGAGAGGCGGATCATCCTTTCGTCTTCCATGGCCCTCAGGAAAGCACGGCGGTCGAGCGGTTTTCGGTGCTCAGCCTGGGGTGTCGAGGCGTGCGCGTCACTCGGACGGGTGAAGGTTGTCCGGATCTGCGTCCTGGGTCGTCTGATGGGGTGGTGAGTTCGAATTCGTGTCCGGAACTCATGATCGAGTTCGCCCTGGGATGAGGAGGCGCGGGGGCCGGCAGAGGTTCGTGGTGAGGAGTCAGCGTCTGGAGAGGTGAGCGCCGGGAGGGGGAGTCGGGAGGGACGAGCGTCGGGGAGGAACGCCGTCAGGGCGGGAACTGGTCTGCGGACGTCGGGCAAGGCGCGCGGCCGGGGTGCTCAGGCGACCTGCCCGCTGCACATCGCCCGCGCCAACGCACCGCGTCCACGGCACCGCCACGTCCCCGCAACGCGCCAACGCGCCAACGTCACCGCGGCGTGCCACCGCACCACCGCGGCGCCCACCGCCGCGCCGCGGCCCACCGCCGCACCGCCGTCCACCGCCGCGCCGTCCACCGCCGCGCCGCGCGCCCGCGCCACCGCGGAGCCCATTACGCCGACCCGCCCTCCAGCACCGGCTTCAACCGCGGCGCCCCGGGCCCGAGCTCCGCCTGCTCGTCATCGATGTTCTGCAACGCACAACTGCGCAACGACAAACACCCACACCCGATGCACCCCGTCAGCCGGTCCCGCAGCCGGAACAGCGCGTCGATGCGCGCGTCGAGCTCGGCTTTCCACGAGCGGGACAGCCGCTCCCAGTCGGACTTGGTCGGGGTGCGGTTGTCGGGGAGCTGAGCGAGGGCGTCGCGGACGGCTTCGAGGGTGAGGCCGACGCGTTGCGCGGTGCGGATGAAGGCGAGGCGGCGCAGGACGGAGCGGGGGTAGCGGCGTTGGTTGCCGGCGGTGCGCACGGAGCCGATGAGGCCGCGGTCCTCGTAGAAGCGCAGGGCGG
This sequence comes from Lentzea sp. NPDC037011, assembly GCF_055607425.1. NCBI lineage: Bacteria > Bacillati > Actinomycetota > Actinomycetes > Pseudonocardiales > Pseudonocardiaceae > Lentzea > Lentzea sp. NPDC037011. Next base: position 210,410 of record NZ_JBVJRT010000012.1, on the reverse strand, counting down.
TGTGGGGGACGCCGCTGCGTTCGGCGACCTGGCCGATGGTCAGCATTTCGGGCAGCTTGCTCACCTGATCATCGTAGCCGCTTGACCTCCAGCATGGTGGAGGTTGAAGAGTTGGTGGCATGCAACGGATACCGGAGCTCTTCGCGAGGATGACCGGGGACGAGAAGTACGAGTGGGCCGCCGCCTCCACGATCGACGTGCTGTGGGTCCTCTACGACCGGGTGCTGAACGTGTCGCCGGCGACGGTCGACGACCCGGGGCGGGATCGGTTCCTGCTGTCCAAGGGGCACGGGCCGATGGCCTACTACGCCGTGCTCGCGGAGAAGGGGTTCATCGACGAGTCCACTTTGGACGACTGGACGTCGTGGGACAGCCCGCTCGGGCAGCACCCGGACCGCGTGCTCGTCAACGGGGTGGAGATCAGCAGCGGGTCGCTCGGGCACGGGTTGCCGATCGCGGTCGGGACGGCCATCGGGCAGCGGGTCGCCGGGAGTGCGGGGCGGACGTTCGTGCTGGTCGGGGACGGGGAGCTGGACGAGGGCAGCAACCACGAGGCCATCGCGGTCGCGGCACGGCGCGGGGTCGGCAACCTCACCGCGATCGTGATCGACAACGAGAGCGCGTGGTACGGCTGGCCGGGTGGGGTCCAGGAGCGGTTCGCGGTCGAGGGGTGGGCGGCGACCACTGTCGACGGGCGGGACCACGAGGCGATCTTCGCGGCGTTGACCGCGCGGTACGACCGGCCGAACGTCGTCGTCGCCAGGACGGGGAAGAGCTCATGACCATGCGCGAGGCGTTCATCAAGACGGTCAACCAGGCGCTGCACACCGATCCGAGGGTGGCTGTCGTGACCGCTGTCATCTCGGCGGTCAACTTTCCACAAGACCACGAACGAGTAGTGGACGTCGGCATTCGCGAACAGGCGATGGTCGGTGTTGCGGGCGGGCTTGCGCTCACGGGACTGCGTCCTGTCGTGCACAGCTACGCGCCGTTTCTGGTCGAGCGGCCGTACGAGCAGATCAAACTCGATATCGGTCATCAGGACGTCGGTGCGGTGTTCGTGAGTATCGGTGCTTCGTACGACGACCCGGTGTGGGGGCGTACACATCAATCGCCGGGAGATGTCGCATTGTTCGACACGCTTCCGGGATGGGAAGTGCACGTGCCCGGTCATCCGGAAGAGGTCACTCCTCTGCTTGAGGAAGCTCTCAAAAAAGACAACCGCGTCTACCTGAGGCTTTCGCTGCGCGAGAACGCGCAGGCGTATCCGGTGGGTGAGGGGTTCACCGCGTTGCGTCACGGAAAACGCGGAGTGGTGCTTGCCGTGGGACCGATGCTCGACCGTGTGCTCAAGGCCGTCGAAGCCGAGAACGCGGACGTCACGGTGCTGTACGCGGCAACGGTCCGGCCGTTCGACTCGGACGGTCTGCGGAAAGCGGTCGAGGACACCGACCACGCCGACGTGCTCGTCGTCGAGCCGTATCTCGAAGGAACTTCATCCCACCTGGTTTCCGAAACCCTGCAACAAATCCCGCACCGCGTTCGTTCTACGGGTGTCAAACGACACGCAGAGCTCCGCAACTACGGCACGGCCGAGGACCACGACGCTGCGCACGACCTCGACGTGGTGGGGCTGGGGAGCACTGTGCGGAGTTTCTTCAGGGGGTGAAGGAACATGTTCGCGGTCATGGGGGATGACTGGACCGGCGCGCCTTCCCGCGCCGTTTAGGGGAGAAGGGCGCACGACCGGGCGAGGTGCCCGGTCGTGCGCACCTCCGCGAGTGGGACGTCCCTGGCATGTCGGCAGGGTCTCGCGCGGCGGAGGGGGAATGATGTGCGCGTGAGAATGCTGATCTGGACCCCGTTGAACGCCGCCGAGCTGCAGAAGGACATGCACGGCGCCAACGTCGGTCCCGCGGCGCTCGTCCCCGTGCAGTCGGGGACGGTGCTGCTGCCCTCCCTCGACATCAGGCTCGCCGAGGCCGTGCTCATGGCGGCACGGGTGCGCAAGGTCGCAGGACGCGCCGCCCTGTTCGTGTGGAACGAGAACGCCGCCGCCTGCTACCCGCTCGTCAAGGCCTCACCCGCCGGGCGTGCCTGGTTCTGGGGCGGGCGCGACGACGTGGTGGAGCTGCTCGCGGCGGCCAAGCGGTCCGGCCGGGTCGGGCGGGCCGTCGAGCGGTCGTTCAGCGGCCTGCTGGAGCAGCAGCGCGGCGAGAAGGGGCTGGCCGCGGCCACCGAGCGGTTCACGGCGCTGCAGACCGGCGTCACGACCGGTGAGGTGCGGGCGGCGCTGGGCGAGCACGACCACGGTGCCGAGGCGGTGCCGCGGTTCCTGCGGGCGTGCGGGCTGCCGGACGTGGCGCAGGTCGCCGAGCTCGCCGAGGAGGGCCGCGCGGACGCCTGGCTGTCCCCGCTCGCCCCGCCGCGCACGGCGGGCTGGCCCAAGGCGCTCATCCCGCCGATCTGGCTGGTGCTGCTGGTCGCGCTGCTCGCGTTCGGCCTGCCCGTGTGGGTGTTCCTGCTCGCCTGGGTGGCCAGCGTCGTGGCGGTCTACGCCGCCGTGGCCGCGGCCGGGAAGCACCTGGTCCAGCGCAAGCCGGTCAACGCCGTGCTGCCGGTAATCCCCGTCACGCAGGGCGCCGCACCCACCGACTGACGCAGACCGACTAACCTGGACGGCGTGGCACGCGTCGTCGTTCTTGACTATGGCTCCGGCAACCTGCGCTCCGCCGAGCGCGCGCTCCAGCGGGTCGGCGCCCAGGTCGAGGTGACCTCGGACGCCGCCGCGGCGCGCAACGCCGACGGGCTCGTCGTGCCCGGCGTGGGCGCGTACGCGGCGTGCATGCAGGGGCTCAACTCGGTGCGGGGCGCGCGGATCATCGGCGAACGGCTCGCCGGTGGCCGGCCGGTGCTGGGCATCTGCGTGGGCATGCAGATCCTGTTCGAGCGCGGCATCGAGCACGGCGTGCTGACGGAGGGTTGTGGCGAGTGGCCCGGCACCGTCGAGCGGCTCGACGCGCCGATCGTGCCGCACATGGGCTGGAACACGGTCAGGGCACCGGAGGGCTCACGGCTCTTCGCCGGGCTTGACGACGACACGCGGTTCTACTTCGTCCACTCCTACGGCGTGCGCAAGTGGGAGCTGGAGCCGGCCGAACACCTCCGGCCGCCGCTCGTGACGTGGGCCGACCACGCGGGCGACGACTTCGTGGCCGCGGTCGAGAACGGGCCGCTGTGGGCGACCCAGTTCCACCCGGAGAAGTCCGGTGACGCCGGGGCGCACCTGCTGCAGAACTGGCTCAAGACCCTGTCGTGACCGCGGCCCGCCGGTGTGTCCGGTGAGGACACCGGTCCGGTTCCCGCTCGCCACGGCCGTCACGGAGCGCGTGCGGGGGGAGGCTAGGCTGAGCGCGTGACGTTCACACTCCTCCCCGCTGTCGACGTGGCCGACGGTCGTGCCGTTCGCCTCGTGCAGGGCGAAGCCGGTACCGAGACGAACTACGGCGAGCCGCTGGACGCCGCCCTGCAGTGGCAGCGCGACGGCGCGGAGTGGGTCCACCTGGTCGACCTGGACGCCGCCTTCGGGCGCGGCTCGAACCGCGAGCTGGTGGCGCGGGTCGTCGGCGAGCTGGACGTGCGGGTCGAGCTGTCGGGCGGCATCCGCGACGACGCGTCGCTGGAGGCCGCGCTGGCCACCGGCTGTGCCCGCGTGAACCTCGGCACCGCCGCACTGGAGGACCCGCAGTGGTGCGCGAAGGCCATCGCCCGGTACGGCGAGAAGATCGCCGTGGGCCTCGACGTGCGCATCACCGAGGAGGGCCACCGGGTCAAGGGCCGCGGCTGGACCTCCGACGGCGGTGACCTGTGGGAGGTGCTGGACCGCCTCGACCGCGACGGCTGCGCGCGGTACGTGGTCACGGACGTGTCGAAGGACGGCACGCTCACCGGCCCCAACGTCGCCCTGCTGGCCGAGGTCTGCGCCCGCACCGACGCGCCGGTCGTCGCCTCCGGTGGGGTGTCCAGTGTGGACGACCTGGTGGCGCTCGCGAAGCTCTCCCGCGACGGCGTGGAGGGCGCGATCGTCGGCAAGGCGCTCTACGCGGGCGCCTTCACGCTCCCGGAAGCGCTTGCTGCGGTGCGTTGACGACGCTCTCGACGTGACGGGCCGCGGCCTCGTGCGTGACACCGGTGGTGTTGAGCACGTCGGCCGCGGTCCCTCCTTCTTCGAGCAGCACGCCGAGCAGGATGTGCTCGGTGCCGATGAACATGTGGCCCAGCCGCAGCGCTTCCCGCACCGCGAGCTCCAGCGACTTCTTGCAGTGCGTTGAGTAGGGCTGCTTCTCCGGGCGCTGCTTCGGTTCCTTCTCCAGCCGGTGCAGCACGGCGATGCGGGTGCTGCCGTCACCGGACTCCAGCTTCGCGATCGTCTTCGCCGCGAGCCCGCCGGACTCGTCGAGCAGGCCCAGCAGCAGGTGCTCGGTGCCGATCCGCTCGCTGAACCGCGCGTGGTGCCGGGCCAGCGCGATGACCCGCCGCGACCGCTGCGTGTAGCGGTCCATCGACGGCTTGGTCAGCTCGGGCGACTCCTTCGGCACGAACCGCTTCTGCGCGGCCTGCTTCGTCACGCCCATGCTCTCGCCGATCTCCGCCCAGCTGGCCCCGCCGCGGCGGGCCTCGTCGACGAAGTGGCCGACCAGGTGGTCGCCGAGCTCGGTGAGCTGCCCGCTGCGCTCAACCGCCTTCGCGAGGCGGGTGAGCACGTCGTCGGCTTCCTCGCCAATCGTGGCGATGAGGTCGGTCAGCTGGATCACGCCGTCAACTCTAGGTTGACGATCTTGATCACGTCAACCGCCGGTTGACGGTTGCCGGGCAGGCAAGTGGTCAGGCGGGGGTGATCTCGATGCCGACCGTGCCGGTGCGGCCGCGGCGCAGCCTGCTGCCGAACACCGTCAGCCAGCCGGGAATCCCGTACTTCTTCGTGATCCCGGCCCTGACCCGGTCGCTCGCGGCGTCGTCGAGGATCCGCGCCCGCGCCGGAATCGAGGCGCCCTTCGGGTTGCCGCGGACGTCGCAGGCGCCGATCTCCACGGCACCGCTGCGCCGGATCCGCTTGACCTTGCCGGTGTCCCTGGCGGTCCAGGCGTAGACGACCGCGCCCTCGCCGGGCACCACCCACACCGGTGTCGGCACCGCGGTGCCGTTCTTGCGGAACGTCGTCAGCAGCAGGTACTTGCCCTCGCCGAGCTCGGTGATCATGGTGTCCCAGCGTAGTCCCGAAAGGGCTGCTTGTAGGCTTTCGGGCATGTCGGTCGCGGTCCGTGTCATCCCCTGTCTCGACGTCGACCGGGGCCGGGTGGTGAAGGGCGTCAACTTCACGAACCTCGTCGACGCGGGCGACCCCGTCGAGCTCGCCAGGGCGTACGACGCCGAGGGCGCGGACGAGCTGACGTTCCTCGACGTGACCGCCAGCAGCGGCGACCGCGAGACGACCTACGACGTGGTGCGCCGCACGGCCGAGCAGGTGTTCATCCCCCTGACCGTCGGCGGCGGCGTGCGCAGCCCGGACGACGTCGACAGGCTGCTGCGGGCCGGCGCGGACAAGGTCAGCCTGAACACGGCGGCGATCGCGCGGCCCGAGCTGCTCAGGGAGTGCTCCCAGCGGTACGGCGCGCAGTGCGTCGTGCTGTCGGTCGACGCGCGGCGCGTGCCCGGCGGCACCGGCTTCGAGGTCACCACGCACGGCGGCCGCACCGGCACCGGCATCGACGCGGTGCGGTGGGCCGCGCAGGGCCAGGAGCTGGGCGTCGGCGAGATCCTGCTGAACTCGATGGACGCCGACGGCACCAAGGCCGGGTTCGACCTGGAGCTGATCGAGCTGGTGCGCCGCGAGGTCGACGTGCCGCTCATCGCGAGCGGCGGCGCCGGCGCGGTCGACCACTTCGCGCCCGCGGTCGCGGCCGGCGCGGACGCGGTGCTGGCGGCGAGCGTGTTCCACTTCGGACAGCTGCGCATCGGCGAGGTGAAGGACGGCCTGCGCCACGCGGGCGTGGTCGTGCGATGACCACCCGCCGCAGGTCGCCGGAGGTGCTGGTGTCCTCGGCGGTCGCGTTCGGCGGCGCGCTGGTGTTCTTCGCCGTCGGCCTGGTGCTGTGGCGGACCAGCGGTGACGCGGACGTGTTGAAGCTGCCGTCGTTCCTCGCCCTCGTCGAGCTGCCCGTCGCCGCCTGCCTGCTGCTGGGCCTGCGGTTCGCGCACTACCCGGCGATGGTCGTGTTCGTGCTCGTCGCCCTGCTGCACCTGGTGATCGTCCTGGCCGACGGCCCGGTGTGGGCCCGCGTCGCGTCCGGCGTGCTGTCCGCCGTGCACATCTACGGAGTGGTCCTGCTCAACACCGGACCCGCTCGTCGACAACTGGGAGGACCCCGGTGAGCAGCCCGCTCGACCCCGCCGTCTCGGCCAAGCTGAAGCGCACGGCCGACGGCCTCGTCTGCGCGGTCGCCCAGCAGCGCGGCACCGGTGAGGTGCTGATGGTGGCGTGGATGGACGACGAGGCGCTGCACCGCACCCTCACCACCCGCCGCGCGACCTACTACTCGCGCAGCCGCCGGCAGCTGTGGGTCAAGGGCGAGACCTCCGGGCACACCCAGTACGTGCACGAGGTGCGGCTCGACTGCGACGGCGACGCGCTGCTGCTCGTGGTCGACCAGGTCGGCGCGGCCTGCCACACCGGCGACCGCACCTGCTTCGACGCCACGGTGCTGCTCGCGGACGCGTGAGGCCGAGGGCGGCCGGTCAGTCCAGGTCGCCCGTCAGGTACCGCTGCATGTTCGGCGCGATCGCCTTCACCACGGTCTCCACCTCCGCCGAGGCCAGCGGCTCGAACCGCACCACGTACCGCACGATCCCCAGCCCCACCATCTGCGTGGCGGCCAGGGTCGCGCGCAGTTCGCGGTCCTCCGCCCCGATCTCGGTCAGCAGCTTCGTGAAGATCGCGCTGATGAAGAACGACCGCAGGGCGTTCGCGACCTCCTGGTGGCTGGTGACGCTGCGGATCAGCGCCGCGAAGGTGCCGCCGCCGGTCGCGTCCCAGACGGTCGCGAAGGTGCGGATGATGCGTTCGCCCGCCTCCTCGACCGGGCCGTCGAGCAGGCGCTTGAGGATCTCGGCCGGGTCGAAGGGCAGCTGCAGCACGGACTGGGCGAAGAGGCCCTCCTTGCCGCCGAACCAGTGGTTGACCATGGCCGCGTCCACGCCGGCGCGGGCGGCGATCGCGCGGACCGTGGCACCGTCGTAGCCCTTCTCGACGAAGGTCTCGCGGGCCGCGGCCAGCAGGGCGGCCCGCGTGTCCTCGCCCGCGGCGCGGCGGCCCCGCCGTTTCTGGTTCACTTGGTCCACGGGAGTCATGGTTCAACAGTTGTTGAATTTATGCAACAATTGCCGTCATGGTGAGCGTCATCGGGGCTGTGGCCGCCGCTGGTCTGGGGGCCGTGAGCCCCACGCGTGAGGAGTTCCGCGAGCTGGCCGTGAACCGCCGGGTCATCCCGGTGGTGCGCAGGCTGCTGGCCGACGCGGAGACGCCGGTCGGGCTGTACCGCAAGCTCGGGGCGGACCGGCCGGGCACGTTCCTCCTGGAGTCCGCGGAGAACGGGCGGTCGTGGTCGCGCTGGTCGTTCATCGGCGTGCGGTCCACGGCGGCGCTGACGGCGACCGGTGGTGAGGCGTTCTGGACCGGCACGCGGCCGGTCGGGCTGCCCGACGGCGGCGACCCGCTGCTCGCGTTGCGCGAGACCATCGAGGTGCTGCGCACCGACCCGTTGCCCGGCATGCCCCCGCTGACCGGCGGCATGGTCGGCTACATCGGCTACGACGCGGTGCGCAGGCTGGAGCGGCTGCCGTCCATCGCGGAGGACGACCTGAAGCTGCCCGAGCTGGTCATGCTGCTCGCCACGGACCTCGCGGCGCTCGACCACCACGAGGGCACGGTCACGCTCATCGCGAACGCGATCAACTGGGACAACTCGCCGGAGAACGTCGACGCCGCCTACGACGACGCGGTGCGGCGGCTGGACGACATGACCGAGGCGCTGCACATGCCCGCGCCGCCGACCACCGCGGTGTTCTCCCGCCCCAAGCCGGAGTTCCGCCGCCGCCGTTCGCAGGCGGAGCACTTCGCGGCCGTCGAGAAGGCCAAGGAGGCCATCCGGGCCGGCGAGGCGTTCCAGGTCGTGGTGTCGCAGCGGTTCGAGATCGACACGGACGCCGACGCGCTCGACATCTACCGCGTCCTGCGCACGACGAACCCCAGCCCGTACATGTACCTGCTGCGCCTGGACGGCTTCGACATCGTGGGCTGCAGCCCCGAGTCGCTGGTCACGGTGCGCGACGGCAAGGCGACCACTCACCCGATCGCGGGCACCCGCTGGCGCAGCGAGGACCCGGAGGAGGACGCCCTGCTGGAGAAGGACCTCCTCGCCGACCACAAGGAGCGCGCCGAGCACCTGATGCTCGTCGACCTCGGCCGCAACGACCTGGGCCGGGTCTGCAAGCCGGGCTCGGTGCACGTGGTCGACTTCTTCAAGGTCGAGCGCTACAGCCACGTCATGCACATCGTGTCGACCGTGACCGGTGAGCTCGCCGAGGGCAAGACGGCCTACGACGCGGTCGCCGCCTGCTTCCCGGCCGGCACGCTGTCCGGTGCGCCCAAGCCGCGTGCGATGGAGCTCATCGAGGAGCTGGAACCCACCCGCCGCGGCCTCTACGGCGGCGTGGTCGGCTACTTCGACTTCGCCGGCGACGCGGACACCGCCATCGCCATCCGGACCGCGCTGCTGCGCGACGGCGTGGCGTACGTGCAGGCGGGCGGCGGCATCGTGGCGGACTCGGACCCGCTGGCCGAGGACAACGAGACGCTGAACAAGGCGGGTGCGGTGCTGGCCGCGATCGCCACAGCGCAGACGCTGAAGCCCGCCGTTGAGGGGTAACCGTCCACTGTGGATCGCCGCGCTCCTGCTGGTGGGCGCGGCGGGTGCCTTCTGGGGTGCTGACCTGGTGCCGGTCGCGCTGCTGAGCCTCGCCGCCGTGGCCGCGGCCGTGGCGGTCAGCGGGGTGGCCCGGCGCGTGCTCGGGGCGCTGCTGGTCGCCGTGGGCGTCGCGGCGGCGTTCGGCGGGCACTGGCTCGCCATCGCCGGCGGTGTGCTCGTGGTGGCCTCCGGCGCGGTCCAGGTGGTCTTCGGCGCGCGCATGCCGAAGATCGGGGTGGGCGGGCAGAAGACCCGCGCCGCGGACCCGGAGAAGGACATGTGGCGCGCGCTGGAACGCGGCGACGACCCCACCGACGGACCGGCGGGCGGATCGACTGACGGTAGGGGGCCGGTCCGGGGTGACACCGACGAGTGAAGATCAACGATCGGCATTCGCGCATGTGACGGGCGAACGACCACGGCTAGCTGCGTGGACGCGGAACCCCCGGTGGTCGGTGCGTTACTCCGGCGGGGTTAGCATCCCCGTAGCGGGAAGGGGTTCAAGACTGTGACGGTTCTCGAGTCGATCCTCGAAGGTGTGCGTGAGGATCTCGCCGCTCGTGAGGCTCAGTTGTCCTTCGACGTCGTCAAGGAGCGCGCGGCCAAGGCCGCTCCTCCGCTCGATGTGATGTCGGTGCTGCGCGGTCCGAACGTGGGGGTCATCGCCGAGGTCAAGCGCAAGAGCCCGTCGAAGGGCGCGCTGGCCGAGATCCCCGAGCCGGCGGAGCTCGCGGCCGCGTACGAGGCCGGGGGCGCCTCGGTGATCAGCGTGCTGACCGAGCAGCGGCGCTTCGGCGGGTCGCTCGCCGACTTCGACGCGGTGCGCAGAACGGTGAAGATCCCCATGCTGCGCAAGGACTTCATCGTGTCGCCGTACCAGGTGCACGAGGCCAGGATGCACGGCGCGGACCTGGTGCTGCTGATCGTGGCCGCCCTGGAGCAGAACGCGCTGGTGTCGCTGCTGGACCGGGTCGAGTCGCTCGGCATGACGGCGCTCGTCGAGGTGCACACGGCCGAGGAGGCCGACCGCGCGCTGGAGGCGGGGTCGTCGGTCATCGGCGTCAACGCGCGCAACCTCCACACGCTGGAGGTCGACAAGGACGTTTTCGGCCGGATCGCTCCCGGACTACCCTTCGAGACGGTCAAGATCGCCGAGTCCGGTGTGACCGGGCCCGGTGACCTGATGTCCTACGCCGGAGCGGGCGCCGACGCGGTGCTCGTCGGTGAGAGCCTGGTGACCAGCGGCGACCCCAAGGCCGCCGTGAACAAGCTCGTGACCGCCGGTTCGCACCCGGCGTGCCCGAGGCCGAGCCGGTAAGAGGCGCGGTCGACAACAGCGCTGGAGGAGCCACCCGATGGGCCAGTTCACGCCCACGCCGCACGACCCCGACAACCGCGGCCACTTCGGCCCGTGGGGCGGCCGGTTCGTCCCGGAGGCCCTGATCGCGGCGGTGGACGAGCTGGCCGCCGAGTACGACAAGGCGCGCATCGACCCGGAGTTCGTGAACGAGTTCCAGCGCCTGCTGCGCGACTTCGCGGGCCGCCCGTCGCTGCTGACCGAGGCCCCGAAGTTCGCCGAGCACGCCGGCACGCGGGTGTTCCTCAAGCGCGAGGACCTCAACCACACCGGCTCCCACAAGATCAACAACGTGCTCGGTCAGGCGCTGCTCACCAAGCGCATGGGCAAGAAGCGCGTGATCGCCGAGACCGGCGCGGGCCAGCACGGCGTGGCGACGGCGACGGCGTGCGCGCTGCTCGGCCTCGACTGCGTCGTCTACATGGGCGAGGTCGACACCGAGCGCCAAGCGCTCAACGTCGCGCGCATGCGGCTGCTCGGCGCCGAGGTCATCCCGGTGAAGTCCGGCTCCCGCACCCTGAAGGACGCGATCAACGAGGCGTTGCGCGACTGGGTCACCAACGTCGACGAGACGCACTACCTGCTCGGCACCGCCGCGGGCCCGCACCCGTTCCCGCTGCTCGTGCGCGACTTCCACCGGGTCATCGGCATCGAGGCCCGCGAGCAGATCCTCGAGAAGGCGGGCCGGCTGCCCGACGCCGTCGTCGCCTGCGTCGGTGGCGGCTCGAACGCGATCGGCATCTTCCACGGCTTCATCGACGACGCGGACGTGCGCCTGGTCGGCGTCGAGCCCGGCGGCTCCGGCCTGGACAGCGGCAGCCACGGCGCGACGCTCACGGCCGGCACGCCCGGTTCGCTGCACGGCGCGATGTCGTACGTGATGCAGGACGACGACGGCCAGATCACCGAGGCCCACTCGATCTCCGCCGGTCTCGACTACCCCGGCGTGGGCCCTGAGCACTCGCACCTGAAGGACATCGGCCGCGCCGAGTACTTCCCGGTGACCGACGCCGAGGCCATGGAGGCCTTCGCGCTGCTCTCGCGCACCGAGGGCATCATCCCGGCGATCGAGTCGTCGCACGCGCTCGCCGGCGCGCTGAAGCTCGGCCAGGAGCTCGGCCAGGACGGGCTGCTCGTCGTGAACCTCTCCGGTCGCGGCGACAAGGACATGGACACGGCCGTGGAGTACTTCGGCCTCGCTGACGGGGGACGGGCCTGATGTCGTTGTCCGAGGTTTTCGCCACCGCACGCGCCGAGTCGCGGGCGGCGCTGATCGGGTACCTGCCCGCGGGCTTCCCGACCGTCGACGGTTCGAAGGACCTGCTGAAGGCCATGGTCGAGGCCGGCTGCGACCTCGTCGAGGTCGGCCTGCCGTTCTCCGACCCGGTCATGGACGGCCCGACCATCCAGGCCGCCGCCGAGCAGGCACGGCGTGCGGGCTTCCGGGTGAAGGACCTGTTCGACGTGGTCGACGCGGTGGCGCAGGCCGGTGGCCGCGCGGTCGTGATGACGTACTGGAACCCGGTGCTGCGCTACGGCGTGGACGCGTTCGCCCGCGACCTCGCCGCGGCCGGCGGGCTCGGCATCATCACCCCGGACCTGGTGCCGGACGAGGCCGATGACTGGATGGCCGCCTCCCAGGCGCACGGGCTGGACCGGACGTTCCTGGTCGCGCCGTCGTCGACCGAGGAGCGCATCGCGATGACCGCGAAGGCGTCCTCCGGCTTCCTGTACGCCACGGCGGTCATGGGCGTCACCGGCGCCCGCGACGTGGTGTCGTCGGATGCTCCCGAACTGGTCGCGCGGGTGCGTGAGCACACCTCGCTCCCGATCGGGGTCGGGCTGGGCGTGCGCAACGGCGCGCAGGCCGCCGAGATAGCCGGGTTCGCGGACGGCGTGATCGTCGGGTCGGCGTTCGTGTCCGCGGTCGCCGAAGGCGATGGCGCGGTGCGCGCACTGGCGGCGGACCTCGCGAAGGGCGTGCGGTCGGCCGCGGCCACCGTCTGACGGTCCCTTGGAGTGAATCCAAGGGGCTCTGGTTCGAACGTCTGATCGAATGAAATCGGCCCGTTCGAGGTCGAAAACGCCGAAAACCGCTGGTCGAGCTGCGATCGTGGTCGTATGCACAAGCCAGCTCCCGTTCCGGCGTGCCACACTGGTGTGCGCCGGGCGGTTTTCGGAGGTGATGCGCGGTGGCGGCTCCAGCCGAAGCCAAGTCTGACTACATACTCAGCCACGTGGGCCCGTGGTCGCTCGACGACGTCCTCGCCCTGCCGGAGGACCACCGGCAGCGCATCGAACTCGTCGACGGGACGCTCCTCATGAGCCCCCTCGGGTCCTTCCGGCACCAGGACCTGGTGTTCGGCGTCGCAGCCACACTGCGGTCCGCCTGCCCGAAGGACTTCAAGGCGACGATCGAGATCAACGTCGCGCTGTCCGACGGCCGATTGCTGATCCCGGACTTCACCGTGGTCGAACGGTGCGATGCCGGTGTGACGTTCCCGGTCGAGAAGGTGCTGCTCGTCGGCGAGGTGCTGTCCAAGAGCACGCGGGTGACCGATCTGGTCGTCAAACGGCAGCTGTACGCAGAGGGCGGCGTGCCTTACTACCTGGTCGTCGACCCGGTGCCGGATGCTCCGGTGTCCACGCTGTACATGCGGGGTGAGAAGCCCGAGTACTTCGAGATCGCGCGCAGCGTGAACGGCGTGCTCACGCTCGACCGCCACCCGTTCCCCGTCACGATCGACCTGAACGACTAGCCGTACAGCCACTCCAGCCGGCCGTGCAGGTCAGCCGCGCTCCACGCCGCGAACATCGCGTCACGGGCCGCGGCCGCCTCCCCGGCCGGGTGGTAGACCTCCCGCCCCATCGACCGTGAGGCGTGGTGCACGCGCGCCGTCCGCTCGGAACGCAGGGCGACGTACCGCGCGAAGGAGCCGTCCACGTCACGCGGGTCGAACACCGAGGAGAGGCACACGGCGTCCTCCAGCGCCTGGCAGGCGCCCTGCGCGGCGTACTGCAGCACCGGGTGGGCGGCGTCGCCGAGCAGCACGACCCGGCCGTCCCGCCAGTCCGCGACCGGCTCGCGGTCGCACAGCACCCAGGCCCGCCACTCGTCGGCCAGCGCCATGACCCGCGCCGCGTCCGGGCACAGCGGTGTGAAGTGCTCCAGGACGTCGGCGTGCTCGACGGGCACGCCGGACAACGGGTCGCGGGCGCCGTTGTCGATGGTGGCGACGAGGTTCACGAGGCGGCCACCGGCGATGACGTACCAGACGACGTGGAAACGGGGACCCGCCCACAGCGTGACCACGTTCTCCTTCAGCTCCGCGGGCACGGCGTCCGCCGGGATGACCGCGCGGAACGTGGTGTGGCCGGACACCACCGGGTCGCCGTCGCCGACCAGCTGGCGGCGGACCGCGGAACGCAGGCCGTCGGCGCCGACCAGAGCCGTGCCGCGGACGCGCGCGCCGGACCGCAGCACCGCCGTGACCCCGGAGCCGTCCTGCTCGTAGGACGTGACGGCGCTGTCCGGGCGCAGGTCCACGAGGTCGCGGCAGGCGGCGAGCAACGGCGCCAGCACGTCATCGCGGTGCACGACCGCGTACGTGCCGAACCGGGCCCGGAAGCCCTTGTCGACCGGCAGCGACGCCACCACCCGGCCGGAGACGCCGCAGCGCAGCCGCAGCTCGTCGACGTGCACGGCCCGTGACCGCACCGCGGGACCGACGCCCAGCGCGTCGAGCGCGCGGAAGCCGTTGGGACCGATCTGGACGCCCGCGCCGATCTCGGTGAACTCGGCCGCCGCCTCCAGCACCGCCACGCGGTGCCCGGCGCGGGCGAGACCGAGCGCTGTCGCGAGGCCGCCGATGCCGCCGCCGACCACCAGGACCGTCATGTCAGGCCTTCCTCACCGGGGACGGTCAAGATAACGATCGAGCGTCCCCACAGGAGGCTCACGGGGCCACCGGTACGGTGGGCGGCGTGTTGAACGGGTTGAACTCCGTCGTGCTGGCCACGATCCCGAGCCCCGACCGCGGTGTCTGGTACCTCGGTCCGCTCCCCCTCAGGGCCTACGCGCTGTGCATCATCGCGGGCATCGTCATCGCCATCTGGTGGGGCGAGCGCCGCTGGGTCGCGCGCGGGGGCGTCAAGGGCGAGGTCACCGACATCGCCGTGTGGGCGGTGCCGTTCGGTCTCGTGGGTGGCCGGCTCTACCACGTCATCACCGACAACCAGAAGTACTTCGGGCCGGGCAGGAACCCGCTCGCGGCGCTGGAGATCTGGAACGGCGGCCTCGGCATCTGGGGCGCGATCGCCCTCGGTGCGGTGGGTGCCTGGATCGGTTGCCGGCGCAAGGGCATCCCGCTGCCCGCGATGGCCGACGCGCTGGCGCCCGGCATCGTCGTGGCGCAGGCCGTCGGACGGCTCGGCAACTACTTCAACCAGGAGCTCTTCGGCGCCGACACGACGCTGCCGTGGGGCCTGGAGATCTACCGCCGGGTCACGCCGGACGGCCGTGAGGACATGCTCGCGGGCGTCGCCGTCGACCACACGCCCATCCAGGTCGTGCACCCGACGTTCCTCTACGAGCTGCTGTGGAACCTCGGTGTCGCCCTGCTGCTGGTGTGGGCCGACCGCCGGTTCCGCCTGGGCCACGGCCGGGTGTTCGCGCTGTACGTCGCGGGCTACACCGCGGGCCGGTTCTGGATCGAGCTCATGCGCACCGACGAGGCGACGCTGGTGTTCGGCCAGCGCGTGAACGTGTGGGTGTCGGCGCTGGTGTTCCTGGGCGCGGTCGCCTACTTCGTGATCGCGAAGTCGCGTGGGCCGCGGGAGGACGTCGCGGCACTGCGCGGCACCGGCGAGCCGAAGACCGAGGACGGCGGCACCGAGACCGCGGAACCCGCCGAGACCGAGACCGCGGCCGTGGCGGCCGACAAGGACAAGACCGGCTCCCAGGCGGAGTCCGTCAAACCGGAGTGACCGAGTGCGCGTGCTCGTCGTCGAGGATGACGACCGGGTGGCCAGGGGCCTGCTGACCGCGTTGCGGCACGCGGGCTACGAGGTGCACCGGGTGGCCACGGCCGCCGACGCCCTCAAAGCCGCGCCCGCGGACGTGGTGCTGCTCGACCTCGGCCTGCCCGACGGCGACGGCCTGGACGTGCTGCGCGAGCTGCGGCACCGGCCGGGCACCGCGGTGATCACCGTGACCGCGCGCGGTGAGGAACGCGAACGCGTCCTGGGCCTGCGCGCGGGTGCCGACGACTACGTGGTGAAGCCGTTCGGCACCTCGGAGCTGCTCGCCCGCATCGAGGCGGTGCTGCGCCGCACCCGCACCCACCGGGCGGAGCCGGAGGCCGAGGGCCCGGTGCGGGTGGGCGCGCTGAGCATCTCCGTGCCCACCCGCGTCGCCACCCTCGACGGCACGCCGCTGTCGCTCACCCGCAAGGAGTTCGACCTGCTCGCGCTGCTCGCGACCAGGGCCGGTGAGGTGGTCAGCCGCGACTTCATCGTCGACCAGGTGTGGCAGGCGCACTGGGAGGCGCCCTCGCGCACGCTGGACACGCACATCGCGGCGTTGCGCGGCAAGCTCGGCACCGACGTGAAGATCGAAACCGTGAGGGGCGTCGGCTACCGCCTGGCCACCTAGCTTCTCCGGCAGGTGCGGGGCGAGCAGGGTTACCGGGGGTGACTTCGGGAACACGGCACTGCGGGGTGTCGTCGCGGTACCGGATGATGAACGCCGTGAGGTGCCCGATGCGAACCAGTGACGGCGGCTGATGCTGCGCAGACTCCTCGTCATCACCGTCCCGCTGCTCGTCGCCCTCGTCGCCGCGCTCGGCATCCCGCTCGCCTCCGCCGTGGTGCAGCGCGAGACCCAGACGACCTACCTCGACCGCCTCGGGGACGCCAGCCGGTTCGCCTCGCTCGCGGAGAGCGCGTTGCAGTCGGACCGCACGGAGCTGCTGCGCGACGAGTTCGACCGGTACGACGACGTCTACGGCATCACGGTGGCGCTGGTCAGCGCCGACCGCAGCGTGCTCATCACCTCCCGCAACGGCTTCGACCCGCACGACGACCTGGTCGAGGGCGGGCTCAGCGCGGCGCTGTCCGGGTACTCGCCGCCGGCCGGGTACTCGGGCTGGCCGTGGCGGACCGACCCGATGGTCGTGGTCGAGCCGGTCGGGCGGGACAGCGAGGTGGTGGCGGCGGTCGTCACGATCTCGCCGACCGCCGCGCTGCGCGGCGAGGTGCTGCGGCAGTGGGGGCTGATGGGGCTGGCCGGGCTCGCGCCGATGCTCGCGGTGGTCGCGGCGGCGTGGCCGATGTCGCGGTGGGTGCTGCGACCGGTGCGCCGGCTCGACGAGGCCACGGCGGCGGTCGCGCAGGGCAACCTGGAGGTGCGCGCGGACGAGGTCGGCGGACCGCCGGAGCTGCGCAGGCTCGCCCGCAGCTTCAACACCATGGTCGACGTCGTCGGCAGGGCCCTGACCAGGCAGAAGGCGTTCGTGGCCGACGCGTCGCACCAGCTGCGCAACCCGCTGGCCAGCCTGCGGCTCGCCGTCGACAACCTGGAGCCGCACGTCGGCGGCGAACACGGGCGGGAAGCGCACCAGATCGCCGTGGACGAGGCGGAGGAGATGGGCCGGGTGCTCGACACGCTGCTCGCCGCGACCCGCCTCGACAGCGCCCGCGACACCGAACCCGTCGAGATCGACCAGCTCCTCGCCACGCACCGGGCCGGCTGGCAGGCGCTCGCCCACCGGGCCGGGGTCGAGCTGAAGGTCACCGTGCCACCGGGGCTCACCATGCAGGAACCGCCCGGCGGCCTGGGCAGCGTGCTCGACGAGCTGGTCAGCAACGCCATCCGCCTCGCCAACGCCACCGAGGTCGTGGTCACCGGCGCGAAGGGCGAGCTGCACGTGGTCGACAACGGCGACGGGCTCACCGCCGACGAACGCGAGCACGCGCTCCAGCGGTTCTGGCGCGCGACCAAGCACCAGAACGTGCCCGGCACCGGCATGGGCCTCGCGATCTGCGCCGAGCTGATCGAGTCCGCGGGCGGTGCGCTCACGCTGCACGACGCCGGTCCCGGCCTCGACGTGAAGATCAGCCTCAGCGCTTGACCGAGCGGAACCACCGCATGGCGCCCTCGTGCAACGGCACCTCACCGGTCGCGATGCCGGTGCGCACGTTGATCCGCGACGCCTCGGGGTGCCCCTCCACGATCCGCGCGGTCTCGGTGAACACCGTCCGCGTCACGACCTCCACCACGTCCGCGCTCAGCGACTCGTGCGCGAGCAGCAGGTTCGGCACCGCGAACGTGTGGCAGGCCGGGATCGGGTTGTACACCGACTGGGGGATCGTCGCCGGGATGTACGGGCCGCGGAACTCCCGGTGGAGCCGCACCGCCTCGTCCTGGAGGTTGATCAGCCGCACCTGGTCCTTGATGTTGTAGACCGCGTCGGTCGGGATGCCGGTCAGCGCGAGCAGCGCGTCCAGCGAGCCGTCGGCGAGTCGGCGCGAGGCCACCGCGTGCGCCATGCGTTCGTCCACAGCGGACGCACCGCCGAGGTACTGCAAGAGCCGCCGTCCGGTGAACTCCGTGCCGGAACCCACGGGCCCCAAAGAGATCCGCTTGCCCGCGAGGTCCGCGAGCCGTTCGATGGACGACTCCTTGCGCACCGCGATCTGCATGAAGCTGTCGTAGAGCCGCCCGACCGCGCGCACGCTCTCCGGCGGCTCGATCGCGTCCAAAGAGGACAGCGCCAGGTCGGCCTTCCCCTCGGCGAGCAGCCGCAGGTTCTCCACCGACGCGCCGGTCGGCTGCGCGACCACCTCGGTGCCGGGCAGCTGCTCGGCCAGCACCCGTGCGAGCGCCGCCCCGATCTCGCGGAACACCGCCCCGTCCGGGCCGGTGGCCAGCACGAGCCGCGCGGGTGCCTCGACCTTCCGCGGGGTGCACCCCGTGAGAGCGAGGGCACCCCCTAGCAGAAGTGTGCGACGGCTGAGCGACACCACCGAAGACTAACCGTTACGTCAGGTCTGTCTGAAGTTTCCGGGCACCGCCTTGTCGCTGTGCGTGGCGCGGCTCACCCTCCTACCCAACGCGAAGTGTTCGAGGAGGAACAGTGGCGACCACCACCACAGGCCGCAAACCGATCTACAGGCACCTCTACTTCTGGGTGCTGGTCTCCATCGTGCTGGGCGCCGCGGTCGGGTTCCTGTTCCCGAAGCAGGCGTCCGAGATGAAGTGGCTCGCCGACCTGTTCGTGAACCTGGTCAAGGTGGTGATCGCCCCGACCATCTTCGCCACGATCATCGTCGGCATCGCCGGCCTCGGGAACCTCGCCAAGGCGGGCGGTCTCGCACTCCGCACGATCCTGTACTTCACCGCGATGACGACCGTGGCGCTCGCCATCGGCCTGCTCGTCGTGAACATCGTGCAGCCGGGTCACCACGGCGGCGACATCCAGCTGAACGCGAGTGCCGCCGACAAGACGCTGAAGGACGCCTCCAGCGCGGAGACCGGTGTCACCGGCTTCATCCTGAGCCTCGTGCCGAAGTCGTTCGTCAGCGCGTTCACCGACGGGCAGCTGATCCAGGTGCTCGTGGTCGCGATCCTCGTGGCCATCGCGGTCGCCGGCATGGGCGAGCGCGGCGCCAAGGTCGTGTCCGCGATGGAGACGCTCTCCAAGGTGATGTTCGGCATCATCAAGATCGTCATGTACGTCGCGCCGATCGGTGCGTTCGGCGGCATCGCCTACACCGTCGGCAAGTTCGGCGGCAGCGTGCTCGGCAAGCTGCTGTGGCTGATGGGCTCCTTCTACGCCACCTGCCTGCTGTTCGTCGTCGTGGTGCTCGGCATCGTCGCGAAGGTCGCGGGCTTCAGCCTCTTCAAGTTCCTGCGCTACATCAAGGACGAGATCCTGATCGTGCTCGGCACGTCGTCCTCGGAGTCGGTGCTGCCGCGCATGATGGTCAAGCTGGAGGCGGCGGGCGCGCAGAAGTCGGTCGTGGGCCTCACCATCCCGACCGGGTACTCGTTCAACCTCGACGGCACCTGCATCTACCTGACCATGGGCGCCATCTTCATCGCCCAGGCCACCGGTCACGACGTGTCGATCGGCGTGCAGATCGGCCTGCTGCTGTTCATGCTGATCGCGTCCAAGGGCGCGGCGGGCGTCACCGGCGCCGGCCTGGTCACCCTGGCCGCCTCGCTGCAGGCGTTCGAGGCGCACAGCGCCATCCCGGCCGTCGGCATCGCGCTCATCGTCGGCATCGACCGGTTCATGTCCGAGGCCCGCGCCATCACCAACGTCATCGGCAACGGCGTCGGCTCGCTCGTGGTCGCCGCCTGGCAGAAGTCCCTCGACAGGGACCGCCTGACCGAGGTGCTGAACAACCCCGGCAGCGTCGACGTCGACGACCTGCTCGCGAAGCAGTCCGGCGAGGACGAGACCGCGAAGGTGGCGGTCCCGGCCCACTGAGGCGTCCGTGGCCGGGGGCGACCCCCTCTCGCTCCCGGCCACGTGACCTGACGGCGGCCAAGCCCTGCGAAGACCGAGGTCCCGGTCCTCCCGCACGCGACGCGGAGGACCGGGACCTCGGTTTTTTGACCGGAAACGAACGGCATCCCAGCGGAGCGGGCGGTGCGGTGTGAGCGTCCGCTAACTGGGACGGCAGGCGTCTGACCAGGAAGAAGGAGGGGTTACCCAGCTGATCTTGTGGCAACACGCGAATGTTGTGCAGCTCTCATCGAGCTGGCCGAAGTTGAACGTTCGGTTACGCTAACTCAGCCGTAACGGGCCTCGACGTTCGCTGCAATGTCGCTCAGCGCTGGGAAATCGTTACGCTTCCATGACCTGGATCACCCATTGGATGGTGTCCCCGGGTTTCGCGGCTGTTAAAGTCGCGTCAACACGCGGGCCATCGTCGTCCCGTGCTCCCACCTGTTGGTTCGAGGTCTGAGCACGAGGACTTTAGTTCTTTACGCGAGGACGACGAAGGAGGTCTGCGCAGTGATCTTCTCCGCCATCCCCGGCCCCCAGGGTCTCTACGACCCCGCTGATGAACGCGACGCCTGTGGTGTCGCGATGGTGGCCGACATCCAGGGCAGGCGTTCCCACGGCATCGTGAGCGACGCGCTCACCGCCCTGGCCAACCTGGAACACCGTGGCGCAGCCGGAGCAGAGCCCACCTCGGGCGACGGCGCCGGCATCCTGCTCCAGTTGCCGGACGAGTTCCTGCGCGCTGTCGTCGACTTCGACCTGCCGCAGCGCGGCGGGTACGCGGCGGGAATCGCTTTCCTGCCGTTCGAGGCCGAGGACCGCGAGGCCGCGCGGGAGCAGATCGAGCGCATCGCCGTCGAGGAGAACCTCGAGGTGCTCGGCTGGCGCGACGTCCCGGTCGACGCCGAGAAGGCGAACGTGGGCCCGACGGCGCTGTCCGTGGCACCGCACTTCGCCCAGCTCTTCGTGAAGGGCACGCGCGACGAGACCGGCGTCGCCCTGGACCGCCTGACCTTCTGCCTGCGCAAGCGCGTGGAGCACGAGGGCAGCGTGTACTTCCCGTCGCTGTCGGCGCGCACGATCGTCTACAAGGGAATGCTGACGACCGAGCAGCTGCCGGCGTTCTTCCCCGACCTGCACGACGAGCGGCTGCGGTCGGCGATCGCGCTGGTGCACAGCCGGTTCTC
The DNA here is from genome assembly GCF_055607425.1 of Lentzea sp. NPDC037011. Lineage (NCBI taxonomy): Bacteria > Bacillati > Actinomycetota > Actinomycetes > Pseudonocardiales > Pseudonocardiaceae > Lentzea > Lentzea sp. NPDC037011. Next base: position 189,328 of record NZ_JBVJRT010000012.1, on the reverse strand, counting down.
CACCAACACCTTCCCGTCGTGGCCGCTGGCGCACCCGTTCCGGTTCGTCGCCCACAACGGTGAGATCAACACCGTGCGCGGCAACCGCAACCGCATGCGCGCCCGCGAGGCACTGCTGGAGAGCGACCTCATCCCCGGCGACCTCGCGCGGCTGTTCCCCATCTGCGACCCGGACGGCTCGGACTCCGCGTCGTTCGACGAGGTGCTGGAGCTGCTGCACCTCGGCGGCCGCAGCCTGCCGCACGCGGTGCTGATGATGATCCCGGAGGCGTGGGAGAACCACGCCACGATGGACCCGAAGCGCCGCGCGTTCTACCAGTTCCACGCCTCGCTGATGGAGCCGTGGGACGGCCCGGCGTGCGTCACGTTCACCGACGGCGAGGTCGTCGGCGCGGTGCTCGACCGCAACGGCCTGCGCCCCGCCCGCTGGTGGCAGACCGCCGACGGCCGCGTCGTGCTGGCCTCCGAGTCCGGTGTGCTGGACGTGCCGTCCGACCAGGTCGTCGCCAAGGGCCGGCTGCAGCCGGGCCGGATGTTCCTCGTGGACACCGCCCAGGGCCGCATCGTCGACGACGAGGAGTTCAAGTCGGGCCTCGCCTCCGAGCAGCCCTACGACGAGTGGCTGCACGCGGGCCTGCTCGACCTCGCCGACCTCGCCGCCCGCGAGCACGTGGTGCAGAGCCACGAGTCGGTCGTGCGCCGCCAGCTCACCTTCGGCTACACCGAGGAGGAGCTGCGCATCCTGCTCACGCCCATGTCGGTCATGGGCCAGGAGCCGCTCGGCTCCATGGGCACGGACACCCCGGTCGCCGCGCTGTCGCAGCGTTCCCGGCTGCTCTACGACTACTTCGTGCAGAACTTCGCCCAGGTCACGAACCCGCCGCTGGACGCGATCCGCGAGGAGATCGTCACCTCGGTCAAGCGCGTGATGGGCCCCGAGCAGAACCTGCTCGACCCCGGTCCCGTCTCCTGCCGGCACGTCACCCTCGACTACCCGGTGATCGACAACGACGAGCTCGCCAAGCTCATCCACATCAACGACGACGGCGACCTGCCCGGCTTCGCGTGCACCGTCCTGTCCGGACTGTACGAGGTGGACGGTGGTGGCGACGCGCTGGCCGCGGCGGTCGAGCGGGTGCGCCGCGAGGCGTCCGAGGCCATCGCGAACGGCGCCCGCACGCTGGTGCTGAGCGACCGCGACTCCGACCACCGGATGGCGCCGATCCCGTCGCTGCTGCTGGTCTCCGCGGTGCACCACCACCTGGTGCGCACCAAGGAACGCCTGCGCGTCGCGCTCGTCGTCGAGTCCGGTGACTGCCGCGAGGTCCACCACGTCGCCGCGCTGCTGAGCTACGGCGCCGCCGCGGTCAACCCGTACCTCGCGTTCGAGACGATCGAGGACCTGATCAGCCAGGGCGCCATCACCGGCGTCCCGGCGCACAAGGCGATCCGCAACTACGTCAAGGCGCTCGTCAAGGGCGTCCTGAAGATCATGTCGAAGATGGGCATCTCGACGGTCGGCGCCTACACCGCCGCGCAGATCTTCGAGGCCGTCGGCCTGTCGAACGACCTGCTCGACGAGTACTTCACCGGCACGCAGTCCAAGCTCGGCGGCGCCGGCATGGACGTGCTCGCCGAGGAGGTGGCGCTGCGCCACCGGCGCGCGTACCCGGACAACCCGACCGACCGCGCGCACCGCCGCCTCGAGGTGGGCGGTGACTACCAGTACCGCCGCGAGGGCGAGCTGCACCTGTTCACGCCGGAGACGGTGTTCCTGCTGCAACACGCCACGAAGACGCGCAAGGAGGACGTCTTCCGCCAGTACACGGCGGAGGTCGAGCGCATCTCCCGGCAGGGCGGCACGCTGCGCGGCCTGTTCAAGTTCCGCACCGAGGGCCGCACGCCGATCCCGATCGACGAGGTCGAGCCGGTCAGCGCGATCGTCAAGCGCTTCAACACCGGCGCCATGTCCTACGGCTCGATCTCGGCCGAGGCGCACGAGACGCTGGCCATCGCGATGAACCGCCTCGGCGGCCGGTCGAACAGCGGCGAGGGCGGCGAGGACCGCGAGCGCCTGTACGACCCGGAACGCCGTTCCGCGGTCAAGCAGGTCGCGAGTGGACGGTTCGGCGTCACGAGCGAGTACCTCGTGAACGCCACGGACATCCAGATCAAGATGGCGCAGGGCGCGAAGCCCGGCGAGGGCGGTCAGCTGCCCGGCTTCAAGGTCTACCCGTGGGTGGCGCGCACCCGGCACTCCACGCCCGGCGTGGGCCTGATCTCGCCGCCGCCGCACCACGACATCTACTCGATCGAGGACCTGGCGCAGCTCATCCACGACCTCAAGAACGCCAACGAGCAGGCCCGCGTCCACGTGAAGCTGGTCTCCTCCATCGGCGTCGGCACGGTCGCGGCGGGCGTGGCCAAGGCGCACGCGGACGTCGTGCTCATCTCGGGCTACGACGGCGGCACCGGTGCCTCGCCGATGAACTCGCTCAAGCACGCGGGCACGCCGTGGGAGATCGGCCTCGCCGAGACCCAGCAGACGTTGCTGCTCAACGGGTTGCGCGACCGCATCACCGTCCAGGTCGACGGCGCCATGCGCACCGGCCGCGACGTCGTGGTCGCCGCGCTGCTCGGTGCCGAGGAGTTCGGCTTCGCCACGGCACCGCTGATCGTCGCGGGCTGCGTGATGATGCGCGTCTGCCACCTGGACACCTGCCCGGTCGGCGTCGCCACGCAGAACCCCGACCTGCGCGCCCGCTACACCGGCCAGGCCGACCACGTCGTGAACTTCTTCGAGTTCATCGCGCAGGAGGTCAGGGAGCTGCTGGCGGAGCTGGGTTTCCGCACGATCGACGAGGCCGTCGGCCACGCCGAGCTGCTCGACAAGGACGAGGCGATCGAGCACTGGAAGATCGAGGGCCTGAACCTCGACCCGGTCTTCGAGGTGCCCGAGACGCCGTACCCCACGGCCAAGCGCCGCGTCCGCGACCAGGACCACGGCCTCGACCGGGCCCTGGACCGCACGCTCATCCAGCTCGCGGAGGCGGCGCTGGAGGACGCGCACCAGGTGAAGCTGGAGCTGCCGGTCCGCAACGTCAACCGCACCGTCGGCACGTTGCTGGGCGCCGAGGTCACCCGCCGCTACGGCGGCGAGGGCCTGGAGGACGACACGATCCACGTGAAGCTCACGGGTTCGGCCGGCCAGTCGCTCGGCGCGTTCCTGCCGCGCGGCATCACGCTGGAGATGGTCGGCGACGCCAACGACTACGTCGGCAAGGGCCTGTCCGGCGGCCGGATCGTCGTCCGCCCGCACGACGACGCGCCGTTCCGCGCGGAGCTGCAGGTGATCGCGGGCAACGTGATCGGCTACGGCGCCACGTCGGGTGAGATCTTCCTGCGCGGCCGGGTCGGCGAACGCTTCTGCGTCCGCAACTCCGGTGCCACGCTGGTGGCCGAGGGCGTGGGCGACCACGCGTTCGAGTACATGACCGGAGGCCGTGCCGTCGTGCTCGGCCCGACCGGTCGCAACGTCGCGGCCGGCATGTCCGGCGGCATCGCGTACGTGTTGGACCTGGACCCGTTGTCGGTGAACCAGGAGATGGTGCAACTGCAGCGCCTCAGCGCCGAGGACCTGCGTTGGCTCAAGGACGTCGTCACCAGGCACCACGAGCTGACCGGCTCCGCCGTCGCGGCCTCGCTGCTCGGTGACTGGACCCGTCGAGCCGGTGCGTTCACGAAGGTCATGCCCGGCGACTACCAGCGCGTTCTCGAGGCCATGCGCCTCGCCCGCGCCGAGGGCCGGGACGTTGACGCGGCTGTCATGGAGGCGTCTCGTGGCTGATCCACAGGGTTTTCTCAAGCACTCCCGCTCCGACGCGCCCAAGCGCCCGAAGCCGGAACGGTTGCAGGACTGGAACGAGGTCTACCTCCAGGAGGCCCCGGAGGAGCGCAACGCCGCCGTGCGCACGCAGGCGACGCGGTGCATGGACTGCGGCATCCCGTTCTGCCACAGCGGAACCGCCGGTTGCCCGCTCGGGAACCTGATCCCGGAGTGGAACGACCTGGTGCGCCGCGGCGACTGGGAGCTCGCCTCCGACCGGCTGCACGCCACCAACAACTTCCCGGAGTTCACCGGGCGGCTGTGCCCGGCACCGTGTGAGGCCGCCTGCGTGCTGGCGATCTCCCACGATGCCGGTGGTGCCGTGGCGATCAAGCGGGTCGAGGAGACCATCGCGGACATGTCGTGGGAGAACGGCTACGTGCAGCCGTCCACGGCCGCGGTGTCCTCCGGCAAGCGCGTCGCGGTCGTCGGGTCCGGTCCCGCCGGTCTCGCCGCCGCCCAGCAGCTGACCCGCGCGGGTCACGAGGTCGTCGTCTACGAACGCGACGACCGCCTCGGCGGCCTGCTGCGCTACGGCATCCCCGAGTTCAAGATGGAGAAGAAGGTCCTCGACCGCAGGCTGTCCCAGCTGCGCAAGGAGGGCACCAGGTTCGTCACCGGCTGCGAGGTCGGCGTCGACATCACCGTCGAGCAGCTGCGCTCGGACTTCGACGCCGTCGTGCTCGCCGTCGGCGCGCTGCGCGGCCGTGACGACAAGTCCACGCCCGGCCGCGACCTCGACGGCATCCACCTCGCGATGGACCACCTGGTCCCCGCGAACCGGGCCTGCGAGGGCGACGGGCCGAGCGGCATCTCGGCCGAGGGCAAGCACGTCATCGTCATCGGCGGTGGCGACACCGGCGCCGACTGCTACGGCACCGCGACCCGCCAGGGCGCGCTGTCCGTGACGCAGCTCGACCAGTACCCGATGCCGCCGTCGGTCCGCGACGACGACCGCTCGCCGTGGCCGGTGTGGCCGCACGTCCTGCGCACGTACCCCGCGCACGAGGAGGCCGGCGAACGCCGCTTCACCGTGGCGGTCCGCCGCTTCGTCGGTGACGAAGCCGGCCACGTGCGGTTCATCGAGCTGCAGCAGGTGCGCGTCGAGCGGGACTCCTCCGGCCGCCGCCAGGTCGTGCCGGTGTCCGACGAGGTCGAGCTGCTGCCCGCGGACATGGTGCTGCTCGCCATCGGCTTCGAGGGTGTCGAGCACATGAAGGTCCTCGACGACTTCGGCATCCCGCTGTCGTCGCGCGGCACCATCTCGTGCGGTTCCGACTGGCAGACGACCGCCCCCGGCGTCTTCGTCTGCGGCGACGCCCACCGCGGCGCCTCGCTGGTGGTGTGGGCGATCGCCGAGGGCCGGTCCGTGGCGCACGCCGTGGACAGGTTCCTCACCGGCTCGTCCAACCTGCCCTCGCCCGTGATCCCCAACCAGCTTCCGCTCGCCGTGGTCTGACAACGACGTCCGACCAGCGGTCAGCAGCATGGCGCCCCGGCCCCGACAACGACGTCGGACCGGGGCGTTCGCCTTTCAGCGGACGCGGACGGGGTGGCCGATGGCCGCCACCCGGTCCGCCACCGCGGCCAGGGTCGTGGCGGGGTTGAGCGCGGTCACCACGTCCGAAGTCAGCGACCGCCCGGCGTACACGTGCCGCACCGCGCCGAGGTCGACCGGCATCTCGTAGTAGTCCCGCGCCCAGTCCTGGTACGCCTCCGGTGTGCGGTCGGTCAGCAGCGCGAACAGCCAGTCCGCTCCGTCCTGGTCGTCGTCGGGGAAGTCGATCTCCCCGTGCTGCCAGGCGGTGTCGTCGGTGCGGCGCCACAGGCACACCGTGCTGCGCGGGACGCCCTCGTCGCAGAACGCCGGCTCCTCCACGCACTGCCGGAACACCTCGGGCACGGAGTCGAGGACACCGGGCCACGGCTGGTCGTCGTCGGTGGCATAGGGACTCATCGGCGACTCGTGGTCGAAACCGCGCACGTACGCGCCCGCCGCCGTGAACACGACGGAGTACTCGTTGCCTGAACCGTCGTCCATGGACGCCAGCTCCTCACCGGGCGCCCACGAGGCGTCGAACCGGTGGCGCCGGACGTCGTCGTCCGGGTTCAGCACGAGGTCCAGAACGGCAAGCGAACGGCACAACGCGCGCAGTTCCTCGATGGCGGGCAGGAGCCGGGCGACGTCGTAGGCGGTCACGCCGTCATCCAAGCAGTTCCGCGCCGGTAAAAGTCCGCGTGAGGTGTCCTTCGTGATGGGAACGAGAAAGGTTCGGCCCTTCCCTGATGATTTGCGCCACAAACTGAATGGAGGACTAGGGTGTGTGTCAGGCGTGAGCGTCGTTCCACTCCGTGAAACGCGAAGCACCTTTCGGGTGAATTTTCCGGTTGAGACGGTGCAATCGCGCCCCCGTTAACCCATTGGTCATCCGCTCGGGTAAAACTGGAAGTGCGAGATCAACTCGGTCGGGGGGTGAACCATGCGCAGTGTGTTGCTGGCCGTCGTGGTCGCCCTGTGCGCCGTGCTGGCCCCGGCGGTGTCGACCGCGTCGATCGGCGCGCCGCCGCCCAAGTCCAAGACGTCGGCCCCGAAGGAAGAGGCGCCGCGCGAGGAGCGCGAACCGAGCCGGTTGCGCCTGCTGACGGCCGCTTCGGCGGTTGAACGTTCATCCACCGTGGCCAAGCCCCGTGAGGTGGCCCTCGCGCCGCGCGTCGAGGCGGCCGGTGCCAAGCCGGTTCCCGCCGCCGAACCGACAGCGGTCTGGCGCACACCACCCGCACTGCAGGTGTTCCGGAACTGATCGGTCCCCGCCGGTCGGTTCCAACTGAACACAGATCTCAACCCCAGCAGTGAGGGATTCCCGTGGACTTCCACCGCTTTGTTCAGCATGCCCGCGCACACGCCAAGTCGCGGCCCCAGGCCATTGGCGAGCAGCTCGCGCGGGGGCAGAAGCCGTCGACGATGTTCATCACGTGCGCCGACTCGCGCATCGTCACCGCGGCCATCACCGGCGCGGAACCGGGCTCTCTCTTCGAGCTCAGGACGGCGGGCAACGTCATTCCGCCGTATTCGCTGAACGCGCCCACGAGTGAGATGGCGACGATCGAGTTCGCCGTCCTGCAGCTCGGCGTCAGCGAGATCGTCGTGTGCGGGCATTCGCACTGCGGTGCGGTGATGGCGCTCAACGGCGCCGCGATCGACCACCTGCCGGCCATGCGCGGCTGGCTCGGTGAGCAGCGGCCGCGCAGCTCCGCGGACCCGGCCCTGCGCGGTGAGGGGCAGGAGCACGTGCGCGCGCAGCTGAGGGCGTTGCTCGACTACCCGTTCGTGGCGGAGAAGGTCGACCGAGGCGAGCTCCGCGTGCACGGCTGGTTCTACGACATCGAGACCGGCGAGGTCTCCGCGTGCGCCGAGCACGCGTTCCTGCCGCTGTAGGGGGGCGGGGTCCGGATGAAGAACAAGGTGTGGGCCGACCTGGGTGCGTCGGTCGTCGTCTTCCTCGTGGCGCTGCCGCTGTGCGTCGGTGTGGCGGTGGCGTCGGGGGTGCCGGCCGAGCTCGGGATCGTGACGGGCGTGGTCGGCGGGATCGTCGTCGGGTTGCTGCCGGGCAGCACGATGCAGGTGAGCGGACCGGCGGCCGGGTTGACCGTGCTGGTGGCGGACGCGGTCGGCACGCACGGGATCGCCGCGCTCGGCGTGATCGTGCTCGGCGCCGGACTGCTGCAGGTGGTCCTGGGCCTGGCGCGGTGCGGGCGGTGGTTCCGCGCGATCTCGCCGTCGGTGGTGCAGGGCATGCTCGCGGGCATCGGCCTGGTGCTGGTGCTGGGGCAGCTCTACCCGCTGGTCGGCGCGCAGGCGCCGGCCACGACGGGGGAGAAGGTCGCGGGACTGGTCGACCTCGCGGTGACGCCCGCGGCGGTGCTGCTGGGCGTCGCGACGATCGCGATCATGCTGCTGTGGCAGCGGTTCGCCTGGCGTGCGGTGCCGGGTGTGCTCATCGGAGTGGTGGTCTGCACCGCGGTCGCCGAGGTGGCGGGGCTGCCGGTGGCGCGGATCCAGGTCGGTGAGCTGGCCACGGACGTGCACCTGCCGGAGTTCTCGCTGCTCGGCGCCGGGGTGGTCGGCTCCGCGGTGGTGTTCGCGCTGGTGGCCTCCGCGGAGAGCCTGTTCAGCGCGGCCGCGGTGGACCGGATGCACGAGGGGCCGCGGACGAAGTACGACCAGGAGCTGGTGGCGCAGGGCGTGGGCAACACGATCTGCGGCCTGCTCGGCGCACTGCCGATGACGGCGGTGATCGTGCGCAGCTCCGCCAACGTGGCGGCGGGCGCGCGGACGAAGGCGTCACGGGTGCTGCACGGCGTGTGGCTGCTGCTGTTCGTGGTGGCGCTGCCGGGGCTGCTCGCGCTGATCCCGGTGGCCGTGCTCGCCGCCGTGCTGGTGCACGCCGGGTGGAAGCTGCTCGGGCTCAAGCAGGTCGTCGCGCTGTGGCGCACCGACCGGGCCGAGGGAGCGGTCCTGGTGCTCACGGCCGGGCTCATCGTCGCCACGGACCTGCTGACCGGCACGCTGGTCGGCCTGCTCGCGGCGATCGTGAAGACCGCCTGGGACGTGTCCCGGCTGTCGGTGGTCGTCACCCCGGACGGGCTGGAGCTGAAGGGCAACGCCACGTTCCTGCGGCTGCCGAACCTGCTCGACGTGCTCGACGGCGTCGACAGGGACCACGTCAGGATGGACCTGAGCGGGGTCCGGCACCTCGACCAGGCCTGCGTGCAGGCGATCGACCAGTGGGTCGACGAGTCCCGCCGCGCGGGCCGCACCGTCGAGCTGGTCGGCAGGTAGTGCGGGGCCCGGTGCCGCGGCCGGCTGTGGTCGCGGCACTGGGCCGTTCGGGTGTACGCCGCTAACGGTCGTGGTGACACTGTCGATCCTGCAGGTGAGTCACAGGGGGCGACACATGACCAGCACAGCGGTGCAGACGGGCTTCGACACCGGGTTCCTCGGCACGGACGCCGGAGTCCCGGTGCTCACCGGGGCGGGCGCCGAGGACGCGGTCGAGCTGAACGGCTCGACCACCATCGACTACACCCACTTCTCGCTCGCGCTGAGCAGGTCGCGCAGGTTCGCGAGCTGGGTGGCGTGGAACATCGACGGCGCCGCCATGAAGGCGTTGAGCCGCACCGGCATCCCGTTCGTCAAGGACCCGAGGGTGCCCGCGGAGTTCCAGACCGGTGACGAGCTCTACCGAGACAACCGGCTCGACCGCGGCCACATCGCGCGCCGCGCCGACCTGTGCTGGGGGCCGACGGCGGAGGCGAAGAAGGCCAACCGGGACTCGTTCTTCTTCACGAACATCACCCCGCAGATGGACGACTTCAACCAGAGCACCAAGGAAGGCCTCTGGGGGCGGCTGGAGGACGCGGTGCTCGCCGACGTCGACGTGGACGACCTGAGGGTGAGCGTCTACGGCGGACCGGTGTTCAACGTCGACGACCGGGTGTTCCGCGGTGTCCCGATCCCGCGCGAGTTCTTCAAGGCCATCGCGTTCGTCGTGGACGGCGAGCTGCGCTGCAGCGCGTTCCTGCTCACCCAGAACCTCGTGCTGGCCGAGGCGCTCGACCTCGACGAGTTCCGGGTGTTCCAGGTGTCGCTGACCGAGCTCGAACAGCGGGTGAGCTTCACGTTCCCGGCCGAGCTGCACGCCGCCGAGACGTCCGCCGTGCAGCCGCAGGACGCGTCTCAGCGCCCGCCGCTGGGCAGCCTCGCCGACATCAGGTGGTGATCCGCAGCCCCGGCAGCTCCCGGCGCAGCCCGGCCAGCCGGGCCGGTGACTCCGGCTGGTGCACGACGAGGTGCTCCAGCGCGGGCAGCACGCGCAGCTCGTCCGCCGCGGGCACCCCGAACACCTCCAGCGTCGTGATGGTCGGCCACCGCTCCAGCCCCGCCAGCGGGTAGGGCGGGCGGTGGTCGAGGGCCAGGTGCCGCAGCGCGGGCAACGCGGGCAGCGCCGCCAGACCGCCGTCCAAGCCCTCGTCGCGGACCTGCAACCGCCGCAGCGCACCGCCCTCCAGCGACGCGAGGTCGACCCGGCTGAAGTGCAGGTGCAGCTCGTCGAGCCCCCGCACCGGCGCCAGGTCGATCCGCCCCAGCGGCCGGCACCGGCTCAGGTGCAGCTCCCGCAGCGACCCCGACGACGCGAGTGGGGCCAGCTCGCGCACCACCTCGTTCTGCCACAGCTCCAGCCGGTGCAGCGCGGGCATGGCGCCCAGCGGGTCGAGCGGGTTGATGTTGCCGATGCACCGCACGTACCGCAGCTTCGCGAGGTGCGCGATGAACTGGATGCGGTGCCAGCCGCGGACGTCCACCCGCCGGTCGCCGAAGTCCACCCCGGACAGCACGGTCCGCGCGTAGTCCTCCGCGTCGGGGGTGTTCCGCCACGCCCTCAGCAGCTCGTCGACGACCATCACCTGGTCCACGGCCACGAACTCCGCGAGCCGCTCCCACGCGCCCTCACCGCCGATGTTCGCGAGCGTCCGCACGACGAACGCGGCCTCGGCCACCGCCTCCGGTCCCGGCAGCAGGTCCACGACGAACGACCCGGCCTCGGCCAGCGCGTCGGCGTGCGCGAAGCTCGTCGGCGGGATCAGCGCGGCCGCCGCCGACGTCACCTGCGCGCGTGCGGTCTCCGGTTCGATCACGTCGGCCTGCTCCAGGCACGCCAGCGCGAGCAGCCGCAGCCTGTCCCGGCCGCGTTCGTCCTTGCGCGTGTCGTCGTTGCCCGCCAGCAGGTCCATCAGCACCCTGGCCCGTTCGCGCGGCCGGGCGTGCGCGACGGCCATGACCACCACGTCGTGCCACTCGTCCAGGTGCGCCCGGTCCACCAGCAGGTTCAGGTCGCCCGCGTCCACGACCTCCTTGGCCGCCAGGTAGTCGCGGAACGTCCGGTGCACGAACTGCACCCGTTCCCCGGCCGCCTCCCGCAGCAGCCCGGCGCGTTCCAGCAGCCGCTGCATCGCCTCATCCGGGTCCACGTCGTGCGAGCGCAGGCCGCGCATCGCGTTCCCCAGCCGGTGCACCGCCTCCTCGCGCGGCACCATCAGCTCCCTGTTGCGCACCAGCGAGTACGCGAACCGCTGCAGCAGGACGAGCTGCTCCTCCTTGGAGAACGCCGGCAGCACCAGGCCGCGGTCCTCGTCCCAGCGCACCAGCAGCAGGTCCAGCGCCGCCTCGTACAGCGACCGCCGGTCCCGCGGCAGGTGCATGTTCCGGTCCTGGTGCAGCGCGCACAGCAGTCCCGCCAGCAGCGGGCTCGACGCGAGCCGCCGCAGGTCGGGGCGCTTCGCGAGGGTCGCCACCAGCCGCGTCTCGCACTCGGCGAGCCACACCCGCGCGTCCCGCGGCAACCCCGGCTCGTCGCGCGCCGCCGTGTGCCAGGCCTCGACGAAGTCGCGGACCCCCTTGTCGCTCAACGGCAACAGGTCGAACGCCGCGAAACCGCAGTCCTCCAGCCAGTCCTCCGGCACCGCCGCAGGCCGGGTCGTGACCGCGTACCGCGCCTTCGGGTAGGCCGCCACGAGCTGCGCGAGCCACTGCCGCGCCTCGGCCCGCCGCTCCCACACCAGCTCGTCCACGCCGTCGACCAGGACCAGCGCCCGGCCCTCCCGCAGCCGCGCGGTCACCCACCCGGACGGCTTCTCCTCCTCGATCACGGCCGCCGTCCAGGCGATGAGCTCCTCCGGCTTCGGCAACGCCGTGCACTGCCGCAGCGGCACGAAGAACGGCACCAGGCCGAGCCACTCGTCGCCGGAGGTCCTGGTCTCGCCCAGCGCGTTCATCGCGAGCCAGCGCAGGAACGTCGTCTTGCCCGCACCGGCGCCGCCGCGGACCAGCACCCGCGGCGTGTCCGCCAGTGCCGCCGCCACCGGCAGCCCGGCACCGGTCAGCTCGCCGGTGTCACCGACCCTGGCCACGGCCAGCGACACGTACGAGCTGTCGAACGAGTGCCGGCGCGGCGCCCGTCCCCGCGAGACCCCGAACACCTCCAGGCCGCCCAGCGCGTGCGCGACCTGCTCGGCGTACCGGTCCTCGAACTCGCGGTGCGCGGCGACCACGGCCGCGCGCTGCTGCTCGGGCAACCGCGCCACGGCGTCCGCGGTGCGCTGACCGAGCTGGAACATCGCCACGGCCAGCCGCCGCGCGTACTCCGGCTGCGACCGCACCAGCTCGACGATCGCGACGCACACCCGCGTGAGCAGCGCGTCGTAGCCGGCCGAGGCCGCCTCGGACAGCCCAGCCGCCCGCCGCACCGCCACCGACCTGGCCAGCACGTGCGCCCGCAGCGCCTCGGGCGTCAGCACCACGTGCAGCGCCTCGTCCTCGCGCAGCGGCAGCGCGGCCTCGACCGACTCGCGCACCGCGGCCACGGCGGCGCGCCACTCGTTCTCCGCGACCCCGCCGAGCTCACCGCGGGCGAGCTCGGTGCCGATCCGCTCGACCAGCGGACCCGGCCTGGTCAGCTCCCGCTGCCGCTTCTTGTCCCGCGCACCCTTGTGCGCCGCGTCGAAGAGCCCGAGCAGGAAGCGTTCCAGCACGGTCTCGAGCACCATCAGCAGTCCGGCGGAGAACGGGTCGGGCACGGTCCCCAGTATCAGCACGTGATCACCGGTGCGGCGGCGACTTCACCAGGTGTTCACCCGCCGGGCGCGTGCACCGCGCGGACGTGCTCGATGCGGAACTCCCGGCTCACACCGCCCTCGCAGTCCGCCGTCAGCACGCCGTCGAGGTGCTTGACCGGTGTGATCAGGACCGACTCCGTCTGCCGCGGGCCGCTCGCGTACCCGATGCGCACCGGCCGGCCGTCGACCAGCGCCGACGCGAGCCGCTGCACCTCCTCGTCGCGCAGGAAGACGTTCTGGTCGCGCAGCAGCCGCGCCGCGTTCGCCCTCGGCGTGCCCCGGCCGAGGACCTGCCGTTCCTGCTCCACCAGCCGCACCGCGAGCTGGGTGAGCTCCAGGTCGTCCAGCTCGGCGCGCTGCCGGTCCGGTCCGCGCTCACCGCGCGCGGGCGCCCGGTCCGGCCGTGAACGCTCCACAATGGACCGGTCAGCGCCGTCGACGCCCTTCGGCGCGTACCCGGCCGCGCGCAACGCCGCCAGCGTCTCGGGCATGGGCGCCGCGGACGCCAGCACGGTCGGCGCGAGGAACCGCAGTCCCAGCTGCACCAGCGACCGGGACCGCGCGATCTCCCGCAGCAGCGCGGGGTCCTCCGCCCGCACGCAGCACGCGACCTCGGTCACCGTCAGCTGCCCGTGCCGCCGTGCCACGTCCTGCACCAGGTGCTCGACGGCCTGCGGCAGCGGCCCGTCCGCCACGACCCCCAGCCGCAGCAGCACCTCCTCGGACGGCAGCCCGGCGTCGAGCGCCCGCCGGATCGACCCCGCCGACAGCCGCCACACCCGCGCGGAGTCGCCGTCCTCCAGGTCCGCCACCAGGTCCAGCGTGGCGGCGAGCACCGTGCCCGGCAGGCCGTCCACCACCGCGGTCAGGTCCGCCAGGAACACCGCCCGGTCCGCGGCCGGCGGCATCAGCTCCACCGCGGCCGCCGCCACGTCACCGCCGTCGCGCACCGCCAGTCCCAGCGGCGTCAGCGCGCCACCCGCGACCAGCCCCAGCGCCTCCAGCTCGGTGATGACGACCGCCGTGGCCCGCAGGTCGTGCACGGCCGGGCGGGCCCACTCCAGCTCGGCGACCAGCTCACCGGGCTCCACGACCGCGTGGCCGGTGCTGAACGCCGCGAGCGTCGACCGCCGCAGCTCGGCGCCGCACTGCCCGGCGTAGTCGCGCAACGCCGACCGCGCCTGTTCGGCGTCGGGCCGCCAGTCCATCCGCCGCCACGCCTCGACCAGCCGCGCGAGCCGGTCCCCGGGGTGCGCGTCCCGCCACGCGTCGGCGTGCCGCGTCGGCAGCAGGCGCCCGCGCTCCAGCCCCAGCAGCTGAGCCTCGACCGCCAGCTCCAGCCGCAGCCGCAGCACGCCGTCGGTGACCCGCAGCGCCCGCGCGACCCGCCGGATCTCCCCGGTCGCGACACCGCCGGTGTGGCGGGCCTCGAAGGCGTCCCGTTCGCAGTGCGCCAGCAGCCGCGCCACCCCGTCCACCGTGGACGTCGCGGGCGCGACCGGCGAGACCCGCGGCACCGGCCCGCGCCGCGCCGCCGGTGGCCGCGGCGTGAGGTGCGGCCGGGCGTGCAGGGCCCGCACCGAGTTGACCTCCTTGAGCACCGGTCCCTCCGGCCAGGCCAGCGCGCGCACCTTGAGCTCGGCGAACGCCCGGTCGAACTCCCGCACCGAGCACCGCAGCTCCGCGCACACCGCGTCGACGCTCGCCGAGCGGCCCAGCCGGACGATCGCGCCGAGCACGTCCACCGCGCCCTGGTCGAGGTCCTCCTCCGCGCGGTGCACCGAGTCGGGGTCCGTGAGCTGGTACGCGAGGTCCTTGAGGGTGCGCAGCAACCGGTCGCCCACGTCCCTGCGGTGTGTCAGCACCGCCGCCACCGCGTCCTGGTCGAGCCGCTGGAGCCAGTTCGCGAGCGCGGTGGTACGGCGTGGCATTCGTCCGAGTATGCCCCGACCGTCTGCGCTCAAACGAGTTTTCACGCATTCGGGCGTGCCGCCTAGGCTGACTCGGTGACGTTCGAAGGTTTCGGCGAGTACGCGATCGACTTCTACGACGGCCTGGTGCTGGACAACTCGAAGGCGTACTGGGACGACAACAGGGAGACCTACCTGCGCGACGTGCGCGCCCCCATGGAGGCGCTGCTGCTCGCGCTGGAGGGGGAGTTCGGTGAGGGCAAGGTGTTCCGGCCGTACCGCGACGTGCGGTTCGCCAAGGACAAGACGCCGTACAAGGACCACTGCGGCGCCGTGATCGAGAAGGGCCGCGGCGGCGGCGCGTACTACGTGCAGCTCAGCCCGGAGGGCCTGATGGTGGGCGGTGGCTCGTTCCACATGCAGTCCGACCAGCTGGCCCGCTACCGCGCCTCCGTCGACGCGCACGGCGTCCTGCTGCGCAAGGTCGTCGACAAGCTCGTCAAGCAGGGCTGGAAGCTGCACGGCGACGTGATGAGGTCGAAGCCGCGCGGGTTCGCCGACGACCACCCGCACCTCGACCTGCTCAAGCACCGGTCGATCTGGGTGCGCAAGGTCTGGGAGCCCGACGACGTGCTGCACGAGCCGGGCGCCCTGGACCGGGTGCGCAAGGCGTGGCGGCAGCTCAGGGACCTCAACGCGTGGTGCGAGGACCACGTCGGCGTGAGCGAGAAGCCGCGGCGATAGCCCAGCCGAGACCGATCCCGGCCACGTCGACGAGTGCGTCGAGGACGTCCCCGCTGCGGTGCAGCGGCGTGATGAGCTCCTGCAGCACCTCCGAGAGCCCCGCGTACGCCACCAGCGCCCACAGCGCGTGAGGGATCTTCGCGTGCAGGCCGGTGAACGCGAGCAGGCCGAAGAGCACCAGGTGCACGACCTTGTCGGTGCCCGGCGGCGAGGAGGGCACACCTGACTCGGGGGTGAACAACACGACGACGCTGAGCAACGCGGCGAACACGAACGGGAGCACTCGACCCATTGGCAGAACATTACCGAGGAGTAGTTCGGGATCGGTCCAGGAACGAGGACTACTCTCTCTACACGTGAGTCGACGCGCAAAGATCGTCTGTACCCTCGGTCCCGCCACTGGCACGCCCGAAAAGGTCCGTGACCTGGTAGCGGCCGGTATGGACGTGGCCAGGATGAACTTCAGCCACGGCAGCCATGCCGACCACAAGCAGGTCTACGACATGGTCCGCGCCGCAGCGGACGAGTCCGGTCGCGCCGTGGGCATCCTCGCCGACCTGCAGGGCCCCAAGATCCGGCTCGGCCGGTTCGCGGCCGGTCCTGTCGACTGGAACAACGGCGACATCGTCCGCATCACCGTCGAGGACGTCGAGGGCACGCACGACCGCGTGTCGACGACGTACAAGGAGCTCGCGAAGGACGCCAAGGTCGGCGACCGCCTGCTCGTGGACGACGGCAAGGTCGGCCTCGTGGTCGTCGAGGTCGAAGGCTCCGACGTCGTGTGCGAGGTCACCGAGGGCGGACCCGTCAGCAACAACAAGGGCCTCTCGCTGCCCGGCATGGACGTCTCCGTGCCGGCGCTGTCGGAGAAGGACATCGAGGACCTCGAGTTCGCGCTCTCGCTGGGCGTGGACTTCATCGCACTGTCGTTCGTCCGCTCGCCCGCCGACATCGACCTGGTCCACCAGGTCATGGACCGCGCGGGCAGCAAGCGCCTCCCGGTGATCGCGAAGATCGAGAAGCCGGAGGCCGTGGACAACCTCGAAGCCATCGTGCTGGCTTTCGACGGCGTCATGGTCGCCCGCGGCGACCTGGGCGTCGAGCTGCCGCTGGAGAGCGTGCCGCTGGTGCAGAAGCGCGCGATCCAGATCGCCCGCGAGAACGCCAAGCCGGTCATCGTCGCGACCCAGATGCTCGACTCGATGATCACGAACTCCCGCCCGACCCGCGCCGAGACGTCCGACGTCGCGAACGCGGTGCTCGACGGCGCGGACGCCCTGATGCTCTCCGGTGAGACCTCGGTCGGCCGCTACGCCATCGAGTCCGTGCAGACCATGGGCCGCATCATCGAGGCCGTCGAGACCGAGTCGGTCGTCGTGCCGCCGCTGACGCACGTCCCGCGCACCAAGCGCGGTGTGATCTCCTACGCGGCCCGCGACATCGGCGAGCGCCTCAACGCCAAGGCCCTGGTCGCGTTCACCCAGTCCGGCGACACCGTCCGCCGCCTGGCCCGCCTGCACACGCACCTGCCGCTGCTGGCGTTCACGCCGGAGCCGTCGGTGCGCTCGCAGCTGTCGCTGACGTGGGGCACCGAGACGTTCATCGTGCCGCGCGTGGAGTCCACCGACGAGATGGTCCGCCAGGTCGACGTGGCCATGCTGGAGATCGGCCGCTACCAGGCCGGTGACCTCATGGTGGTGGTCGCCGGATCGCCTCCTGGCACCATTGGGTCGACGAACCTCATCCGGGTGCACCGGCTGGGGGAGGAAGACCACGCGTAGGAGTGTTGGAACGTGACTGAGGCCGCCCGTGCCGCTGCCGCCGGACCACCCGGTGTGAGTGGCCAACCCGCAGTGGACGACCTGGTCGCGTTGCTCGACCTGGAACGCATCGAGGAGAACATCTTCCGCGGTGTGTCCCCCGCCGAGTCGCCGGTGCGCGTCTTCGGCGGCCAGGTCGCCGGTCAAGCCCTGGTGGCCGCGGGTCGGACCGTGCCGGTGGAACGACGGGTGCACTCGCTGCACTCGTACTTCATCCGGCCCGGCGACCCGCGGGTGCCGATCGTGTACGAGGTGGACCGCATCCGCGACGGCCGCTCGTTCACCACCCGCCGCGTCGTGGCCGTGCAGCACGGCAAGGCCATCTTCGCCCTCTCCGCCTCCTTCCAGCTGGAGGAGCAGGGCGTCGAGCACGCCTCCTCGATGCCCTCCGTGCCGGACCCGGAGACCTTGCCGACGTGGACCGAACAGGCCGCCGGCTACTCCCTGGTGAACTCGAAGTTCCCGCGCCCGATCGACGTGCGCTACGTCACCGAGCCGCCGTGGGAGTCCCGTGAGGACGGTCCCGGCGAGGCCGTGTCCCGCGTGTGGATGAAGGCCGACGGCAAGCTGCCGGACGACCCGATGCTGCACATCTGCGTGATGACCTACGCCTCGGACATGACGCTGCTGGACGGCGTCCTGGCCAAGCAGGGCGTCTACTGGGGACTGGACAAGGTCCTCGGCGCCTCCCTGGACCACGCGATCTGGTTCCACCGCCCGTTCCGCGCCGACGAGTGGCTGCTGTACGACACCGCCTCGCCGTCCGCCTCGGGGAACCGCGGGCTGGCGACCGGGCAGTTCTTCACGCAGGACGGGCAGCTGGTGGCCACGGTGGTGCAGGAGGGGCTGATCCGGGTCGTCAAGTCGGACTGAGGCCCTGTGTGAGTGATCAAGGGCGGGTCGTCGCACGTCGATGACCTGGCCGTGATCATCACGCTGGCCGACTACGACGAGATGTCCGAGGACGACTGCCGCCACCACGAGCTGGTGGACGGGGTGCTGGTGGAGATGCCACCGCGCTATCCCGTGCACCAACGCGCGGTGCGCCTGCTGGCGGACCAGTTGGAAGACCAGCTGCCCGTCGAACTCGATGTCGTGCACGCGTTCGACGTCCTCCTCAAGGACAGTGCACGCCCGCTCATGCGCAAGCCGGACGTCGTCGTGGCTTCGAGCAAGCTCTTCGACGCCGGGGTGACGCGCTTCGACGCGGCGGACGTGGCGCTGGTGGTCGAGGTCCTGTCCGAGGAGTCGGAGGACGTGGACCTGCGGGTGAAGCCGCGCGAGTACGCCGCCGCAGGAATCCCGGACTACTGGGTGGTCGCGCTGGACGAGCCGGTCAGCATGGTCGCGCACTCCCTGGTGGACGGCCGGTACGAGCTGGCCGGGGGAGGCTCGCGGATGCTCGACGTGCGCAGCCCCGCGCCGATGACGGTGGACCTCGCCGCGCTGGTTCGACGTCGCCTGATGGAGTAGCTCCTAGCACGCCTGTTCGAACCACCCGTGCGGGTCTTCAAGCCGGGTCGGACCTGAAGATCAAGCCGGATGAGTACGCTGCTGCGGGTATCCAGTACTACTGGATCGTCGATCTCAAGGACCCGATCAGCATGGCGGCACACGTTCTGGTCGACGGTCGCTACGAGTACGTCGGCGGCGGTACCGGGAAGGTCGAGCTCCTCAGTCCCGCACCACTGGTGGTCGACCTGGATGCGTTGACCCTCAACCGCTAGTCCGCGCGGCGCCGCCGGTGCGTCGGCCGCAGGGTCGCCGGCGGGGTCAGCGCCCGTGTCTCCACCCGCTCCAGCACCACCGACGACGTCAGGTTCCGCACCTCCGTCCGCGACGCGATCTTGTCCATCAGGAACGCCTGCAGGTGTGTGGAGTCCGCCACCGCGATGTGGATCAGGAAGTCCGCCTGCCCGGAGACGTGGAAGATCGACCGCGTCTCGGGCTGGGCCATCACGAACGCGCGGAACGCCGCCACCACCGGGCGCGTGTGCGGCCGCACGTTCACCGAGATGACGGCCTCCAGCGGCAGTCCGAGCACGGCCGGGTCGACGACGGCGTGCGAGCCCGTGATCACGCCCAGCTCGCGCAGCCGGCGCACCCGCTGCAGGCACGACGACGGGGCCAGGCCGACGATCTCGGCGAGCGACCGGTTCGGCAGGGTGGCGTCGTTCTGCAACTCCTCCAGGATGTGCCAGTCCACCGAATCCAGTTCGGCTTGTTCGCGCATAAGCGAACATCGTACTGACCAGGTGGAATGTGGCAGAACGAGTGGCGGACGATCCCGCCCATGCACATCGCGTGGACGTCTTTCCTGCTGGCACTCGTGGTGATCACGGTCGTGCCCGGTCCCGACTTCGTCCTGATCATGGGGAACGCGGTGCGCAGCCTCAAGCTGGGCGTCACGGCGGCGCTGGGCGTGGTCACGGGGCTGCTCGTCCACGCGACGCTCGCGACCGTCGGACTGAGCGCGCTCGTGGTGGCGGTGCCGACCGCGCTCTTCCTCGTCAAGGCGGTCGGCGCGCTGTACCTGGCCCACCTCGGGTTCATGACGCTGAAGGGCGCGGGCAAGGAGCAGGAGCTGCCGCGCAGCGGTGGCAACGTGTTCCTGCGCGGCCTGCTCTGCGATCTGTTGAACCCCAAGGTGATGCTCACGTTCCTGAGCCTCATCCCGCAGGCGATGGACCCGAACAGCCCACCGCTGCCGCAGGCCGCGCTGCTGAGCGCCGTGACGGTCGGTGTGTTCGCGGGGTTCTGGGTGGTGGTGGTCCCGCTGGCTCGTCAGCTGGGCACGGTGCTGAGCAGGCCGAAGGTTCGCACGGCGTTCGAGCGGGTCTGTGGTACCGCTCTCATCGGGATGGCGGCGTCAGTTCTCGCCGCTTGAGTCCCACGAGACGCTCAGCTCGTCGCGCGTCCCGAACCGCACCAGGTGCCGTTCAACGACGTCGCGCAGCCGGGCGGCGTCCTCCTCCGAGGAGGCCTCGACGCGCAGCCGCAGCGCGTCCGGAAGAGCGGCGAAGGACGCCGTTCCCGCGGAGAAGCGGACGAAACCGCGTCCGTCCTCCCAGGACCCTTCCAGGTCCTTCTGCGTGAAGTGCTTGACCAGCTGGGACCCGTAGCGCTCGGCGCGGTCGGTCGCCGAGGTGCCCTCGCTCACGAACGTCATGAAAACCAACTTACGCCTTGCTGTACGTACCGTTGGGTGACGCGGTTCACCTGGCGAAACGATGGCTGAGAAGACGCTGTGACATCTCGCGCAAAGCTTGAGAACACGGCAGGCTGTCGCCCATGACGGAAGGCAAAGCACGTATCGCGGTCACCGGTCTCGCCACCATGGGCAGCAACCTCGCGCGCAACCTCGCGCGGCACGGTTTCAAGGTCGCCGTGCACAACCGGACCCCCGCGAAGATGAAGTCGCTGCTCGACGAGCACGGCCACGAGGGCGACTTCGTCGGCGCCGAGACGCTGGAGGAGCTCGTGCAGAGCCTCCAGACGCCGCGCCAGATCATCATCATGGTGAAGGCCGGTGGGCCGACCGACGCCGTCATCGACGAGCTGAGCGGGCTGCTGGAGCCCGGCGACATGGTCATCGACGGCGGTAACGCCCACTACGCCGACACGCGCCGCCGCGAGGCCGCCCTGAAGGAGAAGGGCCTGCTGTTCGTCGGCGCCGGCATCTCCGGCGGCGAGGAGGGCGCCCTCAACGGGCCCAGCATCATGCCCGGCGGTCCCGCCGAGTCCTACGAGCACGTCGGGCCGGTGTTCGAGGAGATCGCCGCCAAGGTCGACGGGCAGCCGTGCTGCGTGCACGTCGGGCCGGACGGTGCCGGGCACTTCGTCAAGATGGTGCACAACGGCATCGAGTACGCCGACATGCAGCTGATCGCCGAGGCGTACGACCTGCTGAGCCGCGTCGGCGGGCAGACGCCGGCGGAGATCTCCGAGGTCTTCACGCAGTGGAACTCGGGCGACCTGGAGTCGTACCTGGTCGAGATCACCGCCGAGGTGCTCAAGCACGTCGACGCGGACGGCACGCCGCTCGTGCAGGTCATCGAGGACGCCGCCGAGCAGAAGGGCACCGGCCGCTGGACCGTGCAGGAGGCGCTGGAGCTCGGCGTCCCGGTCACCGGCATCGCCGAGGCCGTGTTCGCGCGCAGCCTGAGCGGCCACACCGACCAGCGCAAGGCCGTGCGCGACGCGTTCGGTGCGAGCGAGGTCGTGGCGAAGCCGGACGCCGAGCTCGTCGACGACGTGCGGCAGGCGCTGTACGCGTCGAAGGTCGTCGCGTACGCGCAGGGCTTCGACATGATCCGCGAGGCGTCGAAGAACTTCGACTGGGACATCGACCTCGGTGCGATGGCGACGATCTGGCGCGGTGGCTGCATCATCCGCGCACGGTTCCTCAACCGCATCCGCGAGGCATATGACGCGAACGCGGATCTCGCGTCTCTTCTGGTGGACGACTACTTCCGCGACGCCGTCCGGAATGCCGAGGCCGCTTGGCGGCGCGTCGTGGTCCGCGCGGTCGAGTCCGGTGTCCCGACGCCCGGTTTCGTGTCCGCTTTGGCCTACTACGACGGACTTCGCTCGGAACGGCTGCCCGCGGCACTCGTTCAGGGACAACGCGACTTCTTCGGCGCACACACTTATCGGCGCACCGACAGGGCCGGTAGCTTCCACACGTTGTGGTCAGGCGACAGGTCTGAGGTGGAAGCGTGAAACTTCGTTTACTAGGGGCGGTCGTCGTCGCGGCGGCGGGGTTGACCCTGACGTCCAGCGGTGGCGCCGTGGCGGTCGGCAACGAGGCGCTGACCCGCGATCTCGACGCCATCCTCGCCGACTCCGGGCTCAAGGGCGCGGACGTCGGCATCACCGTGCGGGACGCGAACACCGGTGAGGTCGTCTACACCAGATCAGGTGGTAAGCGCTCTCAGGTCGCGTCGAACCTGAAGGTGCTCACGACCGCGGCGGCGCTCGACCTGCTCGGGCCGGACCACCGGTGGAAGACCGAGCTGCAGTCGTCCGGTGCCCGTTCGGGTTCGACGCTGACCGGCGACCTCGTCCTGCGCGGCACGGGCGACCCGACGATGTCCGCCGCGCGCTACCAGGCGCTGGCGGCGGCGCTGAAGAACAGCGGTGTCACGCAGGTGACCGGCGCGCTCGTGCTGGACGACACGGCGTTCGACGCGCAGCCGTACGGCAGTGGCTGGGCGTGGGACGACGAGCCGTACTCCTACAGCGCGGAGACGTCGGCACTGACGCTCTCACCGGACGAGCGGTACAGCGCCGGTACGGTCCTCGTGCGGGTGAAGCCGGGCGCCGCGACGGGCGCGCCGGTGCAGGTGAGCGTCGAGCCCGCGAACGACGTGGTGCAGATCCAGAGCACGGCGACCACCAACGGGGACGCCGGCATCACCGTCGAACGCGAGCACGGCACGAACGTGATCAAGGTCAGCGGTTCGACCTGGGTCGAGACGACCGCGCTGTCCACCGTCAAGGACCCGACCGGGCTCGTCTCGTCGGTGTTCGGCAAGGCGTTGGAGCAGAACGGGATCCAGGTCCTCGGCGGTGTCAAGCGGGCCAAGGCGCCGCAGGGTGCCGCGGTGCTGGCCTCCGACACGTCGCAGACGCTCGGCCAGCTGATCACCCCGTTGCTGAAGAACAGCAACAACATGCTGGCCGAGGTGCTGGTCAAGACCGCGGGCGGCTCGTTCGCCAACGGTGTCAACCAGCTCAGCCGCAAGTGGGCGGGCCTGGGCATCGACCCGAACTGGGTCGAGGTCTTCGACGGCTCCGGCATGTCCCGGCTGAACCAGATGTCGCCGGACGACCTGACCTCGATCCTGGTGAAGGCGAAGACCAAGCCGTGGTTCGGCACCTGGTCGGCGGCGCTGCCGGTCGCGGGCAGGGACGGCACGCTGGCGGGCCGCATGAAGGGCACCGCCGCCGAGGGCACCGTGCTGGCCAAGACCGGGTCGCTCTCGGGCGTCTCGGCGCTGTCCGGGTACGTCACCACGGCGTCGGGCCGCCAGCTGGTGTTCTCGCTGGTGCAGAACAACGTGGTGCTGTGGTTCAGCCCGAAGGCGGTCGAGGACAGGGTCGCCGTGCGGCTCGCCTCCGACGGCGGCGCGCAGGTGGCGACGCCGAAGGTCGAGTCCGTTCCGCAGCAGCGGAAGGCCCCCGCGCAGGAACGCGTGACGGTTCCCCCGCAGGAGCGCTTCGACGTCGAGTGCTCGTGGATCGGCACCTGCTGACCCACGCGTGAGACCACTGGAGCCGCCCCGGGACGAACCGGGGCGGCTCCGGCGTTTCCTAGGCCGGTGACGGCACGGGTTCGAGCCCGTTGCGGTCCGGGTCCACCAGGTACACGCGGGCGTTCGAGATGTCGAAGTACAGGCCCTTCAACGAGAGCGCGCCCGCGGCGACCGCCTCCCGCACGCTCGGGTACCCGAGCAGGTTGTCCAGCTGCTGCGCCACGTTCGCGACCGCGAGCCGGTCGGCCACCGGCAGCTCCGCGCAGCCGGGCGCGGTGGGGGCGTGGAAGCGGATCAGCGACGGTTCGGCGTTGCGCAGCCAGGAGTGCAGGTGTGAGCCGCGGGCGGCGCCGCCGCTCACCAGCGCCTTCATCGCACCGCAGTCGGAGTGCCCGCACACGACGATCGAGCGGACGCCGAGGACCTCCACCGCGTACTCGACCGCGGCGCCGACCGACCGGTCCTCAGCGGTGTGCATCGGCACCAGGTTGCCGATGTTGCGCACGCAGAACAGGTCGCCCGGCCCGGACGTGGTGATCAGGTTCGGCACCACCCGGGAGTCGGCGCAGGTGATGAAGAGCTGCCGCGGTCGCTGCCCGCGCACCGCCAGCTCCCGCAGGAACGGCCGGACCAGCGGCGCCGACCGCGTCTCGAACTCGTGCATGCCCCGCAGCATGGGATCGCTCTCCGGCGACGGCCGCTGCGACGGCAGGTGCACCGTGGTGCCCGCGCCCTGCCAGTGCGACCACGGCGCGAACCAGCGCGGCAGCGGACCGGGCAACGTCTTGCGCCGCCCCGGCCTGCCCTGGTCCGCCTGGTCGAACCAGGTGTCGTGCACCTCGTCGACCTGAACCCGGCCACCGAGCCGTTCGTAGCCCTCGCGCCAGTCGTCGATCGCCTCGTAGGACGCGTGGTCCAGGTAGTCGACGTGCAGCTCCAGCACCACGGTCTGCCCGAGCGGCAACCGGCGCAGCTCGCGCACCAGCCCCCCGACGCCGAGGAACACCAGCGACCCGCGCACGCACACCCGGTTGCCCTCGACCCGCACCGAGCAGTGCGTCAACCGGTACAGCGCGCGCAGCAGCGCGATCGTCAGCCCCGCGACCACGCCCTCCAGCAGTCCGAAGAGGACGACGCCGAGCACGGTCGCCGCGTAGACCAGGAGCTCCTGGTGCCGCACCAGGTTGCGCATCCGCTCGACCGACACCAGCCGCAGGCCGACGACCAGCAGCACGCCCGCCAGCGCCGCCAGCGGGATCTGCTCCAGCGCGGGAGCGAACGCCAGCACCGCCACCGCGATCCACAGCCCCTGCATCATGGCGGCGCAGCGGGTCTTCGCGCCCGCGGCGACGTTCGTGGAGCTGCGCGCCAGGCCACCGCTGATCGGGAACCCGCCGAGGGCGCCCGCGAGCACGTTGCCGGTGCCCTGCGCCATCAGCTCCCTGTCCAGCCGGGCCCGCGGCCCGTCGTGCAACCGGTCCACGGCCACCGCCGACAGCAACGACTCCATGCTCGCCACCAGCGCGACCGTCACCACGGCCACGACCACGGTTCCGGCGCTGCCCTGCGGCATCTCCGGGAACACCGGGGAGTGGCTGTCCGGCAGGTCGACCCGCGCGACGTCGAGGCGCAGCGCGACCGCGAGCCCGGTCGACGCGGCGACGGCGACCAGCGGCGCCGGCACCAGCGAGGCGCGCGGGACCCGCGGCCACAGCAGCAGTACCGCGACCGCGACCGCGCCGGCCAGCACTGATCCCAGGTGGGACCCGGCCAGCTGACCCGGCAGCAGGGCGACGTTCGCGGGAACCGACGACGCCGCCGTGCCGCCCAGCACCACGACGAGCTGACCGGCCGCGATCGAGATGCCGATGCCCGCCAGCAGGCCGTGCACGACGGCGGGGGACAGCGACATCACCAGCCGGCTGATGCCGGTGAGGCCCAGCGCCACCTGGAGCACCCCGGCGGCCAGCGTGATCGCGGCGGTCGCGGCCCAGCCGAACTGCGCCACCAGCCCGGCGACGATCACCACGAGCCCGGTGCCCGGTCCGCTGATCTGCAACGGCGCCCCGCTGAGCGCGCCGACCACGACACCGCCGACGACGGCGGAGATCAGCCCGGCCATCAGCGGTGCGCCGGTGGCGTGGGCGATGCCCAGCGAGAGCGGGATCGAGATCAGGAACAGCACGAAGCTCGCGGGCAGGTCGTGCCGCAGGACCAGGCGCACCCCGCCCGGAGGACCGTGCGGGGTGTGCTCGCCGGCGTTGGACCGCTGGAGGTGGTTCACGTCTTCTTGCCTTTCGTGGGAACGGCGGAATGACCGCATGGCCCTGTGCGACCGGCACAGGACATGGGGAAGGGGGAGAGCGCGGGTGAAGGGGCGCTAGCGGTGCTGTAAGGGCAGCAGGCGGCGCGGCCGGACGGCAGCGAGCGCGTCGGCGCGGTCATGCGGGGTCGGCACGGGAACACCTCCGTGTCGGCACGAGGATCCGGGGTCGGGACCAGGCCGCGTCACCACAATGATGCGGGCGGAGGCGGCGCTGTGACAGACCTTTCAGCCGGTCGTGTTGATCTTCGCGGTGATCGTCACGCGAGGTGATGGCCGACCGGCACGAGAAGGGCCGGCTCCGGTCGGGGGGTGCGGAGCCGGCCCAGGCCGGGGCGGAGCTGAAGAACTATCGAGTTCCGGAGTTCAGCCCACCGGGCGCAGGTGCTTGCCGTGCGAAGTCCCCTGTCCCACGACGGTCAGGACGAGCTGCGCCGACAGGTAGGCCCGGCACGGCGCGGGCATCCGCCGGGAGAACCAGCCGCGCCTGCACGTGGCGCAGCGGCCGTGCTCGTCGGGCTGGTGCTCGTCCAGCAACGCCTTGACGACCGCGACCACCCTCGGCAGCTCTACCCTGGCGAGCACGAGGGCCGTCTGGTCGTCACCGCGCTCGGCGAGGTCCGCGAGCGTGGCCAGGTGGGAGTGCAGCGACCTGTCCAGTTGGCTGAACACCGTGACGGCCATCAGGCTCAGAGCTCCAGTCCTCGCGTGAGCAACCCATGCAGCCTGGCCCGGCCCGGAGCCGAACTGCAAGTTGCAGTACACGAATGGATGACGTCCCTTTGCGGGCGTGTCCTTTGCTCTCAAACTTGGACGCGGACCAGGAGGTGTGGATGCCACGGGGTAGCAGCCCGACCCTGCGCAAACGCCGGCTCGTGAGCGAGCTGCGGCGGTTGCGCGAAGCGGCCGGGCTGACGATCGAGGAGGTCGGCGAGCGCCTCGAGTGCTCGGCTTCCAAGATCAGCCGCATCGAGACCGGGAGGGTGGGGGTGAGCCCGCGCGACGTGCGGGACATGCTCACCGCCTACGGTGCGGACGCCACCACCCTGGAAGAGCTGGTCCAGCTGGCCAGGGAAGCCCGCCGCAAGGCGTGGTGGGACGAGTTCGGCGACATCGTGCCCGGTCGCTACGTCGGGTACGAGGCCGACGCCGACTCCATCAGGACCTACCAGGGCCTGATGATCCCCGGCCTGCTGCAGTGCGAGGCGTACACGAGGTCGTTGATCTCCCAGGTGCTCCCAGAGGCGAGCACCGCGGAGATCGACCGGCGGGTCCGGTTGCGCAAGGCTCGGCAGGCACTGCTGAGCGAGGACGACCCGTTGCGCCTGCACGTCGTGATCGACGAGGCCGCCCTGCACAGGCTCGTCGGCGGCGCGAAGGTGATGCGCACGCAGATGGCGCGTCTGCTCGAAGTCGGTGCACTGCCGAACGTCACGATGCAGGTCGTGCCGTTCAGCGCCGGTGGTTACGCTGCGATGGACGGGCCGTTCGTCATCCTGAGCTTCCCCGAGCAGCTGGACCCCGACGTGGTGTACATCGAGAGCACGAGAAGCGGCGTCTACCTGGAGCAGTCCGGTGACGTCAATTGGTACGCCGAGGTGTTCGAGCGTCTGGTGCGGACCGCCCTCAAGCCGGCGGACTCCGCGACCCTGATCACGGAAGTCGCTCGCGCTCTCGGCTGATCGCAGACCGGGAGTGAACAGACAGTGGAAAGCCTGCGTTGGCGCAAGAGCAGCCGATCGTCCGCCAGTGGACCCGACTGCGTGGAGATCGCGCTCGTCCCGGCCGGCGCGGCCGTGCGTGACAGCAAGAACGCGGACGGGGCCCAGCTCCGGTTCGGGTCCGCCGGGTGGGAGGGCTTCCTCTCCGCCGCCAGGACCGGCACGTTCGCCAGCTGATCGACGACAAGCCGCGAAGAACCGCGAAGCCCCGGCTGGATCGCCCAGCCGGGGCTTCGTCGTGTGCGGAAAGGGGGACGTGGGCCGGCCGGCGTTCCGCCGCCGCGGGCTGGATGCCCCTTGCACGCCGGCCGGCCCACGTCGATCATGGGGAGCAGCGGGTGTTCCGCTGTCCGGTCCAACCCCGTCGACTGCTCGACCCCCGGGTTTCCGTTGATCTCGCCGTCTGTGGTTGGTTGGACACGCTAAGCGTAAGAATGCCTTCTACAGCACGACTGGAGCCCGACTGAAGTGGTCCTCAAGCTCCAGCTGGCCACCAGGCGAAGGACAGATCGGTGACACTGCGCGAGGAACCCCTGCGGTTCGAGGTTCTCGGCCTTCTCCGGGTCGTTCGCGCAGGTCATGAGGTCGATCTCGGTGCGGCCAAGCAGCGCGCCGTGCTCGCCGTGCTGCTGCTGTCGCGCAACACCCCGGTGAGCCGGGGCACGATCATCGAGGCCGTCTGGGGCGACAACGTGCCCTCCAGCGCGGTCAACCTGGTGCAGACCTACGTCGCCGGACTGCGCCGCGCACTGGAGCCGGCCCGCGCGCGCCGGGCCCCCGCGGAGCTGCTGACGTCCGTCGGCGACGGTTACCTGCTGCGGGTCGAGACGGGCGCGCTGGACCTCGACGTGTTCGAACGCCAGGTCTCGCTCGCGCACCGCATGCGCGCGGCGGGGGACCTCGCCGGAGCCGCGGTGGAGCTGGACGACGCGCTGGCGTTGTTCCGCGCCGAGCCACTGGGCGGGGTGTCCGGTCTCTTCGCCGACGTCGAACGCGGCCGGCTCGTGGAACGCAGGCTGGCCGTGGTCGAGGAACGCGCCGAGCTCGGTCTCGCGATCGGCCAGGGCCCCGAGCTCGTCTCGCAGCTCACCTCCCTCGTCGCCGAGCACCCGTTGCGCGAACGCGGGCACGGGCTGCTGATGCGCGCCCTGGTCCAGGCCGGCCGGCAGGCGGAGGCGCTGGCCGCCTACCGCGAGGCCCGCCGGGTGCTGATCGACGAGCTGGGCGTGGAACCGGGGCCGGAGCTGCGCCGCGTGCACCAGGCCGTGCTGGCGGGCGACAGCCCCGAACCGGAACGCGCGCCGGTCCGCCTCCCGGCGCAGCCGGCCCCCGAGCCCGTCGTGACCGTTCCCGCGCAGCTGCCGCGCGCACCCGTCGCGTTGATCGGGCGGGACGCGGAGCTGGCGCGGATGGACTCGTTGCTGAGCGCGCACGACGGTCCCGTGCTGCTGGTGACCGGTCCGGCCGGCGTGGGCAAGACGGCGCTGGCGCTGCACTGGGCGCACCGGGTGCGCGAGGAGTTCCCGGACGGCCAGCTCTACGTCGACGTCCACGGCTACGACCCGAACCGGGAACCGCTGGAGATCGGCGAGGTGCTGAACCGGTTCCTGCGCGCCCTCGGCGTTCCCGCCGGCGACACCCCGGTCTCGGTCGACGAGCGGTCGGCGTTGCTGCGCACGCTCCTGGCCGACCGCCGGATGCTGGTGATGCTCGACAACGTCCGCGGCTCCGGTGACCTGCTGCCGCTGCTGCCGGGCGCGCCGTCGTGCGTGGTCGTCACCTCGCGCCGGCGCCTGGTCGGCCTGGTGGCGCAGGTCGAGGCGGAGCTGGTCGAGCTGGACATGCTCACCGCGGACGCCGCCGTCGACGTGCTGGGCCGCGTCGCGGGCCGCGGTGCCGCCGAAGCCGCCGCCCTGCGGTCGCTGGCCGAGCTGTGCGACGGTCTGCCGCTGGCGTTGCGGATCGCCGCCGCCCGGCTGGCGGTGTCCCCGAAGCTGCGCGTCGCCGAGCTCGTCGAGGAACTGCAGGACGAACACGGGCGGTTGGCCGCTCTCGGGCTGGAGGACGGCGAAGGTCCCGTGCGCGCCGCGCTGGACGCATCACGCCGTGCGCTGCCAGCGGTTCCCGCTCGCCTGTTGCCCGTCATCGGCCTGCACCCCGGCGCCGATCTGACCCCGCACGTCGTCGCGGCGATGGGGGAGGTCTCCCTGCTGGAGGCCCAGCGCGCGCTGGACGCACTGGCCGCCGCGAACCTGCTGTCCGTCTCCGAACCGGGCCGCCTCGTCGCCCACGACATGGTCCGCGTCTACGCGAAGACCCTGGCGGGCGAGCTCTCCGAACCGGAGCGCCGGGCCGCCACCGGCCGCATGCTGGACTACTACCTGCACTGCGCGGACCTCGCCGACGGCCTGCTGCCCATCAACCGCGGCAGCGTCCTGGTGGCCCCGGAGCACCGCCCGGCCGCCGTGCCGTCCCTGACCGGCCCCTCCGACGCGATGGCCTGGTTCGACTCCGAACGCGCCAACCTCATCGCCGCCACCGAGCACGCCGCGTCCTCCGGCTGGCACGTCCACGCCTGGCAGCTGCCGTACACGCTGTCCCGCTACCTCTGGCTCCGCACCGAACGCGAGACGTCGTTGCGCATCACCCAGGCCGCGCTGGCCGCCGCGAACGCCCTCGGCGACGACGAGGCGCGGTTCGTGATGCAGTTCAACCTCGGCGTGGCGCTGTTGCAGGTGGAGCGCAAGGAGGAGGCGCTGACCGCCCACCGCGGCGCCCTGGAGGTGGCCCGCGGCAAGGCCGACGTCCACCAGCAGGCCCGCGCCCTCACCACCGTCGCCGGCACCCTCATGGACCTGGGCCGCACGGAGGAGGCGGAAGCGCACTACCGCGAGGCGATGGAGGTCTCGCGCATCGCGGGCTCCCGGTGGGCGGAGGCCAACGCCCACCACCACCTCGGCCTGCTCTACCTCGCCAACGACCGCTACGACGACGCGATGCCGTGGCTGCGCGTGGCCCTGCGGATGTACCACGAGGTCGGTGAGCAGTGCGGGGAAGCCGCCTGCCACGTCGACCTCTCCACCGCGCTCCTGGAGACCGGTGACACCGAGGGCGCCCTGTCGTCGGCCCGCACCGCGCTGGCCGTCGCGTGCGACGCGGTGTCGCCCTACCACCAGGCCCTGGCCCACGACCGGCTCGCCGCGGTGTTCGACCGGCTCGGGGCCGCGGGTGCGGCGGCGCACTGGCAGCGGGCGCTGGCGCTGTTCACGGAGCTGGGGGCACCGGAGGCGGACGGCATCCGGGCGAGGCTGGCACGGGCGCGCGCGGTGACCGCGGTGTAGCAGGCGGGGTAAGGCTTCTCGCTGCCGATCGCACCCGTTCTGCCAATGTCCCCGGCCCACCCTCAGCACCACCCTCAGGTCCATGACCGAGTGGACCCTCGAAGCCGTCAACGCCGAGATCGCCTACCGCCGCGCGAACGCCCGCTGCACCTGGCAGCGGTCCAACGGCGGCCCGCGCCGCTGGTTCCACCGGGTGATCCACCGCACCTCCCGGAAACACGGCGGCACCAGCCCGTGAGGTGTGCGAGCATGCCTCCCGTGGCACGTCTGGGTTCCGGAATTCCCCTGGTCGCCCGCGACCGCGAGCTGGCCAGGTTGCGCGCCGCCCTCACCGGCGCCGGCAACGGCACCGCCGCCGCGGTGCTGCTCGCCGGTGACGCCGGCGTCGGCAAGACCCGGTTGGTCGACGAGCTGGCCGCCGCGGCCGACGACACGCTCGTCCTCTTGGGACGCTGCCTCGACGCCGGTGAGACCGGGCTGCCCTACCTCCCATTCGCCGAGGCCCTCGGCCAGCTCAAGACCGGGACCGCGCACCGCCCGGCGCTCGCGATGCTCCTGCCGCAGCTGGCACTTCCGGCCGAACGCGAGCCCGGCACCGAGGCGATGCTGGCGCCCAGCCTGATCCCCGGCCGCCGGCCCGTGCAGGACGTCGGCCAGCTCCAGCTCTTCGACGCGGTGCTCGGCCTGCTGACCGAGCTGTCGGAGCGGCAGCGGGTGCTGCTCGTCGTCGAGGACCTGCACTGGGCCGACGCGTCCACCCGCTACCTGCTGTCGTTCCTGTTGTCCCGCTTGAGGTCCCAGCGCCTGCTGGTGGTCGGCACCTACCGCAGCGACGACCTGCACCGCAGCCACCCGCTGCGACCCCTGCTGTCGGAGCTGGTGCGGCTGCCCGCCGTCGAACGGCTGGACCTCGCGCCGTTCAACGCCGCCGACGCGCGCAGGTTCGTGGACGCGTTGAGCGACGACCTGCCCGCCGACGTCGTGCAGCAGGTCGCGGAACGCTCGGAGGGCAACGCGTTCTTCGCCGAGGAGCTCATCGCGGTGGCGGCGTGCGACGACCGCTCGCTGCCGAGCGCGCTGGCGGACGTGCTGCTGAGCCGGGTCGAGCGGCTGAGCCCGGAGGCGCAGCACGTCGTGCGGGTGGCGTCGGTGCGGGGCCGCCGGGTGCGGCACGAGCGGCTCAGGGAGGTCGCCGGGATGAGCGACCTCGCGCTCGACACCGCGCTGCGCGAGCTCGTCCAGCACCACCTGCTGGTCGTGGACGACAACGAGGTCTACACCTTCCGGCACGCGTTGCTCAGGGAGGCCGTCTACGGCGACCTCCTCCCCGGCGAACGGGTCCGGCTGCACGCGGCGTACGCGCACCACCTCGCGCGGCACCTCGACGAGCGGGGCGCCGCGGCCGCGCTGGCGCACCACGCGTTCCAGAGCCACGACCACGGACAGGCGCTCACGGCGTTCATCAAGGCCGCCAAGGAGGCCGAACGCGCCGGCGCGCCCGCGGAGTCGTTGCAGCACCTGGAGATGGCGCTCAACCTGTGGAACGCGGTGCCCGCGGCGGACCGTCCGTCCGATGTGGACGAAGCGGTGCTGCTGCGGCGGGCGTCCTGGGTGGCGGGCACGGCCGGGCAGCCGGAGCGGGCGGTGGCGTTCGGGCGCAGCGCGACGAAGGCGCTCGCCGGGCAGTCGCCGGAGGAGCAGGCCGAGGTGCTGCTGCGGCTCGCCCAGGCGTTGTCGATCCTGGACGGCAACGACCAGGAGCACCACGAGGTCATGATGGCGGCGTGGAACCTGGTCCGCGACCGGGACGCGAGCCCGACGCGGGCCCGCGTGCTCGCCGGAAAGGCCTCCCTGCTGCGGCAGGAACGGCGCGGGGAGGAGGCGCGCGAGGCGGCGGAGCTGGCCATCGCCGACGGGCAGGCGGCGAACGCGCCGGGAGCCGTGGCGGACGCCCTCGGCACGCTCGGCATCCTCGACGACTACGCGAACCGGCCGGAGGACGCGTGGCGGAACTTCGAGCGCGCGATCGAGTGCGCCAGGGAGGTCGGCGCGGTCAACACCGAGCTGCGCGCCCGGTACTACCACGGCCTGATGCACTACGACCGCGGTGACCTCACCGCCGCCGCCCGCGTCTACAACGAGGCGGGCGAGCGGGCCCAGGAGACCGGGCTGACCTGGAGCATGTTCGGCCTGGAGATCCGCATCCAGCAGGTGCTCGTGCACTACTACCTGGGCGACTGGGACTACGCGGACTGGGCCAGCGAACCGCCGGGCATGTCCGTGTCCTCGACGGTGCTGGCCAGGTTGCGCGCCGCGAACACCCACCTCACCATCGGCCGCGGGCAGCTCGCCGAGGCCGAGCGGGTGATCACGAAGCTGCGCAGCGACTGGCACCGCGACATCCAGATCGCCCTGATCACCGGCGGCACCGGCGGTGAGCTCGCGCTGTGGCGGGGACGGCCGGAGCTGGCCGTCGAACGGGTCACCGACGTGCTGGAGTGGACCCGCAAGCTCGGCGGGCCGTGGATGCTGGCCGACATCCGGATCGGCGCGATCGGCGTCGCCGCCCACGCCGACATCGCCGCGAAGGCCCGCCGCAAGCGGGACCGGCAGGCGGAGGAACAGGCCCTCGCCGAGGGCCGCAGGCTGGCCGAGCACGTCCGGTTGACCGCGCGCAACGGCGTCCCGCGCTCCGGTGCGCTCGGACCGGAGGGCCGCGCCTGGCTGGCCCGCTCGCAGGCGGAGGAGTCCCGGCTGTCCGGCCCCGGCGACCCCGCGCTGTGGCGGGCCGCGGTCGACGGGTTCGGCTACGGCCTGGTGTTCGAGCAGGCGCTGTGCCGGTGGCGGCTCGCCGAGGCGCTGCTGGGCGCCGACCGCAGGGAGGCCGCGGCCGAGGAGCTGCGCCGGGCCGACGAGACCGCGGCGAAGCTCGGTGCGAAAGCGCTCGCGGACGCCGTGGCCGGTGTCGCCAAACGGGCCCGCATCACGCTGAGGGCCGACGCGCCGGTGCGCGAGCAGGTCGACCTGTTCACGCCGAGGGAACGCGCGGTGCTGGAGCTGGTGGCCTCCGGGCGGACGAACCGCGAGGTCGGCGAGGAGCTCTACATCAGCGAGAAGACCGTGTCCGTGCACCTCTCGCGCATCATGGCGAAGCTGGGCGCCTCCCGGCGCGCGGAGGCCGTGGCGATCGCCTACGACCGCGCCCTGCTGGCACCGCCCTGACCCCTTGCTTCCCGCCGCAGATGCCATCGGCGAACGGAGGGGCGGGCGGGTACGACCGGAGGCTGCTCGAATCGCCGTGGGTTGTCATCCCACAGGCTGATGCGGAACGCGTCGGCGAGATGATGTCCGCGCACGAGCCACCGAAATAGCTTCTTCCTCGTCAAGGACAGACCCCCTGCGAGGAAGGCACGAGACATGTCTGCACTGGTGTCCGAGGTCGGCACCCGGACCGCCGCGGCGGCCCACAACCTGGTGAAGGTCTACGGCAAGGGTGACACCGCCGTGCGGGCGCTCGACGGGATCGACGTCGCGTTCCAGGCCGGGCGGTTCACCGCCATCATGGGCCCGTCCGGCTCCGGCAAGTCGACGCTGATGCACTGCCTCGCCGGACTGGACACGGTGGACAGCGGCGCGATCCACATCGGACAGACCGAGATCACGAAGCTGAACGACAAGGACCTCACCAAGCTGCGCCGCGACCGCGTCGGGTTCGTCTTCCAGGCGTTCAACCTGCTGCCGACGCTCACCGCCGAGCAGAACATCCTGCTGGGCCTCGAACTGGCCGGCCGCAAGCCCGACCAGGAGTGGTTCGACACCATCGTCACCGTCCTGGGCCTGCGCGACCGCCTCACCCACCGCCCGACCGAGCTGTCCGGTGGCCAGCAGCAGCGCGTGGCCTGCGCCCGTGCCCTGGTCGCCCGCCCCGAGGTCATCTTCGCCGACGAACCGACCGGCAACCTGGACTCCCGCAGCGGTGCCGAGGTGCTCGACTTCCTGCGCATGTCGGTGCGCAAGCTGGGCCAGACCGTGATCATGGTGACGCACGACCCGGTGGCCGCCAGCTACGCCGACCGCGTGGTCCTGCTCGCCGACGGCCGCCTCGCCGGTGAGATCCACCAGCCCACCACCGAGTCCGTCGTCAACGCCCTCACGCACCTGGGGGCGTGAAGCGATGCTGAAGACGATCCTCGCGGGCCTGCGCGCCCGCACGGCGCGGCTGGTGCTGTCCAGCATCGCCATCGCGCTCGGCGTCGCGTTCGTGACGGGCACCCTCGTGCTCGGCGACGCCGTCGAGGAGCAGACCAGGGACAACTTCGCCCGCAGCGCCCGCAACGTGGACGCGGCGGTGCACCTGTCGGAGAACAGCCCCGACCGGGACAACGGCATCCCCGTCGACTTCCTGCAGAAGATCCGCGCCGCCAGCGGTGTGGCCGGCGCCGACTCCCGCGAGTTCGGCAGCGCCGCGCTGCTCGGCGGTGACGGCAAGGCCCGCAACGCACTGGTGCAGCCGCTGCCCACCACGGAGGCGCTGCGCGACTTCAACCTCAGGGACGGCCGGTTCCCGGCCAAGGCCGACGAGGCCGCCGTCGACACCAAGACCGCGCAGATCGCGAAGCTCAAGGTCGGTGACCAGGTCAAGCTGCTCGACGAGGACAACGCCGAGCACGCGTTCACCGTCGTCGGCACCTACCAGCAGGGCGCCGGCAGCCTCTCGATGTCCGGCAGCGACCACGTCGTGGTGTCGCCGGAGGGCCTGCGCACGGTCATCCCGAAGCAGCGCGTGTACGAGATCGTCGCCGTGGCGAAGGACGGCGTGTCGCAGCAGCAGCTCGTCGACACCATCAAGGGCGTCGTCGGCGCGAGCTACCAGGTGCAGACCGGTGAGCAGCTGACCCAGGAGACGCTCAAGCAGGTCGGTGACGCCGCCGCGGAGATCAAGACGTTCCTGCTCGCGTTCGCCGCGATCTCGCTCGTCGTCGCGGGCATGGTCATCTACAACACCTTCACGATCCTGGTCGCCCAGCGCACCAAGGAGCTCGCGCTGCTGCGCTGCGTCGGTGCCGAACGCGGCCAGGTGTTCCGCAGCGTGCTCGCCGAAGCGGTCTTCATGGGCCTCGCGGCGTCCGTGCTCGGCATCCTCGGTGGTCTCGGCGTCTCGGCCGGCCTGCAGGCACTGGTGGGCACGGTCGGCGGCCCGAGCGGGGACGACGTAGCGATCCGCCTGCCGATCTCGTGGGTGACCATCGCCGCCGGCTTCGGTGTCGGCGTGGTCGTGACCGTGCTGTCGGCCGTGCTGCCGGCCCGCCGCGCCACGAAGGTCGCCCCGGTGGCCGCGCTGCGCTCGCAGCCCGACAGCCACGACGACGTCGCCCGCACCGGCAAGGTCCGCATCGTCCTCGCCGCGTTGATCGCGCTGGCCGGTGGCGTCGCCGTCTACTTCGGTCTCCGGCAGGAGGAGGAAGAGCTGGCGATGTTCATCACCGGCGGTGCCACGATGGTGCTGCTGCTCGCGGTCCTGCTCCTCGGCCCGCTCTACGTCGGCCCGGTCAACCGCCTGTTCGGCAAGGTGCTGCGCGGTGTCCCGGCCAAGCTGGCCTCGGCCAACGCCGGCCGCAACCCGAAGCGCACGGCCGCGACCACGGCGGCGCTGATGATCGGCGTGACCATCGTCGCGATGGTGACCGTGGTGGCCGGCAGCGGCCGCGAGACGATGAGCAAGAAGGTCGACGAGCGGTTCCCGTCCGACTACGAGGTCAGCTCCAGCGTCTACAGCCAGCCGCTGACCTCCAAGTTCGCCGACGAGCTCGCGAAGGTCCGCACCGTCGCCCAGGTCGCGCCGCAGCTCACCGCGTCCACCGAGTCGCCGCAGCTGCCCTACGCCTACGTCACCGGCTACCCGGCGGACGCGATCGGCTCGCTGGTGCGGGCGGAGACGACCACCGGGCCGCTGACCCCGCTGAAGGACGGCGAGATCGCGATGCGCGAGAAGGAGGCCAAGGAAGCGGGCCTCTCGATCGGGTCGTCGCTGAAGCTCGGCGGCAAGGACTTCACGGTCGTCTCGCTGCTCAAGGACAACAGCTACGGCACCGGCATCGTCACGCTGCCCTCGGCCACGGCCCTGCTCCCCGAGGCCCCGAAGGGCTACGAGAAGCTGCTGGTCAAGCTCGCTCCCGGCACCGACGTCGCGACCGCGCGGGCCGACCTGGAACGCGTCATCGCCACCTCGCCGGTCGCGGTGCTGAACTCGGCGGCGGAGACGAAGGCCGAGCTCAACGGCCAGATCGACCAGATCCTGCTCTTCATCTGGGCGCTCGTCGGCCTGGCGCTGGTCATCGCGCTGTTCGGCATCGCGAACACGCTGACGCTCTCGGTGCTGGAGCGGACCCGCGAGTCGGCGCTGCTGCGGGCGCTGGGCCTCACCAGGGGCCAGCTGCGGCAGATGCTGGTGGTCGAGTCGATCCTGATGGCGCTGATCGGCGCGGTCGTGGGCGTCGTGCTCGGCGCCGGGTTCGGGTGGCTGCTGGTCCAGGCGATCTCCAACTCGGAGCTGCAGATCAGCTTCTCCGTCCCGTACGGCCAGATCGGCATCATGCTCGGCCTCGCCGTGGTCGCCGCGGTCGTCGCGGCCGCCCTCCCGGCCCGCCGGGCGGCGAAGAACTCCGTGGTGGCGGGCATGGCGGAGGCGTAGGACGTCCGTTCCGGCCGGGTGAGTTCGGGGACCCGCCGGAACGGACCGGGTGGTGCGGAACAGGGGCCGCACGACCGGGGATCGGCAGAGGTCCGGTGCACTCGGGGCACCGGACCTCCGCTGTGTCGAGTGCACGCGGGGAGCTTTCGTACTCTCCTGGTGCACGGAAGGGCCCCGCGTGCCCACCCAGCAGGGGGGACGGGCGGGAGTGGAAAAAATCTTGGGAGCGCGCGTCATGTTTTGGGCGCGACGCCCTCTACCTGGGGTGAGAGGGACGACCGGAGCGAGGGCCCGGTCGTCCCTCTCTCCGTTCCGGCGCTTCCGCGCCACCCGGTTGAGACGCCGCGGGAGTTCGTCCCAGGTTTTTGTTGCTCCTGTCCACAAAGTTACGGAACGATGTCGACCGCTTGACACCGGCGCGTCTCCAGTTGAGTGTGAGAGCGCTCTCACCGAGGTTCACATGCGCCAACGGCGCCGTCGAGGAGGACGGATGAACAGAAGGCTGGTCGGCAGCGCTGCTGCGACCCTCGTGATGGTTCTGGTCGCGGGATGCGGCGGGAGTTCCGAGGCTGACGGCAAGGTCGAGCTGTCACTCGGCCTGTTCTCCGACTTCGGTTACGACAAGCTGATCGAGGAGTACATGGCCTCGCACCAGAACGTCAAGATCGAGCAGCGCAAGGTCAAGATGGAGCAGCACAACACGCAGCTCGCCACGCAGCTGGCGGGTGGTCGCGGTGCCGCCGACATCGTCGCGCTGGAGGAGGGCGTGATCTCGCAGTTCCGCGCCTCCAAGGACAAGTTCGTGAACCTCGCCGAGTACGGCGCCAAGGACCTGAAGTCGCAGTGGGCCGACTGGAAGTGGAACCAGGGCACCGCCGACAACGGTGAGTTCGTCCTGGGCCTCGGCACCGACATGGGCAGCCTGGGCCTGTGCTACCGCAGCGACCTGTTCGCCGCGGCCGGCCTGCCGACCGACCGCGCCGAGGTCGCGAAGCTGTGGCCGACCTGGGCGGACTACGCCAAGGTCGCGGACCAGTTCACGGCCAAGACGCCGAACGTGAAGTTCGTCGACACCGGTCGCAACGTCTACAAGGCCATCCTCGACCAGACCGAGGAGGGCTACTTCGCGAAGGACGACTCCTACATCGCGGAGAAGAACGACAAGGTCAAGACCGCGTTCGACACCGCGGCCGCGCTCGGCACCAAGCAGCAGACCGGTGCGCTGGAGCCGTTCAGCCAGGAGTGGAACGTCGCGCTGAAGCAGGGCTCGTTCGCCACCACCACCTGCCCCGCCTGGGCGCTCGCGCTCATCAAGGCCGGTGCCGGTGACGGTGCGGCCGGCAAGTGGGACGTCACGACGGCGCCCGGCGGTGGCGGCAACTGGGGCGGGTCGTTCCTCGCGATCCCGAAGCAGGGCAAGCACCCGAAGGAGGCCTACGAGCTGGCCAAGTGGCTGACCGCGCCCGAGCAGCAGAAGCGGATCTTCAAGGAGACCGGCAACCTGCCCAGCCAGCCGAAGGTCTACCAGGACGCCGAGGTCCAGGCCACGGTCAACGAGTACTTCAACTTCGCGCCGGTGGGCCAGATCTTCGCCACCTCCGCCGAGTCGCTCAAGCCCACCTACCGCGGCACGAAGGACTCGAAGGTCGGCCCCGTGTTCGGCACCGCGCTCACGCGCGTCGAGCAGGGCAAGCAGTCCGGAGCAGACGCCTGGACGCAGGCGTTGAAGGAAGCACAGGACCTCGTCAAGTGACGTTGACGCGTCCGGAGACCGAGGCGGCCAGGGCCGCCTCGGTTCCTCCGTCCTCGAACGAGCCCCGGCGGCTGGGGCTGAGCCGCTGGGACGCCAGGTACACGCCCTACCTGATCATCGCGCCGTTCTTCCTGGTCTTCGCGGTCTTCGGGCTCTACCCGCTGCTGTACACGGCGTGGGTGTCGCTGCACGACTGGCAGCTGATCGACGGTGACCAGGGGTTCGTCGGCCTGGAGAACTACAGCCGGCTGTTCGGCGACCCGAACTTCTGGAACGCGCTGTTCAACACGATCAGCCTGTTCGTGCTCTCCACCGTCCCGCAGCTCCTCGCCGCGCTCGGCCTGGCCGCGCTGCTCGACCGGGGGCTGCGCGGCAGGGCGTTCTGGCGCGCGGGCGTGCTGCTGCCGAACGTCATCTCGGTCGCCGCGGTCGCGCTGGTGTTCGCGCAGTTCTACGGCCGCGACTTCGGCATCGTGAACTACCTGCTGAGCCTGGTGGGCATCGACCCGGTCGACTGGCGCGCCGAGACGTGGGCCTCGCACCTCGCCGTGTCGTCGATGGTGATGTGGCGCTGGACCGGCTACAACGCGCTGCTGTACTTGGCGGCCATGCAGTCGGTGCCGAGGGACATGTACGAGTCGGCCACCCTGGACGGTGCCTCGCGCTGGCGGATGTTCTGGTCGATCACCGTGCCGTCGATCCGCCCGACGATCCTCTTCACCGTCGTCACCTCGACGATCGGCGGTCTGCAGCTGTTCGCCGAACCCGCGCTGTTCGACCCCGGTTTCGCGGCCAACAACTCGACCGGCGGCAGCGACCGGCAGTTCCAGACGCTCGTGCTCTACATGTACGAGAAGGGCTTCCGGCTGTTCGACGCGGGCTACGCGGCCACCGTGGCGTGGATGCTCTTCCTCGTCGTGCTGGTGGTCGCGGTCATCAACTTCACGCTGACGCGGCGCATCGCGTCGAAGGGGTGATCGGCCGATGACTCGCACGAAGGCCGGACCGCTGCTCTACGGGTTCCTGGTCGCGGTGCTCGCCGCCTCGGTGTTCCCGCTGTACTACTCGTTCATCGTGGCGTCGAAGGACAACTCGGTGCTCGGCGAGAAGCTGCCGCCGCTGGTCCCCGGCGGCAACCTCGTCGAGAACGTCACCCGCGTCTTCGACACGGTCGACTTCTGGCTCGCCATGCAGAACTCGTTCATCGTCGCCTCGACCGTGGCCATCTCGAACGTCGTGCTGGGCACGCTCGCGGGCTTCGCGTTCGCCCGGCTGCGGTTCAAGGGCCGCGACTCGCTGTTCCTGGTCGTGCTCGGCACCGCGATGGTGCCGACGCAGCTGGGCGTGATCCCGCTGTACATGCTGATGTCGGACCTGGACTGGTACGGCACGCTGCAGGCGGTCATCGTCCCGGTGCTGATCGGCTCGTTCGCGGTGTTCTGGATGCGCCAGGCGTGCGAGGAGACCGTGCCGCACGAGCTGATCGAGGCCGCGCGGGTGGACGGCTGCTCGGTGCTGCGGACGTTCTGGCACGTCGGGTTCCCCGCCGTCCGGCCGCAGGCGGCGGTGCTCGGCATGTTCACGTTCATGACGTCGTGGAACGACTTCTTCTGGCCGCTGATCGTGCTGGACCCCAACGACAGCCCGACCGTCCAGGTCGCGCTGTCGACCCTGGCCAGCGGCTACTACACCGACTACTCGCTGATGCTGGCCGGCGCGTCGCTCGCCGTACTGCCGGTCATCGCGATCTTCGTCCTGCTCTCCCGCCAGATCGTCGGAGGAATCATGCAGGGTGCTGTGAAGGGGTGAGTGAATGACGACCGACTCGGACGTCGAGGTCGAGCGGGAGGTGCTGAGCTTCCCGCCGGACTTCCTGTGGGGAGCGGCGACCGCGGCGTTCCAGATCGAAGGATCGACCACAGCGGACGGTCGGGGGCCTTCGATCTGGGACACCTTCGCGGCCACGCCGGGCAAGGTGCTGAACGGCGACGGCGGCGACCCGGCCTGCGACCACTACCGCAGGTACGCCTCCGACGTGGACCTGATGGTCTCGCTCGGGCTGGCCGCATACCGGTTCTCCATCGCCTGGCCGCGCGTGCAGCCCAGCGGCAGCGGCGCGGTCGAGGAGCGCGGGCTCGCGTTCTACGACCGGCTGGTGGACACGTTGCTGGACAAGGGCATCCAGCCGCTGGCCACGCTGTACCACTGGGACCTGCCCCAGGTGCTGGAGGACTTCGGCGGCTGGCGCAACCGGGACACGGCCTACCGCTTCGCGGAGTACGCGGCCGTCGTGCACGAACGGCTCGGCGACCGGGTGGAGGCCTGGACGACGCTGAACGAGCCGTGGGTGTCGGCGTTCCTGGGCTACGGCAACGGCATCCACGCCCCCGGCGTGGCCGACCCGGTGGCCTCTCTGGAGGCGGCCCACCACCTGCTGCTCGCCCACGGCCTCGCCACGCAGGCGCTGCGCGCCCAGGCCCCGGCCTCACACCGGCTGTCGCTCGTGCTGAACTTCAGCACGATCTGGGCGGACGACTCCTCGGAGGCGTCGCTGGAGGCGGTGCGCAAGGTCGACGGGCTGCAGAACCGCATCCTGCTCGACCCGGTGCTCGGCCGCGGCTACCCGCTGGACGTCCTGCAGGACACCGCCTGGCTGGGCGACTGGACGAACGTGGTGCGCGACGGCGACATGGAGACCATCGCGACCCCGGTCGACTGGATCGGCGTCAACTACTACAACCCGACCCGCGTGGCACCGGCCGAGGAGGACTTCGTGCCCGAGGGCCCGCACGCAGGCCTGCGCGGGGTGGCGCTGCAACCGCCGCGCGGTGAGCTCACCGGCTTCGGCTGGGAGCAGAACGCCGACGCGTTCACCGAGCTGCTGGTGCGGCTGTCGAAGCACGTCGACGGCATCCCGCTGGTGGTCACCGAGAACGGCTCCGCGTTCCCGGACGAGGTCGACGAGCTCGGTCGCGTCGTGGACGTGCAGCGCACGAGGTACCTGGTGGACCACGTGCGCGCGGTGCACCGGGCCATCTCCGAAGGCGCGGACGTCCGCGGGTACCTGGCGTGGTCGCTGCTCGACAACTTCGAGTGGGCGGCCGGGTACTCGCAGCGGTTCGGCATCGTGCACGTCGACTTCGAGACGCAGCAGCGCACGGTCAAGGAGAGCGCGGCGACGTTCTCCCGGATCATCGGGAACAACGGCCTGCCGGCGCACGGCTACGCGGTCTGACCGCTCGGCCGGACCGGGGACTCTGGCGCTCTCACCCGCGGACACGCCCGTCCGCAGGTGAGAGCGCTCTCTCGTTTTTCCGGCCGCTCGGCGTCACTGGCCAGGACGGCGGAGTTCGCCGGGGACGCGCGACAATTCCCCCCATTTCGCGACCCCGGGCTTTTCTGGATCGTTTTACCGCGGTGTCGCGTTCCCGCAACAGCACCCGGCGATCCTGGTTCGCATGATGCGAGGAGTGCTCACCGAGGACTTGGTGCTGCGTCCGGGCACGGCCGCGGACACCGACGCCGTCGCCGAGCTGCACGGCAGATGTTCGATGGGGACGTTGTTCAACCGCTACCACTCCGGGATGAGCACCGTGCCGCGGCGCTGGCTGCACCGCCTGCTCAGCCCCTCGCGCGGGACCACGACCGTGGTGCAGAACGGTGACCGGCTGATCGCGCTGGGGCAGCTCATCCGCACCGGGCTGCCGGGCTGCGCGGAGGTGTCGTTGCTGGTGGAGGACGCGTGGCAACGCCGTGGCGTCGGTGCGGCGCTGCTGTCCGCACTGGCTTCCGAGGCGGAGCTGTTCGGCTGTCGGGAGCTCGTGGCGTGGTGCCTGCCTTCGTCGACCGCTCTGGTGCGGACGGCCGTTTCCGCCGGTTTGCCCGTTGCGACCCGCCGGGAGGACGGACTGGTCCGGGTCTCCATCGCGCCACGGGGAAGCACGCCCGATCCGCCGAAAGTGGCCGCTATTGGGGAAAAAACGCGCTGAAAAACGCGGAAACCCTCCTCCGAGATCGCTTGCGGCTAAGCTGACCAGCGACTCAAAGGCTTTTCATCGAGGAGTGGTGGTGCTCGTGTCCAACCACGCGCGACCGACGCTGGAGGACGTGGCCGCGAGGGCAGGGGTCTCCCGCGCCACGGCGTCACGGGTGCTGAACGCGTCGCCGAGGGTGAGCCCCGAGGCACTGGAGGCCGTGAACGCCGCCGTGCACGCGCTGGGCTACCA
Source organism: Lentzea sp. NPDC037011 (assembly GCF_055607425.1). NCBI lineage: Bacteria > Bacillati > Actinomycetota > Actinomycetes > Pseudonocardiales > Pseudonocardiaceae > Lentzea > Lentzea sp. NPDC037011. The sequence goes on along the minus strand of NZ_JBVJRT010000012.1, from coordinate 145,983 downwards.
ACCCAACCGCGCGGCCAGGGCACTGGTCACCCGCCGCACCGGCGCCGTCGCCGTCGTGTTCTCCGAGCCCGAACCCAAGATCTTCGACGACCCGCACTTCGCGCGCCTCATCCGCGCGGGCGCCCGCGCGCTGGCCGACGTCGACGTGCAGATGGTCCTCATGCTCGTCCACTCGCTCGACGACCAGGCCCGCGCCCACCGCTTCCTCGCGGGCGGCCACGTCGACGGCGCGCTGGTGTTCGCCCCGCACCGCAACGACGAGCTGGTCTCGATCGTGAAGAAGCTACCGCTGCCGGTGGTCTACGCCGGCAAGCCCTGGGGCTCCCTGCGCGGCATGCACCTCGTCGACAACGACAACGAGGGCGGCGCCGTCCTCGCGACCGAGCACCTCAAGTCGCTGGGCCGCCGCAAGATCGTGCACGTCTCCGGCCCGCTCGACGAGCTGTCGGCGATCGACCGGCTGAACGGCTTCAAGTCCGCGCTCAAGCTGGACGACAAGGCCGCGGCCCGCCTCACCGAGGACGGCGGCTTCACCCGCGAGGGCGGCCGGAAGGCCATGTCGGCGCTGCTGGCGAAGGTGCCCGCGCTCGACGCCGTGTTCGTCGCGTCGGACCTGATGGCCGCCGGTGCGCTGGAGACGTTGAACGAGGCCGGGAAGCGGGTGCCGGAGGACGTCGCCGTGGTCGGGTTCGACGACCACATCGCGATCGCCGAGCACACCGTGCCGCCGCTGACCTCGGTGCGCCAGGACTCGGACTCGCAGGTGAAGCACATGGTCGCGCACCTGATGAAGCTGCTGCGCGACGAGACGGTGAAGCGCAAGCAGGAGATGCTGCCGACGGCGCTGGTGCGGCGCGAGTCCGCCTGACCAGCAGGGGAGTGCGCGCCCCGGCTGAGCGGGGCGCGCGGACTCACCCCGGGTTCTTGCAGGTGGGCGGAGGCAACGGGTTCAGCGGGCTGCACGGCCACCCCGACGGCGTCGCCGTGGTCGTCGTGGTCGTGCTCACCGGTGGCGGCGGTGCCGGGTTGGTGACGGCCGGCGGCGGGGTGGTCTTCCTGGGCGTCTGCTGCGTGCTCGACGTGGAGCTCGGAGGACTCGGCGGAGCGCTGCTCGACGGCGTGGTGGTCTCGGTGCTGCTCAGTGACGTGCTCGGGGTGGTGGTGATCCAGCTGGAACCGGGTGTTCCGGCCGACGGGGCCTCTTCCGAGACACCGTGGATGGCCATACCCACCAACACACCGAGCAACGCGGAGCCGAGCACAGCGGAGCCGCCAGCGGCCCACAGTGCGCGCACGGCAGTCCTCCTCAATTGCTCACGGATGGAAGTCAGGTGGTCACGCTCACGGCAGGCTACCGGTAGTAAGGGCGCAGGAGAACGCTCACCTGACTGCCTTATCGGCGCCCTGACGCCCCTGGTTGAGTGGCCGCCGTCAGCGGACCGCAGTCCGGGCGAGCACCGGACCGGCCCCCGCAAGCCCTGCCACCAGCACGGTTCCGGTCAGGCGCCACGCCGGAGCATCACCCGAGCAGGTGAACACCTCGGCGAACTGCTCCATCGAGTGACGCGGACCTGAACGCGCGCACAGGGGGAGGCCAGCGTCGACCGTGCCGCCTTAACAACTCAGTAAGGTCTTACCGGTCCGATTTGCGCCAGTATTTCGGTATGCGCCATCGTCGATTCCTGATCCCCGTCGCACTCGTCCTCGTGGTCGCGCTCGGGGTCGGCCTGTACCTGTTCCAGCCGTGGCGCCTGCTGACGACCCGCGAAACGAACGAGGCGCTCCTCGTTCCCGCGGGACCCACCTCGTCCGCGCCGATGACGACGTCCGGGACGAGTGCGGAAGCCACTCCCGTCGCACCCCCGCCGGTCGAAACGCCGCGAGAGGTCGCCACCGGCGCATGGCGGTCGCTCGAACACGCCACCACCGGCCGGGCCAGCCTCGTCGAACTGCCTGGTGGCGGGCACTCCGTGCAGTTCGCGGCGCTCGCCACCAGCGACGGCCCCGACCTGTACGTCTACCTCTCGCCGCACGCGTCCACCGCGGCGGAGAAGACCTTCGGACAGGGATTCACCAGTCTCGGCAAGCTGAAGGGAAATCGTGGCGACCAGGTGTACGAAATTCCGGCCGGAGTCGACGTCTCCACCATTCGGAGTGTCGTGATCTGGTGCAAGCGCTTCTCCGCGGGCTTTGCCGTAGCACCGTTGGAACAGGCCTGAAACACCCGCTCCCGCCTGCTCTGTTCGCACTATTGACTTTTGTGGTCTAGACCACATAGCGTCATTGTGAGATCACGACATCGTCCCTTGCCGGTGGGTGGGCGGTCAGCCCCATCGGTGAGGAGCACGGCTCACCGGGTGGGCCTTCTCCGGCGGTGGCACGACCCCGGCTCTCCCCGGGGTCGCGCCACCGCCGGTGGCCCGCAGGCGTTTTACTGTGGCTCGTGCACACCCGGACCGTGGCGATCCACTACGTGCGAGCGGCCCTGCGCGCCTGCCCGCGCGCGGACGAGGTGCTCGCCGGTGCCGGGGTCCCCGCCTCGCTGCTCGCCGACGACCGGGCGCGCGTCACGCCGGCCCAGTACACGCGGCTGGTCCAGACGCTGTGGGAGGTCCTCGACGACGAGTTCATGGGCTTCGGCCCACGACCGTCCAAACGCGGCACCTTCGCCATGATGTGCCTGCTGGCCGTGCACTGCCCCGACCTCGAGTCGGCGCTGCGCAGGGGGCTCGCGTTCTACTCGCTCTTCGACGAGCCGCTGGACCTCGCCCTCACCGGCGGCACCTTCCGGCTGCACGTCCCCGGCGACCCCGACCACTTCCTCACCGAGTCGCTGCTCGTGCTGTGGCACCGGTTCTCGTCGTGGCTGATCGGGCGGCGCATCCCGTTGCGGCAGGCCACCTTCGCCTACCCCGAGCCCGCGCACGCCGGGGAGTACCACCTGATCTTCAGCTGCCCGATGGCGTTCGGCGCACCGGACACGACGATCAGCTTCGACCCCCGGTTCCTGCGGATGCCGGTGGTGCAGGACGAGGCGGCGCTCAAGCGGTTCCTGCGGCACTCGCCGGCGGAGCTGTTGTCGCGCAGGGACTACGGCGCCGACACGGCCGGACACGTGCGCAGGCTGCTCGGCAGCGGGGTCACGGGCCTGGAGGCGGTCGCGGCACGGCTCGGCATCTCCGCGCCGACGCTGCGGCGCAGGCTGGCCGCGGAGGGCACGTCGTTCCGCGAGGTGCGCGAACAGCTGCTGCGCGACCAGGCCGTGGCGTCGCTCGTGCGCGGCGGTGAGTCGGTGGAGGAGCTGGCGCTGCGCCTCGGGTTCTCCGAGGCGAGCGCCTTCCACCGGGCCTTCAAGCGGTGGACCGGGTCCTCACCCGGCTCCTACCGCGCCTGAGCCCCTGGTGCCAGAAATCTCGTCCGCCCCTCGTTGCAGACGCCAGCAGAGCCAGGGGCGGGAACTTGGGGCGTCACAGGCACGACATCTGGCAACCTGCTCAGAACCTGTCGCGCTCCCGCAGCGAAGCCGGGGGACGGAACCGTTCGCCGTAGGTGTCCGCGAGGTAGTCCGCCCGCTCCACGAACGCCTGCACGCCGAACGAGTTGATGAACTGCAGCGTGCCACCGCTCCACGGCGCGAACCCGAACCCGAAGATCGAGCCGATGTTCGCGTCCGCCACGGAGGTCAGCACGCCCTCGTCGAGGCACCGCACGGTCTCCAGCGCCTGCACGAACAGCAGCCGGTCGCGCACGTCCTGCTCGGACACGCCCGCGTCGGCCTTCGCGTACCGGGTGGTGAGCTCTGGCCAGAGGAACTTCTTCGAGCCGTCGGACGGGTACTCGTAGAAGCCCGCGCCACCGGACTTGCCGGTGCGCCCCAGCGAGACCATCTCGCGGATCAGGTCGTACGCCGGGCTGTCCGACACCAGCGACGGGTCGTCGGCGAGCGTCTGGTCGTGGATCTTCAGCTGCAACGACAGCGTCACCTCGTCCGACACCGCGAGCGGGCCGACCGCCATGCCGGACTTCTTGGCGACGTTCTCGATCAGCGCCGGCGCCACGCCCTCGGCCAGCATCGTGATCGCCTCGATCACGTACGTGCCGAACGTCCGCGAGGTGTAGAAGCCGCGCGAGTCGTTGACCACGATCGGCGTCTTCCCGATCTGCCGCACGTAGTCCAGGGCGCGCTGCAACGTCTCCTCGGACGTCTTCTCGCCGCGGATGATCTCCACGAGCCGCATCTTCGGCACCGGCGAGAAGAAGTGCAGGCCGATGAACCGCTCCGGCGCGGACACCGACGACGCGAGACCGGTGATCGGCAGCGTCGAGGTGTTGGACGCGATCACCGCGTCGGGCAACGCCTTCGCCTCGGCGGCGGGCAGCACCGCGTTCTTCAGCTCGCGGTTCTCGAAGACGGCCTCGATGACGAGGTCGCAGCCCGCGAGGTCGTCGTCGGAGTCGGTCGGCGTGATGCCCGCCAGGCCCTGAGCGCCCTTCTGAGCGCCTTCGAGGCTGACGTCCTTCAGCACCACCTCGATGCCCGCCTTCGCGGACACCTCGGCGATCCCGGCGCCCATCATGCCCGCGCCCAGCACGCCGAGCTTGGCGACGCGCTTGCCCGTGGCGGACGCGCGGCCGTTGACCTCGTTGAGGTTGAACCAGAACGCCGTGATCATGTTCTTCGAGACCTGGCCGGAGGCCAGCTCCACGAAGTAGCGGCCCTCGATCTTCAACGCGGTGTCGAAGTCGACGTACGCGCCCTCGACCGCCGTCGCCATGATCTTCTCCGGCGCCGGGTAGACGCCGTGCGACTTCTTGCGCAGCACGGCGGGTGCGGCACCGAGCAGGCCGTAGCTGTTCGGGTCGCCGAACTTCAGGTCCGGCACACCCGCGCCCTGCACGTCCCACGGCTGCACGGGCGTCGGGTTCGCCTTGATCCACGCACGGGCCTCGGAGACCAGCTCCTCGCGCGTGTCCACGAGCTGGTGCACGATCCCGGCCTGCAGCGCCCGCTCCGGCCGCAGCTGCTTGCCCTCCATGAGCAACGGCAACGCCTTCTGCACGCCCAGCAGCCGCACCATGCGCGTCACGCCACCGCCGCCGGGCAGCAGGCCCAGCGTCGCCTCCGGCAACCCGACGCGGATGCCGTTGTCGTTCAGCAAGATCCGGCGGTGCGCGGCCAGCGCGATCTCGAACCCGCCGCCGAGCGCGGTGCCGTTGATCGCGGCCACGACCGGTTTGCCGAGCTTCTCCAGCCTGCGCAGCTGCGCCTTGAGCTCCTCGACGCCCTCCAGCGCCTGGGAGGCGTTCTCCGGGGTGATCGCGATGAGCACGTTCAGGTCGCCGCCGGCGAAGAAGGTCTTCTTGGCGGACGTGATGACCACACCGGTGATGTCGTCACCTTCGAGCTTCGCGACGGCGTCACCCATCAGCTCGCGGTACTCGTCGTTCATCACGTTGGCGGAGCCGGACATGTCCATCGTCAGGGTGACGATGCCGTCGGAGTCCTTGTCGTAGTGGAAAGGCACCTCAGATCCTCTCGATGATCGTCGCGATGCCCATGCCGCCGCCCACGCACAGCGTGGCCAGGCCGCGGCGCAGGTCCCGGCGCTCCAGCTCGTCCAGCAGCGTGCCGAGGATCATGCAGCCGGTCGCGCCCAGCGGGTGGCCCAGCGCGATGGCGCCGCCGTTGACGTTGACCCTGTCCTCCGGGACGTCCATGTCCCGCAGGAACTTCAGCACGACCGACGAGAACGCCTCGTTGACCTCGAACAGGTCGATGTCCTCGACCGAGAGCCCCGCCCTGTCCAGCGCCTTGCGCGCCGAGGGGGCCGGACCGGTCAGCATGATCGTCGGCTCGGTGCCCACGACCGCGACGGACACGATCTTCGCGCGCGGGGTGAGGCCCAGCGCCCGGCCGGCCGCCGCGGAGCCGATCAGCATGGCCGCGGCGCCGTCGACGATCTGCGACGAGTTGCCCGGCGTGTGCACGTGGCTGATGCGCTCGACGGTGGGGTAGCGGTCGATCGCGACGGTGTCGTAGCCGAGGTCGCCGTGGAACTGGAAGCTGGGCTTCAGCCTGCCGAGGGACTCCACGGTGGACTCGGGGCGGATCGTCTCGTCCTCCTTGAGCACCACCGTGCCGTTCTGGTCGACGACCGGGACGACGGACCGCTCGAAGAAGCCGTTCTTCTGCGCCTCGAACGCCTTCGCGTGCGACCGGGCGGCCCACGCGTCGACGTCGGTGCGGGAGAAGCCCTCCAGGGTCGCGATCAGGTCGGCCGACACGCCCTGCGGCACGAACGACAGGTCGAAGTTCGTGGCCGGGTCGATCGCCCACGCGCCACCGTCGGAGCCCATCGGCACGCGCGACATCGACTCGACGCCACCGGCCACCACCAGGTCCTCGAACCCGGACGCGACCTTGGCCGCCGCGAGGTTCACCGACTCCAGGCCGGAGGCGCAGAACCGGTTGAGCTGCACACCGGCGGGACGCTGGTCCCACCCGGCGGCCAGCACCGCCGCGCGGGCGATGTCACCGCCCTGCTCGCCGATCGGGGACACCACGCCGAACACGACGTCGTCCACCGAGGAGGTGTCCAGGGAGTTGCGCTCGGACAGCGCGCGCAGGACACCGGCGGCCAGCTCGACGGGCCGCACGCTGTGCAACGACCCGCGCTTGCCCTTGCCGCGCGGCGTGCGCACCGCGTCGAAGATCAAGGCTTCGCTCATGGCACCCACGCTAAGCCCGGCTCCTGGCGCTGGCCATGACCGTGGAGGGTGACCGATTAGCTCAGGAGGAGCTCCATGTGCTCGGGTTCGTCGCAGTCGATGAACCCGAGCCTCCCGTAAAGCCTGCGTGCGGGCAGGTTGTCCTCGTACACGCGCAGCCGCACGACCTTCCAGCCCTCGTCCGCAGCCCACGCCAGCACGCCGTCCACCAGCGCCTCCCCGACGCCGCGGCCGCGGTGGGAGCCCCTGACCCACATCGAGCAGAGGTGCAGGCCGGTGGGCTTCGGCGTGGCACCGACCAGCCCGACCGGCTCCGGGGCGAACGCGATGAGCCTCAGCCCCCGCTCGACGGCCTCCCGCCAGTCGTCCTCGGTGAACGCCTGCTCGTGAGCCAGCGCCGACCCGAAGCCGCCGGGGTCGGTGGCCAGCGCCTCCAGCCGCACGTCACGCCACACCCGCCAGTCGTCCTGGCTGACCCGGTGAATCCGCACACCGGGCAGTCTGACCGACCGAGGTGGTTTTTTCGCTCAGTTTTTCGGGTGACGGGCAGGCGCGGCGGTCATGGCGTCGGCCACCCGCCGGTGGTTTCGTTGACCGCATGGCAGAGCGTCGATCGCGGTGGATGGACAGCGACCTGGACCAGTTGCGCCAGCTCGCGCGCACGTTCATGGAGAAGGAGGTCGTGCCGCACCAGGAGCGCTTCGCCGAGCAGAAGCAGGTCGACCGCGACCTGTGGACCAAGGCGGGCGAGCTCGGGTTGCTGTGCCTGAGCATCCCCGAGGAGTACGGCGGCGGTGGCGGCACGTTCGCACACGAGGCCGTTCTGCTCGAAGAACAGGCACGTGCCGGCGACAGCTCGTGGGGCAACAGCGTCCACAGCGGCATCGTGGCCCACTACCTCAACTCCTACGGCACCGAAGAGCAGAAGCACCGCTGGCTGCCCAAGCTCGCGTCCGGCGAGTACGTCGGCGCGATCGCGATGTCGGAACCCGGCGCGGGCTCGGACCTGCAGTCCATCCGCACGAAGGCGATCCGCGACGGCGACGAGTACGTCATCAACGGCTCCAAGACCTTCATCACCAACGGCGTGCACGCCGACCTCGTGGTCGTCGTCGCGAAGACCGACCCCGGTCAGGGCGCGCAGGGCATCTCGCTGCTCGTGGTCGAGCACGACATCCGGCGCGGCCGCGTGCTCGACAAGGTCGGCATGAAGGGCCAGGACACCGCCGAACTGTTCTTCGACGACGTCCGGGTGCCCGCGGAGAACCTGCTGGGCGGCCAGGAGGGCATGGGCTTCGTCCAGCTCATGCAGCAGCTGCCGCAGGAACGCCTCATCATCGGCGTCGCCTCGATCGCGGGCATCGAGGCCGCCGTCGACGTGACGCTGAAGTACGTGAAGGAGCGCACGGCGTTCGGCAAGGAGCTCATCAAGTTCCAGAACACCCGCTTCAAGCTCGCCGAGTGCGCCACCGAGGCGGCCGTGACCAGGGCGTTCATCGACGAGTGCGTCGAGAAGCACCTCAAGGGCGAGCTCGACGTGCCGACCGCCGCGATGGCGAAGTACTGGGCGAGCGACCGGCTGAGCCGCGTCGTCGACGAGTGCCTGCAGCTCTTCGGCGGCTACGGCTACATGAACGAGTACCCGATCTCCCGCGCCTGGACCGACGCCCGCGTGCAGCGGATCTACGGCGGCACGAACGAGATCATGAAGGAAATCATCGCGAGGTCGCTGTGAGCGGGCCGCTCGCGGGGCTGAAGGTCGTCGAGCTCGCGGGCCTCGCGCCCGCGCCGTTCGGCTGCATGGTGCTCGCCGACCTCGGCGCGGACGTGGTCCAGGTGCACAAACCGGGCGCCCACCCGGCGGTCCCCGGTGACTTCCTCGGCCGCAACCGGCGCTCGATCGCGGTCGACACCCGCACGCCCGAGGGCGCCGAGCTGGTGCTGACCCTGGTCGAACGCTCGGACGTGCTGGTCGAGGGCTTCCGGCCGGGCGTCACCGAACGGCTCGGCATCGGGCCCGCGCAGTGCCTGGCCCGCAACCCGCGCCTCATCTACGGGCGCATGACCGGGTGGGGCCAGGACGGGCCGCTGGCCGACCGGGCCGGGCACGACATCAACTACATCGCCGTCGCGGGCGCGCTGGAACCGCTCGGCCGGGCCGGCGGGCCACCGTCGTTCCCCATCAACCTCCTGGGTGACTTCGGCGGGGGAGGGCTGCTGCTGGCCCTCGGCGTGCTCGCCGCGCTGTACGAGAGGGAGCGGTCCGGGCGCGGCCAGGTCGTGGACGCGGCCATGGTCGACGGTGCCGCGCTGCTCACCACGTTCCTGCACGGCATGCGCAACGCGGGCATGTGGTCCGGTGGCCGCGGCGAGAACATGCTCGACGGCGGGGTGCCGTTCTACGACGTCTACGAGGCCGCGGACGGCAGGTACGTGGCCATCGGCGCGCTGGAGGAGAAGTTCTACGCCGACCTGGTGCGCGTGCTGGGGCTGGCGGACGCACCGTCGCGCAACGACCCGGCCCGGTGGCCTGAGCTGCGCGAACACATCGCGGCGGCGGTCAGGACCCGCACCAGGGACGAGTGGGCCGACCTCGCGCGGGACACGGACGCCTGCCTGGCGCCGGTGCTGACCCCGGCCGAGGCGGCGGAGCACCCGTTCACCGCGGAGCGCGCCACCTTCGTGGACGTCGCCGGTGTGCGGCACCCGGCGCCGGCGCCCCGGTTCGACCGGACCCCGGCGGCGGTTCCGACCCCTCCGGTGCCGGTCGGGGCGAACACCGCGGAAGTGCTCGCGAACATGGGTGTGGCGGAAGACCGAATTGCGGAACTGCGGCGGGCTGGAGCAATTGCGTGAACGGTCGGAGGCGCATTAATGACGACACCACGCCGTGACGGAGCGTGATGCCGGGCATTCGGCATCCGGGTGAGGCCCGGTGCACCTGTGTCTTGTCCAAGCTGTGGGATTCGAGGGTCCTCGCGCTCACCTCGTGCCCAGGACATCGGCGCTGGAAACCGGCGGCTTTAGCCGCCATTCGGGTGACAACAGGCCCGGTGCAGACGTGCGGTGGCGGTGGATCCGCCGCCCCGCCTGGCGTGGTGGTTGTTCATCGCACGGGTGAATGAGGGAGCATGTCGGGTGACACGGGCGGTTCGCCGCCCCACCTGTGAGCGACATGGACGGAGAGGGACCTGTGAACCTCAAGAAGGTGCTGGTGCTGGCGGGCGTCGCGCTGGTGCTGTTCCTCCTGATCACCCAGCCGGAAGAGTCCGCGTCGGGGGTCCAGACGGCCCTCGGCTGGCTGCGCGAGGGTGCGGAGTCGATCATCACCTTCGTCAGGAGCCTCTTCGGGACGGCCACCCCCGTCGCCTAGTGACCCTCGGTGATCCTCGGCCCTCCGCGTTGAGCCGGACGGGTGGAATGAGGCCAATCACGCACTGGTAACGGGTGTTCTGGCGATTCAGGGTCTGGCGATTGTCAGACCTACCGAATACCTTCCGCTGCAATGGCCGATCCCCGACCGACGAGGAGGCATGGATGGTCGAGGACTCCGGGGTCCACGAGCTGTTGCAGCAGTGGGCGGCTGAACGGTCTGACGACGCAGAGATGCAGGAGGTGAACCGGATCAAGAACGCGTGGCTCGCGGAGGCTCCCCCCTCGGCGCCCGGCATCCCCGTGCAGCGGGGAGGCAGGAGTGGGCCGCGTGGCTTGGTCAAGGTCGACTCGGCGGATCCGGCCTACGTGGCCGCGATGCGCAAGCGGGCGCCGGAGGCACCCGAGGCACTGCTCGCCGCCGCGGCGAGCTACTGGCAGCTGGTGGGCGACGTCGCCGAGGCCGAGCAGTGGTGGGACGCGGGCATCAGCCCGCTGGACCAGCGCGCGCTCGACTACCGCGCCGCCGGCCTCACGCCTGCCGACCTCGGAAGGCGCCTGGGACCGATGACGGTTCTCCAGCACCTCCGCCGCGGTTCGGCCGCGGCCTGGTGCGTTGCTCGTCTGCAGAGGCAGCGCCGGGACGGCGTGGCGTAGGAGAAGCGGGCTGTCGAGGCATCGGCAGCCCCGAAGTTCACTCGCAAACGGGCACGCGCGCTCCCGTGGCGCGCTACCCCCTCACGGGTGGCCTCCTGACAGGAGGCCTCACCCCAGTAGTGTGGAGGTCGTGCGCGGCCTCCTTACTCCCCAGCGTGTGCTGATCGCGCTCGCCTGTCTGGCGGCGCTGGTCCTCTGCTGCGGGCTCGCGTGGTGGCAGTGGCAGCGCTTCGAGTCCGCGAGCGGCACGTTCCAGAACCTCGGGTACGTGCTCCAGTGGCCGCTCTTCGGCCTCTTCCCCCTCTTCATGGTGTGGCGGTTCCGCCGTCTCGCGCGCCAGCGCCGTGACGAGGCTCTCTCCGCACCGGAGCCGGTTGCACCTCCCGTCGCACCGGTGACTACCGTTGACGCCGTCAAACCCGCGCCTGTCGAGCACTTCGACGACGAAGAAGACGCGGAGCTCGCGGCCTACAACCGCATGCTCGCGGACCTCAACGCGCGGGACGGTCGTTGAGCGAAGGCGGGCAGATGAAGGGTGCGTTGACCCGGTTCCGGGTCATGGCTTACGTGGTCGGTGTCTTCCTGCTGCTGCTGGTCGTGGCGATGGTGCTGAAGTACGCCGCCGGCATGGACCAGGCGATGAAGGTCGTCGGCCCGATCCACGGGTTCCTCTACGCCATCTACCTGGTGCTTTCGGTCGACCTGGCGCTGAAGCTGCGCTGGTCCATCAAGGGCACCGCGCTCGTGCTGGTCGCGGGGACGATCCCGTTCCTGTCGTTCTGGGCGGAGCGCAAGGTGGTGGAGAAGACTGCTCAGGGCGTGCCGCTGTGACGTTCGGCCTGCTAGCGTCTGGGGCAACCAACTGAACACGGCCGTCGATGTCGCGCGGGAGAGCTCCCTTCAGCGGGAGCGCCGAAGGAGCAACTCCTCCCCGGAATCTCTCAGGCACAGATACCGCACGACGAAGGCAACTCTGGAAAGCAGGCTCATCAGGAGCCTCGCCCACGGTGCAAGTCGCTCCGGCGACGAAGCTCTCAGGCTCATGACAGAGGGGGAGGCTCGCTCTGGTGAGGAGTCTCCGGTGGACCGTGTCATTCTTCTGTTGCCTCAGCCGGCCTGGCCCGGCTCTTCGGCGCACCCTGGAGGAGCGTTCTGATGTCCCGCCTCACGCCACTGAACGCTGAGCACGAGTCGCTCGGCGCGATGTTCACCGACTTCGCGGGCTGGAAGATGCCGCTGCGCTACTCCAGCGAGCTGGCCGAGCACCACGCCGTGCGCACCACCGCCGGCCTGTTCGACCTCACGCACATGGGTGAGGTCGTGCTGACCGGGCCGCAGGCCGGTGCCGCACTCGACTACGCGCTGGTCGGCCACATCTCCGCGCTCGCGGTCGGCAAGGCCCGCTACACGATGATCACCCAGGCCGACGGCGGCGTGGTCGACGACCTGATCGTCTACCGGCTGGGCGACGAGGAGTTCATGGTCGTCGCCAACGCCTCGAACGCCGCCGTGGTCGCCGAGGCGCTCGTCGAGCGGGCCACCGGGTTCGACACCGTCGTCACGGACAGGTCCACGGACTACGCGTTGATCGCGATCCAGGGCCCGAAGTCGGTGGAGGTCCTGGCCGGGCTGACCGACACCGACCTGTCGACGGTGAAGTACTACGCCTCCTACCCCTCGAAGGTGGCCGGGGTGGACGCGCTGCTCGCGCGCACCGGCTACACCGGCGAGGAGGGCTTCGAGCTGTTCGTCGCGCCCGACGACGCCGCCGCAGTGTGGACGGCGCTGCTGGAGGCCGGGCAGCCGCACGAGCTCAAGCCGTGCGGTCTCGGCTGCCGCGACACGTTGCGCCTGGAAGCCGGAATGCCGTTGTACGGCAACGAGCTGACCACCTCGCTCACCCCGTACCACGCGGGTCTCGGCCGGGTCGTGAAGCTCGACAAGCCGGGCGACTTCGTCGGCCGCGAGGCGCTGACCGAGGTGTCCGAGTCCGATGTGGACTCCGTGCTGGTCGGTCTGAAGACCCCCGAGCGCCGCGCGCCCCGCCACGGTTACGCCGTGCTGAACGGCGACGAGGTCGTCGGCGAGGTGACCTCGGGCGCGCTGTCGCCGACCCTGGGCTACTCGGTGGCGATGGCCTACGTGAACCGGGCGAGCTCCGCGCCCGGCACCCCTCTGCTGGTGGACGTCCGCGGCAAGAAGCAGCCGGTCGAGGTCGTCGCACTTCCGTTCTACAAGCGCGCCAAGTAGGGAGATCCTCCAGATGTCCGACCAGTTCAACGCCTCCCTCGCGGAGTACGACCCCGAGGTCGCGCAGGCCGTTGCGGCCGAGCTGGCGCGCCAGCAGGGCACCCTCGAGATGATCGCCTCGGAGAACTTCACGCCGGTCTCGGTGCTGCAGGCCCAGGGTTCGGTGCTGACCAACAAGTACGCGGAGGGCTACCCCGGCCGCCGCTACTACGGTGGCTGCGAGCACGTCGACGTCGTCGAGCGCCTCGCCATCGAGCGCATCAAGTCGCTCTTCGGCGCCGGTTTCGCCAACGTCCAGCCGCACTCCGGCGCCCAGGCCAACGCCGCCGCGATGTTCGCGCTGCTGCAGCCCGGTGACACGATCCTCGGCCTGGACCTCGCGCACGGCGGTCACCTGACCCACGGCATGCGCATCAACTTCTCCGGCAAGCTCTACAACGTCGTGCCGTACCACGTCTCCGACGGTGACGGCCGCGTCGACATGGCCGAGGTCGAGCGCCTCGCCACCGAGCACCGCCCGAAGCTGATCGTCGCCGGCTGGTCCGCCTACCCGCGCCAGCTGGACTTCGCCGAGTTCCGCCGCATCGCGGACTCGGTCGAGGCCTACCTGATGGTCGACATGGCGCACTTCGCGGGCCTCGTGGCCGCGGGCCTGCACCCCTCGCCCGTCCCGCACGCCCACGTCACGACCACGACGACGCACAAGACCCTCGGCGGTCCGCGCGGCGGCGTGATCCTGTCGAACGACGCCGACATCGCCAAGAAGATCAACTCGGCGGTGTTCCCCGGCCAGCAGGGCGGTCCGCTGGAGCACGTGATCGCCGCCAAGGCCGTGGCGTTCAAGCACGCCGCGTCGGAGGAGTTCGCCGACCGCCAGCGCCGCACCCTCGACGGTGCCCGCATCCTCGCCGACCGCCTCTCGCAGCCCGACGTCGCGCAGGCCGGCGTGAAGGTGCTGACCGGCGGCACGGACGTGCACCTGGTCCTGGTCGACCTGGTCAACTCCGAGCTGGACGGCAAGCAGGCCGAGGACGTGCTGCACCGGATCGGCATCACGGTCAACCGCAACGCGGTCCCCAACGACCCGCGCCCGCCGATGGTCACCTCGGGTCTGCGCATCGGCACCCCGGCACTGGCCACCCGCGGCTTCGGCGAGGGGGATTTCACCGAGGTCGCCGACGTGATCGCCGAGGCCCTCAAGCCGGGCGCCGCGATCGACGAGCTGCGCGCCCGCGTCGAGGTGCTGGCCGCGAAGCACCCGCTGTACTCCACGCTCTGACCCTGCGGCAACGAAGGGGCGGCACCGGACCTCCGGCGCCGCCCCTTCTCCGCCTGTTCGAACGTCACGCGGGGCCCCCGCGTTTCCCTGTGGGGAACGCGGGGCCCCCGCGTGACGTGAAAGACCACTCGATCGGGTGAGAGCGGAACGACGGGAACCCCGGCCCCTTCCCCAGGGCCGGGGTTTCGCGTGTCAGGGTGTCGTGTGTGTCAGGTGGACCGTCCTAACGGGATGGTCGTTGCAAGGGGACTAGGCCGCGGGCACCGTCACGCCGGGGGGAAGGCATTCGACGTTGCGCTTGCCGTCGGGCTGGATCACGAACCAGGTGTTGCCGACGCCCTGGCCTTTCCAGGCACCCGGCTTCGGGTCCTGCGAGTAGGCGTAGAGCGCCCAGCCGTCGATCGCGACCTGCTTCTTGCCGTCAGCGCGGGTGATCAGCGAGACGAGCTTCGAGTCGATGCCCTCGACCTGCGGGATCGTGTCCGACAGCAGCGGCGGCCACGTGATGGCGCACTGGCCGTTGCAGTTCGACTTGCCTTCCGGCTTCGGGGTGTCCTTGTCGAAGCGGTACATCGTGCGGCCGTCGCCGTCCTGGACGACCAGGCCCATCTTGTCGACCGGCTTGCCGACCAGCTTCAGCGAGCTGACCGGTGCGGCTGCGGGGGGCTGCTGCGCGGCCGGGGTCTCCGGTGCCTGCTGCTGAACCGGGGTCTCGGGCACCTGAGCGGGTTCCTGGAGCACCGGGGGCTGACCCACGTCGCCGTAGTCACCGAGGACGCCCAGGTCGGTTTCGGTCTGTGCCACCGGCTTCGAGTTTGTGCCACTTCCCGTGGCGCTCCAGACACCAAGACCCAGCACAACTGCCAGTCCCGCGGCGAGCCCGATGGCAATGCGGTTACGTCGGATCACACTCATGTCCTCCTTGTCCGTCGTTCGCTCTACCGGGCCATACGGGCGTGGTTGCGTCTCGGTTCAGAAACGAACCGAACCTCTTGCCGTCCCGAACGTCAGGCGGAGCCGGTTTCGCAGGAGGTGCAGGGTGGTCGTCGCTGGTCAGCTGGCAGGAGTGGCGGAACGGGTGCTGGGTGCGCCGCTTCCGATCGGGATTCGGGCGTGGGACGGGAGCGTGGCCGGCCCACAGGACGGGACCGTGCTCGTGCTCCGCTCCCGCGACGCGCTGCGCCGGCTCGTGTGGAGCCCGAACGAGCTCGGGCTCGCGCGGGCGTACGTGAGCGGCGAGCTCGACGTGGAAGGCGACCTCGCGGCCGGGCTCTCCCAGGTCTGGGGGCTGGTGCGGCGTGGTGTCACGCGCAGGCCGAAGCTCACCGAGGTGGTGCGGCTCGCGCTGGACCTCAAGGTGGTCGGGCGCAACCCGGACGCGCCGAAGGAGGAAGCACGGCTCAAAGGCGCGCTGCACAGCAAGAAGCGGGACCGGGACGCGATCTCGCACCACTACGACCTGAGCAACGCCTTCTACCGGCTCGTGCTCGACCCGAGCATGGCCTACTCGTGCGCGTACTTCACCGCCGAGGACGAGGAACTGGAGCAGGCGCAGCACAACAAGCTCGACCTGGTGTGCCGCAAGCTCGGCCTGCAGCCCGGCCTGCGGCTGCTCGACGTCGGCTGCGGGTGGGGCTCGATGATCATCCACGCGGCGAAGCACTACGGCGTGCACGCCACCGGGGTCACGATCTCCGCTCAGCAGCGCGAGCACGTCCTCTCGCGCATCGCGGCCGAAGGGCTGGAGGGCCGGGTCGAGGTGCGGCTGCAGGACTACCGCGAGGTGCGCGGCGAACCGTTCGACGCGATCTCCACGATCGAGATGGGCGAGCACGTCGGCGAGCGGAACTACCCCGAGTACGCCGCGACGCTGCACCGGCTGCTCAAGCCAGAGGGGCGGCTGCTGCTGCAACAGATGTCGCGCGGCCGGAACGCGCCGGGCGGTGGTGCGTTCATCGAGTCGTACGTGGCACCGGACATGCACATGCGACCGGTCAGCCAGACGACCGGGTTCCTGGAGGCGGTCGGGCTGGAGATCCGGGACGTGCACGCGTTGCGCGAGCACTACGTCTGGACCGTCCGCGCGTGGGCGCGGACGCTCGAAGAGAGGTGGGACGAGGTCGTCGCGCTCGTCGGCGAGGGTCAGGCGCGCGTGTGGCGGCTCTACCTCGCCGGCGGCGCGCTGACGTTCGAGGAGGGACGGATGGGCGTGGACCAGGTCCTCGCGGTGCGCAGGAGCGAGAACGGCCGCAGCGGCATGCCGCGCGTGCGCCGTGAGCTGGTGGCCCGGTGAGCTACCCGGTCAGCTTCCTCGTGGTGCTGGTGGTGCTCACCGCGTTGTTCGGCTACGCGGACCGGCGCAAGCGCTACGACCTGGTCGACTCCGCCTGGGGACCTGGCTTCGCGGTGATCGCGGTGGTGACGTTCCTGTTCGCGGACGGCGAACCGGTGCGGAACGTGCTGGTCACGGCGCTCACGGTGATCTGGGGCGTGCGGCTCGGCGTGCACATCCTCCTGCGCAACCGGACCAGGGACGAGGACCCGCGCTACCGGGACATCCTCAAGCGCGCCAAGGGAAATCCGCGGCTGCGGATGTACCGGGTGTACCTGTTGCAGGCCGTTCTGATGTGGATCGTGTCGCTGCCGGTGCAGGTCGCACAGCACCTTGACGCGCCGTGGGGAGTGCTAGATTGGGCCGGAACGACCTTGTGGGTGGTCGGCTTCACAGTTGAGTCAGTCGGTGACTGGCAGCTCTCGCGGTTCCGGGCGGACCCGGCGAACGAGGGCGCCGTCATGGACCGCGGGTTGTGGCGCTACACCAGGCACCCCAACTACTTCGGGGACGCCGTGGTGTGGTGGGGCCTCTTCCTGTTCGCGGTGCACTCCTGGCCGGCGGCGCTCACGGTCATCAGTCCGGTGGTCATGACGTGGCTGCTCGCCAAGGGCACGGGCAAACCGCTGCTCGAGAGGGACATCGTGTCGCGCCGGCCGGGGTACGCCGAGTACGTGCGTCGTACCAGCGGTTTCGTTCCCATGCCCCCGCGTTCGCGCGCGGGATAGTGTGAGCGGGTGGGCAACGACATCTCCTTCCCGCGCCAACAGGCGCGCTCTCAGCGGTTCACCGTCGGCGCACCGCGCACCTTCGCGGTGTCGCCGGACGGTTCGCGCGTGTTCTTCCTGCGCCCGGCCACGGCCACGAGCCGTGCGAACGGGCTGTGGGAGCTGAACACGACCACCGGCGCCGAACGGCTGGTGGCCGATCCCGGCCGCCTGCTGACCGAGCAGGAGGACCTGCCCGCGGAGGAGAAGGCCCGCCGCGAACGCACGCGCGAGTCCGGCGCGGGCATCGTCGGCTACGCCCTGTCCGGTGACGCGAACGTCGCCTCGTTCGCCCTGTCCGGCCGCCTGTTCGTGGCCGACCTGGTGAGCGGGGACGTGCGCGAGCTGCCGACCGGTGGCGGCGTCATCGACCCGCGCGTCGACCCGACGGGGCAGCGCGTGGCGTACGTGACGCGCGGGACCCTGCGCGTGGTCGAGCTGGACTCGGGCGACGACCGCGCGGTCGCCGTGCCCGACGGCGAGGACGTCACGTTCGGCCTGGCCGAGTTCATCGCCGCCGAGGAGATGTCGCGCTACCGCGGCTACTGGTGGGAGCCGGACGGCACCCGCCTCATCGCCGCGCGCGTGAACAACTCCCCGGTGCGCCGCTGGTACATCGCCGACCCGGCGAACCCCGCGACGCCGGCCACCGAGATCGCCTACCCGGCGGCGGGCACGGACAACGCCGCGGTGTCGCTGCACGTGGTGTCGCTGGACGGCACCTTCGTGCCGGTGCTGCTGGAGTTCGACTACCTCAACGACGTGCACTGGTCAGCCGGTGGTGCGCCGCTGATCACCACGCAGACCCGCGACCAGCGCACCCGCCGCGTCCACTCGCTCGCCCCGGAGACCGGTGCGGTGTCCGAGCTCGCTGTCGAGACCGACCCGGTGTGGCTGGAGGTCAGCGACGGCGCCCCGGCGTGGACGCCCGACGGCCGCCTGGTCCGGATCGTGCACTCCGGCGACGAGTACGCGTTGCAGGTCGGCGACGACATCGTGACCGAAGGGCTGCAGGTGCGCCGGGTCCTGGACATCACCGACGACTCCGTGCTGATCGCGGCCTCCGCCGACGACCCCACCCAGGTGCACGTCCACTCCGTCGGCGCGACGGTCGAGCAGTTGTCCACAGGGGATGGTGTGCACACCGCGGTCCGGGGCGGTGACACGGTTGTGCTCGCATCGTCCTCTTTGGACTGGTACGGCCCGAAGGTCACCGTCGGCGAGCGCGAGATCGAGTCGTGGGCCGAGACGCCGGTCATCAGGGCGTCCCCGCGCATGCTGACCCTCGGCGAACGCGACCTGCGCGCCGCCCTGCTGCTGCCTGCCGATCACGTACCGGGCACCAAGCTCCCGGTGCTGCTGGACCCCTACGGCGGCCCGCACGCCCAGCGCGTCCTGACGGCCCAGAACGCCTTCCTCGCCTCGCAGTGGCTCGCCGACCAGGGCTTCGCGGTGCTCGTCGCCGACGGCCGCGGCACCCCCGGTCGCGGTCTGGCCTGGGAACGCGCCATCGCGTTCGACTTCGCCGGCGCCACCCTGGAGGACCAGGTCGACGCCCTGCACGCCGCGGCGGCACTCGAACCCGACCTCGACCTCGGCCGGGTCGCCATCCGAGGCTGGTCCTACGGCGGTTACCTGTCGGCACTGGCCGTCCTGCGCCGCCCGGACGTGTTCCACGCGGGCATCGCCGGCGCCCCGGTCACCGACTGGCGCCTCTACGACACCCACTACACGGAGCGCTACCTCGGCCACCCCGACGAGCGGCCAGAGGTCTACGACTCCAACTCGCTCATCGCCGACGCGGACAAGCTCTCCCGCCCGCTGATGATCGTCCACGGCCTCGCCGACGACAACGTCGTGGCCGCCCACACCCTGCGCCTGTCCAGCGCCCTGCTGGCGGCGGGCCGGCCGCACACCGTGCTGCCGCTGTCCGGTGTCACGCACATGACGCCGCAGGAGCAGGTCGCGGAGAACCTGCTGCTGCTCCAGGTGGACTTCCTGAAGCAGGCGCTCGGCTAGGCGCGCACGAACGGAGGAGGGGCGCCTCCCGGTGACCGGGAAGCGCCCCTCTCTCGTGCCGGAAACCGGCTCAGGCCAGCGACTGCCGCACCCGGTACGGCGGAATGCTGTTGCCCAGCAACGCCAGGTCGTCGATCGACTCCGGCCGGTACCCGGCCGTGGCCAACCGCTCGACCATCAGCGCCGTCGGGTCCTCGACGACGTCCGCGCGCCCGAACAGGTACGCCCACTCGTGTTCGTCAGAGCCGTAGTACGCGACCGTCTCGAACACCTCGTTGAACCGCTGCCAGGAGCGGATCAGCGTGGTGTTGCGCCACATCGTCTGGCAACCGGACTGGTTGACGACGACGCCGCCGGGACGCAGCAGGGCCTTGCACATGCGCAGGAAGTCCGCGCCGTACAGGCGGTTGTGCTGCGCTTCCTCCTCACGCTCGTCGGGCAGGTCCACCAGCACGATGTCGTACTTCTCCGACGTCGTGCGGATGTACTCGAACCCGTCGATGTACTGCACGCGGATCGGGCCCTCGCCCTTCTCCGCCAGCGCCAGCTCCTCGGTCGTGTAGCCGTACGGGAGGTGCTCCGCGCACAGCTTCACGGCCTGCTCGTCGATGTCGATGTGGTCGACGACGGTGGCGCCGTGCTGCACCGCCATCTGGCACACCACGCCCTCGGACGAGCCGATGACCAGCACCCGCTCGACCTGGTCGGCCAGCAGCAGCGCCGGCACCATCAGGGCCTCGTGGTAGGTCAGCTGGCTGAGCTCCGTGGACTGGCGGTCGTCGTCGCAGAACAACGACAGGCCCTGGGCGGTGCGGGCGATCACCAGGTGCTGGAAGTCGGTCTTGGTGTCGACCAGCACCTCGTCCACGCGCCAGTGGCGGGTCATGCCCTCGGCGAGCGGCTCGTTGATCGTGTTCACGCGGCGTGCTCCTTGATGCCACGAGTGACGAGGTCCGTGCTCACGTGAGCAGCGCCCAGAGCGTCAGCGAGTAGCTGGACGGCGAGCGCGGGTTTCGCACGAGTACCGCAGGTGAACACGTCGACGAACACCGACCCCACCTCGGGGTAGGTGTGGATGGACGCGTGGGACTCCGACAGCAGGGCCAGCACGGTGACTCCTTGGGGATCGAACTTCTTGGAGATCACCTCCAGCACGGTTGCGTCGGCCTGCGTGAGAACCTCACCGAGGGCGTGGCGCAGGAACTGCTCGTCGTCGAGCAGATCGGCACTCACACCCGAAAGCTCTGCAAGTACGTGCTGTCCCGCGAACAAACCGACGGTCTCCTCGGTCTGACAGGGCGCTTCGGACATCAATCACTCCAAACTATGTGAAGTACAGGCGGACTCAGACGCAGTACGTGGCCAGCGGCGGGAAGCCGTTGAAGCACACGGACGAATAGGAGGAGGTGTAGGCGCCGGCGTGGAGGATGTCCACGTGGTCGCCCGCCCTCAGGTCGAGCGGCAGGTCGTAGCGGGTGTGCTGGTAGATCACGTCGTCCGCGTCGCAGGTCGGACCGGCCAGCACCACCGGTCCGGTCGGCCCGCCGTCGCGCGAGGTGCGCAACCGGTACGCGATCGCCTCGCCCTCGGTCTCGGCGAGCCCCTGGTAACGGCCGATGTCGATGTACACCCAGCGGCGTTCGTCCGCATAGGACTTGCGCGACACCAGCACGACCGACGAGCGGATCATCCCGGCCTCCGCGGAGATCGCGCGCCCCGGTTCGATCATCACCCGCGGGCGTGCGGCACCGAAGTGCCGGGCCAGCGACTCCTCGATGGCGGCGGCGAAGGCCTCAAGGCCCGGCGTGTCCTCCTGGTACACGGCCGGAAGCCCGCCGCCCAGGTTGACCGTGGTGGTCTCGATGCCCTCCGCGCGCAGCTTCGCGGCGATCAGGGCGGCGTCGGCGATGCCGGAGTCCCAGCCCGCCACGGACAGCTGCTGCGAGCCCGCGTGGAAGGCGACGCCCAGAGGAACGAGCCCCAACCGGTGCGACAACCGCAAGAGATCCGTCGCCATCTCCGGATCGCAACCGAACTTGTTGCCGAACGGGTAGGTGGAACCCTTGCTGTGGACGAGGATCCGCACCAGGACGGACGAACCGGGCGCGTGCTCGGCGAGGAACTGCACGTCCTGCTCGCTGTCCGACACGAACAGCCGCACCCCGCGGGAGAAGGCGTACGCGATGTCGGCGGCCTTCTTGATGGGGTTGCTGTAGGAGATCGACGACGGTGCGGCGCCGCGCGCCAGGCACAGGTCGATCTCCGCGGGGGAGGCGACGTCGAACTGGGCGCCCTGGGCGACCAGCGTCGCGACGACGTCGGCCTCGGGGTTCGACTTGACCGCGTAGAAGATGTCGATGGACGGCATCGCGGCGTGGATCGCCTGGTAACGCGCGCGGATCGTCTCGAGGTCGATCACCAGACACGGTGTCGACGGGTGCTCCTGGTCCAGGAAACGCCGAATACGAGCCTCTGCCTCGTAACGCCGGTCGACGGCGAAGCTCTCGGTCATTTCCCCAGGGTTCCCCCTTCATCCGCCTCGCGTCCGTACGCGGGCACGGCCGTCCACTCTACGGCCTGCACACCGCAAGTGCGCAATCCCGTGGGGCCGAGTGTGATTTAGCCAGCAGACCGGAGCTCGACCAGCGTGATGTCCGGGGGAGCGCCCACGCGCACCGGCGGCCCCCAGAAACCCGCACCACGACTGACGTACAGCCACGTGTCGTCCACCTTCGACAGCCCCGCGACAGCGGGTTGCTGCACCGGCACCACGAAGTTGAACGGCACCATCTGTCCGCCATGTGTATGACCGGACAACTGCAGGTCGACTCCGCGTGAAGACGCGTCGCCCACCTGCACCGGCTGGTGCGCCAGCAGCACGGCGGGGTTGGCGCGGTCGCGGCCGGCGAAGGCGCGGTCGAGGTCGGGGCCGTCGCCGTAGGACTTCCCGGTGACGTCGTTCACGCCGACGAGCTCAATCCCACCGGCGACGGTCAGGCCCTCGTTGCGCAACGGGTGCACGCCCAGCCGGTCGAGCTCGGAGATCCACTGCTCGTGACCGGAGAAGTACTCGTGGTTGCCGGTCACGAAGAAGCTGCCGTGCCGGGACACCAGGTCCCGCAGCGGTGCCGCGGCCTCGCCCAGCTCGGCCACGGTGCCGTCGACCAGGTCGCCGACGATCGCGACGAGGTCGGCCTCCTGCTCGTTGATCATCCGCACGATCCGCTCGGTGTGCGAGCGGCCGAGCAGCGGGCCGAGGTGGATGTCGCTCACCACCGCGATCCGGAAACCGGACAGCGAGGGCTTCAGCTTGTCCAGCGTCACCGGCACGTTCAGCAGCTGCGGGTCGCCGAGCGCCTGCGTCATGCCGTACCCGACGACACCGCCCGCGGCGATGCCGGAGCCGATCGCGACCGACCGCGCGATGAACAGGCGGCGACCGGGGTCGGGCACGACCTCGACCGGCTCGGCCGCCTCCGCGCCGGTGCCGACGGGCACGGGTGCGGCGCTGGCCCTGCGCAGCAGGATGCGCCGCGGGACCTCGGCGATGCCCAGCGCGATGGCCAGGTAGAACAGCACGGCCAGCCACACGAAGCCCGGCCAGGCGAAGAACTTCCCGTACTCCGGCGGCACCCGGCGCGTCACGACCAGCGCGCTCATCAGCACCAGGAACGCGCCGGCGATGGCGGCGGTGCCGACGCGGCGCCCGAGCGAGCGCGGCCGGGTGGTGTCCACGACCAGCCTGCGCCACAGGTAGAAGTGGCCCAGTGCGGTGGGGACGCCGAGGAGCAAAAGGAAAATCACGACATCAGTATGCGTTTCGCGAACTCCGTGCAACCCGCCAGGTTGGCGGTGGCGTGAGTAACCCGGTACCGCAGACAGGGGGAGACCTGATGAGTGACCGGGACGCCGCGTTCCAGGAGTACTTCGCGGCCCGTTCCGACGCCATGCGCGGCACGGCGTATCTGCTGTGCGGCGACTGGCATCGCGCGGAAGACCTCGTGCAACAAGCCTTCACGAAGCTCTACCTGGCGTGGCGGCGAATAGACCGGCACGAGGCGCTGGACGCCTACACCAGGCAGGTACTGGTGCGGACGTTCCTGTCCGAGCGGCGGCGCGGGTGGTTCCGGTTCGAGTCGGTGAGCGAGGACCTCGCCGACTCGGCCGCTGCACCGGGTCGCTACCCGGAGGAGCGGATGGTGCTGCTGGAGGCGCTGGCGAAGGTGCCTCCGAAGCAGCGCGCGTGCCTCGTGCTGCGGTACTGGGAGGACATGTCCGTCGACCAGACGGCCGCTGTCCTCGGGGTTTCGGGAGGAACGGTCAAGAGCCAGGCCGCGCGGGGGCTGCAGACGCTGCGCGGTCTGCTCTCACAGCAGGAGAGGGTTCGATGAACGAACAGGACCTCAGGACGGCTTTCCAGGACGTGGTGGTGACCAGCAGCCCCCCGCCGGCCATGGATCCGAACCGTGCGCTCGACGTCGCGCGCAAGGCCCGGTCCAGGCGGCGGTCGTCGCAGGTCGGCGCGGTGGTGGCGGTGCTCGTGGTGGGCATCGGCCTCGGGTCGGCGTTCGCGCTCGACCCCGGCGGCACGCAGGACTACCTCATCGGTGCGGGGCCGAGCAGCAGCAGCTCCCAGCCGGGTGCCTCGTCGAAGATGGCGTGGCCGTCCGGGCAGAACGACCGCACCGCGCAGCAGGGCCCGCAGGCGGCGCGCGGCGTGCAACTGCTGGAGGCGGTCAAGCAGTCCGCCCAGGCGCACGGCTTCGAGACGCCGTCGCTGAAGTACCAGGACACGAAGTACCAGAACGGCGACCTGCTCCACACCCAGGCGCAGATCTCGTCGAACGAGGGTGAGCCCGAGGTCTGGGAGTACACGTCGTACGTGCCGGTCCGCAAGAACGGCAAGGTCGGCAAGCTGATCGTCGAGGTGTCCACGCCCAGCCAGGGCAACGCCTCCGAGCCGTGTGCCCTGGCCAGGCAGTTCTGGGGCATGAGCCGGGCGATGTGCAAGGTGCGCGACGTCGACGGGAAGAAGGTCGGTGACGCGGCCAGCACGGACCAGGGCCGCGTGATGGGCTGGATGTCGTACAAGCACCCGAACGGCTGGGTCGTGAACGTCGCCCAGAGCGCGGGCTACGACGGAGGCGGCTACCCGGCGCTCGACGTCGAGCCGTTCTCCGGCGAAGAGCTCGCCGCCATGGCGGTCGACCCGAAGTTCGTCCTCGGGAGCTGACCCGGTCGCACACGGAGGGCGGTCACGTTCTGTGGCCGCCCTCTCTCCTGCGTCCGATCGGGTGTTTTGGCAGGTAGAGTGCCGCCCGCGATGCGGACTCTGCTCATCGACAACTACGACTCGTTCACGTTCAACCTCTTCCAGCACCTGGCCGAGGTGAACGGCGCCGAACCCGTGGTCGTCACCAACGACGACCCGCGCTTCCGGCTGTCCGCGCTGCGGTCGTTCGACAACGTGGTGATCTCACCGGGGCCCGGCCGGCCCGGCAACCCCGCCGACTTCGGCCTCTGCCGCGCGGTGGTCGAGCACGCCGAGATCCCGTTGCTCGGCGTGTGCCTGGGCCATCAGGGACTGTGCCTGTCCTACGGCGCCACGGTCGGTCCCGCACCGGTGCCGCGCCACGGCATCGTCTCACCGGTGACGCACACGGGCGTCGACGTGTTCGCCGGTCTGCCGTCACCTCTCGAAGTGGTCCGCTACCACTCGCTGGCGGTCACCGAGCTGCCTCCTTCCCTGGAAGCCGTCGCGTGGAGCGACGACGGCGTGCTGATGGGTGTGCGCGCGCTCGACCGCCCGGCGTGGGGCGTGCAGTTCCACCCCGAGTCGATCTGCACCCAGTCCGGCCGGGAGCTGCTGGCGAACTTCGCCGCACTCACACCCACCCGGACCGCCGCCGTCCCCGAACCCGCGGTGGTTCGTACAACGGCTCAGAAGCGCCCTGTGCACGTTCGCCGCCTGGACCTGGCCGTGGACGCGGAGCAGGCGTTCGCGGCCCTCCACGGGACCGCTGAGACCGCGTTCTGGCTGGACAGCGGCTTCGGCGGGCGGTTCTCGTTCCTGGGCGACGCCTCAGGGCCCCTCGCGCGCGTGGCCCGGTACTCGGTGCCGGACCAGGAGCTGGTCGTCGACGGCGAACGCCTGCACTGCCCGTCGTTCTTCTCGTGGCTGGACGAGGACGTGGCCGCCTGGGCCGTCGAACAACCCGACGTGCCGTTCGACTTCGCGCTCGGCTGGGTCGGCTACCTCGGGTACGAGCTGAAAGCCGAGTGCGGCGGCGACTCCGCCCACCGGTCCGACCACCCCGACGCGTCCTTCGTCTTCGCCGACCGCGCCGTCGTGATCGACCACCACGAAGACACCGCTTATTTGCTGTCGCTGACCGACGACGACTGGTTCGACCAGGTATTGGTCGTATTGAACGCACTCACCCCGTTGCCGGCCCCCGAACCGCCCGCCGCGGTCACCGTGCAACTGCGGCACCCGCGCACGCACTACCTGAAGCTGATCAACGCGTGCCAGGAAGCCATCACCGCCGGCGAGACCTACGAGGTCTGCCTGACGAACATGATGTCCTGGCAGGCCGACGTGGACCCCTGGGCCGCTTATCGGCTGCTCCGCGCCGCAAATCCCGTACCGTTCGGCGCGTTGCTGCGTTTCGGTGAACTGTCCGTGCTCAGCGGGTCACCCGAACGATTTATCCGCGTCGACCGGGATGGCGTCGTCGAGTCATCGCCGATCAAGGGCACCCGCCCCCGCGGCGAAGACGCCGCCGAAGACGAGATGTTGCGCACAAGCCTGGCCCGATCGGTCAAGGACCGCGCCGAGAACCTGATGATCGTGGACCTCGTCCGCAACGATCTCGGCACCTGCGCGGAAGTCGGTTCCGTCGAGGTGACCCGGTTGTTCGACGTCGAGACCTACACCACCGTCCACCAATTGGTGAGCACCGTGCGGGCACGACTTCGACCGGACAGTTCCGCCGTCCGATGTGTTCGAGCCGCGTTTCCCGGCGGGTCCATGACCGGAGCACCGAAGATCCGGACCACGCAGATCCTCGACGGGCTCGAAGCTGGTCCACGTGGCGTGTACTCGGGAGCCCTCGGATACTTCTCGCTCAACGGCGCCGCGGACTTCAGCATCGTCATCCGAACGCTGGTCCGCAACGGTGCCCAGGTCAGTTTCGGCGTCGGCGGAGCAGTCATCTCGCTGTCCGAGCCGGACGCGGAATTCGAGGAGACGGCAGTCAAGGCGACAGCCGTGTTGCGGCTGTTCGGAGCGGACTTTCCCGGTCGCTGATCCCACGCGTTCCGGGGATGGTGTGAACGAACCGGGACGTGTTACACCTTTGTGCTTCTGTTCTTGGTAACACGTCGGCCGGCCACCCGGCCGACGTGTGGAAACCCCGCGAGTCCGCGCAGGTCAGGACGCGTGCGCTTCCTGGAACTGCACGACCAGGTTCTGCGGAATGCGGCCGCGGTCCGAGATCTGGTGCCCCTGCGCACGGGCCCAGTCCCGAATGCGCTGCGCCTCAGCCTTGTCACTGGCCTTCACCGTGGACTTGCCGGTGCCCTTGCGCTGCTTGCGGCCACCCGCACGACGAGCCTTGGCGACGAAGTCCGCCAGCGACTCGCGAAGCCGCTCCGCATTTCCCTTCGACAGGTCGATGGCGTACTCGACACCGTCAAGTGCGAAGGTCACGGTCTCGTCGGCTTCTCCGCCGTCGAGGTCGTCGATGAGTTGGACGACGGTCTGCTGTGCCACTGTTCCTCCGTTGGGTACTCACATAGCACGCGGATCCTCGACCAAACCACGTGCACCGACAACACCATAGTCCACACGAGGAAAAACGGCGAACCTTTCGCCGCTGAAATGTGACCCAACCGCCCGGTCGGGGCATTTTGCGGAGGAAACCGCAGGGGTGTTATGGGTCCAAAATGTGCAGCTAGTCGTCTCATCACGCCGCTGTTGCTGGGCTTGCCGGACGCTTCACCATTCCCGCTGACGGAGCAGCGTTGCACATAACGCACCACCCGTCCTCCGGGTATCCTGCACATACCCGCCAGGGGTAGGGAAGGTCAGGAGCGATGCACGGGTACACCGCGGACAAGGACGCATACCTCAAGCGACTGCGCCGCATCGAGGGACAGATCCGCGGCCTCCAGCGCATGGTCGAGAACGACGAATACTGCATCGACGTCCTCACCCAGATCGCCGCCGCCACGAAGGCCCTCCAGGCCGTCTCCCTCGGCCTCCTCGACGAGCACCTCAAGCATTGTGTCGCCCAGGCCGTCGCCGAAGGCGGCCCCGTCGCCGAGGAGAAGCTCGCCGAAGCCACCGCGGCCATCAGCCGTTTGGTGAAGTCCTAGGGGTACCCGCAACAAACCACACCGCCAGATCCGCTACAGTTCACCCCGCTACGCCCCCGTAGCCCAATCGGCAGAGGCAGCGGACTCAAAATCCGTCCAGTGTGCGTTCGAGTCGCACCGGGGGCACGTACAGCATTCACACTGGCGACTACCTGCGGTTTTGCCGGTGTGGCATGCGTGTGAGATGGATCGTCCGGTTGCCGCAGGTCGGCTGCTGCGGCGGCGACCGCAGGAACGTCGTCTTCGGGCAATGTGATCACCAGGGTGGCTTCGCGCGTCTGGTGGTGGATCTCGATCTTCAGCTGGGTTAGCTCGTACAGGCGTCGTTGCAGGTCCTCCGGTGCCCGGCGCAGGTTGAGCGCCAGGTGGGGGAGTGTGTCCAGCAGATCCAGGTCGGTCTCGTCCGGTCGTCGGGTCTGTGTGGTGCCCTGGGTGTCGAGTTCGGCGACTTGGTCGAGAACGAGACGTCGTTCCGTCTGCAGGTCGTTGTAGCGCTGACGTAGCCCGAGGGTGAACGGGTCGTCGGGGTCGGCGCTCTCAGCTTGTCTGAGCAGGTTGTCCTGTCGGCGGGCCACGTCGGCGGCGTGGCGCTGTAGGCGGGCGCGTTCGTCGGAGCGCTGTCGGTTTGCCTGCTGTTCGGCCTGGTCGATGTCCTGGGTGAGCAGGGTGCGCCGGCCTGGGTGGAAGAGGAACTCGCCGTACGCGTGCTCGACCGCCGTCATGATCGCTTCTTCACGCACGTAGACAGTGCGGGGGTGTCCGGCGTGCTTGTCGGGACGGCCCCGGTTGTTGTTGGTCGGCCAGCAGCGGTAGTACGTGTATCCCAGCTTGTGGCGGTACCCCATCATGCGTCGGCCGCAGTCGCACACCACGCGACTTCGAAACAGGTAAGTGCGCTTGGTGTAGCGGTGGGTGTTGGGCTCGGCGCCGTCGCGCGACCCCTTGCGCTGGTCGCTGGTGGCGTTCACCGCGTCGAACATCCACTTGGGGATCAGGGGTTCGTGGGCGGGTTCGGGCGACCACACCCACATTTCCGGCGGGTTGGGCTTGTTCCGCCCTCCGCGGCTGCGCCGGGCCCGTCGGTTGTAGACCTGGTAGCCGGTGTACTTGGGGTTCTTCAGCAGCTCCGCGACGCTGGACTTCGACCACGCGCCACGGGCCCGCAGCTGCCCCGGAGGTTCGGGTGGTGGGTACTTCTCCGTGTCGGTGTTGAGTCGATCGGCGATCGTGTCGTAGCCGAGCTTCTCGTGATAGCGCCACTGGGCGATGAGGGTCACCGTCTCCGCCCGCGCCCCATCAGACTCCAAGCGGGTCTTGGTCAGGCCCTTGTCCGCTTTCGACGCGTTGGGGTGGCGCAGCTTCTTGGCCCTGTACCCGTACGGGGGCTTGCCGATGTTGTAGCCCTCCCGCACGTGCGTGCAGGTACCGCCCCAGGACAACTCCAACATGTTCAGCACTTCGTACTCGGCCACCGACTGGTTGATCCTGCGTTGCAGGATCTGCTGCGCCCGCCCTCCGCTGAGCATGATCGGCTCGTTGGCGGCGAACACCGGGATGTCGGCGTGCTCAAGTTCGCGCTCAACCGACAGCGTCTCGTACATCTTGCGGGCGATCCGGGAGGTCGACTCGCAGATCACCACGTCAAACCGGCGGTCCGGGCTTCGCGCCTCGGCCAGCAGGTCGGCGATACCTCCATCGCGAGCGATGGGGATGTCGAACCGCTCGTAGGCGGTCCCGCGCCCACGTCGTTCCAGCTCCATCCGGCCTGACTCGACGTCGTAGAAGTGGCATGCGATCAACCACGACTCAGGCAGGGCCACCTTCGACCGCTCCAGTTGCCGTAGCAGTGACTGCCGGGGGTCCTGGTGCTCCTCGGTGGATGTCCGCCCGACCCACGCGACGCGAACTTCCTTCGCATGCAGCGCCAGTGGCAGACCGAACGGCGATACCGCCAGGTCGCTGAGACCGCGATGCGCCGAGCCGGATTGCGTGCCAGGGGAGGGCGGGTTCACCTTGTCGTCGCTCATGCAGCCCACTCCTCGGGTTCAAGACCGGATACCTCTCGCGGATACATGTCGTGATTGGCCCGGAGCAGAAGTTCCCGGACCACAGCAGAGAGCTCGCGACGTAGCCACTCTCCTTCCGTGCCGCGGACTCGGTGCACCTCGAACCTGAAGATCCATGGCTGGGCGCTGCTGTCGCCGACGGCTCGCTCCCAGTCGGGAGCAGCGTCGTGTGGTCTGCGGCTGTCCTTGCGTCCCGTCGGTCGTCGTCCGGGTGGATGCGGCCTGCTCACCGTTCATCACCTTCTCCCGCCATGAACCGCTGATGCTTGCTGATCTGACCTGGGCAGACGGGGATGTGTGCGTTCCCGGCGGGGACGGTCCCGTCGAACGTTGCAGATATTGGTCCGGCATCGGACAACGGGGGTCTGCGAAAGGGGTGATGTGCCGCCATCTTCAGTCCTTCTTCGTGAACGCCAGGGGAAATCCTGTGTCGTTCGATTCGCTGGTACCGGTCTATCCACGCTCTGTGCACCCAAGACGGTCAAGCGCGGTGGCTGGCGGACTTGTGTTGCGCCGCCACCGCGCCCGACCGCCGTGTATGGGTATTCGCCCGTTTCGGGGGCGTTCGGGCGCGACACGGTCGCTGGGGCACGTCAACGGCCCCAATCCCGTTGTCCGCCGCCGCGGTGGATCAGGCAGCGTGGGCCGTGCCGAACTCCGGCATGGCCGGCTGCCGCAAAGGTTCGGTGACGAGCTGAACGTGTCCGCGCGGGCGAGCGGTGTTCGACAACCCTGGCATCGGAGATGCAGGAGGTGCGGCGGCAACGCTGGGCACATCGGGCGCGGCCGTTGACTGCATGTTCAGCGAGGCGAGCAGACGGGTGTGCCAATCCAGGCCGAAGCGCAGGCAGTTGGATTCGCTGCGGTGGGTGGGGGTGCAGCCGGGAACGTGGCGGCCCCGCAGACTCCACGATGCCGAGTCGCTGGAGATGATCGCGTCGGCGTACCGGGCGAGGCCGAGAACCTTGGCACCGAAAGCGTGGAGCTTGTAGCCGCGGGCGGCCAACGAGCGCACGATGCGTTCAACCTCGACTGTGTGCTGGCGTCGGCACACAATTCCTACGCCCACCAACGGAAGCGCGGCCAGGTCGACGCCGCGTTCTTCGTACATGCCCGCGCACCGTTGGTAATCGGTGATCGACTGTCCTCGACGGACCGGTATGAACGCCAACTCCAAGTCCAAGTCGCGCAAGCGGAGATAGTCGATGACGGTGAGGTGTTGGCGGGTGCGCAGACTCAAGCCGGTGCGGACGAGAAGATGGTCTTCGCTCTTGCGGTCGCGGGGCGCGGCCCAGGTGAGGTTGCCGATCTCGGTGGCGTAGCGGCGGACCGCCTTGAGGTAGGCAACGGCGTCGGTGCGCCACCGCCCGTGCATTGAGAGTTCCGTGACGCCTCCGGAGTCTAGCGCCCACGAGCTACTCGCACGTGGAAGCGAGCGTCGGCTGGACAGGCACCAGTGGCTGACCAGGAACGGCACGCCGCGGTCGCGCGCCAGCCAGGACGGTTGATGGGTTCCCAGGTATGAGGCTGACGCGCGCGGTGGTCGGGGTGGCCGGCCACGGCCGGCGGTGTTCGCCCCGGCGACCGCCGGGGCGAACACCGGAGCCGGGTGGGTGGAGTCGGCGCGCCGTCGGGGCGAGCGGCGGGCGGAGTCGTGGATTGAGTCATGGGTGTCCCTTCGCCAGGCTGGTGCACCTGTCGGCGCGAGGCGCTGATGACACCCCTGAACTCCGAAATACGAGCCCTTCGGGGACACGCTCCCGGCAACTTCATCAAGCCGGATTCACAGCCACGGGAATAGCGGGAAGAGGTTCGCGCGCGCCACCGCCTGCTGGGCGCACGTCCTCGATCGCATTACCACCGCGCTCGGCCTCCATCCGCACCAGCTTGCGAACTGCCCTGGGCTGCAAGTCCGTGAACGGTGAGATCCACTCCGACCGGAACGCCGAAATCACCTGTACCCGATCATGATCCTCGATTTAACCCGGCGATCGATCACCGAGTTACGTGACATCCTTTAGCCTCAGTTGTTTCTCGACGGTTAGGACGCTTCCTGATCGTGTTTGCGTCGGCGCTAGTCCAGGCCGTGGACCAAGCGGGCGGCGGAGTGGACCGCGGCGGCCTGTCGCACAAGGTCTCGGTGGTAACGGACTGTGTCCTGGTGATCGTCGGTCAGCAGCCGTGCGCCCATGCCGATGAGGCGGGCGCTGCCCAGGCAGGCCACGTCGAGTGTCAGGCCGAGCATCTCCGAGCTGAGTTCGTTGCCGTGCAGGACGCCGTTGCGGACGCGGACGGCGTGCATGTAGCCGATGGGGGTGCTGTGGGTGATCTGGCTGAGCAGGGAGTACGCCACTTCTAGCCATCCCGGCTCCGGGTAGGGCGCACCCAGGTCCCGGAGCATGCTGTCGATCTTGGGCAGGGCCTGCCGGTTCCTGGCGATCTCGTCTTCGGGGGTGATGACCCGGATGTTGCTGGGCAGGGCGAAGATCTGCTGCGCGTCGGCCTTCGGTACGCCGCTTCCGGTGAGTGTGGTGATCGTCTTCCTGCGTCGGGCGCGGAACTCGTCGAAGTACTGCTTCGCGCGTGCGGTGAACGCCTCCGGGTCGTCGCCGGTGGAGTAGCGCCACATCATCCTGGCGGCTTCCTCCAGCAGCATCCGGGCGGCGAACGCGGCGATCACCGCCGACCCCGGCCGGTCGTAGGTGGCCATCACCGCCTTCAGGTTGGAATGGCCCCCGCCGTAGGCCAGCATGGCGTGCAACGCGGGTTCCCCGAGGCCCTTCGGGCGGCGCAACTGCCGGGCTCTGACCAGCTGGTGGTACTTCTCCGCGGACTCGATCACCGCGTCGGCGGAGTTCACATCGGGCTGCAGCAGTTCGGCGTCGAGCACCGCACCGGGACGCAGCAGGACGACGCGTTGCGTCGAGGAGCCCTTTTTCTTGCTCTGGGGCGCGGGTCGGCGTGCGGTGTCGAGCTTGTGGATCGGCGCGGCCGCCGCCGCGACGTCGGCCGTCAGTTGCACGGCGCGTTCCAGGAAAGGCTGGCGGGGCACGTCGGCTGGCCAGGTCTCCGGGACGGCTGCCGCGGTGCCGAGCAGGGTGGCGGTCACCCCGGCGGCGGCCACCTGCATGAACAGGGCCTCGTGGTCGGCGCGCAGGTCGTGTCCGGCCACTCCGTCCTCGGTCAGGCTGCTCAACAGGCCCAGGTGGTTGCCGTGTCCGGCGTGGGCCAGGACCATCACGGCTCCGCGCAGGCCCGACATGTCGAGCAGCGTGCGCGTCCGGCGCAGCAGCTCGGCGTGCTCTCCTGCACTCGCCGGCGGCTCGGGGGCGACGCGCCGAGTCAGGAAGTCGTCGAGCAGTTCCTTCTCGTCCGGCATCGCGTGCGCGTCCAGCCAGCTCAGCGACTGGCTGGTCAAGTCCGCGATGTCGGGCAGCGGCATCAGCCAGCGGGAGAGGTTGCCCACGCTGGCTCCGGTCTGCTCCAGCCGGATGCACAGGCGGTTGCGTTCGTCGCGCAGCTCGCCCAGTAGGCAGCGGCGTCGGTCGGGTTGGTCGCCGATCCACAGCCATCTGAGCCCGTCGACGAACAGACTACGGGCCATCGAGCCGATCACCGTGCCGCCGAAGCCCGAGTCGATCATCGACTCAGCACAGTCGTAGCGCGCCCAGGCGAACATGAACACCAACCCGGCCAGGAACCGGTCACCTGGCACGTCCAGGTCGTAGTCGACGGGCAACTTGTCCAGGTGCAGACGCGATTCGGTCGCAACAGATCGGCGCCACTGCTGTGGATGAATCGCCACTTTCCGCCACGTAGTTGACGCGACCAGCCGCAACTTGAGCCAACCAGCTGACTTGCCTGGGCGATCAGTACAAGAGTTCCGCAGCCGAGCCAGGGAGTCGAAGGTGTCGTCCCGCGTCGGCCATCTGCTGCATGAGGCGGAAGCCTTCCTGCGCGCTGAGGTCGCCAGCGACCACCGCAGCGTTGACCAGGTCGATCGTTTCACGTGTGGTGATGCCCTGCAGGCGCGCGTAACGCAGAGCCTCCCGGTCGTCGGAGATCCACCACGAACCAGTGAAGTCGCGCCGCTTCAGGATCACGAAGCAGGTCTCGGCTTCGCCGAGGTGTTTCAACGGTTCGTCGTCGGTGCCGCCAAAAACGGCACGACGTATGGCGTTGATCTGTTGAATCTCGGATTCCTTGTCGATCTCGATCGGCTCACCCAGCCAGCCATCGTTTGTGAGCGTGACGAGCGAGGGGAGGACGCGGGCGGATTTCGTGGCCTCGTACTCCACGGCCTTGGTCCACCTGCCGCGCCCGTCCAGCACCGACTTGAGCAGGTCGAGTCGATCCACGGCGGCAAAGTTGCACAAGACCGTGTTGTCCGGGAACAGGAACTCGGTCATTGGGCATCAGGGGTTTCGTGTTCGGGCTCAAGTGCGTGCCGGAGTTCGTCGACGTCGACGCCGAGCAGGTTCGCGTAGGGGCGGAGCGTCGCCGCACCGGACTCGTAGGCCGCGTAGGTGTCACGGACGAGCAGTCCAGGCGGGCGTGGCGTGCCGGCTTCTGTGACTTGTCGCGCGAACTCCTCGCCACGGCCCGCCATGGCGGCTGCCTTGGCGCTGGTGATCACCTTGTAACGGTCACAGGTTCCTGCATCGATCAGTCGTAGGTGGAGCAAGCGATAGGCCAGTGCAGACGGGGTGACCATCAGGTCGCAGGTCAGTGCCGCAAACGCCTGGTCGGTGAGCCCTCTCGACGAGACAGCGGCGCGGAGAAGGTTCTCGGGCATGAGGAACGCGGACGCGAACGCGTTGGCGCGCATCTCGCTGGGGTCCTTTGCCTGAGCTTTGTCGAAGACGTCCCGGTCGAGATGGATGTCTTGGTCGTCGCCAGCCAGAAGGTGGCCGAGTTCGTGTGCGAGGGTGAATCGTTGCCGCGCGGGAACGTGCGAAGCGGCCAGCACGACCAGCTTGACCTCGTCAGAGGAGGCCGCCAGTCCGTCGAATCCGGTGCCGAGTTTGACGACGGCTACGTCGACGCCGAAGACGTCTTCGACGAGGGAGATCAGATTCTCGCGTTCGATCGATCGACCCGCCTGGGTGACACGTGCGAAAGCGTCCCGTGCCAAGCCTCGGCCCTGCTCGGCGTATCCACCTTTGCTGGGATCATAGGTGCTCGGCTGCCACGGTTGGTGATAGCCGAGGAACGCGATGTCATTGCGCAGCGTGCTGTATCGCTTAGCCGCGTCGAGCGCGGCGCCCGCCTTGCCGCCCGTAGTCCTGGCGGCGATAGTGAGAGGTGGCTCCTCGCCGGTGATGAGCCAATCGACCGTGACATGACACAGCTCGGCGACACGGGCAAGATCGACAGAGGAGAACCGGCGGGCGCCGCTCAGCGACTTGGACATCTTCGACTCGTCGAGGCCGATTCGTTGTCCGAAGTCGCGGCGAGTCAGCCCGGACGCCTCGATCAGGCGCAGTACGCGCTCGGGAACACTGGACACTTGGCTCATCTAACTCCCGGCTTGCGATTTTCGCAAGCCGGGAGTTAGATGAGCTGTCTCAAGCGACGAGGGGATACGCACGTGACGATGGCAGCCGAGCGTGAGCAGCGTGATGACGCTGGAGCGCCGATGATGCCGCCAGTCCCAGAACCTGGTCAGGTCGTCAACGTCCGCGGATCGACATGGGCAGTGGCCGCAGTTCGGCAGCAAGGATTGCCTCGTAGTCCCGCCGACGAGGGCGCCGTCGGCCTCACGCACGTGGTGAGCCTTCAGTCGCTCGAGGAGGACCGGCTGGGCCAGGAGCTCACGGTCGTGTGGGAGCTGGAAGTCGGCCATACCGTCGCCCCCGACCAGGGCCTCCCCGAGAAGATCGATCCGGACGCGTTCGACGACCCCAACACGCTGGCGGCTTTCGTCGATGCCGTGCGCTGGGGTGCGGTGACGTCGGCCGACGCGAACTCGTACCAGGCCCCTTTCCGCAGTGGCGCGAACGTGGAGGCCTACCAGCTTGAGCCGCTTCGTCGAGCCCTGCAGTCCTCGCGGACGAACCTGCTGTTGGCTGATGACGTCGGTCTAGGCAAGACCATCGAGGCTGGTCTGGTGGTTCAGGAGCTGCTGCTGCGGCACCGCGCCCGTTCCGTGGTGATCGTCTGCCCGCCGAGCTTGAGGCTGAAGTGGCAGGACGAGATGCGGGAGAAGTTCGGCCTGGACTTCGTCATCGTCGACAGCGAGCTGATGGCGAGGGTGCGGCGTAGCCACGGGCTAGCTGCGAACCCGTTCCGACTGTTTCCCAGAGTGATCGTCAGCATGTCGTGGTTGCCGACACTGCGCGCCCAAAGGTTGCTGCGTGACGTATTCGCCGACGTCGCAGACACGGCGTCGGCTCGACGCTTTGCCTTTGACGTCCTCGTGGTCGACGAGGCTCACCACGTCGCGCCGGCGAGCCCGACCGCCGCGCCTGGTCGGCGTGGTTACGCCGTGGACAGCCAGCGCACGACCGCCACGAAGGCACTGGCGGAGAAGTGCGAGCACCGGCTGTTCCTCAGTGCTACCCCGCACAACGGTTACTCGGAGTCGTTCACGGCTCTGCTGGAAATGATCGATGGACGGCGCTTCAGCCGTGGCGCAAACCTTGACGAACAGGCTTTGCGGGAAGTCGCCGTGCGGCGGCTGAAGACTGATCTGCCAGAGAAGGACTTCCGTAAACGGGAGCTCAAGCCAATCCTGTTCGCTCCCAGCGAGGACGAACAGCGTCAGTTCGCTCTACTGGATCGAATTCTCAGTGACAGCGCACGCGCCAACGGCAAGGGGCGTTCCGGCGGCCTGGTGGCGATGCTCCTGAAGAAGCGTTTTCTTTCCAGTCCGTGGTCCTTCGCCCGCACGTTGGAGTTGTACGAGCACGCCGCGAGCACTGGTCGCCAACTGGATCTAGATGACGAGGAACAGTATTACGCTGAGGTGCTGGGCAGCGGCCAGTCCGACGAGGAAGAGGGCGAGGCCGAGCACCCTGAGTTCACCGCGCTGCGGCAGAGCAAGGGCTCCGATCCAATGGTGACTGCCACGGGCCGTGAGATCGAGTCTCTGATCGAGTGGGGGTCTCGTTACGAGCATCGGCCGGATTCGCGGCTGAACGCGTTGATCAGGTTCCTGGACGCGATCTGCCGTCCGGATGGCAAGACGTGGACCAACGAGCGGGTCGTTGTGTTCACCGAATACGCCGCCACACTCGAGTGGATCACCGATGTGCTGACGCAGCGCGGGTATCGAGACGTGCTGGCCACGATCCAAGGCTCGACCCCGACCGAGGAACGAGAGCTGATCAGAGCACAGTTCACCGAGGATCCCGCCAAGCGGCCGGTGCGCGTGCTGGTCGCGACCGACTCGGCGGGCGAGGGCATCGATCTGCAGGGCCACTGCCACCGTTTGGTCAATTTCGACATCCCGTTCAACCCGTCCCGACTGGAACAGCGGATCGGCCGGATCGACCGGTACGGCCAGCAACACACGCCGGAGATCTACCGGTTCGTGCCCGAGTCGGACGACTCCCAGTACGCTCGAGACCTGCGGTTCCTGGTTGAACGCATCGCGGACAAGATCGGAACGGTCGCTGCAGATCTCGGCTCGGTCAACCAGGTGGTCGACTTCGAGGTGCGCAATCATTTCGACCCTGCGGCAGGTGGCCGCAAAGCGAAACCCACTGCGCAGGATGACGGCAACGCGGTCATCACTCGCGTGCTCGCTGGAGGCCTCGAACTCAACCGCAGGCTTACTGAGTTGTCTCGCACGTACGACGAGCGCAAGGTTGAGATGCACCTGACGCCAGCCAACGCTCGCAGAGTGGTGGACACCGCGCTGGGGTTGACCGCCCAGCCTCCGCTGGTGGAAGACTTCTCTTTCGCCCAGGACACCGACGTGCCCGTGTTCACCGTGCCAGGACTGGGATCGGCGTGGCAGCCGACGCTACGCGGCTTGGACACCCGGCTTGAGCCCGACAAGCCGCGACCGATCACCTTCGACGATAAGGCCGCGCAGGGGCGGCATGACCTTGTGCACATTCACCTCGGGCACGCGCTCATGCAGCGCGCCACCCGTGTACTGCGCAGCGCCTTGTTCGGCGTGGATTCGCCGGTCAATCGAGTAACCGCCGTCGTCGCCGAGGGCTTGCCGCAGTCATGCGTGGCTGCAGTGTCGCGGTTGGTCCTGGTCGGCCGTGGTGGCCTACGTCTGCACGAGGAGGTCTTCCTTACCGGCATCAGGGTGCACGGCAACACGATGTCCGAGGCGAAAGTGGAGGACGTGCTCGACGAGACCCTCGATGCAGAGAGTCTGTCTCTAGCCGGAGATGACGTCCGCGCCGCGCTGTCCGATCTATGGAACGCGGATGGCTCCCGCCTGCGAACCCGTCTGCTGACTGCTATGGCACGCAAGGCCGAGTCTCGCCAGGAGAAAGTCACCGAAGCGCTCCAGAAGCGGCGTGACTCCGACATCGCCAGGGTGCGCGAGATCTTCGGCGCGTTTCGGATCAACCTGCGTGACTCCCGCGATCGGTTGTCGCGGGAGATCCGCGCCGAGGAGGAGAAGCTGTTCACCGACGACCAGCAGGCGCAGCGCCGCAGGGACCTTAGGGCGATGGAGGACCGACTGGCGAGCGTTGACGACGAGGAGCAGCGCGAGATTGCGGCGATCGGTGAGCGTTACCGCGACATCCGTCCGCATGTGTCGGCCGCAGCTGTCGTGTTCGCGTTGACTCCGTCTGACGCCGAGACTGGGAAGGTGCGGGCATGAACCGCAAGTCTGCATCCACCGGAGCCGACCTCCATCGCCGGTGGCTCGAACTCGTCGACACCGACGGGCCGTTTCTGGCAGTGCCGGCCCTCAAGCGAGTCTGGCCACAAGGCATGCCACGACCTGGCAAGGACGCGGTTGCGGCATTGAAAGATGCCAAGCTCGCGTTCGAGAAGGCTTGGGAGAACTGGGACAAGCGGCGGGACGACGCTGCTGCGCTCGGCTTCTACCGTCAGGAACGTGACATCTGGGTCGATGTCGTTCTACGGGACGTGCTCGGGTGGCGCGATTCTTACACCACCGCCATCTCAGCTGATGAGGTGCGATCCCCTGATCACGCCGTCACCATGTGCGCGACAGGTGCGGTTGTGCACGGAGATGTGACTGGCGCGCTGGTCCTGGTGGTCGATCCGGTCGATTCCCTGCGTGACCCACTCAACGACGGGTGGGCGAACACCTCGGTCGACCGCATCGAGGAGTTGCTCCGCGTCAACACCGTCCCGATCGGTCTCGTCACAGACGGCCGGTGGTGGGCGATCGTCAGCGCTCGCAAGGAAACCGTAGCCGCGTCTGGCGTCGTGGACGCGCAGACGTGGATCGATGAGCCACACACCCGCGACGCGTTCATCGAACTGCTCCAGCGACGCTATTTGATCGGCGGCAAGCTGGATGACCGGCTAACCGCGCTCTTCGGCGAGTCGGTCGCCGCCGCCGAAGAGATCACTGAGGCGTTGGGGACGCAGGTCCGGCGGGCAGTCGAACTGCTCGTGCAAGCGCTATCAGAGGCCGCGCTGGGTACAGACGGCTTCGACCCTCTGCCCGCCAAGCGGGCAGAGGTGTACGAGGCCGCGGTGACGGTGATGATGCGTGTTGTATTCCTGCTCTTCGCCGAGGAACGCAACCTGCTGCCCCAAGGAAACCTGTTCACGCTGGGCTACGGCATCAGCGAGGAGTTGGACGCGCTCGACGCCCGTGCTCGCGAAGAAGGTAGCGAAGCGCTCGACGCCACCCATCTGACGTGGCACCGCCTGCTTGCTACCTCTCAGGCGCTGTACCACGGAGCGTCCTTTGAGGACATCCGGCTTCCATCCTACGGTGGCTCGCTGTTCGACTCCGGTCGATTCCCGTTCCTCACCGCGCGCGGGCAGGCGGGGACATTGGCAATCACGGTGTCTGACCGGGTGATGCTGGAGGTGCTGCGCGCGGTTCAGTTCGCCAAGCTCAAGGGGCAGCCCGCACGGCGGATCTCGTTCCGGGACATCGACGTCGAGCAGATCGGTTACATCTACGAGGGCCTTCTCGGCTACTCCTGCGCCGAGGTCGACGAGGTGGTGATCGGGCTCATCGGCAAGGAGGGCGAAGAGCCGGAGATTCCTCTCGCGGTGCTTGAGTCGCTGGCGGTGGCCAAGCGAGGCGACGCCGCGCTTGCTGACGCGGTCCTAGCGTGGGTCAAGGAGAACCAGCTCGCTGCTACCCCGCCATCCAAAACGGCGTTGGCGAAGGCCATCCGGGACAGTGAGAAGGTCGAGGACACCGAACGTGCACTTCGCGCCGTGACCTCGAACGCCGAGCTGCGTGACCGACTACGGCCGTTCGCCGGGATCATCCGCCGTGACCTCCGCAACCGTCCGTTGGTCGTGGAGCCTGGTGGTGTGCTGGTAGTCGAGACACCGTCGCGAGCGACAGCCGGCGCGCACTACACGCCTCGATCACTGGCCGAGGAGGTTGTTCGTCATGCACTAGAGCCACTCGTCTTCGACCCTGGTCCACACCAGCAGGTTGATGGTTGGGTGCCTGTCTCCTCCGAGCGGATTCTCGACCTCAAGGTCGCGGACATCGCTTGCGGTTCAGGTGCATTCCTTGTTGCGGCAGCCCGGTATCTGGCCGAGCGGCTGGTTGAAGCGTGGCAGCGCCAAGGTGAGGCCATCGGCACACCACACGAGCAGATGATGCACGCGATTCGTACGATCGTGGCGACATGCTTGTACGGGGCCGACATCAATGAGATGGCCGTCGAGATGTGCAAGCTGTCACTCTGGCTGGTATCGCTGGATCAGAAGCTGCCGTTCTCTTTTGTAGACGACAAGATCCTGCACGGTAACTCTCTGCTCGGGCTCACCGATATTCGGCAGCTCAAGTATCAGCACATTGATCCCGATTCTGTGCCGCAGGCTCGGCTGTTTCAAATTGATGTGGACAGCACCCTTCGTCGTGCCGTGACACTGCGTCGCCAGCTTGCCAACGAGGTTAATGACGCCGACCCGCAGCGTTCCGCGACCACCAAGCGCCGCCAGTGGCGTGAGTACCGAGAGCTTGTTTCTGGGCTGTCCGAAATCGGTGACGCGGTTATCGCTGGTGGGCTTCGGCACGGCGGTAAGCGAGGCAAGAAACTCAACACTGAGTATGCCAACCTCAGCTACGCTATTAGTCTCGCACGCGAGCAGGCTGACCGAGTCATGCTCGACGGAATTCTTGAAGCCGGGCTAGTCCCAGCGGTACGAACCGATTATGCTCGCTGGAAGCCATTGCACTGGATTCTCATGATGCCAGACGTAATGGAGCGTGGAGGCTTCGACGCTGTCATCGGCAACCCGCCGTTTCTGGGGGGAAAGAAAATTTCACCCGCTATCGGCTCAAACATGCGCGAGTGGCTCGTTAATGTATTGGCTGGCGGATTGAAGGGCAATGCTGATCTCGTTGGATACTTCTTCCTGCGAGCCATGTCGTTGCTCAATCCAAGTGGTAATCTAGGTCTAATTGCGACGAATACGGTGGCGCAGGGAGAGACTAGGGAAGTTAGTCTTGATCGTATGGTCGCGAGCGGATTTACAATCGTGAGAGCAATCCAAAGTAAATCATGGCCGGCCGCCAGTGCGAATCTGGAGTATGCCGCGGTATGGGGTAGTCGTCGTGTGGTCTCACCGCGTGTGCCGCGCATAGTGGACGACATTGCTGTGGCGAAGGTGTCCACCCTTCTGGAGGCTGCTGGACGCGTGGATCGGCCCGCTATCCGACTAGCTGAGAATTCGGGCATCGCGTTCCAGGGATGCATCGTGCTCGGCAAGGGTTTTGTGCTAACGCCGAGCGAGGCGGCAGCCTGGATCGCAAGCGATCCGCGCAATTCTGAAGTGATACTCCCATACTTGGATGGTGAAGATCTCAACTCCAGTCCGGATCTCTCGCCCTCGCGATGGGTGATCGACTTCGGTGAACGGTCACAGCAAGATGCGCGTCTATTCGAAGATCCTTGGGTGCATGTCGATAGAGAGGTCCGGTCCATCCGGGCCAAGAACGATGCTCGTAAGTACCCAAGGATGGTTAACGAGTGGTGGAAGTTCTGGAACGGAAGGCCTGCTATGAGGAAGGCGATGGCTGGTCTCGATGAGGTCCTTGCCATCGCACGCGTCAGCAGGACGGTGATGCCGGCCCGAGTTCCAACTGGTCAAGTCTTTCACGAGAAGCTAGTTGTCTTCACCACTGACTCATTTGCTTGTCAGGCAGTGTTGTCGTCCAGTCTGCATCAGATGTGGGCAATCAAGTATGGTACGACGATGCGGATTGATCCGACATATACCCCTTCAAAGGTATTTGAGACTTTTCCTCATCCGAAATCCGCTGAGCTGCTGGAGGAAATGGGCCAGAAGCTGGATTTCGTGCGTCGAGAGATCATGTTGCGGCGGCGGATCGGGCTTACCAGGCTATACGGCCTGGTAAATGACTCGAATATTACTGACTCCATCGATGTGGACGTGGCGCGGATGCGGAAAATTCATGTCGAGCTCGACCAGGCCGTCATGGAATCCTACGACTGGGGAGACGTTTCACTAGACCACGGTTTCCACACCTATCGGCAGATGACTCGGTGGACGGTCAGCCCAGCTGCGCGAGTGGAGATTCTGGATCGGCTGTTGGAGGAGAACCACCGCCGGGCCGCTGCTCAGGGTGAGGCGCCACCGCCGGCCGAGGATGAGGAGGATGACGAGTGAACGCCCCATCGGACCTGCACTACCGCCTTGAGCACGAGCCCGATGGGCGGTCGCTCACTGTGCGGGAGAAC
Organism: Lentzea sp. NPDC037011; assembly: GCF_055607425.1. Classification (NCBI taxonomy): domain Bacteria; kingdom Bacillati; phylum Actinomycetota; class Actinomycetes; order Pseudonocardiales; family Pseudonocardiaceae; genus Lentzea; species Lentzea sp. NPDC037011. The sequence continues at coordinate 103,282 of NZ_JBVJRT010000012.1, read as the reverse complement.
CTGGTCGACATCCTCGAACGGGAACTTCTCGGCCCTGCGAACGGCCCGGAGGAAGTCCTCGACGGTGTGCCCGACGTGGCATATCTGGTTGGGCGGATCGCGCCGGTGCGGCTAGCTTCCGGCCGACAGGACCCTTCGGACGCCGATGAAAGCGACGCAGCGACGGACGTGGGTGACGCGCTCGACGCCGAGGAAGGCCGCGGAGTGCCGGTTACCGCGGTGGATGAAAGCGGCGCGGGCGCTGACGAGGACAACGTCGAGGACGACCCGCAGAAGCGCGGCCTGATGATCCCGGCGTCGATGGGGTTGCGCTGCCAAATCCCAGGAGATCTGGCTGAGTTCACCGTTGCCGCATCGTGGGGACAGTACGAACCTGTCAAGGAGAAGCGCGAGGACAGTGCGAGCACGATCCGCCGGTACAAGCGCATTCCCATCGAGATCACCAAAACGATCACTGTAGCTAAGCTTGACCCTGCGCACACGACGATGATCCACCTCAAGGACACCGTAGTGCTGCGAATCGATCGCTACGACGATGTCGGAGGCGAGAAGCGGCTGATCGAGGTGGCGCTGTGCAACGACCGCGTGGCGCCACGCAAGATCCCGGTTACAGCCTGGCTTTACCAAACCAAGCTGCTTGTCCAAGCGGGTGGTCAAGAGGTCTTCCTGCCGGTTGCAGATCGACTAACCGACACCCGCGAGGAGCGGGACGACGAGCTGCGACGGTTGAAGCTCCAGTACCGCGACCGGCTGGAATTCGCGATCGGTCGCACCTGTTCGGTCGACTGGAAAGCATCAGAGCAGGCTCGCCGGGCCAGCGCCGTGTGGACGACCTGGCTGCCAACAGTGCAGACCCCGCAGACCACCGCGGAGGAGATTCGCGAGGCTCTGCTCGACATGCGGGTGCTCCAGAAGGCGAGCCGCGATGACTTGAGGGCCGGACTGGAGCCAATCGTCGTTGGGTATCGCACCTGGCTCGATGGCCAACTCGCCAAGGCTGAAGCTCTGCCTGAGCATCTGCGCGAGGACGGTGTCGAACTCGTCCGCGAAGCACAGAAGGTGCAAAAGCAGCTTGCGGACGGCATCGAACATCTCCTGTCCGACGACGAGGCGTTGCGGTGCTTCCAGTTCATGAATCGGGTGATGGCTGACCAGCGCATCCAGTCGCAGGTGGCACAGCGCCGGGCCAAGAACCCAAGCGAGAGTATCGAGCAGGCGCGAACAGCGGTTCTCGCAGAGGGACCGAGGGCGCACTCTTGGCGCACGTTTCAGCTTGCCTTCGTGCTCATGCAACTCCCGATGCTGACCAACCCTGCAACGGAACGACGGTCCGGTAGGGATCCGAAGGCTCAGCTTCTGTTCTTCCCCACCGGCGGTGGCAAGACCGAGGCGTACCTTGGGCTCGCCGCGTACGCGTTCGCCATCCGGCGACGCCAGGGTGTCATATCCACACCGGACGGGCCGCTCGACGGAAGTTCCGGTATCGCCGTGATGATGCGATACACGTTGCGGTTGCTCACGGCCCAGCAGTTCCAGCGCGCGACCGCATTGGTATGTGCCGCTGAGCTGGCGCGGTTGGAAGACCAGACGACTTGGGGATCCGAGCCGTTCCGCATTGGGCTGTGGGTCGGAACAGACGTGAGTCCGAAGCGCTTCGACGAGGCCGAAGAGCAGTTGACGCGGGCGAACGCCAGCGGAGGTGGCTATCGGCTGACAGTGTTGCAGATCCAACGTTGTCCTTGGTGCGGGCATCGGATTGGGTCTGGTGAGGTGAAGGCCAGGCCTGAGAACCGCCGAGTGCATGTTTACTGCGGAGATGACTTGGCGGAGTGCCCGTTTGCCGCTGGTGGAACGTCGGCTGAAGGCTTGCCGGTGCTAACGGTGGACGAGGAGATCTATCGGCTTGCGCCCGCGTTTCTCATCGCGACGGTTGACAAGTTCGCTCGGCTCGCGCGCGAGGGCGAGGCGGCATCTCTGTTCGGATACGTATCGCGGCGATGTGACCGGCATGGGTTCGTGCACCCCGACTACAAGCACTGCGACATCAAGGACGGCAACAAGCACCCGGCCAAGGATGGACTACCTGCCGCCGCGGCGCGTCCTGCAAACCGCCTGCGACCGCCGGATCTCGTCATTCAGGACGAGCTGCACCTGATCACCGGCGCGCTCGGGACGACAGTCGGACTGTTCGAGGTCGCCGTCGACGTGCTGACTACGTGGCGAATGTCTGACGATCGACCGATTCGTCCGTTGCTGGTCGCGTCTACGGCGACGGCACGCAACGCCGCGGATCAGGTCAAAGCGCTGTACGGACGCGACGTCACGATCTTTCCACCGCAGGTGCTGGACGCGGGCCGGACGTTCTTCTCCAAGGAAGAACCGATCTCTGAGGAGTTCCCAGGCCGGCGATACATCGGCCTGTCGACCACCGGTGTCCGCTTGACCACCGCCGAGATTCGGGTGGCGGAGGTGCTGATGGCAGCCGGGCAACTGCTGCTCGACCGATCTGGAGAGGCAGCCGACCCGTACCTGTCGTTGGTGGCGTACTTCAGTGCTACTCGTGAGCTGGCAGGTATGGCTCGGTACATGGGCGACGACATCCAGACCGCGCTCGCCAAGCGGCGACCGTGGTCGCTGCTTCCTAGCAGGACTGGTACTGATTTCGGCTCCCTTCACGTTGCCGAGCTCACCTCGCGGGTGGCCAGCGCTGACATCACTGCGACGCTGGACCAGATGGCCGTGAGCTTCGACCCGGTCTTCGATTCCACGGCGGGCAAGCGTGAACTGCGGGCGCTACGTGAAGCCAAGAAAACGGTGCCTTCACGCGAGATCCATCCTTTTGATGCGGTGTTGGCCACGTCGATGCTCCAGGTAGGAGTAGATGTCACCCGGCTTGGACTGATGCTCGTGGTCGGCCAGCCGAAGAACACTGCGGAGTACATCCAGGCCTCCTCGCGCGTAGGCCGCGACGGCACGCGCCCTGGCCTGGTTGTGTCGCTGGGTAACTGGGCACGGCCTCGTGACTTGGCGCATTTTGAGCAGTTCCGGCACTACCACGAGACTTTCTACGCACAGGTCGAGGCGTTGTCGGTCACACCGTTCTCCGCAACATCGCTCGACCGTGGCCTGGACGGCGTGCTGGTCAGTGCCGCACGTGTGCTGCATGCGGCACAGGTGCAAGGACTTTCCCCAGAGAGCAATGCGGGAGGCATCGACGGACAGCGATACTTCGTCGTCGACCTCATCGACACCCTGGTGAGCCGGGTGCTGCGCGCGTCGAACGAGGATGCTGCACGCCGGGCGCGAGACCAGCTGGTCAATCGGCTTGATCACTGGGAGAAGCGCCGCAAGTTTCTGGCTGACCATCGGAAGTCTCTGGTCTACGAGAAGGTCACTGACGAAACGCGGCATGACGCGCTGATGATGAGCGCCGAGAACGCCAAGTCGCGTGCGGGATCCAGGGACGCCCCGCCGTTCGTGGTCGCCAACTCGATGCGAGAGGTTCAGCCAGAGATCAACCTGCTCGTGAGCCCTATCAAGGAGAACCTCGTCTACATCGCGCCGCCAGGAGCACCGCGATGGGAACCGCCCCAGGAGAACCCGTGACCGCCGACACCCGGTTCGTCTACGACGCCGCGACCGCCGTTGATCCGCTGGGCGACGTGGACCGCGAGGCTGAGAAGGCGACCAAGCACAACCGCGCGAAGGTCGGTTCGGGCCGACCTTCGTCACTGCTCTACACGTATGGTCCCGGCGCGATCATGGACCTGCCGCAATTCACAATCATGCCGACCGGACTCGATGATTGGGATCGGATCTGGCGCCGCCGCAACGGCATCCGACCGGTTCGTGCGCCCCGGCTGCGTGAGGTCGTTGCTAAGCTTCTGCGCTCCCGCGACGTTCAGTTGAGCCTCCATCCGTGGCAGCCAAAGAAGATCAGCATGTCCACGGAAGGCAATGACCTTGGCGTGCCCGCACGGGTGTTCCCACAATGGCTCCGCTGTACGGGATGCGACATGCTAGGGACGGTTTCGCAGTTCGCCTACACCAACACCCACCCGTTCCGCCCCGACCTGGCCTGCTTCGAACACCCGAAGTGCACCGGCCGCACAGGCAACCGGACTCGGAAACCGACTCGTCGCACCGCGGTCCCTGCCAGGTACCTGCTGGCTTGCGTCGACGGCCACCTCGACGAGTTCCCCTACGACGAGTGGGTGCACCACTGGAAGCCTTGCCCACAGGCAGAGTTCCCTGCACTGAAGATGGCCGATCGCATGGCAGGCAAAGGCGCATCGGCGATTATCGGGTGCGGGTCCTGCGGCGCGCGGCGCCCCATGAACGAGGCTCAGGGCGACGCAGGCAAGAGCAAGCTTCCGCACTGCCGGGGTCGTCATCCTCATCTCGACGCCTTCGAGCCGAACGGCTGTGTCAACGAGGCGCGACTCATCTTGGTAGGCGCCTCGAACCTGTGGTTCCCGGCAACGCAGTCGATCATTGTGATGCCCGAGTCGCCGCAGGAGGAGACTGGAGACCTCGCAGCGCGAATCCGCGTGGCGCTCGGCGAGAAGCTGGCCAAGTACGCCGACGACCTGGACACCCTGCGGGACGTGCTCGACGGCAAGGTAGATGTTGCCGAGGTGCCGGATGACAAGCTTACCCAGGCAGTCGCCACCGCCATGGCTCCTTCCGAGTCAGCGGAGGAACTGGACGCGTGGGCCAAGCAATGGGACCCGGTGGACCTGCTCGTGCCTGAATGGCAACACCTTCTGAAGGATCCTCGGGGGCCGCGGGACGAAGATCCCGTGAGCGGACTGACCCTCTCCATCAGGGAACGCGGGCTTGGCCTACGGCCGGAGATCACCAGAGTGCTGGCGGTCGAACGGTTGCGCAAGGTCAACGCGTTGGTCGGATTTACCCGCATCGACGACATGGATCGGGTCGGTGACCTGCCCCAACGTCTGGCCCCGCTGACCAGAGCGCCACGGCCGGCGTGGACTGTGGCCACAGAGGACCGTGGCGAGGGCGTTTACCTCCAACTCGACGAGGCTGCCGTGGCGGCATGGGAGTCGAGGGTCGAAGCGACCAGCATCTGGCGGGACCATCGGGAAGCACATCGCCGCAACTTCTATCGTCGCTTCTCAGAGACCGCGACTATCGTTGACCCAGACACGCGGCTTCGGCCGCCGCGTTATTGGCTGATCCACACCTTTGCGCACGTTCTGATCCGGGAACTAGCGATGGAGTGCGGCTACTCCGCAGCAAGCCTGAGTGAGCGGCTCTACGCCTGGCCAGCGTCCGACACACGCGAAGCGGCGGCTGGGCTTCTCATCTGCACGACCGCCTCCGACAGTGATGGCACGCTGGGCGGATTGGTGCAGTTGAGCGAACCCGATCGGCTCGAACGCGTTGTGTCAGGTGCGCTGTATCGAGCCAACCGATGTTCCTCAGACCCGATCTGTGCCATGCGGACCCCGCAGGACCCGGAGGATTTCCTGCACGGCGCTGCCTGTCACTGTTGTGTCATGGCGTCGGAGACCTCGTGTGAGCGGGCCAATCGGTTCCTCGACCGGCGTTTTCTTGTCGATCTCCCTGGGAGTGGTCTTGGGTTCTTCGGCCGCGTCGATTGACCCCGTCGCGGCACGAGAACTGGGACAGCGGCTGACTGGCACGGAGGCAGGGCTCGTTGCGGACCGGCTCGCTGACGGCGATACCCTCACCAGCGCGCTGAAGGCCGTTGCCGCAGGAGACCGTGCAGCGGTTCGGGCATTGCTGGCGGATGGCTCTCAGTCCTCCCGCATCGCTGTTCTGCGGGCTATCGAAGGCGCACGGTCAACCCTCACCTCAGCGATTCCTTTGTGGACGATGCCAGGACACCTCGCGCGTAGTGGGCCGCTTACGGCTTCCGTGTCGCATCTGGTCGACGGCGCCCGGTACTCCATCACGTGCTCCACATTCAATTTCCAGCGTTCCTCGGGACTATGGCCCGCCCTGCGGCGGGCGGCCGCGCGGCCGGGGCTATCGCTGCGGGTTTACCTCGATGCAGCAGCCGCAAGACAGGGCGCACCGACCGCATTGGAGGTGGCCACGCACCTTCGGCCGGCCATCGTCATGCACACCAAGCAGTTCGACGGTGCCGGCGTACGCAACCACGCCAAGTTCCTTGCGATCGACCACCGGTTCTTGCTGGTGACCAGCGCGAACTACTCGTGGAGCGCGGAACACGGCAACGTTGAGTTCGGCGTGCTCATCGATGACCGCAACCTCGCCGAAGCCGTAGAACGTGAGCTCCGAGACGCAGAGCCTCTGCTCTACGAGCGAGTTCCCTTCATGTGATCGCGAAGCCATCAGTTATGTTGAGTTGGTCGATTAATTTGAAAAGCGTTCGTTCGGTCGACAAGATTCAGGCGGGGGGCGCCGGATGGTGGATGAGGCAGAGTGGCGAACGCACAACGAGATCGCCGGTTCCGTATTTGGTGTCAGCCTTCAGGCTGGCGCAATATACGGCGGGGTTCATATACATGACCGGCAGAATGGCTCGATCGCGGAGGTCTTCACTGCCGCAGTCGAACAGTTGTCGAGCGGCAACGCCTTAGCTCGGATCGCTGGTATCCGGCTGCTGGAAAACCTCGGTCAGGAGCATCCGGGCTACCGGCAGGCCGTCATGCACGTACTGTGCGGCTGCCTGCGCGCTGCCAGCGATCATGCACCCTCCGGCGGCGACCTGGGAGTGTTGAAAACTGCGCAACGCGTCATCCTGAAGCACATGTCCCAGCCTCGCAGGGACCTGCGAGACGTCTTTTACGACATTCGCACACGTCGCGGAGGGTGGGATGACAGAGATGGGCAGTACTGGCCGGATGTGTCAGTTGACCTTAGTGGCGTAACTCTTACGGACTTCGATACTTCGGGGCGATGGATCAACGACGTGGACTTCAGTGGCGCGCGCTTCATCGGCAGCTTCGCGAAGTTTAGTCACACCTACTTCTCGGAGAGCCCGCGGTTCGACGGGGCTACCTTCGCCGTCCCCGCTGATTTCACACTTTGCTATTTCAATCGCGGTGCGTCTTTTGATGGTGTCCGTTTCGTCGCAGCCGCTACGTTTCGTGAAGCTTTTTTCGCAGGTCCGTTCAAGAGTGATGGTCTTAGCTGCGATGGCACTATGGACACGGTAGGGATGCATTTCTCTTAGGTGGGCAGGGTGCGTTTGGTCTCCAGGTGTAGCGCTCGCAGATCAGCGGGCATTTAGGACCGACACATCGGACTTCGCCGCTCGCCAGGTCAATAAGCGCGTGGTTGGCGCCTTGTCAAACCTGATTCTGATCGCCGGTGTGGTCGTGAGCGGCATCGCCCTCTGGGCGGCCGATCTCGTTGGCAGCTCTGGGCTTGCGACGGTGCGAGTGGTTGAGAGTGGTCGAGGAGGCTACAAGGCCCTTCTCGTGCCACATGCGCAGCACCCTGCGGCCGTAGTTGTTGGTTCCTGCAGCACGGTCCAATTCTGCGCCGGTCGGCAATCGACCGTGCGCGGCTTGCGCACGGAAGTAGGCCCACATCCGTTGCTCGGCGGTCGGCTCTCCTGGCGGACGAGAACCGCCCGAGGCTGAAGCGAGTCGCACCACGCTGGCGGTCTCGTCGCCGTTCTCATCGTTCCCGATTCCAGTCTGATTCGTGGTTTCGGCGCGACGACGCTTCAGGGCGTGATTGAGCAGCTCGACTGCGAGCAGCAGCGCAAGTGGCGGACATGCCGCGACCGCCACGGCGAACACGCTCAACTCCGGGGCCGCGGCCACGTTCGCGCACAGCGAGAGCACGATGCCGAACGCGAACGCCAGCCAGGCCTTCCAGCGCCCGCTCCCACGGCCTGTCTTCCACAGCTCGACCGTCGCCGTGGTCAACAGGCCGTCCACGATCAGTGGCCAGATCGCCGCGGTGGTTTCGTCCGCGCCGAACCGGAGCGCGAACTCGCGCCCGTGTCGGTACGAGGCGTACGCCGCGCCGAGCGCGACAAGGGTCGTACACGCGCACTGGACCCGCAGCGAGCTATCGCGCCGGACGACGGCGGTCATCGTGCACCGCCGGCTCGACGCCGAGCCGCGACGGCTGCCGCAGCTGAAGCAGCGCACCCGTTGACGCAGGCGTGGACCTGGGAGCCGGTCACAGAGCGACCAACAGGCACCGAGGCAGCATGGACCTGCATGAAGTTTGCTGCGCAAACCGGATAGGCCAAGCCGTCAGCTTGCAGGTCAGTCAGGCCGTAGATGATCTCGTTCGGATTCATCAAGCCTCACCGCCAGCGCGACGGCGGCGGCCACGTGGAACCTCCACGGTGGCGGAAACTTGCAGTTCACGGCGGGTGTGCGAGCGTGTAGACATTGTGCGAGGTGCGCCGGGGGCACGACCTTCGGGCGGGGTATGTCTGCGGAACGCGCGGACATACCCCGCCCGTGGTGTTTTCTGGGCTCCCAGGTCCCCGGCCGGGCGTTGTTTTGCGCCTTGGTGCGTGGGAGGGTCGGAACGCGATGACCTTGCTGGCGGGGGTGGTGTGGTGGGGTTGCGGGTCGAGGTGGACCACTCGCTCGGCGGACGGTGGACGTCGTTGCGCAGCGGGGAACGCGAGTGGCTGTGGGCCAGAGAGGACCCGGCACGCGCGGCGGTGTCGCCCGGAGACCCCTGGGCGGACGCGGGCGGGCTGGAGGAATGCGTTCCGACGCTGCGCGGGCTGCCCGACCACGGTGACGTGTGGAGCCGGCCCTGGCACGAGGTCGACGGCTGGTGGGCGGTGGAGACACCGGAGTTCTCGTTCCGGCGGCGCTTCGGCGGTGAAGGCGACGTGGTGGTCGTCGACTACGAGCTGACGGCCGAACCCGGCTATCGGTTCGTGTGGGCGGCGCACGCGTTGCTGGAGCTCAGCCAGGAAGCCCGTCTGGAGGCACCGGAAGGAGTCCCGGTGCTGATCGCGGACCCCGCGCCGGTGATGAGCGAGTGGCCGGCGGGACTGGCAACGCTCGGACCGGACGACGGCACGGCGACCGGTGCGGTGCTGCGCCACGACCGCATCCGGGTGGTCGACGGCGAGCACGCGCTCGACTTGCGGGTGGAGTGCGCGGGACAGCCGGTGTCGATCGCGCTGTGGCGGAACCTCAAGGGCTGGCCGGAACCGGAGCCCTACCGCAGCATCGGGGTGGAACCCATGGTCGGCGCGAGCTTCGAACGCACCGACCCCGACAACCCGGTCGCCGTCGTGCCCGCCGAAGGGATCGTGCGGTGGCGGCTCACCGTGGAATCGGCGTGACCGTGCGGCCCCCGAAGGTGTCCTCAAAGGACTGAAGCTCCGGGTGCGTGCCTGCCGTGAGCCGATCTGCCCACAGCAGCAACGGAAGCGGCCGCGGCGGTGGCACCGGCATCGTCGGGTGCATGACGAACGACAAGATGTTCAGCCCCGGTCTGAGGGACCGGTTCTTCGCGCAGCGGGTGCTGATCCTCGACGGCGCGCTCGACGACGACAACGGCACGGTGCTCGCGACCCAGATGCTGTCGCTGGCGAGCGAGGACCCGCGGCAGGACATCGCGCTGTGGATCCACTCGCCCGGCGGGTCGGTGCCGTCGATGCTGGCGATCCGCGACGTGATGCGGCTGGTCCCGTGCGACGTGGCGACCCTCGCGCTGGGTCTCGCGTGCAGCGCGGGCCAGTTCCTGCTCTCCGCCGGCACCAAGGGCAAGCGGTTCGCGTTGCCGCACGCCCGCATCCTGATGCACCAGGGTTCCGCGGGCATCGGTGGCTCCGCGGTCGAGGTCGAGGTGCAGGCCGACGACCTGCGCCACACCAGGGACACCGTGCTCGGGCTGATCGCCGAGGACACCGGCCAGCCGTTCGACCGGATCTTCACCGACTCGCTGCACGACCGCTGGTTCACCACCGACCAGGCCCGCGAGTACGGGTTCATCGACCACGTCGTCAGCGACCTGGGCCAGGTCGTCCCCGTCCGCACCCACCAGCTGGGCCTGCACTCCGGAGCCGTCGCATGAGCACCTACACCATCCCCAACGTCATCACCCGCGACGCCCGCGGCGAGCGGATCATGGACGTCTACTCGCACCTGCTGTCGTCGCGGATCGTCTACCTGGGCACCGGGATCGACTCGGGCGTGGCCAACGCGCTGATCGCGCAGCTGCTGCACCTGGAGTCGGACAACCCCGACCTGGAGATCAACCTCTACATCAACTGCGAGGGCGGCGACCCGTCGGCGATGCTCGCGCTCTACGACACCATGCGCTACATCAAGGCACCGGTGGCGACGACGTGCGTGGGCCAGGCCGTCGCGGCGGGCGCGGTCCTGCTGGCCGCGGGCGCGGAGGGCCGCCGGTCACTGCTGCCGCACGCCAGGGTCGTGCTGCACCAGCCGGCGGCACAGGGCAGGGGCACGATCCCGGACCTCATCCTCGCCGCCGACGAGGTCGTCCGGGTGCGCTCCCAGTTGGAGAACGTGCTGTCGCGGCACACCGGGCGCGACGTCGCCCAGCTGCGTCACGACACCGACCGCGACCGCGTGTTCGACGCGGAGGGTGCTGTGGCGTACGGACTGGCCGACCAGGTGCTGGAGCAGCGCTAGGCCGCCATGAGCACCGGTCCGCTGGGACGGCCGAGGGACCGCGTGGTCATCACCGGGCCGCCGGGGCGGTGCACCGGACGCGCGGTCTGGAAGTGCCGGACCTGGCCCGCGATGCCGACGAGCAGGTCGGCCAGGTCCACGCCCAGCGCACCGGTGACCGCGGCGATCATCTCGCTCGACGGCTCCTTGCGCCCGCGTTCGATCTCGGACAGGTACTGCGTCGAGATGCCCGCCCGTTCGGCCACGTCGACCAGGCGGGCACCCTGGAGCTCCCTGATCTCGCGCAGCTTCCGGCCGAGCGCCTCGCGCCACAGCGGCTGCGGCTCGCGCTTGCCCTTGAAGTCGAAGATGTCCGCCATGCCGCCATCGTGACAGCAGCCGCACCGGCCGGAAGGTGCGTTCTGCTGTCGGCAGAAAGACGCCGTCAGCTCAACGCGGCGACCACCGGGCACGTCTCGCGCGGCCCGTTCGCGGCCACGTCGAGCAACGCCAGCCGCACCCGTTCGAGGTCGCGCACCCGTTCCTCGATCTCGCCCACCTTCTCCTCGATCACCCCGCCCAGCCCGGCCACGTCGACCGGACCGGCGGACAGCGCGAGGATCTGGTCGATCTCGGTGAGCGTGAACCCGAGCAGCTGCGCGCGGCGGATGAACTTCAGCCGCTTCACCGCCTCCGGCTCGTACTCGCGGTACCCGCCGCTGGTGCGCCCCGACGGGACGACGAGCCCGCGCCGTTCGTAGAACCGCACCGTGCTGATGCCCACGCCCGCCGACCGGGCCAGTTCGGAGATGCGCACCGCCGGACGCTACCCCGCCCTGCGCCCGGCCAGCAGCGCCCGCAGCTGCGCCGCACCCCACGCCACCTCCAGCACCAGGAACACCGCCAGCACCGGCGTCTCGCCCTGCCAGAGCGCCCGGGTGAACCACCCGCTGAACAGCACCCTGCCCACCGTGTCCGCGGCGATCAACACCGGTTCCGGCCGCACCCACCGGACCACCGACCACAGCACCACGACCGTGCCGAACAGCGTGGCGAACAACAACGTCATCGCGTTCGGCGGGGGAGGCGGCGCACCCGGCAGCCCGAGCGCCGCGTGCAGGTCCCCGATCAGACCCAGCGCGAACGCCGCGGTCCACGGCGTGAGGAAGGCGGCGCTCGCCACCAGGTCGTACAGCGCGCCCGCCCGGCCCCACCTGGTCACCGCGGCGCGTTCCGAAGTCTCGACGGTCTCGATCACACCGCCACCCTCGACCCTGCACCACGGTGCAGGGTCAAGCCCGCTCAGGAGAACGCGATGGACCGCGCCGACCGCAACGCCCTGTCCACGTCCCGCCAGTAGGCGCGGAAGCCGGCCGGCGCCGACCGGGCGTGCTCGCCGCCCTCCGCGCGCAGGAGGTCCATGTGCTCGGCCGTGAGGATGACGAAGAACTCCCACCGGTTCTGCCCGGTCATCGCCGGAACGGCGCGGTCGCGCCCGCGTTCCAGCTCGCGGTGCACCATCTTGAGGTCCAGCAGCCGTTCGCACTGCGCCGAGTCCCGTGCCGCGTCGATCAGGGTGCCCACCAGCGCGATCAGCCGGTCGTAGTCGTCGAGCAGCAGCTCGACGGTGTAGGTGGAGCGGTGCGTGCTGACCCGGTTCTCCTGCTTGCGCCGCCACCAGACCGGCGCGAGGTCGTGCGCGAGGACGTCCCCGTCCTCGCGCAGCCGCCGGGCCAGCTCGCGCAGGTTCCCGTCGCCGGCGTGCTCCCGGTACTCGAACGCGACCGCCCGCAACGAGGTCCGGTCCGGGTGCAGCGTGCTGAAGTGCTGCAGCAGCACCGACTGGTCCTCTTCGGACAGCGTGCCCCACTCGCCGTACGGCCCTCCGCAGGCCTCCGCGAGCTCGTCGAGGCACAGGGCGGCCGCGAAGAGCTCGTCACCGCCCCACTCCTCGTTGATCCACCGGACGAAGCCGGGATGCACGGCGTTCATCGGTATCCCTCCCCGGAGCAGAGGGTAGCGCCGCGGCGGAACGCCGGCCGGTGCCAAATCAATGACATCTCCTCCGGTCACGGGCATGATCGGTCGCATGAGATCTGGGGGCGGAGCTCTTCTGGCGGTGGTGACCGCGCTCGTCGCACTGACCTCGTGCGGCAGGCACACGGCGTTGCGGCAGGAACCGGTGCTGCCGCCACCCGCGCTGACCACGGCGGCACCGGCGGAACCGGCCTGCACCGGCGGCCTGCGGTTCACCACGAGTGGCGGCGACGCGGCCACCGGCCTGCGCGTGATGGCGGTCGAGGTGGTCAACTGCGGCACCGAACCGGTGCAGCTCAACGGCCACCCGCAGGTGCGTCTGCTCGACGAGCGCTGGCAGCCGCTGGACGTGGCGGTCCTGCCGGGTTCCGGCGGCATCGCACGGCTCGAAGGCTTCGACGACCCGCCACAACCGATCACCGTGCAACCGGGCGGGCGCGCGCGTTCGGCGATCCTCTGGCGGAACACGCACACCACGCTCGACCCGCCGCAGGTCGGCAGCCACGTCGACCTGGCGGTCGCACCCGGCGGCGCCTGGCAGTCGCTGGTGCCGGTCGCACCCGAGCGCAGCATCAACATCGACCTGGGCAGCACGGGCCGCATCGGTGTGCGGGCATGGTACCGCTGAGGTCCACTGTGGATGGTGTCACGCACGTGTCGGCCGAGTAAATTCTTCCGGCACCGCAGCGTTTCCGTGTTCTGATGGCCGCATGTCGACCACCGCACTGCTGAGCTTCACGCTCGTCGCGCTGCTCACCGTCATCACCCCGGGCCTGGAGACCCTGCTGGTGCTGCGGACGGCGCTGCTCGTCGGCCGGCGCGCGGCGCTGGGCGTCGTGGTCGGCAGCACCCTGGGCTGCCTGGTGTGGGCGGCGGCGGGGCTGGCCGGTCTGACCGCGCTGCTGACCGCGTCCGAGCTCGCCTACGACCTGGTCCGCGTCCTCGGCGCCGCCTACCTGGTGTACCTGGGCGTGAAGGCGCTGTGGACCGCCCGCACACCCGTTGACCTCGACGAACCGGCCCCGGTCCCGTCGGTCCGCGCCGCCGTGCGCGTCGGCCTGCTGACGAACCTGCTCAACCCCAAACCCGGCGTCTTCTACCTCTCGCTGCTGCCGCAGTTCCTGCCCGCGTCCGCACCGTCGTGGGGCGTGCTGCTCGTCGCCATCCACCTCGGCATCGGCCTGCTGTGGTTCCCGGTCCTCATCGGCCTGGCCGCCCGCGCCCGCGCCTTCCTGCTGCGCCGGCGACTCCTGCTCGACCGGCTCACCGCCACCGTGCTGATCGCGCTGGGGCTGAAACTGGCCGCCGAGACGCGGTGAGCCGGTGCCGGCGAACCGGCTACCAGCGGCGGTCGGGGTCGTCGCCGGTCACCGACCGGTGCCACGCCGCCAGCGCCACCCGGCTGGGCAGGCCCAGCTTCGTGCGGATGTTGACCACGTGCCGGTCCGCCGTCCTGGGTGAGATGAAGAGGCGGGCGCCGATCTGCTTGGCCGAGAAGCCGTCGGCCACCAGGCCCGCGATCGTGAACTCCTGCCTGGTCAGACCGCCGGGCAGGGTCGGTCGGGGCGGGCGGCGCTCGGAGTCGGGCACCGGTTCCAGCGCGAGCTCCATCGCCTGGTCGGGGCGCAGGTCGGCGCCCAGGGTGGCGATCACCGGGTGGTCGTCGCCCAGTGCGCGGCGGACGGTGCGGTCCGCGCGTTCCAGCAGGACGCGGAACGGGGTCAGGCCTGCGAAGGAGATCCGGGTGGTGCGCTCCTGCGACCGCAGCGCGCCCAGCAGGCGGGTCGCGCGGTCGTGGGCGCCCAGTTCGGCGCAGGTGCACGCGAGCAGCCACAGGCTGTGGGCGGGGCCGTGGGTGTCGCCGAGGGTGAGCTGGATGCGCAACGCCTCCGCGGCGTGCGGGTGCGCGAGGGCGGGGTCGCCGTGCAGCAGCTCGTAGAGGCCGCGGTGCCACAGCGCCCACGCGGTCGACCAGGCCACCCCGGTGCTCTTCGCGGCCAGCGCGGTCGTCGCCTTGTCGGCGGCCTCGGCGTCGAGCAGGAGGCAGGAGGCGGTGGCGAGGAACAGCTCGATGACGTACGTGTCGCCCGGCGCCGAGCGTTCCCTGGACAGCTCGGCGAGGCGCTCGTACACCGGCACGCAGTCCGCAGAGCCCGCCACGAGGAAGAGCTGCGTCGCCTCCACCCACATCAGGTCCACATCGGACTCCGCATCCGGTGGCTGCCCGCGCAACTCGCTCAGCAACGGGCCCGCCGCCGCGAGGTCGCCCTGCGTCAGGGCCAGCAACGCCTGGTGCGCGGCCAGCGACGTCCGCAGCGGCGGTCCGACGGCCTCGCGTGCGATGGCCAGCAGGTCCTGGAACTGGCCGAGCACGCCCGCGAGAACGGGGAACCGGGTCCGCCCCAGGTCGATCAGCATCGTCGCGCCGGTGGGCGCCAGGCCGGGGGAGCGCAGCGCGTACCCGATGGCGGTCCGGAGGTTGGGCCACTCCTCCCGCAGGCGCGCGACCCACCGCGAGTCGTCCGGTGAGAACCACGACCTCGCGGCCTCCTCCGCCACCGCGCTGTAGTGCCGCACATGTCTGCGCCGCACCGCATCGGGGTCCGTCAGCAGACCTGTGCCGAACCGCGCGACCGTGTCCTGCAGCCGGTACCGCGTCCGCTCCACCACCGGGTTCGCCGACACCGTCACGAGCGCCCTGTCCACCAGTGCGGACAGCGAAATCTCCCTGCCGCACAACGCTGTCGCCGCGGCGAGGTCGAAGTCCGCCGGGAACACCGACAGCGCCGCCCACAGCTCGCGCTCCTCGTCGGAGCAGTTCCGCGCCACCCACTCCAGCACCGGTGCGCGCACCGGCTCGCCCGGTCGCGTCGCGGCCAGCTCGACCGCCAGCGGCGTCCTGTCCAACGCCTCCGGCAGCCGGGCCTCGGTGACCGCCGCCCGGTCGCGGAACAGCGCCAGCGCATCATCAGCGGACAACGGCGGCACCAGCAGCACGCACTCGCCGTACAGGTTCAGCGGCGCACGCGAGGTCACCAGGACCGTGAGCCCCTCGCAGTGGCGCAACAGGTGGTGCACCAGGTCCCGCACGGCGTCGAGCAGGTGGTCGCACGCGTCTAGCACGAGCATCAAGTGCTTGTCGTACAACGCCTCCACGAGCCGGCAGGGGCCGGCGTCCCGCCCGTTGTCGACGACGCGCAGCCCGGCCGCGACCGTCCTCGCCAGCAGTGCCGGGTCGTCGAGCTCGCCCAGCGGCACCAGCCACACCCCGTGCCGGAACGCGGTGTCGTCCCGCACCGCGCGCGCCGTCTCGACCGCGATCCGCGTCTTGCCCACGCCGCCCGTGCCGACCAGCGTCACCAGGCGCGACCGGCCGAGCAGCGCCCTGGCCTCGGCCAGCTCGGCGTGCCGGCCGATGAACGTCGTGGGCCGGTCGAGCAGATCGTCCCGCACGGTCATCGGCGCATCCTTGCCCAGCTCGCGCGCGCCACGGCGAGAAGGATCGACTCACCACCCTTTCGGCCTAGCACTCTCACCCGGCGCGCCCACAGGTCAGCGCACGGGCGCGGGCTCGCGGTCGCGGGAACGGATGATCATCTTGCCGGCCAGGCGGACGCCCTGCCGCGCGTTCAGGTGCGGCAGGTAGGCGCGGCTCACCGCGTTGGCGATGCGGGGCAGCGCCGCCGAGTCCGGGTACGCCATGAACATCGGCCGGTAGGTCGGCTGGAACTTCGCCTTGAACGCGAACAGCGACCGGAACCCGTACACCGGCTCCAGCACCTGCCCGGTGAGGTCCAGCACGCGCTGCACCCCGCGCGGGGGTTCGCCGCGGTCGAGGCGGGCCAGCGGGGCGCCGGACAGGCTGAGGAACCGTGCGCCCTCCTCCTTCAGCGACGTCGCGGCGGAGGCGATCAGGAACTCCATCGAGCCGCGGAACCCCTCCGAGCGGCGGCGCATGAAGTCCAGCGTCCAGCCCACGACCTCGCCGTCGGCGTAGACCGGCAGCCAGCTCGTGACACCGTGCACCGTGCGGTCGGCGTCGACCGCTATCAGGCAGCGCACCCCCTCTCCGGTCAGCTCCTCCAGCCCGCCGAGCGTGAACCCCATCTCGGGCAGGCCCTTGTCCGCCACCCACTCCGCCGAGATCGACCGGATCTGGTCGGTGATCGCGAACGGTGCGTCGGCGAAGGTGCACCACTCCGCGGTGATGCCCGCCTTCGCCGCCTTGTTCAGCGCGGTGCGGACGTCCTGCCACTTCTTGCCCGTGAAGCTCAGCGCCTCCAGCTCCACCACGGTGTCCTCGGCGACCTGCACGGCCGACCAGCCGAGGCCCGCCACCGCGTCCCTGGTCGCCGCGCCCACGCTGTACAGGCACGGCGTCCAGCCGTTGCGCGCGCAGAACTCGGCGAACCCGCGCACGGCCGCGAGCGGCGCCGGACCGATCGGGTCGCCGACGGTCAGCGCGATCGTCGCGACCACCCGGTACGCGATGGCCGTCTCGCCGTCGGGCGTGAACCAGTACTGGTTGCCGCGCCACGTCGTCATGTACGACAACGACGAACCGCCGTGACGCCGCATCAACGCACGCGCGCGCTCGGCCGCCTCGGTGCACGCGGTCGGCCAGGAACGCCACGACGCCATCAGCAGACCGGCGAGCGCGATCAGCCAGAACACCACGCCGGTGTACTCGAACAGCAGCGCGCCCACGAACCCGTCCGCCGAGAACTGCAACGGCACGAGCCCGACCAGGTACCCCGGCGGCAGGAACCGCGCGGGCAGGTCGGCGAGCAGCTCGGAGAACCCCGGCGCCGGCGTGAGCTCGTCGCGCACCAGGTACCCGCCGAACACGTACAGCGCCGACAGCAGCGCCACACTGCCCAGCGTGAACCGCCAGAACCGCACCACGGCACGCCGGGGCAGCGCGACGTCGAAATGACGACGCGTCACCAGCAGCACGACCGTGATCGCGAGCGGCACCAGCATCGGCACGCTGTACGAGAACGCCAGGTCCAGCGCCCCGCGTTCGGGGATCTGCGCCGCCTCCACGACGTACCACCCGATGAACGCCGCGTACGCCGCGTTGCAGACCAGCGCCGACCACCACGCGAACCGCCGTCCGCGCCGCAGGCCTTCCGCGAGCACCAGCAGCAGCATCGCCGGCAGCACCGACATCACCAGCGCCGGGAACCGCCCGTACGACAGCTGGACCAGCATCGTCCGGCACAGGTCCACCGCGTCCGGGTTGCCGCACACGACCGCCACCTCGTCCTGCGACGGCTGCACGACCGCCACGACGTCGGCGAACCACCACAGCGGACCGTCCTGGTTGGGCGACAGCATCGCCACCACCGGTCCCAGCGCCGAGGCCGCCAGCAGCAACGCCACCAGCACCCGCGTCTCCTGCAACGTGCGCGCCCTGTGCTCGCCACCTCCCTTCAGGAACAACGCTCCGACCAGCAGACCCACCACACCACCGGACAGCCGGAGCAGGTCCTCCAACCATCCCGAGTAGAGCGTAAGGACCAGCACCGACAAGATCGTGAACAAGCGCACCCGGCGCCGCCACAGCGGTGGCAGGCGGAACGTCAGCGCCAGCGCGAGCCCCACCCCGCCGATCGACGGCCCCGCGGCCACGTGGCCGACCAGCGAGTCCAGCCACCACCAGCCCGCGGCCTGCCCGAGCAGCACCCACGAGATCCCCAGGAACGCGCCGACCACGTGCGACACCAGGAAGATCGCCGCTGTCCGCAGCGACCCGAACTCCCGTTCCGCCAGCGCGCCGAAGACCAGCAGGAACACCGTCGTCGCGACGTAGCCCGGCAGGTCCATCGCCCACAGCACCGAGGTCAGCACCGTCCACGCCGGACTGTCCGTGCCGAACCCGACCCGCTCCAGCACCTCGTCGACCGGCGGCGCCAGCGTCCCGACGGTCCAGAACACCACCAGGAACGAGCACGTCAGCGGTGCCGTCCGGAACAACCGCGCGATCATCCGCCGCGCCCTGCGCGCCACGGCCACCACCCCGTTCACCTGCTCAACCCCGTCCGCGCCGCGAGCCACGGCAGCGCGTGTTCGTAAAGCCCGGCCCGCCACACGTTCCAGTCGTGCCCGCCGGGCAGCTCGTGCCGCACCACGTCCATGCCCGCCTTGCGGCAGACTTCGAGCACCAGCGCGTTCGCCTCGCGGAACCCCGGGTCGCCCAGGCCGACGACGATGACCCCCGCGGTGTGCGGGAACCGTTCGCGCGCGAGGACGTCCAGCGGGTTGACCCGCAGGAACGCCGCCTCGTCCCCGGCGAAGGCGGCCTTGACGGTCTCCTCGCGCGTGCCGAGCGTGGGCTCGGCCTGGCCGCTGAGGTCGATGAAGTTGCCGTAGACGTCCGGCGCGCGCACGGCCAGCTGGAACGAGCACGTGCCGCCGTGCGAGAACCCGCCGACGGTCCACGCCTCCCGGCGTTCGTCCACGGTCAGCCGCTTCCTGACCCACGCGGGCACGTCCCGCGCGAGGTACGTCTCCGACTGCCCGAGCTTCGAGTCGAGGCAGAGCGGGTTCGCCGTCACCGCACCGAGCTGGTCGGGCACCACCACGACCGGCGCGAGCCCGTCGTGCGCGCGTGCGAACGCGTCCATGTTCTCGACGAGCCGTCCGGCGTCGTGCCAATCGCGCGGACTGCCCGGTTGACCCGCCATCAGCACGATGACGGGCAATCGGGGCCGTGGGGTCGCCGAGTACGCCGGTGGCAGGTACACCCACGCCGGACGTGCCTTGAAGGCGCCCGGGATGTCGACCTCGGAGACCGTCCCCTTGTCCGGCAGGTCCGGCGGCTTGCGCCACACGTCGGCCAGCCGCTTGCCCGCGGGCACCTCGAGGACGGCCGAACCGGGCTTCGCGGCCTCGTCGAGGTCCACGGTCGGGTTGCTGAAGACCTCCAGCGCCGCCCGCATCGTCGGGTACTGCCCGAAGAACGCGTTCGTCGCCGTCACCGCGCTCGACACGACGACAAGAGCGGCCACCACGCTCAACGTGCGCAGGTACCACCGCCCGGCCCGCAGCCGCGCGACCGCCAGGCAGAGACCGACCAGTGCCGCGCCCAGCCACCCGAGCAGGACCGCCGGCAGCGGTTCCGGCCACGGTTTCCACACGTGGTCGACCACGTACGCCAGCCCCGCGACGACCAGCGCACAGCCCAGCACGGTCAACGGCAGCACGCGCGTCCACCACGTCCGTTTCGCCCGCATCGCCAGGAAGAGCAGCGCGACCACGCCCGCGGCAGTCGCGGCGACGGGGATCGGCCCGTGTAGCAGGGACAGATCCAAGGGGCTGGACATGCCGTCAGTTCATCAGCAGATCTACAGGTTCCACATCGGAGATTGGTCTCGGTTCGATGACGTGAACATCAGCCTTAAGGCTGACAACGCTTCAGCTGATCGGTGCGTCGCGCCACGCGTTCGCCAGCACGCGCAAGGCCTCCGGGTGCTCGGCGATCTCCGCGGCGCGGGACAAATCGGACTCCGTCAATCCCAGCTCCCGCAACGAGGTCGCGGCTCCGAACCGTGCCGCGGTGTCGTGGACGCGCCCGCCCAGGTCGGCGGGTGCGGTGTGGGGGAGCAACACCGTGTGTGTTGCGGCATGGGGCATTCCGAACGATCCACCCAAAACGTGCGCCAGTTTGTGGTGCAGCCCCATGGGAACCGACGCCAGGCACGTTCCCGCCAACCACGCCGAGTACAACAACTCGGTCCGTGCGTCCACCGTGGACGGATCGTCAGCCAGTGCGTGCAAGATGCCGTCGATGGCCTTGACGGCGATGGCGTCGATCAACGGGTTCTCGTTGCCGCGTGCCGTCACGGCGTGCGCGAGCGCGTTCACGGCGCTGGTCACCGTGACGTCCAGCGGCAGGTCCAGCGTCAGGTCGACGTCGTAGACAACCGTGTCCGGCTGCGCCGCCGCGTCCCGCCGGGTCCTCTTCAGCCCGTCCGCCGTCTCGCCCAGCACCGGCGTGACCTCGGAGCCCGCGTAGGTCGTCGGAACGATGACCTGGGGCACGCCCGCGCGCACCGACAACGCCTTCGCGAGCCCGGTGCCGGACCCGCCACCGACCGACACGACGCAGTCCGCGCCGTGCTCGCGCAGCACCGCGAGCGCCCGGTCGGTGACCTCGACCGGGGTGTGCACGGTGGCGCCGGTGAACCGGGCCGCGAGCAGCGGTCCCAGCGCCTCGGCGACCCGGTCGCCGCCGTGCCGGGCGATCAGCAGGACCCGCGCGGCGCCCAGGCGCTCGACCTCGGCGGGTACGGAGGAGGAGGTGCCGCGACCGAACACGATCCGCGTGCGCGCCGGCTCGAAGGTGAAGCTCACGAGGTCGTATGTTCAGCGCCACGGGGACCGGCCGCAACTCTGCGGAACCAGACTTTCGACTCTGCTAGGTGACTTTGTCACTCCGTAGCGTGAAAGTTCATGAACCGTGCTCGTGTTGTAGTGGCGTTAGTAGGGGCCCTGACCCTCGCGCCAATCCCTGCCACAGCGGCGACACCGGCGTTCACCCTGTCCGGCGGCGTGTCCGCTCCCATCCACTCGATGGCCGACGCCGTCCGCGAGAGCGTCTGGGTCGACACCGGCCTCGACCTCGACGGCGACGGCCGCGGCGACCGCGTCACGGCCGACGTCATCAGACCCGCCACCACCGGGCGCGTGCCCGTGATCATGGACGCCAGCCCGTACTACCAGAGCGCGGGCCGCGGCAACGAGAGCGAGGTCAAGACCTACGACTCGGCCGGCGTCCCGGTGAAGTTCCCGCTCTTCTACGACAACTACTTCGTCCCGCGCGGCTACGCCGTCGTGCTGGTCGACTTCCTCGGCACGAACCGGTCGCGCGGCTGCGTCGACGTCGGCGGGCGGGCGGAGATCGCGTCCGCCAGCGCCGTGATCGACTGGCTCAACGGCCGCCGGACCGGCTACACGACCGTCACCGGCAGCACGACGAAGTCCGCGAGCTGGTCGACCGGCGCCGTCGGCATGATCGGCAAGTCGTGGGACGGCTCCATCGCGAACGGCGTCGCGGCGACCGGTATCGACGGTTTGAAGACCATCGTCCCGATTGCCGCTATCAGCTCGTGGTACGACTGGTTCCGTTCCGACGGCGTCTCCTACCGCAGCTACAGCTCCCCGACGGGCCTGGGTTCGCAGTTCGAGAACTCCAACGCCAGCTCGCGCTGTGGTGCCGTGCGCACGGAGATCAACAACGGCTCTCCGGCCAACGGCGACTACACGGCCATGTGGCAGCAACGCGACTTCGTGCGCAACGCCTCGCGTGTGAAGGCGTCCGTCTTCGCCATCCACGGCCAGAACGACCTCAACGTGAAGACGCTGCAGTACGGCCAGTTCTGGGACGCGCTGCCGGCGACCGTGCCGAAGAAGCTGTGGTTTTCGCAGACCGCGCACGTCGACCCGTTCGACTTCCGGCGCGCCGAATGGGTGCCGACGCTGCACCGGTGGTTCGACCGCTGGCTGCTCGACGTGCCCAACGGCATCGAGAACGAGGCCCAGGCGTCCGTCGAACGCAACCCGGACCAGTGGGAGGACACGCAGACGTGGCCGCCCGCCGGGACCACCACGCAGGTGCTGCGGCCTTCTGCCGCGGGCCTCGGCACGACGCCCGGTACCGGGACCGCGGCGTTCACCGACAACGGCAGCGGCACGCCGTCCTCGTGGCTCTCCGGCTCGAACACCGGCCGGGTCGTCCACTCGACCGCGCCGCTGACGTCGGACCTGCTGGTCGCGGGCACGTCGTCGATCACGGTGGGGGTGTCGTCCTCGACGCCGACCGCGCACCTCACGGCGTACCTCGTCGACTACGGCCCGGCGCGGGTCCGCACCGGTGAGGGCATCCGCACGCTGACCGCGGAGTCGTGCTGGGGCGAGAGCCGCACCGGCGACGACGCCTGCTACCGCAACACCGAGACCACGGCGGGCAACGTCGACGCGCAGGTCATCGCGCGCGGGTGGGCCGACCTCGCGAACTACGAGTCGCGTTCCACCACGCGCACCATCACGCCGGGCACCAAGTACCGCATCACGTTCCGGCTGTCCACAACGGACCACCTCGTCCCGGCGGGCCACCGCCTGGGCCTGCTGATCGGCGGCACCGACTCCAGCGTGATCGTCGCGCCGGGTCGGCTGCCCCGGCTGACCGTGGACCTGGCGGACACCTCGGTGCGGGTCCCGATCCGCGGCACGGTGCCGGCCGCGTCCGCCGCCCCGATCACCGCGCTCAGCGTTTCCGCAGGTACGCAGAGCGCGCTGGGCTAGCTCCCCGAGTTGTCGGTGCCGCTCGCTAGCATCGGCGGCATGGGTTCAACCGACCACGGAGACGCGCTGCAGGTCCTGCAGCGCGTCTTCGGGTACCCCGAGTTCCGCGGCGAGCAGGCCGACATCGTCGAGCACGTGATCGCGGGCGGCGACGCGCTCGTGCTCATGCCGACCGGCGGCGGCAAGTCGTTGTGCTACCAGATCCCGGCGCTGGTGCGGTCCGGCACCGGCGTGGTGATCTCCCCGCTCATCGCGCTGATGCAGGACCAGGTCGACGCGCTGCGCGCCCTCGGCGTGCGCGCGGGCTTCCTCAACTCGTCGCTGTCGTGGGACGAGCGCCGGATGGTGGAGGCGGAGTTCGTCGCGGGCGAGCTCGACCTGCTCTACCTCGCGCCCGAGCGGCTCAGCTCCGAGGCGACCGTGCAGCTGCTCGACAAGGCCGACATCGCGCTGTTCGCGATCGACGAGGCGCACTGCGTCTCGCAGTGGGGCCACGACTTCCGGCCCGACTACCTCTCGCTCGCCCACCTGCACGAACGCTGGCCGAAGGTCCCGCGGATCGCCCTCACCGCCACCGCGACCGAGGCGACCCGCAAGGAGATCCTCACGCGCCTCGACCTCGGCGACGGCCGCCTGTTCGTCTCCAGCTTCGACCGCCCGAACATCCAGTACCGGATCGTGCCGAAGAAGGAGCCCAAGAAGCAGCTCCTCGACCTGCTGCGCGGCGAGCACGCCGGTGACGCGGGCATCGTCTACTGCCTGTCGCGCGCCTCGGTCGAGAAGACCGCCGAGTTCCTGGTGGCGAACGGCGTCGAGGCGCTGCCGTACCACGCGGGCCTCGACGCCTCGGTCCGCCAGCGCAACCAGGCCCGCTTCCTGCGCGAGGACGGCCTGGTCATGGTCGCCACCATCGCCTTCGGCATGGGCATCGACAAGCCGGACGTCCGGTTCGTCGCCCACCTCGACCTGCCGAAGTCCGTCGAGGGCTACTACCAGGAGACCGGCCGCGCGGGCCGCGACGGCCTGCCGTCCACCGCCTGGCTCGCCTACGGCCTCGCCGACGTCGTGCAGCAGCGCAAGATGATCGAGTCCTCGGAGGGAGACCAGGCGTTCCGCCGCCGCAGCCAGGCGCACCTCGACGCGATGCTCGCCCTCTGCGAGACCGTCAACTGCCGCCGCACCTCGCTGCTCGACTACTTCGGAGAACCCGGCACCCCCTGCGGCAACTGCGACACCTGCCTCACCCCGCCCGAGTCGTGGGACGGCACGGTCGCGGCCCAGAAGCTCCTCTCCACGGTCTGGCGCCTGCGCACCGAGCGCAACCAGAAGTTCGGTGCCGGCCAGGCCATCGACATCCTGTTGGGCCGCAAGACCGCCAAGGTCCTGCAGTTCGACCACGACCGCCTCAGCACCTTCGGCCTCGGCGAGGACCTCACCGAGTCGGAGTGGCGCGGTGTGGTCCGCCAGCTCCTCGCCCAGGGCCTCCTCGCCGTGGAGGGCGAGTACTCCACGCTCGTCCTCACGCCGGCCAGCGGCGACGTCCTGTCCCGCAAGCGCACGGTCATGATGCGCAAGGACATGACCCCGGCCCGCTCCACCACCCGCACCGCCACACCGGGTGCCAAGCCGAAGGCCGCCGCCGACCTCCCCGCGGAGGCCGCCCCGCTCTTCGAGACCCTCCGCAAGTGGCGCGCCGACCAGGCCCGCACGCAGGCGGTCCCGGCCTACGTGATCTTCAACGACGCCACCCTCCGCGGCATCGCGGCCTCCCGCCCCACCACGCTCGCGGCCCTCGGCACCGTCAGCGGTGTGGGCCAGGCCAAGCTGACCAAGTACGGCACCGCGGTCCTCGAACTGGTGGCCGACGCCGGTCCCGGTGCCGCGGCACCGGACCAGGCGCTCCTCGGCACCGGCACCCCGGCGAAGCCCGCGCGGTCCGCCCGGCCGTCGTCGCGCGCCACCGCGGCCGGTGCCTGGGCCCCCGGCGCCTCGGACGACGACGGGTTCTCCTCGCTGCCGGAACCGGAGGAGTGGCCCGAGCCCGAGGAGCCCCTCGACTGGTGACGGGGCCTCACCCCACCACTTCGATCCGCACCCCGCCCACCACGTTCCTGCCCGACGTCCCGACCGCGGCGAATCCCGTCCGGTTCAACACCAGGCACCCGCGTCCCACCCCGACGACGGGCGCTGTCACCTGCCGCCCGCTGTCCAGGTGCGTCACCCGCACCACGGTCCCGACCGGCAGGACGGACGAGAACGCCTCGGGTGCCCCGCCCACGTCGGACAACGCGACCGAAGCCCCCTCGCACACAACTCGTCCCGCGGTCCCGGAAGCCCGCACCTGTGCCTTCGCCGACGGGTCCGGCGCCGGCGCATTTCCCACTATCTCCACGAGCACGCGCCGGAGAACCGTTTCCGCTCCACCTCGCGCGGCGTCCGGCGACCGCAGCGTCTCGTACGCCGCGTAGTTCAGCACCGCGCACTTCTGCGCCGTTCCCACCACGGGAACGGTGATCCTGCGCTTGTTGGCCAGGTTCGTGATGCGCAGTGAGGTCCCCACCGGGATCTGGTCCGACAACACCCCGGCCGGCCCGCCGACCTCTTTGAGCTCAAGTGGTTCCCCGGCGCAGACCTCCTTGCCGGCGACCGAGGTCTGCGCCGACGGCGAACCCGATCCAGCCAGAGCGAAGGCCGTACCCCCGACCGCGGCCACGACCGAGAACACCCCGGCGGCCGCGATCCAGCCCTTTGACCAGCGCATGTGCAACACCCGACCCTTCTGTCAGGCCGTACGGCCCGCGGAACGGCCCGGTTCAACGACGGGTGGCCCTCACCAGCGCGGTCGGGTCGCAGGCAGCCAGGTGGTCGCGCACCACGACGTGGGTGAAGCGGTACTCGCCGTCGACCCGCGTGAGCAGCAGCCGGTCCTCGGCGAGGTGCAGCAAAGCCGTGCGGCGGAACGACAACTCACCCAGCGACAACGGCCGGGTGAGGCCTTCCGCCGCCCATTCCGCGAGCGCGTCGAACGGCCAGACGTAGTCGCGGGCGGCGACCGGTGTCACCATCAACCCGAGCGCGACGCCCAGCGCCGCACCCCACGACCCGAACGACGCGATGCCGCCCAGCAGCCCCACCGCACCGGCCAACGGCACCGCGGGCTGCACCCACCACGGCCGGCCGAGCCGCATCCGCTGGTGCTGTGCCGGGCGCACCGTGCGCCACACCCGTCCCACCGCCGCCGCGAACACGCCGCCCGCCACACCCGCGGAGAACCCCAGTCCCATACCGGCCAGGACGGAATGCGGCCCGACCCACACCATGGACACACCGGGCGCCGCCGTGATCAGGATCGACCACGGCACAGGCGCGTCACCGGGGACAAAACCCAATGCCAAGAAGAATGTCGCCACCACCACGAACGCATACGCGGCGAAGTACGGCCACGGCGTTGCTATCCCGCCGAGCCACAAACCCACGAAACCGACCAACAAGCCCATGACCAGACCGGCCAGGAAACCCATCCCGGCGGTTATCAGACCGTGTGCGCGCCCTGGCGGATGGAACACGTGCGGCAGCTTGTTCACCCACACCAGCATCAGCGAAGCCGACACCACGAACGTCAACGCGGACCAGAAGCCGAGCTGCAGCCCGGTTATGAACGTCACCGCACACACCCCACCGGCGAATGCGGCGGGTACGGCCCGGATGAACAGCAACCACAGCGGACGCGTCGGCAGCAGCGGTAACCACGCACGGCGGTGTGGCATGTGCACGGGCGCACCGAGGTCCGGTCGGCCGAGCCGGGCCAGGAACTTGAGCGCGCGGATCGCAGGACCGGCCCCGCGCTGACCGGAGAGCCGCTCGACGACGAAGGAACCGACGAGGTCCGTGCCGATCGTGTCGACCTGCTTGTCGAGGTGCGTCAGCGCCAGGAGGTTCAGCGCCAGCGGGGAGGTCAGCTGCTCCCACACCTCCGGGGTCAGCGCGGCCTCCAGGCTGTCGAGCCGCGGGCTGACCGACGCGACGTACTCCAGCACCTCGCCGCGGGACAGGGGGTCGACGTGGACGGACGGCAGGTTCTCGATGGGTCCGGTCGAGACCACGACCGAGGCGAACGGCGCCAGTTCGGACTCGCAGTGCTCGCGGTCGGCGCGCGGCACCTCGTCGAGCCCGTCGACCAGCACGGCCACCCGGTTCCGGCGCAGCCAGATCGTGCCGGCGGAGCGGCTGATCCCGTAGCGGCGGTTCATCTCGCGCAGCAGCCACGCGGTGAACTCGGTGGGCTTGCGCGCGCCGTACGGCCGCCAGGTCGCGAGGTCGACCACGACCGGGATCGGTGCGCCGGGGTCGTTGCGGGCCCGTTCCACGAGCACCAGGCAGAGTTCGCGCAGCAGCGTCGACCGGCCGCTGCCGACCGGTCCGACCAGCACCATCGTGTGGCCGAGCCGGTCGTACACGGCGGGCAGGTCGGTGGAGGAGATCTCGTCGCCGTCCGCACGGACGGACAGCTTCGGCTGGCGCAGCACACCGAGCTTGACCTGGGTCTGCGCGGCGAGCGAGGAGGCGAGCAGGGCCTTGACCCGCGCCTCGACCCGGTTCAGCGCGGCCGACCGGCTCGACGTCTCGTGCCCGCGGACCCGTTCCCAGACGGCCAGGACCACCGCGACCAGCACGATCACGCCCACCGCCGGCCACAGCCAGCGCCCGAACTCGCCGAGGAACTCCGGAGCGGTGCCGCCGGTGCTGACGCTGATCGCCGCCGGGAGCAGCAGGAGGACCGTGACCAGGCACAACCCGGCCAACGCGGTGAGCCGTGCCGCTCTCGACAGCCCGCTCGGATCCACCTTCACCTCCGCGATCCCGGCGAACGACGGTAACCGGGACGGCAGGATCGCGGAAGTAACTCGGACGGGTGGTGCGCAGACAGCGCGTTCGGCGGTTTCCCGCCTCACTCACATGCGACTCACCCGCACGAACAGCCTCAGATGCCCACTTCCGGGGGTTCGGCTGCACGGGGTGCTGGTCGCGTGCTGAAGCGAAAGCGGCCGGCGCACTCCAGGTGAGTGCGCCGGCCGCGGAGGTCACTGCTGGCCGCCGAACTTCCGGAGACCTTCCTTGAGCTTGTCCTCGCCTTGGTCGATGTGCTCGCTGTGCTTGCCGCCGGTCTTCTCGTCGGCGAACTGGCCTGCGCGCTCCACGCCCTGGTCGACCTTGTCGCCGTGCTGACCGACGAGGTCCTTTGCCTTGTCCTTCAACTCGTCGAAGCCCATGACTGCATCACCTCCCTATGGAGTCGGGATACCCGGTCTGGCATCCGGTACACGTCGCTGGATGGGGTGAAGCGTGGCGAGCCACGCGTGGAGGGACACAGATGACCGGCAGCTGAGTGATCCGTTAACCCTTGCCGGGCCACGACCCCCTCCACTAGGAAACGCGCATGAGGCGAATCGCAGCTGGACTGGCGGTGGCGGCACTCGCCGTCGTCTTCGGCACGACGGGCACCGCGGCCGCGCAGGAAGACCTGGCCAGGCCGGACTGCGGCTACACCGCGACGCCCGAGGAGCCCGCCGCCCGCCCGGTGCCCGTGCCGCACGACCCCTGGTTCACCAGGGGCAAGGTGCTGGTCAAGGTCAAGACCAACCAGGGCGACATCCCGCTCGTGCTCGACCGCACCAAGGCGCCGTGCACCACGCACAGCTTCATCCACCTCGCCCACCGCGGCTTCTACAACAGCACCGAGTGCCACCGCCTCACCGCGTACCCGACGCTGAAGGTGCTGCAGTGCGGCGACCCGTCCAACACCGGCGAGGGCGGCCCTGGATACAGGTACCGGGACGAGCTGCCGACTGACCTGCAGCCCGTGCCGAACGACCCGACCGGCCAGCGCCGCATCTACCCGCGCGGCACGCTCGCCATGGCCAACGCCGGCCCGGACACCAACGGCTCGCAGTTCTTCCTCGTCCAGTCCGACTCGGTCCTGCGCCCGAACTACACCGTGTTCGGCCAGATCCTGCCCGAGGGCCTGAAGACGCTCGACAAGATCGCCGCCGGCGGCATCGCGGGGGAGAACCCGGTCGACGGCCGCCCGAACGTCAAGTCCGAGCTCAGGTGGGTGCTCCCGCTCGGCATCTGACCCGTCAGGCCCCGGAGCGGGCCCACCCCGACAACGCGCCGTAGAAGGCGTCCGAGAGCCGCCGGACCACCTGCTCGCCAGGGAGTCCGGCGGCTCTCGTGAGGTCGAGGATCTCCCGCGGGTCGAACAGCGCGTTGTGCAGGAACCGGCCCACCGGCAGCAGCGGGTCCGGCAGTGCCAGGTCGATCAGCACGCCGCGCAAGGCCCGGTCCCACGCGCGGCAGAACACCGCCGCCGTGGCGTCGGAGCAGCGCAGCCGGTCGAGGAACCCGCGCTGGGACCAGAACCGTGCGATCACCGGACCGTGCACGTCCTGCAGCTCGACCCAGTGCGCCACCTGGTGCTCGAACAGGTCCTTGCCGGTCTTGCGCGACTTCTCGCCGTGCTCGGCCAACGACGTCATGACGTCCTCGTGGTAGGCGACGACAAGCGCCTCCACGGACGGGAAGTGCCGATACGCGGTCGCCTGCGAAAGGCACGCCTCGCGAGCGATGGACTGCATCGTCGCCGTCGTCGGCTCCTCCCGCAGAACGTGCGTCGCCGCCTCCAGCAACCGCTTGCGGTTGCGGCGCGCGTCGCTGCGGCTGCTCGTGTCCACTGGCAGGACGTCCTCCCCGTCGAACGTCTTTCGACGAACTGCCAGTGCAGGATAGGGCGAAGATCAGCGGAATGCGGCGATTCCGGTCAACGCGTGGCCGATGGAGAGCAGGTGGATGTCGGAGGTCCCCTCGTAGGTCAGCACCGACTCCAGGTTGTTCGCGTGCCGCAGCGGCGAGTACTCCAGCGAGATGCCGTTCGCGCCGAGCACGGTCCGGCTCTCCCGAGCGATCGCGATGGCCGCCTCGACGTTGTTGAGCTTGCCGACGCTGATCTGCTCCGGCCTGAGCCGGCCCTCCTCCTTCAGCCGCGCGAGGTGCAGCGCGAGCAGCATGGCGTTGTTCACCTGCACCGCCATCGTCGCGAGCTTGCGCTGGGTCAGCTGGAACGCCGCGATCGGCTGGTCGAACTGGATCCGCGTGGCCGCGTAGCCCAGTGCCGTCCGCAGGCAGTCCCTGGCGGCACCGACCGCTCCGAACACGATCCCGAACCGGGCTTCGTTCAGGCACGACAGCGGTGCGCCCAGCGACGTCGCCCCCGGCAGGCGGGCGCTGTCGGGCAGCCGCACGCCCTCCAGGACCAGCTCGGACGTGACGGACGCCCGCATCGACAGCTTGTGCTTGATGTCGTGCGTCGTGAACCCCGGGGTGCCGCGCGGCACGAGGAACCCGCGGACGCCGTCGCCGGTCTGCGCCCACACGGTCGCGACGTCGGCCAGCCCGCCGTTCGTGATCCACGTCTTGGTGCCGTCGAGCACCCAGTCGGAGCCGTCGCGGACCGCGCGCGTGCGCATGCCCTTCGGGTTCGAGCCGTGGTCGGGCTCGGTCAGGCCGAAGCACCCGATCGCCTCGCCCGCCGCGAGCCTCGGCAGCCACTCCTGCTTCTGCTCCTCCGACCCGTACCGCCAGATCGAGAACATCGACAGCGAGCCCTGCACCGACACGAAGCTGCGGATGCCGCTGTCCACGGCCTCCAGCTCCAGGCACGCGAGCCCGTAGGCCAACGCCGACGTGCCCGCACACCCGTAGCCCTCCAGGTGCATGCCCAGCACACCGAGCTTGCCGAGCTCCCGCGCCAGCTCGCGCGGCAGCACGCCCTCCTCGAACCAGCCGGCGACGTGCGGCCGGACGTGGTCGGCCAGGAACGCCGCGACGGTGGCCTGGATGTCGCGCTCCTCGTCGCTCAGCAACGACGGGATGTCCAGCAGCTGCAACGGGTCCTGCACTTCACGGCTCCAGCTTCGGCGGGCGCAGCCGGTAGCTCACCGGCGTGCGCGACAGGCGGATGGGGTTCGCGACGAGCGTCATGCCGTCGATCGTCGTGGTCGGAGCGAGGCCGAGCGACTCGGCCAGCGCGAACGCGTGCGCGATGTCGTTCACCGGCCCGCACGGAACGCCCAGGGGCGTCAAGGTCTCGAACCAGTGCAGCGCCGGCCGTTCCCGCAGCTGCCGCGCGAGGACCTCGAACAACGCGTCCACGTTCTCCACCCGGTCCGGGTTCGTCGCGAACCGCGGGTCGGTCGCCAGCTCCGGCACGTCCAGCACCGAGCACAACCGGCGGAACTGCCGGTCGTTGCCCACCGCGAGCGCGATCGGCTGGTCGGCCGTCGGGAACACCTCGTACGGCGCGATCGACGGGTGCCGGTTGCCCAGCGGCTCCGGGATCGCACCGGCCAGCGTGAAGCCCGCGCTCTGGTTCACCATGCTGGACAACAACACCGACAGCAGGTCGAGCTCGACCCGCTGCCCCAGCCCGGTCTTCTCCCGGTGCCGCAGCGCGGCCAGGACGCCCACGCAGGCGTGCAGGCCCGTCAGGACGTCGACCAGCGCCACACCGGTCTTCACCGGCGTGCCGTCACCGGTCACGCTCATCAACCCGCCGACGGCCTGCACGAGCAGGTCGTAGCCAGGCAGGCCGGCCCCCTTGCCGGAGCCGAACCCGGAGATCGAGCAGTACACGAGGTCGTCGCGGCCGAGCGACTCGTAGTCCAGCCCGAACCTCTTCATCGTGCCGGGCTTGAAGTTCTCCACCACGACGTCGGCGCGCGCGATCAGCTCGCGCGCCTGCTCCCGGCCCGCCGCGGTGCCCAGGTCGATCTGCACGGACGTCTTGTTCCGGTTGACGGACAGGAAGTACGTGGCCTCGTCGCCGTGGTGAGGCGGACCCCACGTGCGGGTCTCGTCGCCCCGGCCGGGCTGTTCGACCTTGACCACTTCGGCACCCAGGTCACCGAGCACCATGGTCGCGTAGGGCGCGGCCAGCACCCTGCTGAAGTCGGCGATCACCACCCCTTCGAGCGAGCTCATGCGACCCGCCCCCGCAGCCGCATCGCCGCGAGCACGCGTTCCTGAGCCACCTCTCTCGCTGCTGCATGTGTTGTCGTACCCCGGTTGCGCGCTTCGGCGAGCACGGTGGCCGCGTTCGCGCGCAGCTTCACCGACACCGCGTCGAGCACCACCGCGGGGTCGACGGGGAACGGCGAGTACCGCGCGTCCATCCCGAAGGCCGCCGCGACCACGCCGCCGGCGTTCGCGATGAAGTCCGGCACCACGGTGATCCCGCGCGCGGCCAGCACCTCCTGCGCCGCGGGGGAGGTGGGCAGGTTCGCCCCCTCGACCACGAGCGCGGTGTCGAGCTCCTTCGCGAGATCGGCGTCGACGACGTCCTGCACCGCCGCGGGCACCAGCACGTCGCACGGCACCCGCAGCTCGGCGCCGAGCGCCCGCAGGGCACCGCCGCCGTGTTCCTCCACCGCGAGATCGCCGCACTCCGCGCGCAGCCGCAACAACCGGTCGACGTCAAGACCTCCGGCGTCCACCAACGCGCCGTGAACTGAAGAGACGGCCACCACGATCGCGCCCAGTTCGGCGCACCGCTTCGCCGTCGCGGCACCCACCGCGCCGAAGCCCTGGATCGCGACCCGCTTGCCGCGCAGGGGCATCAGCTCGTCCGCCACCTCGGCCACACCGAACCCGGTGACGCCCAGCTCGTCGTACGGCAAGCCGCCGAGTTGAGCCGGTGCGCCCATCATAGCGCCGCGGTCCGACAGTTCGTCCTGGACGATCGCGGCGTCCCGTTCGGTGAGGCCCATGTCGAGGCCCAGCACGTACTCGCGCGGCACCTCGTTCGACAGCTTGCGCGCGAACGCCCGCAGCGCCGCCTCCTTGCCGGGGGAGGCGGGGTCGAACCGGATCCCCGCCTTGGCGCCACCGAAGAAGAGGTCGACCCCGGCCCACTTCCACGTCATCACCCTGGCCAGCCGCGCGATCTCCGCGACCGTCACGCCGGGGCTCATCCGCGTGCCGCCCTTGCCCATGCCGCGCGCGGTGTTGTCGATGACCAGCACGCCCTTCATGCCGGTGCGCCGGTCCGACACCGCGACGACCTTCTCGGGTCCCCACTCGTCCATGAGCTGGAGAACGTCCACCGCACTTCCCCCTCCCGGTCGGGCTTCACACGCGGTTGAGCTCCGGCCGCGCCTGGCCGGCCGTGAACCTGGAGGCGTCCAGGGCGGACACGTCGAGGAAGGGCTCCCGGCCCAGCACGAGGTCGCGCACGACCTCGCCGACCGCGGGTCCCTGCAGGAAACCGTGCCCGGAGAACCCGGTGGCGTAGAAGAAGCGGCCCGCGCCCTCCGCCTGGCCGATGAGCGCGTTGTGGTCCGGGGTCACCTCGTACAGCCCGGCCCACCCGGTGCGCACGCCGACGTCGAGCAGCCGCGGTGCCCGCCGGCCGATCGCCTCGGTGAGCCGCGGCAGCCACGCGTCGGACACCTCCAGCTTGAACCCCGGCGTCTCGTCCGGGTCGGACATGCCCAACAGCAGGCCGCGGCCCTCGCGGTGGAAGTAGAAGGTGCTGCCGAAGTCGATGGTGAAGGGAACCACCCGATCGAGTAACTCCGGCATGGGCCCGGTGAACACCACCTGCCGCCGCAGCGGGGAAACCGGCAGGTCGACGCCCACCATCTCGCCGATCGAGCGCGACCACGCACCGGCCGCGCAGACCACCGTCCGGGTGATGACGGTGCCGCGGCCGGTTTCGACCCGAAAAGTGTCGGACCCGGCCCCTACTATCGATTCCACGGCAGTTCCGGTGCAGAAACGGGCCCCCATCCGGCGGGCAGCGGTGGCATATCCCAGGACCACGGACTCGGGCGTGCAGTGTCCGTCTTCCGGCGAATAGGCCGCCGCCAGCAGACCGTCCGTTTCGACCAGCGGAGACAACCGCCGGGCTTCCTCGACCGACAGCATCCGGCTCGGCACGCCGAGGGAGTTCTGCAGGTCGACGTTGCGCTCGAACGCCGTCACGTGGTCAGCCGAGGAGAGGAGGAACAGGTAGCCGACCCGGTGGAGATCGATCTCCTGCCCGGGCCGCTGCGGAAAGCGCTGGAACGCTTCGAGAGACCGAGCACCGAGCCTGATGTTGAGCTCGTCGGAGAACTGGGCGCGCACCCCGCCTGCAGCCTTGCAGGTGGACCCGGAGCCCAGCTCGTCCCTCTCCACGACGACGACATCGCGGACGCCCGCTTCGGCGAGGTGGAAGGCAATGGACGTGCCGATCACCCCGCCACCGATGACGACGACCTCAGCCCGCGCAGGGAGCTCCACTGAGCCGGACGTCATGGCAGGCCTCCGATCTCGTGGCGCCACGGCGGTCCCGGGCGCGTCGGCCGGACCGAGCCGCAGGCCACCCGCTGCACCGGTGCAGCGGGAGCCGGGCTCACGACGGCACTCGGCGCCCCGCCACCGTCACAGCCGGAAGCCAAGGTCCGCCTCGATCTCGAGCGTGTCCATCTGCGCTTTCTGCAGCGTGCCCGAGTAGTCCCAGTTCATGGACTGCCACCGGGTGAACTGGTCGAGCACCCACACACCCGACTGCCGGGAGCCGTTGCCGCTCTTGCCGTTGCCGCCGAACGGCAGGTGCGCCTCGGCCCCGGACGTCGAGTTGTTGACGCTCACCATCCCGGCGGAGATGCCCGCGCGGAAGCGGAACGCCTTGTCCGGGTCCGTGGTGTAGATCGAGCACGACAGGCCGTAGCCCGGTGCGTTGCCGAGTTCGACGGCCTCGTCCAGCGACGAGTACGCCATCACACCGACGATGGGGCCGAAGGTCTCCTGCAGGAACAGCTCGTCGTCCGCGCGGACGCCGGAGACGACCGCCGGGTGGTAGAAGAAGCCGCCCGTGCCCGTGAACCCACCACGAGGGTGGGAGGAGGTGATGCGACCGATCGGGCCGTGCACCACGTGGTGCTCACCGATCCAGCCGAGGTACTTCTCGTACGCCAGCGCGAACTTCTCGTCCAGCAGCGGTCCGTAGAGGACGTCGCCGGTCGGGTCGCCGACGACGGCGTCGGACACGGCCGCGGTGAAGCGGGCCAGGAACTCGTCGTACAGCGACTCGTGCACGATCGCCGTGCCGAGCGAGGTGCAGCGCTGGCCGGCGGAGCCGAAGCCGGCGAACAACGCGCCCTGCACGGCGAGGTCGAGGTCGGCGTCCTTGGTGACGACCATCGGGTTCTTGCCGCCGAGTTCGAGGCACGGCGTCTGGAGGTGGCGGCCGCAGAGCTCGCCGATGCGCACACCGACCTCGGTGGAGCCGGTGAAGCCGACCTTGTCGACGAGGCCCTGCTGCAGGGCCCGTTCCAGGCCGGTGAACGTCTCCGCGCCCTCGGCGAACACGACCTCGAACACGCCCGAGGGGAGGCCGGCTGCCTGGAACAGGTCGTAGAAGGCCTGGGCGGAGGCGGCGGAGTACTCGGCGGGCTTCCACACGACTGAGTTGCCGCACAGCAGCGCGGGCACGATGTACCAGGACGGGACCGCCACGGGGAAGTTGCCCGCGGTGATCACGGCGGCCACCCCGACCGGGTTGCGGAAGGTGAAGAGCTGCTTGTCGGGCATCTCCGACGGGACGGTCTGCCCGTAGAGGCGGCGGCCCTCGCCCACGAAGAAGTCGCAGGTGTCCACGATCTCCCGCACCTCGCCGCGGGCCTCGCCGATCGGCTTGCCGATCTCGCGGGTCACGAGCTGGGCGAGCTTCTCGGCGTTGGCCTCCACCAGGCGGCCGATGTTGCCGATGACCTGACCGCGCACGGGGGCGGGCACCCGAGCCCACTCGCGCTGCGCCGCCTTCGCGCGTCCCGCGGCGTCGATGAAGGTCGCGCTGGTCCCGAGCTCGATCTCGATGACCACGTCGGAGGTGTTCGACGGGTTCGTGGAGACGTAGGCCATGCCTCCACCCTGGTAGCTGCCCGGCGAGAACACCAGAGGCGGCAGAGCGAAACCTCGCGTTGTCGAGCATAAGCTGGCCTGGTGCTCAACCCGGTGCATCTCCGCACGCTCGTCGAGGTCGTGAGGACCGGTTCGTTCGCCGAGGCGGCCCGCCGCCTGGGCTACACGTCGTCGGCGGTGTCCCAGCAGGTCTCGGCGTTCGAGCGGGCGGTCGGCGTGACGCTGTTCGAACGCGAGGCGCACTCGATCCGGCCCGCGTCGGCCGCGCTGCTCATCGCCGACCGGGGTGCGGAGCTGCTGGCCGCGTTCGACGGGTTCGAGCACGAGGTGAAGGCGGTGGTGCAGGGCCTGCGCGGGCGGCTGCGGATCGGCACGTTCCCCACGGCGTCGTCGCGCGTCGTACCCAGGGCGCTCGCCCGGCTCACGGCCGAGCTGCCCGGTGCCGAGATCCGGCTGGACGAGGGCGAGCCGGAGTACGTGCTGCCGCTGGTGCTGACCGGGGAGCTCGACCTGGCGCTGGTCTACGCCTACGACCTCGTTCCCCGGACGTGGCCGGAGGAGCTGACGGTGCGGCCGATGCTGGACGAGGCGCTGCTGGTGATGGTGCCGGAGCACCACCCGGCGGCGCGCGCCACCGTGCGGCTGGAGGACCTGCGGGACGAGCGCTGGATCGCGTCACGGGACGGCACGTCCGGGGCCACCTGCCTGACCCGGCTGTGCGCCGCGGCCGGATTCGCGCCGCGGATCGCGTTCCGCAGCAACGACTACGAGGTGGTGCAGTCGCTCGTCGCGGCGGGCGTCGGCGTCGCCCTCGTGCCGGCGCTCGGCCACAAGGCGCTCAGCGGCACGCACGCGATGCCGTTGCGCGGCAAGCCGTTGCGGCGGCACGTGCACGTCGTGCACCGGACGGCGAACACCAACCCGTTGCTGCACGACGCGGTCAACGCCCTGCACCAGGCCTGCGAGGACGCCGTGGGCGACCACGTCGGCCTGCCATGACCGGGAGAACGGGGAGTCGGCGACAATGCGTCGGGTGAAGGCGAGAGCAGTGCTGCGCAGGAGGTCCGACAGCGCGGTCGGCTGGTCCCTGGCCATCGGTGGGACCGGCGGCACGGCCTACGTCCTGCTGCACCCGCTCCCCGGTGCCGGGTTCGCGCAGCAGACGGAGCTCGTCGCGGTGATGGCGCCGCTGATCTGGTTCTGCTGGATGGTCTTCGCGCACCCGGCGGTGCGCGTCCACGAGTCCGGGGTGCGGGTCGTCAACTGGTTCCGCTCCTACTGGGTGCCGTGGACGGCGCTGCGCGAGGTCGAGGTGACCCGCGAGGTCGTCCTGGTGCTCACGACGGGGGAGCGGGTCGACGTGACCGCGGGGGCGTTCTCGCTCGCGAGCGCACTGGGCGGCAGCCGGGTGCAGCACCGGATGCGCGAGGAGATCGAGCGGCACCGCCCGGCCGTGCCGCCCGCGGGTGAGGCGCCCGGCAGGCGGCTCGACCTCTGTCCGTGGCACTTCCTGGGGCTGGTCGCCCTGCTGCTGGTCGTGGCCTGGGCCGGCGTTTCCTGATCGCGCCCCTATTCGCCCGTCTGACCGTCGGCGAGCTCGCGCAGCAGGTCGAGGTGACCGACGTGGCGTGCGGTCTCCTGGGCCACGTGGGCGAGGATCCAGCGCACCGTGCGCTTGCCGTCCGCCGCGACAGCGTCCGCGCCGCGGTCCCGGAGGGCTTCGGCGTTGGCCCACTCCGCGCGGTAGGCGGCGATGAGCGTCTCCGGCGTGTCGGCCGGGTCGAGGTCCCACGACGGGTCGGGGTCGCCCTCCCACAGCGACGGCAGGCCGAGGCCCGCGCCCGCGATGCAGAGCCAGTAGCGCTCGACGGCGACGAGGTGCTTGAGAACGCCGAGCGCGGTCAGCTTCGGCGAGGTGGCGATCGGGGCGGCGGCCGCCTGCTCGCGGGTCAGGCCGTCGACCTTCAGGACGGCCGTCCTGCGCAGGAAGTCGAGGAACTGCCAGGCGAGCACACCTTCGTCGGTCGCGAGGTTCTCGGGCCAGGTTCGGGTCACGGCAGGAGTCTGCCAGCCGACTGCTCGGCGGGCTCCCGGTCGATCGCGAACATGATCAGCCGGTGGTTGTGCGGTACCAGCGCGGAGAGGTGTTGACCGGAGGTTGCAGCCTGGCGTTGACCACGACCACGTTCGGTCCCTCGGCCGTCAGCGCCTCAGCAAGGCCGCCGAACCCGTCGAGCGTGACCGCCGGGATGCCGAAGCTCTCGGCCAGCTTCGCGAAGTCAGGGCGGGTGAGGTCGACGCCGGTGACCGCGTGGCCGGCGATCTGCTGGTCGTAGCGCAACATGCCGTACCCGCCGTCGTCCACGACCACGACGGTCAACGGCAGCCCTTCCTGCCGCACCGTCGCGAGGTCCCCGCACGCGAACAGGAACCCGCCGTCGCCCACGACCGCGATGGTGCGCCCGTGCACCGCCGCGCCGATGGCAGCGGGGAAACCGAACCCGAGCGTGCCCCAGCCGACCGGGTAGGCGAGCCCGCGCGGCCTGCGGACGTGGTGGAACCCGCCGAGCCAGTAGCCGGGGATGCACATGTCGGCGACGATCGTGGCGTCCACGCCCGCCATCGCGTCCAGGAACACCGCCGCCTCCGGCGAGTCCGCGCGCACGAACTCCCGCACCGCCGCGTTGACCCGTTCGACGTCCACGGCGGCCTTCTTGACCGGGACCGCTTCGGCGAGCGCCGCGGTCACGTGTCGCGCGTCGCCGAGCAACGCCACGTCGGCCGGGTAGTTCTTCGACAGCTCGGCCTCGTCGATGTTGATCGACAGCAGGGCGCGTGGCTTGGGCTGCGACCAGTTCTGCGTCATCATGCCGTCGAAGTCGGTGCCGATGGCGACCACGAGGTCCGCCTCGTCCCACAACGCGCCGACCACCGGTGCGTGCACCGGTCCGCGCACGACGAGCGGGTGGTCGCTGATGCCGCGCGCGCCGTAGGTGGTGATGATCGGTGCGTTCAGCCTGTCGTTCACCGCGCTGATCGCGGCCCCGGCCCCGGACCGCGCCGCACCGCCGCCCACCCACAGCAGCGGCCGTTCGGCCTTCCCGACCAGCTCCACCGCCTCGGACAGGTCCGGAACCGGCGGCTGCTCGCCGGTGGCAGACCTGACACCCCACTCCACTTCCGCGGTCAGGAAGTCCGTCGGCACCCCGAGGTACACCGGCCCCTGCGCGCCTTCGAGAGCGGTGCGCACCGCCCGGTCGACGTACGCGGGCAGCTCGTCCGCCGCCGGCACGTCGAACGCCGCCTTGGTCACCGGGCCGAACAACGCCCGCTGGTCCCGCGTCTCGTGCAGCACCCCGCGGTACACGCCGGGCCGCCGCACCGCGCTGGAGATGTCCGTCGCGATGACCAGCACCGGACTGCCCGACGCCATCGCCTCGCCCGTCGCACCGAGCGTGTTCGCCGCCCCCGGCCCCGTCGTCACCACCGCGACGCCAAGCCGCCCGGTCGCCCGCGCGTACCCGTCCGCCGCGTACACGGCCGTCTGCTCGTGCCGCACGCCGACCATCCGGATCCCGGACGCCGCAAGCGCTTCCCACACCGCCAGGTTGTGCACACCGGGCAGGCCGAAGACCACCTCGACGTCGTGCGCGGCCACCATCGCCAGCAGGCTCTCGGCACCATTGGGCATGCGCTCGACGCTAAGGGGCGCTTATCGCACCGGCAACGGTCGTGCAGCAGTTCTGGTGCTCAGGACCACCTGTTCGATGCCTCTTCGGCGGACCCGCACCCGACGGGCGTCGTCACAACCGGCGAGGGGGCCGTGCGCAGTCTGCCGAAGATCGGGTGGCGGGGCGTCCGGTGCACGACGAGGACTGGTCTTCCTGCTCGCCGGCTGCGGGTCAGGGGCCCGGACGGCGGCGCCACCGCCCCCACGTCGTCCACATCGGACGAACCGGCCACCGCGGAGTTCCAGGCGCGGTGGTGGACGTGGGCGAACCAGCCCTCGACCACGAACCCGGTGACCGACACGTCCGGGCGGTTCTGCATGCGCGACCAGCGCGCCGCGGCTCACCGTCGACGTGCGGTACCGGTTGATCGTCGGCGCGGACAGAAAATCGGGTGCGCAGATCCGGTACCGTGGTCGGTGGCGTCGAGCAGACGTGGGGCTGGAGCCGCTCTCCCGGCAGTGGAGCGGAGTCCGTCGCAGAGTTCAGCAACTCCTGCTCACGAACTGCGCACTGACCACGTAGACGCGTGCACATGCGTCCTTGTCGGCCGAGCCGGGCGGCGGAAACGAGGACTGCTGCCATGGCACGTCTGTCCACCACGGACCAGCTCGCCGACCTGCGGCGCACCTACACGGGCGAGAACCTCTCGCAGGCCGTTCCCGCCGTGCGCGACGGGGCGCCGTTGCCCGACGCGACCACCGCGGCCCAGCAGCAGCTGGAGGCCAAGGTGCTGCTCGCCGGCTGCACGGCGGCGAGCATCGTCCAGCTCATGCCCCCGGCGAGCATCACGACGCCCACCCACGCGTTCCGCGCGGTGGAGCCGGGGGAGGCGGTCCGGCTGCACCTCGCGCCGCGCGTGCTGGGGCCGTTGCTGTTCGAGCTGCTGCCGCGCACCGAGGGCGGCTACGGCATGGGTGTCGCGGGGCTCGTCCACCGGCAGCACCGGCGCTCCGCCGAGCTCACCACGGGGGAGGCGTCGGTGGTCCTCGCCGGTGTCGACCAGGCGGCGTGGGACCAGGGCATGCGGTACGTGCGGTGGATGCACGAGTTCCGCGGCGTCGAGTACGCAGACGGCGGCGGGCTCGACGAGGAGGTCGCGCAAGCGGCCACTGGGAGCGCTCTCCTGCGCCGGGTGCACCTGTGGCACGACGCGTGCTGGCTCCGTGCGCTTCCGCTGGGCGACGGCTGGTTCGTCGAGTGGCCGGGCGGTCCTTCCGAGGCCGGCGTCCGGGAGAAGCTCGCCCACCCGCGGTTCGGCACGGCGCACGAGGTCGTGCTGCAGCGCAGCGAGGCGCCGGCCGAGGACGTCGACCGGCGCATGCGCACCTACCCGTGGCCGGAGGAGTTCGTGTCTGCCGTCACGGCTGATGAGCCCGATCAGCGCCACGGGCGCCGGTAGACTGCCCTTTCGCCCGCAGGAACGATCGTCAGGAGGACCCCGGTGACCCAGCAGGCTGCCGAGGCCCAGTCCGAAGCCACGCGCAAGGCCCCGCGCGTGCTCGTCGCCGAGGACGAGGCGCTCATCCGCCTCGACCTCGTGGAGATGCTGCGCGAGGAGGGCTACGACGTGGCCGGTGAGGCCGCGGATGGTGAAGAGGCGATCAAACTCGCGACCGAGCTCGACCCCGACCTGGTGATCCTGGACGTCAAGATGCCCAAGGTCGACGGGATCGAGGCCGCGCAGCACATCGCGGGCAACCGGATCGCGCCGGTCGTGATCCTCACCGCGTTCAGCCAGCGCGAGCTGGTCGAGCGCGCCCGTGACGCGGGTGCGATGGCGTACCTGGTCAAGCCGTTCGCGAAGCGGGACCTGGTGCCCGCGATCGAGCTGGCGATCAGCCGGTTCAACGAGCTCGCGGCACTGGAGCAGGAGGTCGCCGGTCTGACCGAGCGGCTGGAGACCCGCAAGGTCGTGGAACGGGCCAAGGGCATCCTCATGACCAAGCAGGGTCTGAGCGAGCCGGAGGCGTTCCGGTGGGTGCAGCGCACCGCCATGGACCGCCGCACCACGATGAAGGCCGTGGCCGAGGCCGTCATCGAGAACTTCGGCTGAGCTCCAGCCAGACCGAGTCCGCCTGCCGTCCCGGATCCTCGGGGCGCAGGCGGACTTCGACGTCGTGGCCGCCCTTGAGCGCGAGGAGCAGCTCGTGCCGGCCGCCGACGCCACCGGGCGTGGCGACCGTGGCCGCGTGGTGCCGATCGACGTACACCTCGAAGCCCGCCACGGGAGCCACTGACGGTGTGGCGCTGCCGTCGAGGGTGACGACGAGCGTTGCCTCGTTCGGGGTCACAGCGGCGAACTCAGCGGTCATCACGGGCACGGCGGGCGGCAGGGACCCGGGGGCGTTCGGCAGCCGCGCCCGCGTCTCGCCCGGCACCTCCAGGTAGCTCTCCAGCACCTGCGCCTGCGACGCGCCCGGCATCCGCAGCACGAACGGCGACAGCGCCCCGGTCTCGGGTCCGAGCAGCTCGGCCGGGACGTCACCCGCCACGGTGACCTCGGAATCCTGCGCCGCCGACCAGCCCTCGGTCTGCGGCCGCAACGGGATTCGCGCCGTTCCGAGCTGCGCCACCAGGCCGTTCACGTCACCGCCGTCGCCCAGCCGGACCGTGGCGCGCAGCCGGGCGGAAGGCGCGTTCCGCAACGGTGTGCGCGCCACGCCGATGCCCGGCGCCTCCTCCTCCGGCTCCAGCACGCGCAACGTGCCCGCCACGACGGGCGTCTCGACGACCTCGGTGACCGGCCGCGGTCCGCCGGAGATCCCGACGGTGTCGACCTCCACCCGTCCCGGCCGTCCCGGTGGCGCGGTCACGCCGACCAGCACGGTCGCCTGCCGCCACGCGGGTACCGCGGCCGAGCGGGAGATCTCCGCGCCGTCCTGCAGCACGCGCACGCCGTCGCGGGTCAGCACCACCTCGAACCGGTGCAGCACGCCCGCGCCGCGCGTGCCGGCGACCGAGTCGTCCACCACCACACGGATCGCGCCGGCCGGGGGAGTGGGTCCGGCCAGGTCGGGCGTGCCCGGCACGAGGTCCACCACGAGCTTGCCGCGGGGACCCGCCGCCGACGTCACCACCGCGACACGCCCGAGCTCGCCGGCGTCTTCGAGCACCAGCGGTGACCGCGCCCGCAGGACCGCCGTGCCCTCGCCGCACTGCATGTCGACCACGAGCCGGCCGGAGCCCAGCGAGGGGTTCACGCAGCCGCGCCGGCCGCTGAGGTGGAAGCGCCGCTCCACCCGCGGGTCGTCGAACTCCTCCAGGAACCCGGACACCCGCTGCCGCCACGCCCCGTCGTCCCCCGCGCGTTCCTCGGCGCGGACCGGCGCGGACCGCCGGCCGTGCGCGTCGACCGCCCGCACCTCCGGTGTGCCACCGCCGGCGACCTCGGGTGACGCGACCAGCCTGCCCGACACCTCGTAGCCCGCGGCGCCCGCCACGGGGGACCATTGCACCCGCCCGTCGTTGCTCCAGACGGAGGACGGTGCCGAAATCGAGCCTGAACGGGGCGGTGGCTTGACATAGTCGGCCGTGTAGCTCGTCAGCC
Source organism: Lentzea sp. NPDC037011 (assembly GCF_055607425.1). Lineage (NCBI taxonomy): Bacteria > Bacillati > Actinomycetota > Actinomycetes > Pseudonocardiales > Pseudonocardiaceae > Lentzea > Lentzea sp. NPDC037011. The sequence goes on along the minus strand of NZ_JBVJRT010000012.1, from coordinate 60,113 downwards.
GCACAGGTCCCGAGCTGGGGTTTTGCGGGTCCGGGCCGGGGTCGCGCAGCACCAGGACCGCCGAGGTCAGCACCCCGGCGGCAGCGATGACTGCGACCAAACGACGACGCGGAGTCATACGCCCAGGCTATGGCAGCAGTCCAAAGAGTGAACGAAGGTTACTGACGGTGACTTTCCTTAAACAAAACATAACGCCGAGTTGCGTTATGGTCACGAGCCCATTGGCGTTGATGACTGGGGTCACAATCAGCGCCTAGGGTCCGGCCATCCCTCAGCAGAGGGGCGTGGAGCGGTGCGCGGAGATCTCGCCATCGCAGTGAGCACGGATAGAGGAGGGACTCACGTGCGTAAGCACCTTGTGAAGTCCGCAGCGATCGTCGGCGCCACGCTGCTCGTCGTCGCGGCCTGTGGCACGAATGACAAGACCGAAGCGGGCGGCACCGGGGGCAGCTGCGACACGTCGAAGGGCACGCTGACCGTCGGCGTTGTCGCTCCGCTGTCCGGAAACCTGTCGGCGCTCGGCATCGGCATCAAGCAGTCCGCTGAGCTCGCCGTGGACGAGGCCAACAAGAAGTGCACCGTCAAGGGCTACAAGCTCCAGGTGTCGGCCCAGGACGACGAGGCGAACCCGGCCAAGGGCGCCCAGGCGGCCACCAAGCTGTCGACCGACCCGAACGTCGTCGGCGTCGTCGGCACGCTGAACTCGTCGGTCGCCCAGACGGTGCAGCCGATCCTGCGCGACAAGAAGATCCCGCAGGTGTCGCCCGCGAACACCAACCCGTCGCTGACCAGGGGCAACGACTTCCTGACGGCGCCGAAGCGGCAGTTCGACAACTACTTCCGCGTCTGCGCGACCGACGACCTGCAGGGCCCGTTCGCGGCCAACTACATGGTCGAGAAGGCCGGCAAGAAGAAGATCGCGATCATCACGGACGGCAAGACCTACGGCAAGGGTCTGGCGGACGAGTTCGCGAAGCAGGTCGCCAAGAAGGGCGGCACGATCGTCGGCACCGAGACCGTCGGTGAGAAGGACACGGACTTCTCCGGCGTCGTGTCGAAGATCAAGGGCCTCGCGCCCGAGGCCGTCTACTACGGCGGTGAGTACCCGGCCGCCGGTCCGCTGTCCAAGCAGATGAAGGACAACGGCCTGAACGTCCCGCTCATGGGCGGCGACGGCATCTACGACCAGAAGTTCATCGACCTCGGCGGCAAGGAGGGCGACCTCGCCACCTCCGTCGGTGCGCCGACCGAGTCGCTGGAGACCGCCAAGGCCTTCGTGACCGCGTACAAGGAGAAGTTCGGCAAGGAGGACTTCGCCGCCTACGGTGCGTTCTCCTACGACGCCGCGAACGCGATCATCGGTGGTCTGGCCAAGACCGTCGAGGGCGGCGAGTGGGGCGACGCCAAGCGCGACGCCATGCTGACCAACGTCGGTGCCTACAGCGGTTCCGGCGCCACCGGTGAGGTCAAGTTCGACCAGTACGGCGACAGCACCAACAAGGTCCTGACCGTCTACCAGGTCACCGGCACCAAGTGGGATGACGTGCAGACCGGCGAGTACACGGGCTGACCGACTGCTGATCGTTAAATGAAGCTGCGGCGGGGGCGGGCGAAGTTTGCTCGCCCCCGCCGTCTACGGAGGTAGTCGTGTCAGTCCTGCTCCAACAGCTGGCGAACGGGGTCGTGCAGGGCGCTTTGATCGCCCTGATCGCCCTCGGGTACACGATGGTGTACGGCATCATCCAGCTGATCAACTTCGCCCACGGTGAAGTCTTCATGGTGTCCTCGTACGGAGGACTCGCCACGTTCACGCTTCTTCCTGACGACCTCAAGAAGTCGCCTGCCGTGGCTCTGCCGCTGATGTTCCTGGGCGGCATCCTCGTCGCGGTCGTCGTGGCCGTGGTCATGGAACGCTTCGCCTACCGGCCGCTGCGCAACGCGCCCCGGCTCGCGCCGCTCATCACGGCGCTCGGCGTCTCGGTGTTCCTCCAGGAGGCCGTGCGCGTCTGGTACCCCGACGCCACGTCCAACCTGCCCTACCCGAAGGTCTTCCCGACGGGGAGCCTCGCCCTCGGCCCCATCAGCGTGCCGTGGACCGGCGTGCTGCTCGTGGTGCTGTCGGTCGGTCTGTCGATCCTGCTGCAGACCTACATCAACCGGTCGCGGATGGGCCGTGCGATGCGGGCCACCGCGCAGGACCCCGACACCGCGAAGCTGATGGGCATCAACCCCGACCGCGTGATCGTGCTGACGTTCGTGTTCGGTGCCGTGCTCGCCGGTGTCGCCGGCGTCATGTTCGGCGGATACCTGAACAACATCAACATCGACATGGGCTTCCAGAACGGCATCTTCGCCTTCACGGCAGCCGTGCTGGGCGGCGTCGGCAGCATCCGCGGTGCGGTCATCGGCGCGTTCATCATCGGTCTGATCAAGACCCTGGCCGGCCAGTACATGCCGGGCGGTACCCAGTACGACTACGTCTGGATCTTCGTCGTGCTGATCCTCGTGCTCGTCTTCCGCCCGCAGGGTCTGTTCGGCGAGCCGGAAAGGGTGCGCGCATGACCACGACCGCTGCTGAGAAGCGCTCCGCTCTCGCGCCACTGGGCAAGCCGTTCGCGGCCGTCGGCGGCGTGCTGTCGATCGTCGCGGCCATGCTGCCGTGGGTCACGTTCCCGCTCAACGACGGGAACTGGCCGGACAAGTCGACGCTGTCGTTCTTCGACGCGCCGTTCGCGCTCACCGGCTTCCGCTGGCACATGCTGGTGCTCGGTGTGCTCGTGCTCGTCGCCGCCTTCGCGCCGACCCCGTCCAAGGGCCGCGTCGTGCGCGCGCTGGGCTGGGGCGTCCTGTCGGTGGCCGCCATCAACGGCATCTACCTCGTCGTCAAGGGCGGCGGGTTCGGTGCCATCACCGCGTACAAGGACGTGGTGGCGTTCGGCAGCATCGCCGGCGTCGTCGCCGGTGTGCTGGTGATCCTCGCCGGCTACGGCATCGGCATCGAGCCGCCCGGCAACTGGCGGATCAAGCTCAGCACGCCGGTGGCGTACCTGGTGCTGCTGGTGTCGTTCGGCGCGGTGCTCTACGCCGTCTCCGCGATGCTGACCACCGGCGGTGTCGGTGCCGGCAACCCGTACGCGGGCGCCATCTTCCTGTCGTTCCTCGGCTTCGCCGGCGGTCTGCTGGCGGCGCTCAACGGCATCGGCTACACCAAGTGGATCTCGCACCTGTCCGAGGAACACCGCGTGTTCAGCGTGATCGTGCTCCTGGCGTGCGCGCTGCTGCTGCCGTTCACCGACGCCGGCAACGAGTACTGGATGACGGTCGCGGCGAACATCGGCATCTACGCCGCCACCGCGATCGGCCTGAACATCGTCGTCGGCCTCGCCGGTCTGCTCGACCTCGGGTACGTGGCGTTCATGGGCATCGGCGCGCTCGTCGCGGCGAACTTCTCCGGTGCCGCCGCCGCGAACTTCGGCATCGACCTGCCGTTCCCGGTGGCCGCGGTCATCGCGGCGGTCGTGGCCGGCATCTTCGGCGCCATCGTCGGTTCGCCGACGCTGCGCGTGCGCGGTGACTACCTGGCGATCGTGACGCTGGCGTTCGGTGAGATCTTCACCCGCTCCGCGCAGAACAACATCGGCGGCATGACCAACGGCTCCAACGCCATCCCGGGCGTCCCGCAGCTGTCGCTGTTCGGCACGGAGTTCAACAAGCAGTTGACCCTCGGCTCGGTGAAGCTGCCGGCCGGTGTCCTCTACTACGTGCTCATCGTGCTGCTGGTCGCGGCGACGATGACGGTGTTCGCGAACCTCAAGTTCAGCCGCATCGGCCGTGCCTGGATCGCGATCCGCGAGGACGAGGACGCGGCCCGCGCGATGGGCATCCGCACCGGCAAGATGAAGATCCTCGCGTTCCTCATCGGCGCCATGCTGGCCGGTCTCGCGGGTGCGGTGTTCGCGCACAAGAACGGCACCGTGTCCTACGAGTCGTTCAAGTTCCTCGAGTCGATCACGCTGCTCGCGGCGGTCATCCTCGGCGGCATGGGCTCGATCCCCGGCGCCGTGCTCGGTGCCGCGCTGCTGTTCGTGCTGCCCGAGAAGCTGCGCGACTTCGAGGACTACCGCCTGATGATCTTCGGCCTCGCGCTGGTGCTCATCATGCGGTTCCGCCCGCAGGGCCTGATCCCCGACGCGCACCGGCGCGCGGAGCTGGCCGATGAGAACGTCGACGGCACCCACGTCGACGAGCTGCCGAAGGAGGCGAAGGCGTGACGCCGGTGTTGGAGGCGCGTGACGTCTCGATGGTCTTCGGTGGCCTCAAGGCGCTGAAGAACGTGACGTTGTCGCTCGACGAAGGCAAGATCGTCGGCCTGATCGGCCCGAACGGCGCGGGGAAGACCACGTTCTTCAACTGCCTCACGGGTCTGTACACGCCGACCACCGGCCAGGTGCTGCTCAAGGGCAACGTCCTGCCCGGCGACCCGGCCAAGGTGACCGACGCGGGTCTCGCCCGCACGTTCCAGAACATCCGGCTGTTCCCCAGCATGACCGTGCTGGAGAACGTCATGGTGGGCAGGCACGTGCGGATGAAGCAGGGTCCGCTGGCGTCGCTGTTCCACGGCCCGGCCTACCACCGCGGCGAGAAGGCGGCCCGCGAGCGCTCCCGCGAGCTGCTCGAGTTCGTCGGCCTGCGCGGACCGGACGACGAGCTCGCGCGCAACCTCCCGTACGGCGACCAGCGCCGTCTTGAGATCGCGCGCGCGCTGGCCACCGACCCGTCGGTGCTGCTGCTCGACGAGCCCACCGCGGGCATGAACCCGCAGGAGACGGAAGCGACGCAGCAGCTGATCTTCCGCATCCGCGAGACGGGTGTGTCCGTGGTCGTCATCGAGCACGACATCAAGTTCATCTTCGGGCTGTGCGACTCGGTCTCCGTGCTCGTGCAGGGCGAGCTGCTCGTCGAGGGCAGCCCCGAGGTCGTGCGCGCTGACCCGCGGGTCATCGAGGCCTATCTCGGCAAGCCGCCGGAGGAAGTCGAGCACGACATCGAGGCCGCGAAGGGGGAGCAGGCATGAGCCCGCTGCTCGAAGTCCGCAACCTCTCGGTCGCCTACGGCGCGATCGAGGCCGTCCGCGACATCTCGTTCACCGTCGAGGCCGGTCAGATCGTGTCGCTGATCGGCTCGAACGGTGCGGGCAAGACCACGACCCTGCGCACCATCTCGGGTCTGCTGCGCCCGGTGTCCGGCGAGATCCTGTTCCAGGGCAAGCCGATCCACAGCGAGCCGGCCCACGCCATCCTCGGCATGGGCATCTCGCACTCACCGGAGGGCAGGCGGCTCTTCCCGCGGATGACCGTGGAGGAGAACCTCCAGCTCGGCGCCTACGTCCGCAAGGACGACGGCGTGCAGGCCGACATGGACCGGGTCTACGAGCTGTTCCCCGTCCTGGGCGAGCGCCGGCACAACAAGGCCGGCCTCTTCTCCGGCGGTGAGCAGCAGATGCTCGCCATCGGCCGCGCGATGATGTCCAAGCCGCGCCTGCTCATGCTCGACGAGCCCTCCATGGGCCTCTCGCCGATCATGACCCAGCGCATCTTCGACACCATCAAGGAGCTGCAGTCGCTCGGCACCACCATCCTCCTGGTGGAGCAGAACGCACTGGCCGCCCTCGCGTTGTCGCACCACGGCTACGTGATCGACCTCGGCCGGACCACGCTGAACGGTCCCGGGCACCAGCTGCTGGCCGACCAGCGGGTGCGCGACGCGTACCTGGGCGAGTCGCACTGAGCCGGTAGCACGGCGAACGGGGCGGAGGAACCTTCCTCCGCCCCGTTTCGCTGTTCAGCCCGGCCGTGGTCCACGTTCGGGCGTGACGAGTCGAAAGCGCAGGTGGCTCCAGGCCAGCGCCGCATCCACTGTGGACACCGGGTGGGACCTGCCCCGGTGCTCAGGCCCCCGGTGCCTTGGGGCGGATGATGCACGTGAGGCGCGCGGTGCAGGTCCGCTTGCCCTCCTCGTCGGAGATGGCGATCTCGAACGTCGCCGTGGACCGTCCCAGGTGGAGCGGGCGGCACACGCCCGTCACGATCCCCTCGCGCGCCGCGCGGTGGTGCGTGCAGGACAGCTCCAGCCCGAGGGCGATGGAGCCGAACGACGCCGCGTGCATGGTGGCCGCGACCGAGCCCAGCAGCTCGGCGAGCACCGCGTTCGCGCCGCCGTGCAACAGCCCGAACGGCTGGCGGTTGCCCTTGACCGGCATGGTGCCGACCATCTCCTGGACATCCCATCGGGTGATTTCTATGCCCATGCGGGTGTGCAACTGCTCGTCTGCGTACTCGGTGGGCAGGTCGCCGATCACGTGCGCTCCAGGGCTCAAGCGAAACTGTCAGACCACCACCCTAGACTCGGGCTCGTGACTCCCTCAGACGTGAAGCGGCTCCTGCTCATCGACGGTCACTCGATGGCCTATCGAGCGTTCTACGCCCTGCCCGCCGAGAACTTCCGGACGGCCACCGGGCAGGTCACGAACGCCGTGTACGGGTTCACGTCCATGCTCATCAACATCCTGCGCGACGAGCAGCCCACGCACGTGGCGGTGGCGTTCGACGTCTCCCGCAAGACGTTCCGCTCCGAGCAGTACCCCGAGTACAAGGCCGGTCGCTCCAAGACGCCGGACGAGTTCCGCAGCCAGGTCTCGCTGATCGGCGAGGTCCTCGACGCGCTCCAGATCTGCAAGATGGAGAAGGAGGGCTTCGAGGCCGACGACGTCATCGCCACGCTGACCACGCAGGCGGTGGAGCAGGGCTTCGAGGTGGAGATCGTCACCGGCGACCGGGACGCGTTCCAGCTCGTCAACGACAAGGTGACGGTGCTGTACCCGGTCAAGGGCGTGTCCGAGATGGGCCGGTTCACCCCCGCCTACGTCGAGGAGAAGCACGGCGTGAAGCCCGAGCAGTACGCCGACTACGCGGCGGTGCGCGGCGACTCGTCGGACAACCTGCCGAACACGCCCGGCGTGGGCCCCAAGACGATCATCAAGCTGCTCAACCAGTTCGGCGGGCTCGACGGGCTGGTCGACCGCGTGGACGAGGTGCCGGGCAAGGTCGGCGAGGCGCTGCGCGGCAACCTGAGCAACATCATCATGAACCGTCAGCTCACCGAGCTGGTGCGCGACCTGGAACTGCCGTACCAGATCGACGGTCTGGCGGTGAGGCAGTGGGACCGCGACGCGGTGCACCGGCTGTTCGACGAGCTGGAGTTCCGCGTCCTGCGCGACCGGCTGTTCCAGACCCTGTCGACCGCGGAGCCCGAGGCCGAGGAGGGCTTCGAGGTCTCCGGCGGCGCGATCCCGGCCGGCACGCTGGCCACATGGCTCGACGAGCACGCCCGTGGCGCCCGCGTCGGCGTGGCGCTGCGGATCGCGGGCCAGGACGTCGAGGGCGTCGCCCTGTGCACCGCCTCCGGTGAGGGCGGCTACGTCGCCGTCGAAGGCCTCGACGAGGCCGACGAGCAGGCGCTCGCCGCGTGGCTGGCGGACGAGGGCGTCACCAAGGCGGGCCACGACCTGAAGCTGCCGCTGCGCCGGGTCCGCGCCCGCGGCTGGAAGCTGCGCGGCCTGACCTCGGACACGGCGCTCGCGGCGTACCTGGTGCGTCCCGGCCAGCGCTCGTTCGCCCTCGACGACCTGGCGCTGCGCTACCTCAAGCGCGAGCTGCGGGCCGAGGAGTCCGGTGACGGCCAGCTGTCGCTGCTGTCGGACGAGTCGGAGGAGGCCGCCAAGGTCGCCACCGGCGCGATCCTGCGCGCCCGCGCCGTGGCCGAGCTCGCCGACCGCCTCGACGCCGAGCTGGTGACGATCGGCGGCGCCGACCTGCTGGCGAACCTCGAGCTGCCGCTGATGAACGTGCTGGACGAGGTCGAGGCCGTCGGCATCGCGATCGACGTCGACCACCTGTCCGAGCTGGAGGCGCACTTCGCGGCTGGCGTGAAGCAGGCGGCGCAGGACGCGTACTCGGTGATCGGCAAGGAGATCAACCTCGGCAGCCCCAAGCAGCTGCAGGCGGTCCTCTTCGACGAGCTGAACATGCCGAAGACGAAGAAGACCAAGACCGGCTACACCACGGACGCCGACGCGCTGCAGAACCTGTTCGAGCAGACCGAGCACCCGTTCCTGCAGCACCTGCTGTCGCACCGCGACGTCACCCGACTCAAGTCCACTGTGGACGGCCTGCTGAAGTCGGTGGCCGACGACGGCCGCATCCACACGACGTTCCACCAGACGATCGCGGCGACCGGCCGGCTGTCCTCGACGGACCCGAACCTGCAGAACATCCCGATCCGCACCGACGAGGGCCGCCGCATCCGGCAGGCGTTCGTCGTCGGCGAGGGCTACGCCGAGCTGATGACCGCCGACTACAGCCAGATCGAGATGCGGATCATGGCGACGCTGTCCGGCGACGAGGGCCTGATCGCGGCCTTCAACTCCGGCGAGGACCTGCACACCTACGTTGCCTCGCAGGCGTTCTCGATCCCCACCTCCGAGGTGACCGGCGAGATGCGCCGCCGCATCAAGGCCATGTCGTACGGCCTCGCCTACGGCCTGTCCGTCTTCGGCCTGTCGCAGCAGCTGCGCATTCCCACCGAAGAGGCCCGCGAGCAGATGGAGGCGTACTTCTCCCGCTTCGGCGGCGTGCGCGACTACCTCAACGAGATCGTGGAGAAGGCCCGCAAGGACGGCTACACCGAGACCGTGCTGGGCCGCCGCCGCTACCTGCCCGACCTCAACTCGGACAACCGCCAGCGCCGCGAGATGGCCGAGCGCATGGCGCTGAACGCCCCGATCCAGGGCAGCGCCGCGGACATCATCAAGGTCGCGATGCTCGGTGTCTTCCGCGCCCTGGAGTCCTCCGGCCTGCGTTCCCGCATGCTGCTCCAGGTCCACGACGAACTGGTGCTGGAGATCGCCGACGGCGAGCGCGAGGCGGTCGAGGCCCTGGTCCGCGACCAGATGGGCAACGCTTACCAGCTCCAGGTGCCGCTGGAGGTCTCGGTGGGCGTCGGCCGTTCGTGGGACGACGCGGCGCACTAGCGCGACCGATCCGTTCCGCCGCACTGGAAAACTTGCCGTAGAACCTGAACTCTTCCCCTCAATTTGTTGCTCGTCAACGAGTTGAGGGGAAGAGTTCGGCTGTGGCCCCGCTCCCACGCCAGTCGGTGGGAACGCTCCAATGGTGTGTCCGCGCACGTCCGGCCCGCTCATGGCGTACCGAGTCGGCCTTGACATCGGCACCGCGCGCGTAGACCGCGGTCATCGGCCGTGATGCCACCACCCGCGCCCGCCGGCCGGTCAGCCACCGGGCAGGGTGGCCCTGGCGCACCGGCGTCCTGTTCGTGCCGGGGCCGCACGAGGCCGGACAACTCGAACCCGATGTGGTTGAACCGCCGCCGACGTGGGTAGCCCCGGTGCGCGAGGAGGACCGGCCCCGCGGGTGGATCGGCGTTGCGCCGTTCGCCACCGCCGGGTTGGTCGCCCTAGCGGCGGCCGGAGGGTGCACGGCCCACGAGGTGACACGGGAACCACCGCGTGTCGTGGCCGAGAGCGCCGAGGTCCCGCCGCCCGGAACGGCGTCGCCGCCCGCGCTGCAGCCATAACGGACGTTGATCCCGCCCATTCCGGCATCGAACCACCCCGGTTAACCGCCGTTGACACCGGCTGAACAAAACCAGCAGGCTGTCGGGGCGTCACATTAGGAGCCGATTTCAGTGGGGGATTTTTTCGGCTGCAAACGACCGACCGGGGAGACGGAATTGTCCATCGTCACTTCACTGGATTCGTCCATCGAGGAGCACGTTCACCGCGAGGTGGACAACGAGCAGCTGTGGGCCTCGCGCAAGTCGTTCTACGAAACGGGCTTCGCGCTCGTGTCCTACCTGTTGCCGGCCGACGTGAAAGCCATGGTGGCCGCAGAGGTGAACGACCTGCTCGCCGAGCAGTCGATCCGCAGGGACCTGCACCTCGCCGAGACCAGCAACAGCCCGCGGTACATGCGCAACGTCACGGCGGCCGACATCCGGGCCCACGCGGGTGCGACCGTCGACCTCTACAGCAGCCCCGCCTTCATCAGGGCGCTGAGCAACGTCGCAGGTGAGCAGGTTCTGGAGTGTCCGTACGAGCCGGAGCACTACGTCATCACCCACCTCGAGCGCCCCGGTGACACGCATGGGTGGCACTGGGACGACTACAGCTTCGGGGTCATCTACGTGGTGGACTGCCCGGACGTCGAGTTCGGCGGGTTCGTGCAGACGGTGCCCGGTACGTCCTGGGACAAGAAGAACCCGCAGGTCTTCAAGCAGCTGGTGAACAACCCCATCTATTCGTACGAGCTGCGGCCCGGCGACATCTACCTGCTGCGCACCGACACCACGTTGCACCGCGTGCACCCGGTCGAGGAAGGCGCCACGCGCACGATCATCAACATGGCTTACGCGGCCGAGCGGGATCTGAGCAAGGAAATCTCGCACGAAACCATGGAAGACCTTTTCCGCGTCTGAAATAAAGTATGAGGAGCGTCGTGGTCAACAAAGTGGTTCTTGCCTATTCCGGCGGTTTGGACACCTCGGTCATCCTGGCGTGGTTGAAGGAGACCTACGAGTGCGAGGTGGTCGCGTTCATCGCGGACCTCGGACAGGGTGAGGAGCTGGACAGGGCGAGGGACAAGGCGTACGCCATCGGTGCGGCGGAGGTGTTCGTCGAGGACCTGCGCGAGGAGTTCGCACGGGACTACGTCTTCCCGATGCTGCGGGCCAACGCCGTCTACGAGGACGGTTACCTGCTCGGCTCGGCGATCGGGCGGCCGTTGATCGCGGCCAAGCAGATCGAGATCGCGAAGACCGTCGGCGCGGACGCCGTGGCGCACGGCGCGACCGGCAAGGGCAACGACCAGGTGCGGTTCGAGCTCGCGTACCAGACGCTCAACCCGGACATCAAGATCATCTCGCCGTGGCGGGAGTGGGACCTCAACACCCGCTCGCAGCTGCTCAAGTACGCCGCCGACCACGGCATCCAGATCGACAGCACCGGTGCGGCCGAGCGGCCGTACTCGGTCGACCAGAACCTGATGAACACCACCTACGAGGGCGAGGTGCTGGAGGACCCCGGCGCACTGCCCCCGCACGGCGTGTTCTTCCGGGTGCGCGACCTCGCGGAGGCACCGGACGAGCCGGAGCGCGTCACGATCACGTTCGAGGGCGGCGACCCGGTCGCGGTCGACGGCGTTCCGCTGAGCGCGACCGACACGTTCGGCAAGCTCAACGAGCTCGCGACGAAGCACGCGGTCGGCCGGGTCGACATGGTCGAGAACCGGATCATCGGCATCAAGACGCGTGGCGTGTACGAGACCCCCGGCGGTACGGTCGTGCTGACCGCGCGGCGCGCGCTGGAGGCGTTGACGCTCGACGGCGAGGTGGCGCTGCTCAAGGAGGAGCTGATGCCGCGCTACGCCAGGCTCGTCTACCGCGGTCTGTGGTTCGCCCCCGAGCGGGAGATGCTGCAGGCGGCGATCGACCACAGCCAGCAGAACATGTCCGGCGACGTCGAGGTGGCGCTGTACAAGGGGAACGTGAGCGTGCTGCGGCGCACCTCGCCGTTCTCCCGGCACAGCCGCAAGCGCGTGTCGTTCGAGGCGGGCGTGGGCGCGGCCGCCTACGAGCGGCACCACCCGGAGGGCTTCATCCGGATGAACGCGCTGCGCTTCGCGTCGGTCGCCGCGGCGGCCGACCCAGCGCCTGAGGGAGTTTCATGAGGATCGTCTTCTTCGGCTACGGCGAACTCGGCGCGGTGGTGCTCAGCGCGCTCGTCGAACACCACGACGTCGTGCTGGTGCTGACCCACCGCACCGAGTTCACCGGGCTCGGTGAGCCCCACGTGGCCGACCTGGTCGAGCAGCACGGGCTGCGGTCCGTGATCTCGTCGAACGGGCGCGAGCCCGAGCTCCCGGCGCAGCTGCGGGAGCTGGGAGCGGACGCGATCGTGTCCACGAACTGGCGCACCCGGCTGCCCGGCGAGCTGCTGACCACCTCACGACTGGGCGCGTTGAACGTGCACGACGCGCTGCTGCCGAAGTTCTCCGGGTTCGGTGCCGTCAACTGGGCGGTGCGGGAGCACGAGAGCGAGACCGGCGTGACGGTGCACCTGATGGAACCCGAGCTCGACACGGGGCCCGTCGTGGTGCAGCGGGTCGTGCCGATCGGCGACCACGACACGGCCACGGAGGTCTACGAGCAGGTGACCGCGCAGTACGTGCCGGCGACGCTGGAGGCGCTGGAGAAGCTGGCCGCGGGCGACCGGGGCACCGCGCAGGACGCGTCGAAGCGCACGTTCTGGCACCGGATCACCGAGGACGACACCAGGATCGACTGGACGAGGAGCACCAGGGAGATCTACGACCTGGTCCGCGGCCAGTCCGACCCGTACGTGAACGCCTGGACGATGCTCGACGGCCGCAAGGTCGCGGTGAAGAGGGCCGCGCCGCCGTCGATGGGCTTCTGCGGCACGCCCGGCCGGGTCGTGCGGCAGGCGGACGGCGGTGTCGCGGTCGTGACGGGCACCGAGGGGATCATCCTGCTGGAGGTCCAGGTCGACGGCGAAGAAGCACGTCCGGCGGCCGAGGTGTTCAAGAAGATGGGCGGCCGGCTCACCTGATCGTGGCCATGCGGGAGGATGCGGTGCGTGCGTACCGCATCCTTCACGCCGATCAACACGGCGATCCCCAGTCCCGGTTACGTCCAGGCGGCCAGCGTGCCCGGCGGCAGCAAGCTGCTGTTCGTGAGCGGTCAGATCCCGGTCGACGCCGACGGCAACGTGCCCGACAACTTCGACGACCAGTGCCGCCAGGCGTGGGCGAACGTGTTCGCCGCGCTCGAAGCGGCCGGCATGGACCGCACGAACATCGTCAAGGCGACGACGTTCCTGTCCGACCGCAAGTACCGCGGCGCCAACTCCCGCGTGCGCCAAGAGGTCCTCGGTGACCACGAGCCGGCGGTCACGGTGATCGCCTGCGACATCTACGAGGAGGAGTGGCTCCTGGAGATCGAGGTCGTCGCGGCCACCAGCGGGTGAGCGACCGGATCTCCGCGAGCGTCCGGTCCACCTCCTCCGGTGTGTTCGTGATGGCGGCGCCGATCCGCGCATGGGGCCGCCGGTAGGGCGCGGTGGTGATCTGGATCCGTTTCCGCTCAAGTCGGGCGACGAGCTGGTCACCGGTCTGCCCGGTGACGTCGAAGCACACGAGCCCCGCGGACAGGTCCTGGTCGCGGGGCGTGTGCACGGTGACGCCGGGCAGCTCGGCAAGTCCTTCCTTGAACCGCGTGGCCAGCTCGGTGATCCGGGCGGCCACGCGGTCCCGGCCGAGCCGCCGGTGGAACTCGACCGCGGCCTTCACTGCGTAGAAGTGCTCGAACGCGTGGAACCCGCCCGGTCCCAGCAGGGCTGTGCCGCCGCGGCCGCCCAGGCTCGGCAGCAGTGGCACCACCTGGTCGCTCACCTGCGGGTTCACCCACGTCATGCCGGTGCCGCGCGGCCCGGACAACCACTTGTGCGTGCCCGCGACGAACACGTCCGCGCCGGTCCGCGCGGGGTCCTCGTCCACGGCGGCCAGCCCGTGCACACCGTCGACGACCAGCAGGCAGCGGTCCTCCTGCGCGCGTCCCCTGTTCGCCTCGGCGACCACTTCGGCGCACGTGCGCACGGGCATGCGCAGGCCCGTGCTGGACTGCACCCAGGTGATGCCGACGGCACGGGTCCGCGGGGTGATCGCGCCGTGGAGCCTGGTCGTGATCTCGTCCTCGCGTCGAGCTTCCGCTTGAACGACTCGACCGCGTCACGCACCTCGCGCGGGTTCGACGCCAGGTAGAACTGGCCGAAGTTCACCAGATCGGGGTCCAGCCGGAACTCGCGCCGCACGGCGCCCCAGTCCAGTTCCCGCGCGGCCGCCGCTGCGGCCGGTGCGACGGCGAGCAGTCCGGCCCCGACGAGGAAGTCACGACGGTCCACGCCTGTCATGGAACCTCGCGAGCGGGCTCCGTGTCTCCTCCCGCGCGAACGGAACACCGGTGCTGAGCGCTTTCGCGCCGATCGCGCACAGCTCGCCGAGCATGCTCACGCCGATCGACAGCTGCGTGGGCGCGTGCCCGCCGATCAGGAACCCCAGCCCGGTGCTCACGCCGATCGACGCCACCCACACGAGCAACGTCCACGGCGTGTACCGCTGCCACAGGTGCCCGTCGCGTTCGTAGAGCTTGGTCGTGACGCCCCGGAGCACGCCGAACGCGAACCCCGCCGCGAGCGGCAGCAGGTAGCTCGCGTGGAAGTCCGTCGTCGCCCTGATCCCGAAGAACAGCAGGAACACGGGTGGCGCGAGGAGGTCCCTGGCGTTGAGCGGTTCACCCAGGAACCTGCGCACGAGCACGTACAGGACACCCGCTGCTATCAGCAGATATGTCATGGCTTCCCCCTAAGTAGCATGACCCTGCTACTTAAACTAGCAGGGTCATGCTACAAAGTGGCCGTGTCTCCCCGAGTCGTCGATCCCGCCGCCCGCCGCAAGCACGTCGCCGAGGCCGTGTTCCGCGTCGTCGTGCGCGACGGCGTCGAGGGCGCCTCGCTGCGCACCGTCGCCCTGGAGGCGGGCCTCGCCATCGGCTCGGTCCGCCACTACTTCGACAGCCACGACGCGATGATCGTCTTCGCGGTCGAGGCGCTGGTGGACTCGATCGGCGCCCGCGTGCTGGCCCACGTCGAGCGGCTGGGCGAGGCCGAGGGCAGGCCGGGTGTGCTCGTGCTGTCGGAGGTGCTGCCGCTGGACGACCGCCGCCGCGACGAAGCCGTCCTGTGGCTGGCCTTCGCGACGGCGGCGCGCACCAGGCCGGCCCTGCTCCCGCACGCCGAACGGCTGTACGACGGGCTGCGGTTCCTCTGCGGGGAGGTCGTGCGGCGGATGGTCGCGGAGGGCACCGCCGCCGCGGACCTCGACGTGCGGGTGGAGGTCGAGCGGCTGGCGGCACTGGTGGACGGGCTCACCGTGGGCGGGGTGCTGCACCCCGATCGGATGACACCGGAACTGGCGGTGGCGTTGCTGCACCGGCACCTGGAGTCGCTGCGGTAGCACCGGTCGTGGCCCGGAACGCCGAAACGCGTTGCCCCGAACGCCGAGTAGTGCATCCTCGTAGACGCACACGCGTGCTCATCTACTGGGGGATGGGGGTGTGGGCGTGAAAGCGCTCGTACTGGGGCCAGTCGAAGTGTGGGTCGGCGACAGACAGGTGAACCTCGGCGGACCGAAGCCGAGAACCCTGCTCGCCGCGTTGTTGTTGCAACCGAGGCAGGTCGTGCCGGTGGAACGGCTGATCGACCTCATCTGGGACGACCAGCCGCCGCAGACCGCGGTCGCGCTGGTGCACACCTACGTGTCGTCGTTGCGCAGGGCGCTCGACAAAGCGCTGATCACGCGCGCACCGGGGTACGTGCTCGACGTCGACAGCGATGCCGAGATGTTCGCCGGGCACGTCGCCACGGCGCGGCAGGCGGAGCGGGCAGGGGACCTGAGCACCGCCGTCGCGCACTACCGGCAGGCGCTGGCGCTGTGGCGCGGACCGGCGTTGCACGGGGTCGAGGCGCAGTTCGCACGGGGGCACGCGCTCGCACTCGGCGAGCAGCGGCTCAGCGCCGAGGAAGGCCTCGGCAGGTGTGAGCTGCACCAGGGCCGGGAGCAGGACGCGATCAGCAGGCTCACCGCGTTGGCCAACGCGCACCCGGCGCGCGAGGAGACACGTGAGCTGCTCATGCGGGCATATCACCGTGCGGGGCGCACAGCGGATGCGCTCGCGGTGTACCGGGAAGCCCGCGAGTACCTGCTGGACGAGCTGGGGATCGAGCCGGGCGAGAAGCTCAGGGACCTGCAGACCGCGATCCTGAACGGCACGATCGAGGAGTCGCCCGCCAGGGCGGTGCCGGCACCGGTCGTGGTCCGGCCGCAGGTGGTCCCGCACCACCTGCCGCCGGACATCAGCGACTTCACCGGCCGCGAGGAGGCGCTCAAGCAGGTCATGGCGCTGTGCGAGGCGCCGGCGGACAGCACCGCGACGCCGACGGTCGTGGTCTCCGGGTTCGGCGGGGCCGGCAAGTCGGCGCTGGCCGTGCACGCCGCGCACCTGTTGCGCCGCACCTACCCCGACGGTCAGCTGTTCGCCGACCTGCGCGGGGCCGGGCGCGACCTCGAACCGCAGGAGGTGCTCGGGCGGTTCCTCGGCCTGCTCGGCATCCCCGGCAACGACCAGCCGGCGGCACCGGACGAACGCGTCGAGCTGTACCGGCGCACGGTCGCGGACCGCAGGCTGGTGGTCGTGCTCGACAACGCCAGGAGCGAGGCGCAGGTGAGGCCGCTGCTGCCGGGCAACGCCAACTGCTTCGTGATCATCACCAGCCGCAGCCGGCTCACCGGCCTGGAGGGTGCGGAACCGATCGAGCTGGGGTTCCTCGGCGAGGAGGTTTCCGCGGAGATGCTGAGCCGCATCGTCGGCACCGAGCGCGTCGGCGGTGAACCCGAGGCCGCGCAGCAGATCACGAGGCTGTGCGGCGGGGTTCCGCTGGCGCTGCGGGCGGCGGGCGCGAAGCTGCTCGCCCGGCCGCACTGGCCGCTGCGGACGCTGGCCAGGCGGCTGTCCGACGAACGGCGCCGGCTCGACGAGCTGGAGACGGGCGACCTGGCGATCCGCTCGTCGCTGCGGCTCAACTACGCCGAGCTGGACGCCCGGCACCGCAGGGCCTTCCACCTGCTGTCGCTGCTCGACCTGCCGGACTTCGGCGCGTGGGTCGCGGCGCCGTTGCTGGACATCCCGCCCTACGACGCCGAGGACGTCGTCGAGCACCTGGTGGACCTGCGGCTGGTGGACGTCGCGGGCGTCGACCAGCTCGGCCGGGTGCGCTACCGGTTCCACGACCTGGTGCAGCTCTTCGGCGCCGAGCAGGCGGCGGCGGAACCGGCGGAGGAGGTCGCGGCGGCCGTCGCGCGCACGCTCGCGACGTGGCTCGCGCTCGTGGAGACCGCGGTGCGGGCCTTGCCGCGCGTGACGCTCGGCCTGCGCCCTCCGCTCGCCCCGCCGGTCGAGGTGGACCCGCGGCTGGCCGAGGACGTCGAGGAGGACCCGACCGGCTGGCTGCACGCGGAGACCGGTGCGGTGGTGCGGGTCGTGGAACGCGCGCACGACCTCGGTGTCGACGAGCTGACCACGACCGTCATCGCGTCGCTGCTGTCGTCGCCCTTCGCTGCCCGCAACGAGTTCGGCAACTGGCAGCGCACCCACGAGGTCGCGCTGCGGGCCGCCCGCGACCGCGGCAACCGGCGTGCGGAGGCGGTGCTGCTGGCCGGGCTCGGGCAGCTGCGCTACGAGCAGGACGACTTCGTCGAGGCGTTGCGGAACTTCGAGCAGGCCGCGGAGATCGCGCGGGACATCGGCGAGACCGCGACGCTCGCCGTCGCGTGCGTGGGCATGGGCACGGTCCTGCGCGACCTCGCGGAGTTCGAACCGGCCCGCGAGCTGCTCGGCCAGGCGATCGCGCTGGGGGACGAGGGGGTCGTCGCCGCCGCGAGCTACGGCGTCGGTGCGATCCACCGCGACCACGGCGACCTCACCGAGGCGGTCGCGGCGTTCGAGCGGTGCGTCGAGCTCTACCGGCGGCTCGGCGACCAGCGCGGTGAGGCGCTGGCGTTGCGCGGGCTGAGCCTGTGCCACCGCGCGGAGGGGACGTACGTGCGGGCGGTGGAGCTCAGCCGGGACGCGGAGCGCGTCCTGCGCGCCGCCGGGGACGAGCTCGGTGCCACGTACGCGGTCCAGTCGCTCGCCAAGGCGGCGCTGCGGGCGGGTGAGGCCGCCGGTGTCACCGACGTCGAGGACCTGCTGGCCGGGTGCCTGGAGGTCTGCACCCGTCAGCACGACCGGTTCGGCGTGGCGCTCGTGACGAGGACGCTCGGCGAGGCCGCGCTGGCGCGGGGCAGCGACGACGAGGCCGCCGGCCTGTTGCGGGACGCGCTCGACCGGTGGACCGCGCTGGGGCTGCCGATCTGGCGGGCCCGCACGATGCGCGACCTCGCCGCCGCGACCGGGGACGAGGAGGTCTGGGCCGAGGCCAAGGCGCTCTTCAGCGTGCTGCGCGCACGGGAGGCGGGGGAGCTGGCGGGGCTCAGCGCCGTCGAGTGGCGGGCGGCGCACCTGCCCGCGTGAACCACGGCCTCGCCCGGTGCCACCCGCCGGGCGAGGTCACCCGCGCGCCGTCACGTGCACGTCCCGCGCGGTCAGCTCGGCCCCGCAGTCCGCGCACTCGACCTTCGCCCGCACGCCACCGCCGCAGTCGCGGTGCTCCAGCGTGAACGACTCGTCCTCCTGCTCGGTCAGCATCCACTTCTCGCCCCACGTCCGCAGCGCCATCAGCACCGGGTAGAGGTCCTTGCCCTTCTCCGTGAGGCGGTACTCGTGCCGTGTGCGCCCATCGGCCTGGTACGGCACGCGCTTGAGCACGCCCTCGTCGAGCAACATGCTCAGCCGGTCGGTCAGCACGCTGCGGGAGATCTCCATCGTCGTCTGGAAGTCCTCGAACCGCCGGGTGCCCAGGAAGATCTGGCGGAGCAGCAACAACGTCCAGCGCTCGCCCAGCAGTGCGGCCGGGCGGCCCAGCGTGCACGGCAGGCTGGCGAAGCTCGCGTACGACATGCCCCCAGGATATCCCTTGAGTTCGTTTTTCGAACTCAGCTACAGTTCGGATTCCGAACTCAGGGGGTCTCATGCGCGTCACCGAGCTCGACCGGGCCACGGCACCGGCGGCGGTGGACGCCGTGTTCGCCGGTCTGTCGGCACGAAGCCGCTTCCAGCGCTTCCACTCGCCGACACCGCGCCTCACCGCCGCCGCGCGCCGGGTGCTGGTGGACGTCGACGGCACCCGGCACGCCGCCGTGTGCGCCCGCGTCGGCGATGACCCGATCGGCATCGCCCGCGTCATCCGCACCGGCGAGCGCGGCGCGGAGATCGCCGTCGCCGTCGTCGACCGCTGGCAGCGCCGCGGCGCCGGCCGGCGGTTGCTGGAGGCGCTGACCGAGGTGGCCGCCCGGCTGGGGTTCGCGGAGCTGCACGGCGACGTGCTGCCCGGCAACCACGCGATGCTCGCGCTGGTCCGCAAGGTGCTGCCCGGTGTGCAACTGAGCGAGGAGATCGACACGATCCGGCTGAGCTACCCGCTCGCCTGGGCCACCGCCGAGGTCACCGACGCGGACCTTATAGCGAGTTTGCAGGGCATTTAGAGGTCGGTGCTCGACCATGGCCCCGTGACGACTGCACGCACCGCCGGACGCAGGATCGGCCGCGCCGAGATCGTGGAACGCGCGTGCACGTGGCTGCGCGACTCGGTCCCGTACGGGCAGGCGAAGTACCACGCGAACGAGCACGGCATCTACCGCGCCGACTGCTCCGGGTTCGTGTCGATGGCCTGGGGCCTGCCCGGCAAGCCGGACGACCGCCACGGCGGCCTCGACACCCCCGGTCTCGCCGGTGTCAGCGCGGCGGTCGAGCGCACGGAGCTGCGCGCGGGCGACATCGTCCTGCGCACCGACGGCACCAACCTGACCCGGCACGTCGTGATCTTCGCGGCGTGGGCGGAGGAACGAGACCGGTACTGGGCGTACGAACAGGCGGGCGGGCACCGCACGCGGCTGCGGGTGGTCCGGTACCCGTACGACAGCGCGGAGGAGCTGTACGTGCCGCGGCGGTACCGCGGCCTCCTCGACTGACCGCCGACCGGCCGTTCACGGTTGACCGGCCGGCCGAACTCGGGCCGTTCGACCGGACCAAAACTTCACACCGACTTGCTACGGTGACCGGCATGAGATCGCTGGGGATGTTGGCGGTCGCCGCGGCGGCCATCACGTTCGGCTCGTCGCTGGCCATGCCCGACGTCGCGGTCGCGGCCGCCGAGGGTGGCGCGAACTGCGGGACGTACGCGGCGAACTCGAAGATCACGCGCAGCGAGGTCCTCGCGCGGTCGCGGACGTGGATCAGCGCGCGGGTGCCCTACAGCCAGAGCGACTGCTTCGGCAACAAGTACGGCGCCTACCGCACCGACTGCTCCGGCTACGTGTCGATGGCGTGGGGCCTGCGCATCTCCTACACCACCCACATCCTCGAACAGGTCGCGCACCGCATCGACTGGGAGGACCTGCGCCCCGGCGACGCGTTGAACGACCGCCTCAACCACGTGGCGCTGTTCATCGGCTGGGCGGACGCCGCCAAGACCCGGCCGATCGTGCGCGAGCAGGCAGGCCCGGACGGGTCCCGTCCCGTGCAGCGGGTGTGGAGCGCCGCGACCGCGAGCCGGTACGTGCCGTTGCGCTACAACGGCCTGGTCGAGTCCGGCGGCGCCGGCGCGGTCACCGGCGACACCCCGGTCACCGACGCGCCGGCCGTGAGCAGCGGCCCGCAGATCTCCAACACCGCCGCGCAGTCGCTCGAGGTCTACGCGCGCGCCGCGGACGGCACGATCATCACGAACTTCCACAAGACGAGCCGCTGGGCCGGCTGGCAGCAGCTGGGCCCCGAGCTCTTCGCCGGCGACCCGGTCGCGCTGCTCAACCCGGCGACGAAGATCGTCGAGCTGTACGCGCGCGGCACCGACGGCCGGGTCTACCACCGCGCCGACGGCAAGTGGCTCGCGCTCGGCGACACGGCCGTGGCCGGCAACCCCGTGCTGCGCTGGAACGACAAGGACAAGGCCGTCGAGGTGCTCGCCCGCGGCGTGGACGGCGCGCTGCTGCGGTTCGCGGCCGGCCGCTGGGACGCGCTGGGTGACCGCAAGGTCGCCGGCGACCCCGCCGTGCTCGACAAGGACGTCTACGCCCGCAGCGACGACGGCAAGCTCGTGAAGTTCGACGGCGAGAAGTGGCAGGACCAGGGCGACGTGCAGATCGTCAGCGACCCGAGCGTCGCCGTCGACCAGGTCTTCGTCCGCAGCGCAGCCGGCAGCGTCGAGCAGTACGCGGCGGGCGTGTGGAAGACCCTCGGCGGCAAGGGCGTCGGTGCCCCGTCGGCGGTCTACAACACGACGACAGGCTCGATCGACGTGCTGCAGCTCGGCGCGGAGGGCCAGGTCGAGCACTCGCGTGCCACCGACAGCGGCTGGACCACGTGGACCAAGCTCGGCACGACCAAGGTCTCCGGGGCGCCGACCGCGATGTACCACGCGCAGACCAAGACCATCGAGGTCTTCGCCCGCACCGACGACGGCAAGCCGATCCGCCGCTTCTACAAGGAGAAGGCGGGCTGGAGCCAGTGGGCGCTGCTCGGCGACCGCACGGTCGGCTGAGCCGCCGCAGCGGAGAAGGGGTCACGGCGAACCGCCGTGGCCCCTTTCGCGTTCGCGGGTCAGCAGGTCCTGGAGGGCACCCGAACGCACGGGCCGGGCGCCAAGGCGAGGACGGGTGCCTGGCCAACCGCTCGCGCACGCCCTGCTGCCCGCCCGCCGCGACGGTGACCGGATCGTGCTCGACGGAATCGACCGGGAGGTGGTGCGCGCCGCCGAGAAGATCGCTACGTTCGCGGAACTCGGTTGCGGTTTCGGAAGGTAGCCCGTGGACACCTACATCGACCTCAGGGACGTCCGGCTCACCGGTTTCGCGAGCCAGGGCCTGATCGCCCTCGTCGCCGCAGAGTCGGTGTGGGGCGCGGTGAACGACTGGTCCGGCGGCTCGTCGACGTGGAGCTTCCTGGCGCAGGTGCTCTACCTGCCCGCCGCCGTCGCGTTCGTGCTGTGGTTCCGCAACGCCACCCACAACGCCGAGGCCATCGCGCTGCGCGGGGTCCGGACGATCACCGACGTGTGGCGGGCCAGCGACCCGTCGCAGCGCAGCAAGCCGTTCGCCGAGCGCACCACCAGTCCGTTGATCAAGCCGTGGCAGTGCGCGTTCCTCGCGATGGTGCTGACCGACCTGCTGGAGACACTGCTGCTCGACACCGGGGCGTACCTGGTGTTCTCGACGCTGTCCACGGTGGCGGCCGTGGTCGCAGCGGGACTCGCGTGCTTCCTCGTCTGGCGCATCTCGTGGATGCAGCTGCAGTTCGCGGTGCCGCGGCCCCAGCGCCGCTGACCGTGTTGTGATCACGGGGTTCCCGTTAGCCTGACCCGATGCCGTTGCTCGGACCAGCAGACCCGCTGCCGCACGTGCCCCGGCGCATCCTGGTCGCCGGGAACGCCGGCTCCGGCAAGTCGACGCTGTGCCGGCGCATCGCCGCACTGCGCGGTGTCCGCTACGTCGAGCTCGACCGGCTGTACTGGGGTCCACAGTGGACACCGCGGCCGGAGTTCGCCGGTGAGGTCGCCGAGTTCGCGCACCAGGACCGGTGGGTGACGGAGTACCAGTACAAGGAGGTGCGCCGCGAGCTGGCCGCGCGCGCCGACACGGTCGTCTGGCTCGACCACCCGTTCGCGACGGTGATGACCCGGCTCGTGCGCCGGACGGTCCGGCGGCGGGCGGGGCGGGTGGAGTTGTGGAACGGTAACCAGGAGTCGTCGCTGTGGTCGGTGTTCACGGACCCCGAGCACATCCTGCGGTGGGGCTGGAAGTCCTACGGGCGCAACCGGGCCAGGGTGCGGGCGCTGGTGGGCCAGGTCGTCGTGGTGCGGTTGAGCGGGCAGGGGCAGGTGGAGCGGTGGCTGACCGGGCCGCTGGCCGCCGTCGGTGAGGAGCGTGCGCGGTGAGGACGGCACTGGTGCTCGGCGGCAGCGGGATGCTGGCCGGCTGCGCGGGACGGCTGGTGGCACGCGGGTGGCAGGTGGTGCTGCCGTGCCGCACCCGGCCGCTGGCCGCCGACGACGGTCCCGGCCGCGCCGCGCGGGCGTCGGTGTCGCGCGGGCACCGGCCGACCTGGGTGAAGGCGGACTGGGCCAAACCGGCGGAGCTGGCCTCCGAGGTCGGGTACGAGCTGGCCGGCCGCCCGGTGAACCTGCTGGTGGCGTGGGTGCACGCGAGCTACCGGACCGCCGTGCTCACCGCCGTCGCACCGCTGTTGGCCGAGCACGCGCCGGTCGTGGAGGTGCACACGTCCGCACCGGTGCCCGACGCCGTGCTGAGCGCGCACCCCACCCAGCAGGTCCTGCTCGGCCGCTTCGCGCACGACGCCGCCCGGCACGTCGGCCAGGCCGTGCTGGACGCCGTCGTGCGGGCGCTGGAGGGCAAGCCGCCCTCGCTGCACCAGGCCGGTTCCTGAGCGCGGTCAGGGACGGCGGGCCTGTCCCAGCCCCCGCACCAGGAGCATGACCGACTCCCGCACCTCCGCCCGCGACCGCTCCGGCTGGAACACCTGCCAGTCCAGGGCGATCACGAGCAGCGTGCCGAACAACGCCGCCGACGCGGTGCCGACCTCCACGCCCTCCGGCAGACGGCCCGCGTCGGCCAGGCGCTTCATCTGACCGCGCACGATCGACACGATGTCGTCGCGCAGCAACGACAACGTCCCGTGCCACTGGCCCGGCGTCCGCCACAGCTCCGACACCAGCAGCTGGCCGAACGCCGGGTACTCGGCCCAGAAGCCGAGCATCTGGTCGACCAGCGCCTCCAGGGAGTCCTCGGACGACCCGGCCGCCTCCGCCGACCGCAGCCGGCCGGCGAGGATCTCCACCCCGTGGTGCAGCAGCGCCTCGACCAGTGCGTCCTTCGAGGCGAAGTTGTAGTAGATCGTGCCCTTGGCGACACCCGCCTCGGCGGCGATCTCGTCGACCGTCACCGAGGCCGCACCCCGTTCGCCGACCAGCTTCAACGCCGCGTCGAAGAGCTTCTGCTTCGTCGCCGTCGTCCGCGCGCTCACAGCACGAGCTCCGGCTTCAGCTTCGAGGGTGTCCACACCCGCTGCTTGTAGGCCGCCACGGACGACAAGGCTAGGGCCCCGACCAGCCAGGCGAGAAGGATCAGCGCGTCCTGTCCGACGCTGCCCAGGTCACCGCCGTACATCAGGTGCCGCAGGCCGTCGACCGCGTAACCCATCGGCAGGCCGTAGTGCAGCGGGTAGAGCGGCACCGGGATCGTCTGCCACGGGAACGTGCCGCCCGCGCTGACCAGCTGCAGGATCAGCAGGATCAGGCCGAGGAACTTGCCCACGGCGCCGAACGCGGCGTTGAGGGCGTGCAGGATCGCGACGAACGTGAGTGACATCAGCACGAGGAACGCGAACGTGCCGAAGGGGTTCGACGGCTCGATGTCGACCACGAACCGCACGACCGAGAACATCACGAGCACCTGCACGACACCGAGCAACGCACCGGGCAACCATCCGCCCAACGCGACCCGCAACGCCGACTGGCCGGCGGCCAGCGCACGGCGTGACAGCGGGCGCAGCAGCAGGAAGAGCACGAACGCGCCGATCCACGTCGCAAGGCCGAGGAAGAACGGGGCCAGACCGGCGCCGTAGGTGGCCGCCTTCGTCTGGGACAGGCCCTTCACCGCCACCGGGTCGCCGATGGCCTTCGCGATCGCCTCGCGCGTGGGGTCGTCGGTGTCGGGGATCTTGCCCACGCCGCCGGTCAGGCCGTCGCGCAGCTGGGCGGAACCGTCCGCGAGCTGCGCGGCGCCGTCCCTGAGCTGCGGGGTGCCGGTGGCCGCCTTCTGCAGGCCGTCGCGGAGCTGGGCGTTGCCGTCGGCGAGCTTGGTGGCGCCGTCGTCGAGCCGGCCGACACCGCTGACGAGCCCCGGCATCTTCGACGAGAGCTGGGCGGCGCCGTCGGCGACCTGGTCCGCGCCGGTCGCGAGCTTGCGCAGGTTGCCCGCGGCGCCCTGGACCTTGCCGTTGGCGTTGTCGAGGGGCTGGCGGGCCTGGGTGAGGGCGGTCATGACCCGCTGCACCTGCTCCTCGGTGAACCCGAGTGCGCGCAACCGGGTCGCGACGTCGCCGTTGGCCTGGTCGAGCGCGCCGACGAGGGACTGGGCCAGCCGCGCGTACGCCTCGGCCTCGGTCGCGGCGGTCTCGTTGCCGTCCGCGACCTGGCGCGCGCCGTCGGCGATCTTCTGCGCGCCCGCGGGCAGGGCCTGGGTCTGCGACCGGAGCTCGTGCAGGCCGTCGCGCAGCTGGACGGCGCCAGTCGCGGCGGTCACCGAGCCGGTGGACAGCTGCTGCACACCGCCGTCGAGCTCGGTGAGCTTGTCGCGCAGGGTGGCGCTGCCGTCGGCGAGCTTCGCCGCGCCGTCCGCCGCCTTCGTGGTCTCCTGGCGGATCGTGGAGAAGCCCAGCAGCAGCCGGTCGGCGGCCTCGGTGGAGACCTTCTCGGTGACGGCGCGGCGCACCTCGGTGACGACCTGGTTCGCGATCGTGCTGCCGAGGTAGTTGTTGGCGTCGTTGGTCGTGAGCGTCAGCACGCCCTGGCGCGGCTTCATGTCCGCGGGCGAGGTGAGCGCCTCGGAGAAGTCCTCAGGCAGCGTGAGCGCGAAGATGTACTTGCCCTTGCGCACGCCCTCGTCGGCCTCCTCGCCGCTGCCGACGACCTGCCACTTGAACTTCCCGCCGTTGAGCAGCTCGTCGGCGACGTCCTTGCCGGCGTTGAGGTCCTTCGTCCCGCGGTCCTGCACGACGAGCGCGGCCGGGACGTTGTTCAGGTTCGAGTACGGGTCCTTGTTGGCGTACAGGTAGAGCGACGCGTACAGCAGCGGCACCAGTGCCAGTGCGAGGACGGCGAGCCGGGGGAGCGTGCCGGAGGTGATCCGGCGCAGCTCGTTGAAGGCCATGCGAAGGGCGCTCATGCGGAGGTCTCCATCTTGGTGTCGTTGTCCTCACCAAGGCGCGCGTGCGGGAGGTCGAGGATCTGGGCGGAGGAGTTCGAGCACAGGACGACGACGGACCGCTCGGGGGTCACGTGGTCGTGGGCCAGTGCGAACCACTCGCGCGGGTCGGGGTGGTAGCGGTCGGGGCAGTCGAGGACCAGCGCCGTCACGCCGGGGCGGGCGGCGGCCAGGTCGAGCAGCACCGCGCAGCGCGTCCGCGGCGGCACGTGCTCGAAGCGGCTGGCCGCGTGCTCGTCGGCCGCGTGCTCGACGAGCCAGTCGTGCACCGCCTTCTTCCCGGAGGCCATGCCGTTCATCGCGAGCTCCTCGCCGACGACGGCGGCCAGCGTCAGCGCCTCCTCCGGCTCGTTCACCTCGGGGGCGTCGACCAGGACGACGTGCTTGCGCAGCGTCTTCAGCTCGGGCGACACCGTGCCGGTGGAGGGCTTCATGCGACCGGACAGCAGCAGGCCCAGCGCCGTGTGGCCGGTGCCGGGGTCGCCGGCGACGAGGGTCAGCTCGCCCGGCCGCACGGTCAGCGAGGTCGGCCGGAGCAGGGGACCATGGGCCCCGGTGACGCCGGCGCGCTGGGCGTGGATCTCCACGGCTTTACCTTCCGTTTAAACTGACCGGTCAGTACAAATTCTCGCGCAGACCGGTGCGCGTGGCAACTCGGACATAGGTCACCTGAGGGCGGACGCGGGGCGTACTTCCCAGACGGTCCACAGCGGCCGGTAGCCCTGACGCGGCCAGAAGACGCTGCTCAGCGGGTTCGGCGGGTTGTAGTAGAGGTAGGTGCCGACCGTGCCCAGGCGGTGCAGCTCCTGGTGGACGTGGGCGACGAGCTGCTGGCCGATGCCCGTTCCGCGGGCGCCGGGCAGCACCGAGACGCAGTTCACGTAGCCCCAGCGGCCGCGGGGCAGGCGCTGGGCCGCGGCCGTGCCCGGTTCGGACGCCACGACCGCGCACTCGGCGAGCGCCACCGCGACGCCGTCGCGTTCGGCGAGCCAGATCGGGCTCGCGTTGTTCAGGCGTTCGGCGAGTGCGCGGCGCTTGAGGGCCGGTGCCTCCGGTCGCACGATCGTGGAGCCCACCAGCGACGAGTACCGCAGCTCCGCGAGCGACAGCTCCACGACGCCGTCGAGGTCGCCCGGGGTGGCGCGGCGGATCGCGACCGTGCGCGGGAAGTGCGGGTGCGGGGTGCGCAGCCGGACGCCGAGGACGGACAGCGGCACCATGCCGTGGTCGAGGAACGCGCGCGCCGCGACCGTGTCCCGGCTCGGCCAGTGCACCACGCACGCCGTGTCCTCGCCGATGTCGACCTCGTCGAGGTACCGGCGGAACCGGGTGAGCAGCGCGTCCATCCCCTGCGCGGTGCCGACGAGCGGCACCAGCTCCCAGACCTCGGCCGCCGACCACAGCCGGGTCGTGGAGTGCGGCTCGAACGAGTCGTGGCAGACCACGCCGGCCACGCGGGTGCCGTCGGGCAGCGCGGCGGTGAGGACGTGGCCGTCGCGGGGGAGCTCGGCGGCAGGGGGCAGCAGCGGGTCCAGTGCGGCGAAGCGGGCTGACTGGGCCGCCACGAGTCCGCGTGCCGAGCTCATGGACCGGAGACTACGACGTGAGCCGGGTCCGGAAGATCGCGGTGCCGGGGAAGAGCCTGCCCCGCAGCGGGCTCCACTGCCCCCAGTTGCGGGTGTGCCCCTTCGGCCACTCCGGTTCGACCAGGTCCTCCAGCGCGAAGCCGGTCGCCGTGAGCGCGCGGACGTAGTCGCCGAGCGTGCGGTGGTGCTCGACGTAGGTGGCCCGGCCCTCGGCGTCCACCTCCACGTACGGGGTGCGGTCGAAGTACGACTGGGTGACGGTGAGTCCCATCGGGCCGGGGTCGTCGGGGAAGATCCACCTCATCGGGTGGTTCACCGCGAACACCCACCTCGCGCCGGGCTTGAGGACGCGGGCGACCTCGCTGAAGACCTGCTCGACGTCGGCCACGAACGGCACCGCGCCGAACGCCGAGCAGGCCGCGTCGAAGGTGCCGGACCGGAACGGCAGCTGGTCCGCGCTGGCCTGCACCAGCGGCACGTCGACACCGGTCTCGGCGTTGTGCTCACGCGCGTGGCGGAGCATGCCCTCGGAGATGTCGAGCGCGGTCACGTCGGCACCCCGCACCTTCAGCCAACGAGCGCACGGTGCACTGCCGCTGCCGACCTCCAGGATGCGTTGACCTGCGACTTCACCCAGGAAACCGGCGTCCTCCTCGCGCAGGCCCTCCGGGCACCAGACGAAGTCGGCCGCGCCCAGGAAGTCGCCGTGCGCGTCGTGGTAGGAGTCCGCGTCGGCGTCCCACCAGATGCGGTTCGCCACGCGCGACTCGGCGGCGTCCGCCCCGCGCTTGACGATGCCGGCCGTGCCGAGCGCGTGCTCCGCGCTCGTGTGCTGGTTGGACACACTGCTCCTTCACGTGGGGGCTGGTTTGCTTGCGCGTCTGGCAGCCGCGTACGATATCGCGTGCGTAGTGGGTTAGTGCTGCCCATGATCCAGACGGTCGGGGATTCCAGGTCGCTGCGATGCTGCGCGCGCACCACTACCACTCATTAATGCCAATCCGTACCGGAGCCACCTACCTAATGTCCACCGACACCACCACCGCCCCCGTTGCCGCTGCGCCCAAGCAGGTCGCGATCAACGACATCGGGACGGAGGAGGACTTCCTCGCAGCTATCGACGCGACGATCAAGTACTTCAACGATGGCGACATCGTTGAAGGCACGATCGTCAAGGTCGACCGGGACGAGGTCCTGCTCGACATCGGCTACAAGACCGAGGGTGTCATCCCCTCGCGCGAACTGTCGATCAAGCACGACGTCGACCCCAACGAGGTCGTCAAGGTCGGTGACGAGGTCGAGGCGCTTGTTCTCCAGAAGGAGGACAAGGAAGGCCGTCTGATCCTCTCCAAGAAGCGCGCCCAGTACGAGCGCGCGTGGGGCACCATCGAGGCCCTCAAGGAGAAGGACGAGCCCGTCAAGGGCACCGTCATCGAGGTCGTCAAGGGTGGTCTCATCCTCGACATCGGTCTCCGCGGCTTCCTCCCCGCCTCCCTCGTCGAGATGCGTCGCGTCCGCGACCTGCAGCCGTACGTCGGCCGCGAGCTCGAAGCGAAGATCATCGAGCTGGACAAGAACCGCAACAACGTGGTCCTGTCCCGCCGCGCGTGGCTGGAGCAGACCCAGTCCGAGGTCCGCAGCGAGTTCCTCAACCAGCTGCAGAAGGGCCAGGTCCGCAAGGGCGTCGTGTCCTCGATCGTCAACTTCGGTGCCTTCGTGGACCTGGGTGGCGTCGACGGTCTCGTCCACGTCTCGGAGCTGTCCTGGAAGCACATCGACCACCCGTCCGAGGTCGTCGAGGTCGGCCAGGAGGTCACGGTCGAGGTCCTCGACGTCGACATGGAGCGCGAGCGCGTCTCCCTGTCGCTGAAGGCGACCCAGGAAGACCCGTGGCGCCAGTTCGCCCGCACCCACGCGATCGGCCAGATCGTGCCGGGCAAGGTCACGAAGCTGGTTCCGTTCGGTGCGTTCGTCCGCGTGGACGAGGGCATCGAGGGCCTGGTCCACATCTCCGAGCTGGCCGAGCGCCACGTCGAGATCCCGGAGCAGGTCGTGCAGGTCGGCGACGACGTCATGGTCAAGGTCATCGACATCGACCTGGACCGCCGCCGCATCTCGCTGTCGCTCAAGCAGGCCAACGAGGGCTTCACGGTCGACACCGAGTTCGACCCGACCCAGTACGGCATGGCCGCCGAGTACGACGACCAGGGCAACTACATCTACCCCGAGGGCTTCGACCCGGAGACCCAGGAGTGGCAGGACGGCTTCGACAAGCAGCGTGAGGAGTGGGAGCGCCAGTACGCCGAGGCGCACACTCGTTACGAGGCCCACATGAAGCAGATCCGCAAGGCCGCCGAGGCCGAGGAAGAGGCTTCGGCCGAGGGTGCGGGCAACTACACCTCCGGTGGCGACGCCCCGTCCACCTCCGTCGGCGCGCCGGCCCAGTCCGGCGGCACGCTGGCCTCCGACGAGCAGCTCGCGGCGCTCCGCGAGAAGCTGTCGGGCGGCATGTGAGCCACCCCGGCACCTTCGGGTAGCTGACTGACGAAGGCCCCCGCACCTCACGGTGCGGGGGCCTTCGCCGTTGTTGCCGCCCGCATCTGCAAGTACTGCCAACTCAAGATCAACAGGCATCTGACTGCAACCAACTGCTCGACTTGTCCACAGATGGGCGCGGGCGCCTCCGCTACACGGCTCACCTGTACAGGCTGAGGTCCATGGACGAGTGGATCGACGAGGTCATCGAGCACGACGGTTTGGACGCTGTGTGGGCGGCGGACGACGCGATCCGCCGTGAGCTCGTGACCAGGGAGGAGATCGCGGAATCGTTGGCATCGCGCCCAGGCGGTCGTGGCGATGGCGTTGCGAAGCTGTGGCTGGCGGAAGCGGATGGTCGTGCCGAGTCGATGCTGGAGACCGCCGGGCGGCTCGCGTTGAACGACGGCGGCGTTCCGTTGCCGGTTCTGCTGTGCGACGTGGCCTCAGGGGGACGGACCGGTTGGGTGCAGTTGGAGGCGGGGCGAGGGCGAGTTGGTAGTACTCGCAGATGCCACAAAGACGGACGGGGCGCCACTCGTTCACTCTGTGGTGAAGGGCTGAGTCCGTTGTGTAGGTTGAGAAACCTATGCGTGGGATACGTTTCTTCATGGCACTCGGCGCGGCGGCGCTCACCGCCGCCTGCTCGTCCGCGGCCCCGCAGTCCTCGGCGCCGCCGCCGCAGATCCCGAAGATCACCCCGCCGACCACGCAGTCGAAGGCACTGGCGATGGTCGACCGGCCCGCGCTGCCCGACGACTGCGACCTCGTGGTCGACGTGGACACGATGAACGCGATCCTCGGCCAGGAGCTGCCGGGGGAGCCGCAGATCATCATCGGCGTCAAGGAGCCGGGCATCGGCCGCACCGGCAAGATCGACTGCTACTACGGCATCCCGCCCAAGCAGGGGCTGCCGGCCGCGAAGATCATCATCGGCCTGTCGACCTACACCGACGAGCTCACCGCCCGCACCCGCGTCGCGGAGAGCGTCGAGGCGGAGCGGCAGGACGGGGCGAAGATCACCGAGGTCGACGTCGGCAAGCAGAAGGGCACGCTCATCGAGGGCAAGGACGAGCAGCTGCTCATCGGGTCGCTGGGCAAGTCGACGTTCGTGGTGCGCTCGCGCAACGGCTTCGTGCCGCCGCAGAACCTCACGAAGATCCTGCCGCCGCTGGCGCAGCAGGCGATGACACCGCCGGTCTAGCGTCGCGGTCCTGCTCGCCCCCGCGGCCCGGCTAACCTGACCGGCATGCTCAGGGTGGGATTGACCGGCGGGATCGGGTCGGGCAAGTCGACGGTCGCGCGGCTGCTCGAAGAACGCGGCGCGACGATCATCGACGCCGACAAGCTGGCGCGCGAGGTGCTGGAACCGGGCACCGACGGCCTCGCGGAGGTCGTGCAGGCGTTCGGTGACGACGTGCTCAACGCCGACGGCACGCTGAACCGGGCCGCGCTGGCGGCCAAGGCGTTCGCGACCGAGGAGGCGCGGCAGACGCTCAACGGCATCACGCACCCCCGCATCGGGCAGCTCACCGCGGAGCGGATGGCGGCGGCGGACGGCATCGTGGTGCACGACATCCCGTTGCTCGTGGAGCGCGACCTGGCTGCCGCCTACCACCTGGTCATCGTCGTGCACGCGGACGCGCAGACCCGGCTGCACCGCCTCGTCACCAGCCGCGGGATGGCCGAGGACGACGCGCGGAACCGGATCGCCGCGCAGGCCACCGAGGAGCAGCGCCGGGCGGCCGCGGACGTGTGGCTCGACAACTCCGGCGAGGTCCCGGACGTGACGGGGCTGTGGGACCGGCTCGTCCGGTTCGAGGAGAACGTGCGGACGCGGACGTACGCGTCGGGGCAGCCGGTCGTGGTGCCCTACGACGAGACGTGGCCGGCGCAGGCCGCGCGGGTCGCGCGGCGGATCGCCCTGGCCGCGGGCGGGCGGCACGTCGAGCACATCGGGTCGACGAGCGTTCCCGGGCTCGCGGCGAAGGACGTGCTGGACTTCCAGCTCGCCGTCGAGGACATGGAGACCGCCGACGGGTTGCGGGAAGTGCTGGCGCAGGCCGGTTTCCCGTACGTGGGGCCGTACGAGGACACGCCACGCGGTGAGGACGGCGGCTGGGACAAGCGGCTGCACGCGGGTGCGGATCCGGGGCGGCGGGTGAACCTGCACCTGCGGGTCGAGGGCGCGGCCAACTGGCGGTGGGCGGTCGACTTCCGCGACTGGCTGCGGCACGACGCGCGGGCCCGCGAGGAGTACGAGAACGTGAAACTCGAACTGTCACAACGGTTTGCGGGCCACGACAGCGGGTTCGCCTACGGTGACGCGAAGGAGCCGTTCATGGTCGCCGCGGTGGAGCGGATCAAGGCCTACAGGGGCGGCCAGGCGTCGTAGATGCCGTGCCACGTCAGCCACGAGGTGAGGTTGTGGTTGACGTTGCTGAGCTCTTCGAGGGTGCGGTGGACCGTGCGCAGCGCCTGGTCGGCGTCGCCCGGCTGCAGCACGCGGCCCGCGACGGCGGCGGCGAACTCCTCGCTGCGCACGATGCGGGCCGTGGTGCCGCCGGGAACGGCCAGGCCCAGCAGCAGGTCCGTGGTCTGCCAGTGGCGGTGGTCGCGCTCGACGCGCACGGCCGTCAGCACGCTCGGGCCGCTGCGCGCGTGCCGCGACCGCGGGTGGAACGTGGTGAGCCGCACGCCGACGTCGGGCAGCAGCCACGTCACCTCGGAGTCGGAGAACGGGTCCTCCGGTGTGGGGTGCTCGATCCGCAGACCCCAGCGCTCCACGTGGCACGAGCTGAGGTGCCGCATGCCCCCGGATGAATAGCTCCGGACGCCCGAAATGGTGTCGACGGTGTCGACCAGCTGAGGTGTAGTGACCGCTCCCACGACGCCGAGGGTAGTCAAATATGTGCTCGCAGTTACACGGCGGATCGATTTGTTACGTCACGGTCAGATGACGACCACACTCTGTGTATCAACGCCAGGTCGTAGGACAACCCGAATAGGTGAGCCACCGAACCACGTCGTGACCGTGTGCTGAAATTCCGGACAGCGCCGCATAGGTGGTTTCCAATGCCCATTGCGCGCGTTCCGCGGTGATGAAGTTGTGCTGGAGCGCGCTCAGCAGCTCGTCGGTGTCGAGGACCGTGGTGCTGCGGCCCGTCCGGACGAGGAGGTCGAGGTAGAGGTCGGTCGTGCGCCACACGCTGCCGATCGCCGAGATCTCCACGACGTCGACGTAGAAGTCGAAGTCCTGCTCGTGGCCGCGGTGCCAGGACTGGCGGGTGACCCGCAGGTTCAGCTTGGGCAGGAACCAGCTCTCGAAGTGGCTGATCCTCGGGTGCCCGGAGAGCGGGCGGAACATGTAGAGCCCGGCCGGGGTGAGGCGGTACTCGTCGACGCTCCTCAGCTGCCCCTTGGGATCGGTGTTGCTCTTGGCGTCCAGGTCGAAGTACTCGATCTTCGGCGGATGGATGTGTGCCACGTCAGCGATACTGCCATCAGATTCGTCAGCGGCCACTTAGGATCGCGCGCATGTTCGGGATCATCCGCCCCTGCCGCAACAGGTTGGGCGCTGAGCTGCGGTCCGCGTGGCTCGCGCACCTGTGCGGGATGTGCCTCTCGCTGCGCGACGAGCACGGTCATCTGTCACGTCTCGTCACCAACTACGACGGGTTGATGATCTCAGCCGCGGTCGAGGCGCAGACCGGTCTGTCGCGCCGGTCCGCCGGGCCGTGCGCGTTGCGCGGCATGAAGTCCGCGGACGTGGCCGTGGGTGCGGGCGCGCGGCTGGCGGCATCGGTGTCGCTGGTGCTGGCCTCGTTGAAGGTCCACGACCACGTCGACGACGGTGACGGGCTGGCCGGCCGGGTCGGCTGGGCCGGGCGCGCGGTCGCCCAGCGGTGGGCGGCCAAGGGCATCGGAACGGCCGCTGACCTCGGGTTCGACGCGTCGGTGATGATCGACTCGGTGCGTCGGCAGACGCTCGTCGAGGCAGCGGCGGGGCTGGGCAGCTCGGTGCTGGCCGTGACCGAGCCGACGGAGACCGCCACCGGGTTCGCGGTGGCGCAGACGGCGATCATCGCGGGGCGGCCGGCGAACGCGGAGCCGTTGCGCGAGGTCGGGCGGCTGTTCGGGCGGGTCGCCCATCTGATCGACGCGGCGGAGGACCTGGAGGAGGACCGCGCCTCGGGCTCGTGGAACCCGTTGCTGGCCACCGGGACGTCGGTGCAGGAGGCGCACCGGCTGTGCCTGGACGCGGTGGCGGGCATCCGGCTCGCGCTGGCCGAGGTCGAGTTCGTGGACGGGCGGCTGGTGCACAAGCTGCTGGTGCACGAGCTGGAGGAGTCGATCGTCCGGGTGTTCGGCAAGCGGAAGCGCCACCAGCACCCGCCGGACAAGCCGCGCTGGTCGGATCCGGGCAGCGGGCTGTGGGCGTACCCGAGGCTGAACTGGCAGCGGCAGCCGCGCGGGTGCTTCGAGGGCTGCGGGGCGTTCCTCTACATGTGCGGCACGTGCCAGTTCTGCTGCCGCGACCCGTTCCCGGGACCGTGGAGCGACAAGCGGCGCGACGGGTGCGACCCGGGGCCGGACTGCGGCCCGAACTGCGACTGCGACTGCAACTGCTGTCCGTGCGATTAGAGGGCTCTGACCAGGCACAATCTGAAATTGTCAGACCCCCGGCGTAACGTGCTTCCCGTGGCATTCGCAACCGAGCTCCCGCAAGAGGAGAGCACCGTCAAGGCGCACTCCGAGCACCGTCCCGTCGGCGAGATCACCCGCACCGGCGGGCAGTTCCGCGTGGTCAGCGAGTACCAGCCGGCGGGCGACCAGCCGGCGGCCATCGCCGACCTGGAGCGGCGCGTGCGCTCGGGCGAGCGGGACGTGGTGCTGCTCGGCGCCACCGGTACCGGCAAGTCGGCGACGACGGCGTGGCTGGTCGAGCGGTTGCAGCGGCCGACGCTGGTCATGGCGCCGAACAAGACGCTGGCGGCGCAGCTGGCGAACGAGCTGAAGGAGCTCTTCCCGCAGAACGCGGTGGAGTACTTCGTCAGCTACTACGACTACTACCAGCCAGAGGCGTACATCCCGCAGACGGACACGTACATCGAGAAGGACTCCTCGATCAACGAGGACGTCGAGCGGCTGCGGCACTCCGCCACCATGTCGCTGCTGACCCGGCGCGACGTCATCGTGGTCGCGTCCGTCTCGTGCATCTACGGCCTCGGCACGCCGCAGTCGTACCTCGACCGCTCGATCCCGCTGGCCACCGGGGCCGAGGTCGATCGCGACCAGTTCCTGCGCGCCCTGGTGGACGTGCAGTACACGCGCAACGACATGTCGTTCACCCGCGGCACCTTCCGCGTGCGCGGCGACACGGTCGAGATCATCCCGTCCTACGAGGAGCTCGCGGTGCGCGTCGAGTTCTTCGGCGACGAGATCGACAAGCTCTACTACCTGCACCCGCTGACCGGTGACGTGGTCCGCGAGGTGGAGGACCTGCGGATCTTCCCGGCCACCCACTACGTCGCGGGCCCCGAGCGCATGGAGCGCGCCATCCGGGACATCGAGGCGGAGCTGGAGACGACGCTCGCGCAGATGGAGCGCCAGGGCAAGCTGCTGGAGGCCCAGCGCCTGCGCATGCGCACCCAGTACGACATCGAGATGATGCGCCAGGTCGGCTTCTGCAACGGCATCGAGAACTACTCCCGCCACATCGACGGCCGCGCCGCCGGCACCGCCCCCGCCACGCTGCTCGACTACTTCCCCGACGACTTCCTGATGGTCATCGACGAGTCGCACGTGACCGTCCCACAGATCGGCGGCATGTACGAGGGCGACGCCTCCCGCAAGCGCAACCTCGTGGAGCACGGCTTCCGCCTGCCGTCCGCCCTCGACAACCGCCCGCTCACGTGGGAGGAGTTCGCGGACCGCATCGGCCAGGTCGTGTACCTGTCGGCGACCCCGGGCCCGTACGAGATGGGCCAGGCGGGCGGCGAGTTCGTCGAGCAGGTCATCCGCCCGACCGGCCTGGTCGACCCGGAGGTCGTCGTGAAGCCGACCGAGGGCCAGATCGACGACCTGGTCCACTCGATCCGCGAGCGGGCCGAGCGCGACGAGCGCGTCCTGGTCACCACGCTGACCAAGAAGATGGCCGAGGACCTCACGGACTACCTGCTGGAGCTCGGCATCCGGGTCCGCTACCTGCACTCCGAGGTCGACACCCTGCGCCGCGTCGAGCTGCTGCGCCAGCTGCGCCTCGGCGAGTACGACGTGCTGATCGGCATCAACCTGCTGCGCGAGGGCCTCGACCTGCCCGAGGTGTCCCTGGTCGCGATCCTCGACGCGGACAAGGAGGGCTTCCTGCGCTCGGGCACCTCCCTGGTGCAGACGATCGGCCGCGCTGCCCGCAACGTGTCCGGCGAGGTCCACATGTACGCGGACAAGATCACCGACTCGATGCGGCACGCGATCGACGAGACGAACCGCCGCCGCGTCAAGCAGATCGCCTACAACGAGGAACGCGGCATCGACCCGCAGCCGCTGCGCAAGAAGATCACCGACATCCTCGAGACGGTGTACTCCGAAGCCGACGACGAGGTGCCGGTCGGCGGCTCGGGCCGCAACCAGTCCCGCGGCAAGCGCGCCACCGGCGAGGGCGGCCGCTCCGCCGGCGTCCTGCAGTCCCACGAACGCGCGGGCATGGCCCGCTCCGAGCTCGCTGACCTCGTGCAGCAGCTGACCGACCAGATGATGAACGCGGCCCGCGACCTGCAGTTCGAGCTGGCCGCGCGCCTGCGTGACGAGGTCCAGGACCTGAAGAAGGAGCTGCGGGGCATGGACGCAGCCGGCGTGAAGTAACCCCGAGGCGGGGGCGCCACAACGCAAGCGCCCCCGCTCCTCGCTTCGACACGCGGCCAGCATGGGGAGTAGCCCCGTGGCGGGTGCCGTCTGCTACGCAGGCGCCCGCTCCTCGCTTCGGCACGCGGCTGGCGCGGAGTAACCCCGCAGCGGAGGCCGCCCACAACGCAAGCGCGCCTGTTTTTGCCTTGGCACGCGACCGGCGTGGAGTAGCCCCGTGGCGGGTGCCGTCCGCTACGCAGGTGCCCCGCTCCCCGCTTCGGCACGCGGCCGGTGTGACGTAGCCCGCGCGGCGCGGGCCGCCCACAACGCAAGCGCCCCCGCTTCTTGCCTCGGCACGCGGCCGCTTGGTCTCCCCGGCTGATCGCCACGGTTCCAGGCTGCCTCGGTTCCGGGCTGCCTCGGCATTGGTTCGCGCCGGCTCGCGCGTCCAGCGGACATCGCTGTTCCGCGACGACAGCAACCGCCGCTATACCACCGCCCGCAAGGCCAACCCCATCGTCTCGATTCGCCACAACGGCGCCACCGTCGTCCCGCAACGCCCGCCGCTCCCGCCCCGCCCTCACCTCCACCGCGCACAACGCAGGTCCCACCGCACCCGCCCAGTCCACAATGGACGACCGGTCGCTCACCGTGAAGCCGGCAACTGCGGCGCGTAAATCGCCCTCTGGGGTGAGATGTCGGCTGACAACACCCATTCGAGCGTGATGCGGCCATGATCTCCCGGTGGACGTCGACACCCACCTCGCCGCGGTGGAGCAGGCGCTGATCGCGATGCGGCGCAGCCAGTCACGCAGGGCGCTCGCCGAGCTGGCCGTACCGGCCTTCGACGTGCTCGACGTGATCGAAGCGGCCGAGCGGGGCGGGGTGCAGGCCACGGTTTCCGGGGTTGCGGCGGCTTTGCACGTCGATCAGCCGCGGGCCAGCAAACTCGTCACCAGCGCCGTGGACGCCGGTCTGGTCGCACGCGTTGCCGACAAGGCGGACGGGCGGCGAGTGCTGCTCGTGCGCACGCCGCGGGGGCGGGCCACCAGTGCCGAGCTGCACCGGGCGCGGCAGACGGCCTGTGCGGCGGCGATGGCGGAGTGGAGCGAGGACGAGCGGGCGGCGTTCGCGGAGCTGCTCACTCGTTTCGTCGCGGGCTTCGGCGGGCGATAATCGCGTTGTGACGATGGACGAGCTGATCGCCTACTGCGCCGCCAAACCCGGCGCGGAGGAGACGTACCCGTGGGGTGAGGCCGAGCTCGTCTGCAAGGTGGGAGGGAAGGCCTTCGCCTTCGTCGGGCTGGACGTGCACACCGTCGGGCTCAAGTGCGGAGCCGACGGGGAGGCCGCCGCGGTGTGGAGAGAGCGCTTTCCCGCGGACATCACGGTGAGCGGGTACATCGGGCGTTACGGGTGGAACACCATCGCGCTCAAGGGTTCGGTGCCCGACGACGACCTGCTGGAGCTGGTGGACGGGTCCTACGACGCCGTCGTCGCGCGGCTGCCGAAGCGGAAGCGGCCGGTCTAGCCCCGGTTTTCGATCTTCCACCACTCCGGACAGTGGTTGTCCGCATTCGGTCTTACCGTTGCGCCATGGCAACCGAAATCCAGGTGACGATGGACGCGGCGGACCCGGCGAAGCTGGCCGCCTTCTGGGCGGAGGCGCTCGGGTACGTGGTGCAGCCGCCGCCCGGCGGGTTCGCGACCTGGGAGGAGTTCGCTCAGGCGAACAACATCCCGCAGGAGCGGTGGAACGACTACTCGGCGATCATCGACCCGGACGGCGCGGGGCCGCGGTTCTTCTTCCAGCGCGTGCCGGAGGGCAAGACGGCCAAGAACCGCGTCCACCTCGACGTGAACGCGGGTCTGGAGGCCGTCGACCGGCTCGTCGCCCTCGGTGCGACGAAGGTCGAGGAGTTCGACCAGGGCCGGATGGGGCACTGGGTCGTCATGCTCGACCCCGAGGGCAACGAGTTCTGCGTGCAGGGCAAGCACTAGCTAGCTGGTGATGTCCTTCGTGATGAACCGGCGTGCCGCGAGCAGCGTGAAGATGCCGCCGTAGACGAGCGCGGAGAACACCCCGCGCGTCATCTCCGACCAGTCCACGTCGGTCGAGAGCAGGTCGGCCCACGCCATCGAGTAGTGCGTCGGCAGGTAGTTGCGCAGGTCCCCGAGCGGTTCGATCTGGTCGAGGATCTGCGACAGGATCGACACGAGCACCGTGCCGCCGACCGCGCCGAGCGGCGCGTCGGTGGACACGGACAGGAACAGCGCCAGGCCCGCCACCCAGAACAGGTTGATCGCGATGTAGCAGACGGCGAGCCCCATGCCGAGCACGCCGTCCGCGAACGGTGCCGCCTCACCGGTCGGGCTCACGACCTCGCCCGCGCCGTACCACAGCACGCCGACGCCGAGCGCGACCGCGGGCAGCAGTGCGAGGGCGAAGAAGCTGAGGAGGCCGCTGCTGATCGCCTTCTGGCGCAGCAGGCGGTGGCGCGGGATCGGTGCGGCCAGCAGGTACTTGAGGCTCGACCACGACGCCTCGGACGCGATCGTGTCGCCGAAGAACAGCGCCACGATCATCGGCAACAGGAAGCTGCCGCTCACGAACAGCGTCAGCACCACGAAGTTGATGCCGCTGGCCGTGGCGAGGTCGACGAAACCGCCGGAGCGGCGGTTCTGGCTCTCGCCCAGCTCGAAGCTCAGGGCCAGGATGAACGGCAGCAGCACCAGGAAGCCCAGCACGAGCTGGGTGCGGCGGCGCTTGACCTGGCGCTGCAGCTCGACGCTGATCCGCAGGGTCCTGCGGGGCCGGTAACCCTTCGAGGAGCCGTCCTCGGCCACCTCGGTCTGCTGGTGGGCGGCGGCCTCGGTGAGGTCGCTGATCGCTCCGGGGTCGGTGTGGACGCCGTTCTCGCTCACCGGTCCACCTCCTCGTGCCGGCCGACCTCGTCGGTGGCGGTCGTGACGCGCGCGCCGGCAACACCGGCGCTCGTCGTGATCTGCCCGCCGACGCCGTCGGCCGGGTCGTGCTCGCCGTGACCGGCCGGACTGTGCTCACCCGGCGCGTCGGCACCCACCGGGGTGTTCGCCATGTCGGCGCCCACCGGTGTGCCCGGCACATCGGTGCCTGCCACGTCAGCGGTCGCTGGGGTGTTCGCCGTGCCGGCGCTCACCAAGGTGCTCACCTCAGCGGCAACGCCGGCGCCGTGCGCGCTGCGGTCAACGGCCTCCGCCGCGTCCGGTGCGCCGAAATTGTCGGTGCTGCCTGGGATAATTGAGTCAAGGGGACCCCCTTCGCGCGCGAGCGACGTGCGCTCGCAGGAGGAGGGGACGCCTGCGGGAGCGTGCCTGCCGGCGCTCAGGCGGATGCGGTTGGCGTTCGCCAGAGGGCGCGCGGGAGGCACCGAGCGGGTGGAGGTCATGCGGTGGCCTCCCGCTGCTCTTCGTCGTCGGAGGCGGCCACGTCGAGGCCCGCCTCCGCCAGCGCCTCCAGCGACACCGGGTCCGGGGCGTCCGCCGTGGTGGACGCCGCTGCCATCAGGAAGTCATTCACCGACCAGCTCCAAGAACGCGTCTTCCAGCCTGCGTCGCGGGCCCGCCTGGTCCACGGCCACACCGGCGGCCACGAGGGCCGATAGTGCGGCAGCGCGCGGGACGCCGTTCATCGAGGCGTGCACTGCGTCCTCGTCTTCGTGCACGTCGTGCACGCCTTCGAGGTTGCGCAGCACCTCCGCTGCCTTCGACGGGGAGTCGACGCGGAACGTCGCCTCGCCGCCGCCTGCCGCGATGTCGGCCACCTCGCCCGCGGCGACGAGCTGGCCCTTGTGCATCACGACCACGTGCGAACAGGTCTGCTCGACCTCGGCCAGCAGGTGCGACGACACCAGGACGGTGCGGCCGGCTGCGGCGTACCGGCGCAGGACCTCGCGCATCTGGTGGATCTGGGGCGGGTCGAGACCGTTGGTCGGTTCGTCCAGGATCAGCAGGTCCGGCAGACCCAGCATCGCCTGGGCGATGGCGAGGCGCTGCCGCATGCCCTGGCTGTAGGTGCGGGTGCGGCGGTTCACGGCGTTGCCGAGGCCCGCGATCTCCAGCGCCTCCTCGACGTGCGCCTCCTCCAGCGGGCGACCGGTCGCCGCCCAGTACAGGCGCAGGTTCTCGGCACCGGAGAGGTGCGGCAGGAAACCGGAGCCCTCCACGAACGACCCGATCCGCGACAGCACGGGCGCACCCGGCGTCACCTTGTGCCCGAAGACCCGGATGTGTCCCTCGGACGGGTGGATCAGGCCCATCACCATGCGCAGCGTCGTGGTCTTGCCGGCACCGTTGGGACCCAGCAGGCCCAGCACCTGGCCGTGCTCCACGCGGAACGACAGGTCCTTCACCGCGGTCAGGCCGCCGGGGTAGGACTTGGTGAGGTTCGAGATCACCAGCGGCACCCCGGACAGCTCCGGGTCCGAGTCGTGCGCCAGGCGGCGGCGGAACATCGCGATGACACCGGCGCCGATCAGCACCAGCAGCGTGATCACGATGCCCCACAGCGCGGCCACCGGGAAACCGGTCGTCACGTTGCGGCCCGGCACGACTGGCACCGAGATGGTGTCGTCGGCCAGCGAGATGCGGTACGCGGCGGGCTGCTCGGCGTTCGCGAACGCCTGGTCCGTCGTCGAGACCACCAGCGCCAGCCGGTGCTCGCTCTCGACCGGGCGGACGGCGGGCGGCAGCGTCACGGTCACCTCGGCGGCGGAACCGTCCGGCGGCAGCGCCACGCGGAACGGGGCCACGGCCGAGCCGGGCAGCACCCGCGTGCCGTCCTTCGACACGTCGTAGAGCTTCGCGAACAGGATCGCCTCGCCGCTGTTCTGGTCACCGCGCGCCACCCGCAGCCGGACCGTCGAGGAACCCGTCAGCAGCAGCTGCGAGGTCAGGGCGTCGGACTGGAACACCGCCGCCTGACCGGGCAGGTCGAGCGAGAGCCGCGACGAGATCGACGACGACCGCGCCAGCGCCGAGCCGAGACCGGGCAGGTTCGAGATCGCCGCCGGGTTGCCGCCGGCGGGGTTCACGGCCACCTGCTCGCGGCCGCTGAGCTTCACCGAACGGCGCTCGCTCGTGGAACCGGGCGCCAGACCGGGGTAGGAGGGGGCGACGACCGTGCGCAGCGACGGCGTTCCGGACGAGCGGAACGCGCCCTGCACCTGGTACTCGAAGCCGGTACCGGGGTCGGTGCCCTTGCCCATCAGGTGGAAGACCATCCAGTCGGCGATCTGTCCGCGCAGCGTGGCGCCGGGGTTGCCGCCGTCGTGACCACCCGCGTACCAGACCGTCTTCACCTTGCCGCCCGCCGCGGCGATCTGCTGTGCGGTGGCGTCGGACTGGTCGAGGCCGAAGAGCGTGTCCTGCTCGCCCTGCACCAGCATCGTCGGCTGGGTGATCTTGTCGGTGACCTCGACCGGTGACGAGCGGCGCAGCAGGTCGAGCGTCTGCTGCGAGGCCTTGCCCGTCGTCGCGACCTCCGTGTAGGCGGTGCACACGGCGGGCGTGAACCGGCCGCAGGCGCCCAGCGACGGCGTGGGCGGCTGTGCGGCCGCGCCCGAACCGCCACCCGGCTGCTGCTGCGGCTGCTGTGCCGGCGCCTGGTTGTTCGACTCGGTGTCACCCACCTCGGGCGCCTCACCCGTGGGCGAGGCGAGGTCGATCGACGTCATGCCGGCCGAGAAGAAGATGCCCGCCCACGACCGCTTGAAGACGCCGTCCTCACCGAACGCGGTCGCTCCCGGCGTGGCGTCGGAACGCGGCTCGGCCGAAGCGGAGTTCGGCAGCAGCGCCTGCGCGAGGTCGTTGTAGGTGATGACCGGGACGAGCGTGTCGACCCGCTTGTCGGTGCCGGCGAGCAGCAACGACAGCGCACCGCCGTAGGAGGCACCGGTCACGCCCACGCGCGGGTCGCCACCGGAGTCCTTCTGCACCTCGTCGCGGGTCGCGAGGAAGTCGACGAGCTTCTGCGCGTCGCGGACCTCGCGGTCGAGGGAGTTGAGCGCGATCTGGCCGGTGCTGCGGCCGAAACCGCGTGCGGACCACGTCAGGACGACGAAACCGCGCCGGGCGAACTCCTCCGCCTGCGTGTGCACGCTGCGCAGGCTGCCGCCGAAGCCGTGCGCGAGCATGATCGCGGGCGCGGGCGTCTGCTGGGGGAGGTAAAGACGCGTCTCGATCGTCACCGTCTGAGCGCTGTCGGGGCTCTCGGGTGCGTCGATGTTCGCTTCTTTGTACTGCACGGGCGCGGGGTCGTCGCCTGATCTGGTGAAGTAGAAGCCACCGGCCACGAGGGCCGCGACCACTATCAGAGCGGGGATCGACCACCTGCCGCGAATGCGGGAGAGGCGGGACACAGCGATGACGATATGCGAGTTTCGCTGAGAGCGACCTGTCGGGACCCGGTGCCGGTCTCAGCAAGAGTCGATCTTCAGCCGGGCTTCAGGTTCGGTCGGGTACTGCTCAGGAGACCACGCAACGTATTCCCATCGCACCTGGTTGCGTGGGTCTGCTCACCCTGTGTGGCGCTAACCGGTCGTCGTGGAGCACAATATTCACGCAGGATGGAGGGGAGTACTCCCTAAGCGGCGGTGTCGTCAGTACGGAGTCCAGCGTCGGGCTTCCGGTGCCGTCGGTCGTGCGGGTGGTCTTCACAGGACCGGCCGGGCGGCGGAGGAGACCTCCGGGTTGTTTGGCGTGCGCTGAGGAATCCCGGAGGTTGGGTTGTGAACGTCCCCGCATGGATGTGGATCGCGACGATCGTTGGTCTGCTCGTCCTGCTCGCCGTGGACCTCGTGATCGTCGATCGAAAACCCCATGAGGTGACGATCGGTGAGGCCGCCCGGTGGGTTGTGTTCTACGTGGCCATGGCCGCCCTGTTCGGGGCCGGCATCTGGTACTTCTCCGGTGGGCAGTACGCGACGGAGTTCTTCGCCGGGTACATCACCGAGTACTCGCTGAGCGTCGACAACCTGTTCATCTTCTTGATCATCATGACGACGTTCAAGGTGCCCGCGATCCACCAGCACAAGGTGCTGCTGATCGGCATCCTGCTCGCGCTCGTCATGCGCGGCATCTTCATCGCGCTCGGCGCGGCGCTCATCGCCGAGTTCAGCTGGGTCTTCTTCATCTTCGGCGCGTTCCTCATCTACACCGGCTGGCAGCTGGCGAGGGAGAACCACGACGAGGAGGAGGAGTACAAGGAGAACCTGATGCTCCGCGTGGTGCGGAAGGTCTTCCCGGTCACCAACGAGTTCCACGGCGCCAAGTCGTTCATCAAGATCGACGGCAAGCGCTTCGTGACCCCGATGTTCATCGTGATGGTCGCGATCGGCTCCACCGACCTGCTCTTCGCGCTCGACTCGATCCCCGCGATCTTCGGCCTCACCAAGGAGCCGTTCCTGGTGTTCACGGCCAACGCGTTCGCGCTGATGGGTCTGCGCCAGCTGTACT
The DNA here is from genome assembly GCF_055607425.1 of Lentzea sp. NPDC037011. Lineage (NCBI taxonomy): Bacteria > Bacillati > Actinomycetota > Actinomycetes > Pseudonocardiales > Pseudonocardiaceae > Lentzea > Lentzea sp. NPDC037011. The sequence goes on along the minus strand of NZ_JBVJRT010000012.1, from coordinate 15,793 downwards.
TCCTGCTCGGTGGCCTGCTCGCGAAGCTCGTCTACCTGTCGATCGGCCTCTCGGTGATCCTCGGCTTCATCGGCGTGAAGCTGATCCTGGAGGCGCTCCACACGAACAACCTGCCGTTCCTCAACGGCGGCGAGCCCTTCCACGTGCCGACCATCGGCATCGAGGTCTCGCTGTCGGTGATCGTCGGCGTGCTGGCGATCACGACGATCGCCAGCCTGCTCAAGGTGAAGCGCCACCCGGAAGCCGCCAAGCACATCGGCGCCGACCACTAGCTACCCGACGGGGACGCCGTTCTGGTAGACGGCGCGGACGGCCTGCCTCAGCGTTCCGGCCTTCACGTGCTGCTCGGCGTCCCCCTCGACCAGAACCAGATCGGCGAGCTTGCCCGGTGCGAGCTCGCCGAGCTCGTTCTCCAGGCGCAGCAACGCCGCCGCGGACCGCGTGGTGGCGTGCAGCGCCTCCGCGGGCGTCATGCCGTACTCGGTCATCAGGGTGAGCTCGGTGAGGTTGTCGCCGTGCGGTCCCACGCCCGAGTCGGTGCCCATGGCGATCTTCACGCCCGCCTGGTGCGCCTTCTGGAACGACTGGAAGTGCTGCGCCACCACCATCTTCGCCTTGTCCAGGACCACGTCGGAGATCGCGACACCCCGGGCGGCCTGGTCGAGCACCATGCGCGGCGCCATCAGCGTGGGCACGAGCCAGGTGCCGTTCCGCAGCATCTCCTCGACGCCCTCGTCGGTGAGGAACACGCCGTGCTCGATGGACCGCACGCCGTTGCGCACGGCGGTGAGGATGCCGTCACCGCTCATCGCGTGCGACATGACCGCGATGCCGGCCGCGGTGGCCTCCTGCACGATCATCGCGATCTCGTCGTCGCGGAAGTGCGCGTGCCGCGGGTTGCTGCGCGGTGACATCACGCCGCCGCTGGACGCGATCTTGATGATGTCCGCGCCGTGGCGGACCAGCGTGCGGATGACCTTGCGCAGCTCCTCGGGGCCGTCCGCGACGGTGTCGGGCAGGCCGGGGTGCAGCGGCGGGCTGACGTGCGCGCCGCACTGCATCCAGTCGTCGTTGTGGCCGCCGGTCTGCGACACCATGTTGATCGCGATCTGCATGCGCGGCCCCTGGACGAGCCCGCGCCGGACCGCCTCCGCGACCCCGAGGTCGGCGCCGAGCGCGTCGCGGACGGTCGTGATGCCGCAGTCGAGCGTCGCGCGCATGTTGCCGATGGCCTGGTAGAAGGGCAGCGAGAACGGCGTGTTCAGGTCGCGGACCAGGTCGGCACCGCTGAACATGAAGTGCACGTGGCAGTCGAACAGCCCCGGCAGCAGGGTGTGGCCGGTGGCGTCGACCCTGGTGTCGCCGTCGAGGTCGGTGCCCACGTCGACGATGCGGTCACCCCCGACCACCACGTCGCCTGGCTCGGTCGTTGTGCCGGTGAAGACCCGTCCACCGGAGAACACGATGCGCGTCATACGCGGAAATCTATGTGGCGAGTCAATTTTTGTGATCGGTCAACAAAACGTTGTGAGCGTTGCTAAAGAAACCTGTTACCGTCCGTGCCGTGCGCCCCGAAGACCTGGAGCTGCTCACCACGCCCGGCACCGTCGCGGTGTCCGGAGACCTGGTGCTGGTCAGCCTCGCCACGCCCGACTTCGCCACCAACACCTACCGGGGTGGCCTGCACCGGGTCCACCCCGACGGCAGCACGACACCGTGGACACACGGTGACCGTGATCATGCACAGCGTATTTCTCCCGATGGCACCCAGGTGGCATTCCTGCGCGTTTCGGGCAAAACGAAACCGCAGCTTTATGTCATGCCGACCGCAGGCGGTGAACCGCGCAAGCTGACCGATCTGCCGCTGGGCGCGGGCGCCCCGGTGTGGTCGCCGGACTCGACGCGGATCGCGTTCGTGGCGCGCATCCCGGAGGAGGGCCGCTACGGCACCGGTGACGACGGCCCCGAGGCCGAGGCGCCGCGCCGCATCACGCGGCTCGACTACCGCGTCGACGACGTCGGCTTCCTGCTCGACCGCCGGCCGCGGCTGCACGTGACCGACCTGTCCGGCGAGGTCATCGAGGTCACCGACGGCTCCTTCGACGTGGCCGACCCGGCGTGGCTGTCCCCGGAGGAGCTGGTGTTCGCCGCACCACGTGACTTCGGCGCGGCCGAGACGCTGGTCAGCGACCTGTACACGGTGCCGGCCTCCGGTGGCCCGGCGTCCGTGCTGGTCCGCAGCCGGGGCGAGGCGTCGATGCCGTTCGTCGCCGAGGGGTTCGTCCACTGGCTGGGCACGGAGTTCACCGGGATCGACGCGGTGGCGCGCAACACCGGCCTGTGGCGGGCGCCGCTGGACGGCTCCGGTGGCCCGGAGCGGCTCACCGACGAGGAATCCGTCGACGTCGAACGGCTGTCCGGCCCGCCCGTGGTGGTCGGTCCGGACGTGCTGGTGGCGGTCCGCAACCGCGGTGCCGTGGAGCTGCGGCGAATCCCGCTGTCCGGCGGCGGCACCGGCGAGGTGCTCGCGGGCGAGTCCGCGGTGGTGAAGTCGTTCGCCTCCGACGGGTCCACCGTCGTCGCCGTCGTGTCCACTCCGGACAACGCCGGCGAGGTCGAGTTCGTCGGAACCGGCACGCGCACGTCGTTCTCGAAGGTGCCGGCCCGCCGCGTGGTGGAGCTGACCGGCTCCGCCTCCGACGGCTACCCCGTCCACGGCTGGCTCGTGCTGCCCGACGGCGACGGCCCGCACCCGGTCGTGCTGGCCGTGCACGGCGGCCCGTTCATGTACCACAGCTGGGGTTTCTTCGACGAGGCCCAGGTCTACGCCACCGCCGGCTACGCCGTCGTGCTGCCCAACCCGCGCGGCTCCGCGGGCTACGGTCAGGCCCACGGCCAGGCCGTGGTCGCCAAGTTCGGCACCGTCGACGTCGACGACGTGCTGTCCCTGCTCGACGTGGCGCTGGAACACCCCGACTGCGACGCCGGCCGCGTCGGCGTCATGGGCGGCTCCTACGGCGGCTTCATGGCCTCCTGGCTGTCCGCGCACCACGGCGAACGCTTCCGCGCGGCCTGGAGCGAACGCGCCGTCAACGCCTGGGACTCCTTCTCCGGCTCCTCCGACATCGGCTACTACTTCCCCGACGCCTACTGCGGCCCCGACCCCGAGGCCCAGCGCGCGATGAGCCCGCTGACCTACGCGGAGAAGATCACCATCCCGTTCGCGGTCGTGCACTCCGAGCAGGACTGGCGCTGCCCGCTCGAACAGGCCCAGCGCATGTTCGTGGCCCTGCGCCGGCGCGGCGTCGAGGCGGAGATGCTGATCTTCCCCGGCGAGGGGCACGAGCTGACCCGGTCCGGCCAGCCGCGGCACCGCAGGCAGCGGTTCGCGGCGGTGCTGGAGTGGTGGGGGCGCTACCTGTGAGGAACTGACCCGTTCGGCCGCTGTGCCGTGCCCCGTTCCGGCGGATGGTGTTCCGGTGGAGAACACGGTGTCCGGGACGGTGCACGGCGCGGTGGTGCAGGCGCGGGACGTGTACGGGGATGTCCACGTGCGGGTCGCGCCTGAGCCGGAGGTGCCGAAGCAGCTCATCGCCGGTGTCGGCAAGTTCAGCGGACGGCTGGCGGAGCTCGGCCTGCTGGACCGGTTCGAGTCTGCGGTGAGGTCGGACGCCGTGGTCATCTCCGCGGTCAACGGTACGGCCGGTGTCGGCAAGACCGCGCTGGCGTTGCACTGGGCGCATCGGGCGGCCGAGCGGTTCCCGGACGGGCAGCTGTACGTGAACATGCGGGGATTCGACCCGGACCAGGAGCCGATGTCTCCGGCTGAAGCGGTCCGCGTGTTCCTCGACGCGCTCGGGGTGCCGAGCGACGCTGTTCCGGTCAGCCTCGATGCGCAAACCGCGTTGTTCCGCAGCAAGGTCGCCGGTCGGCGGGTGCTCGTGGTGCTCGACAACGTGCGCGAAGCAGCTCAGGTCCGCCCTCTGCTCCCCGGTGGTTCCGGCTGCCTCGTGCTGATCACCAGCCGCAACCGACTGGACAGCCTCGTCGCCCTGCACAACGCCGCCCAGTTGCGGCTGGACCTCCTTCCGAAGGAGGAGGCCGCAGCTCTGCTGCTGGACCGGCTCGGTGACGTCGCCCCGGAGCCACTGGCCGATCTGGTCGAGCTGTGCGCGGGTCTGCCGCTCGCGCTCAGCATCGTGGCCGCGCGGATCGCGGGGCGCGGCACGACACCGGTCGAAGAGCAGGTCGAGGAGCTGCGGGCAGAACGGCTGCAATCACTCGAACTCGACGGGCACCACAACTGCAGAGCTGTCTTCTCCTGGTCGGTGCGCGCGCTGACCGAGCCCGCTGCGCGTCTGTTCCGCCTGCTCGGCCTGCACCCCGGGCCCGACATCGATGCTCGCGCGGCTGCGGCTCTCGCCGGGCTGCCGGTCGCCGAGTGCCGCGAGCTGCTGGACGAGCTGGTCCGCGCCACTCTCGTGGACGAGTACCTGTACCGCCGGTACCGCTTCCACGACCTGCTCAGGGCGTTCGCGCGAGAGCTGGCCGGAACGGAAGACGATGCGCAGCGCCGGATGCTCGGGTTCTACCTGCACTCGGCATGGGCGGGTGATCGGGCGTTGGTGCGCAAACGCGTCGGCGTCGAGCTGCCTGGGCTCGACCCGCTCGTCGAACCGGTCACCTTCACCGGACCTGCCGATGCCGGGCAGTGGTTCGCGGCCGAGCACGCCGTGCTGACCGCCATGGTCGACCACGCGGCCGCCATCGAGTCCGACGAGCACGCCTGGCTGCTCGCGTTGGCGATGCGGAGCTACCTGGACACCCGCGGCCATTGGCGCGACTACGAGGCGGTCTACCGCACGGCGATCGGTCCGGTGAACAGGCTGGGCGATCCCCTCGCGCAAACCCGGATCCACAGAGGACTCGGCAGGGCTCTCAGCAGGTTGTCCGACTGGGACGAGGCAGAACAGGTGTTGGTGCGGTCGCTGGACTTCGCCCGCCGGACCGGTGACCACCGGCAGGAGGCGCACAGCCACGAGGCGCTGTCGTGGCTGTACTCCGAGCGCAAGCTGCACGATCGCGCGCTGGAACACGTCACCGCGGCGCTCGCCCTGCACCCGCCCGGTGACAACCCGGTGTGGCGGGCGTTCGCGCTCAACGTGGCCGGCCGCTGTTACGCGGCGCTGCACCGGTTCGACGAGGCCTTGGAGCATTCGCGGGCGGCGTTGAAGGCGCACCGCGGCCTGTCGCGGCGCGACGACGAGACCGGCGAGGCCGAGGCGCTGAACACCATCAGCCTCATCGAGCTGGGCAGGAGCGAGTTCGAGCCAGCGATGCGGGCCGCTGCCGAAGCACTCGACCTGCATCGGCACCTCGGCAACCGGCCGGGCATCGCCGAGGCGGTGGAGCGCATCGGAGACGTGCACCGCGCTCTCGGAAGGCCTGACGATGCCCGCGCCGCGTGGGAGGAAGCGCTGGTGATCTTGAACGAGCTGCAGCGCGCGACTTTGGCCGAGGTGAAGCAGAAGCTCGCCGAGCTGGACCACCTGACGACCGAGTAGCCGGACACGACCCGTTCGGACGCTGCGCCGCACCTCGCATGGCGTGATGGTGTTCCGGTGAAGAACACGGTGCCCGGGAGGGTGCACGGCGCGGTGGTGCAGGCCGGGGCCGTGTACGGCGGCGTGCACGTCCACCCGCAGGCCGCGGAGGTCGTGCCGCGGCAGTTGCCGTTGGAGGTGGCCACCTTCAGCGGGCGGAGCGCGGAGCTTGACCAGCTGGAGTCGGCGCTGAGCTCGGGTGCCGTGGTGATCTCGGCGGTCAACGGCATGGCCGGGGTCGGCAAGACCGCGCTGGCGTTGCACTGGGCGCACCGGGTGGCCGGCCGGTTTCCCGACGGGCAGCTGTACGTGAACATGCGCGGGTTCGAGCCGGATCGCGAGCCGATGGCGGCGGCGGAAGCGGTGCGCGGGTTCCTTGACGCGTTCGGGGTTTCGAGTGATGCGATTCCGGTCGGGTTGGACGCGCAGGCGGCGTTGTTCCGCAGCAAGGTCGCGGGGCGGCGGGTGTTGCTCGTGCTGGACAACGTGCGCACCGTCGAGCAGGTGCGGCCGTTGTTGCCGGGCAGCGCCAGCTGTTTCGTCGTGGTCACCAGCCGACGGCGGTTGCCGGGGTTGGTGGCGGAGCACGGGGCACGGCCGCTGCGGCTCGACCGGTTGTCCGCCGACGAGGCCGTGGTGTTGTTGAAGGTGCGGCTGGGTGGCGTGGACACCGCGGAGCTGGCCGAGGTCGCGGAACTGTGCGCCGGGTTGCCGCTGGCGCTCGCGATCGTGGCGGCGCGGATCGTGGCGCAACCCCACCTGCCGGTCGGTGAGGTGGTCGCCGAGTTGCGCCGCGGCCGGTTGGAAGCGCTCGACCTCGGCGAGGACGAACTGAGTGCGCGGGCGGTGTTCTCGTGGTCCGTGCGGGCGTTGCGGGAGCCGGCCGCGCGGCTGTTCCGGTTGCTGGGGCTGCATCCCGGACCGGACGTCGACGTGCATGCGGCCGCGGCGCTCGCGGGGATGGGGGACTGCAGAGCGTTGTTGCGGGAACTGGTCGCGGCGAGCTTGCTGGACGAGTACCTGCCCGGGCGGTTCCGGTTCCACGACCTGCTGCGGTTGTTCGCGATGGAGCTGGCCGGGAGCGATGACGAGGCGCAGCGGCGGATGCTCGGGTTTTACCTGCACACGGCGTGGGCGGGAGATCGGGCGTTGGTGTCTCAGCGGATCGGGATCGAGCTGCCGCCACTGGACCCGGTGGTGGCGCCGCTGACGTTCGACGGGCTGACTGAGGCAGCGGAGTGGTTCACGAACGAACATGCGGTGTTGACGGGCATGGTTGGTCATGCGGCTGCGATGGGGCACGACAGATATGCCTGGCAGCTTGCGCTGACGCTGCACAGCTACCTCAATTCACGAGGTCATTGGCGCGATCAAGTCACGGTGTATCGGGAAGCGATCGATCCCGTGAATCGAGCCGGCGACCAGATCGAGCGGACCCGTGTCCACAGAGGACTTGGGCGAGCACTGTGCAGGCTGTCTGACTGGCAGGAGGCGACGCATGTCCTCAAGCTCGCGCTTTCTCTTGCGATGGAAGCTGGTGATCGCATACAGCAAGCGCACTGCCAGGAAGCCTTGGCAGCCATGTTCCTGACACGAGGTATGGACGAACTTGCACTGACTCACGCCACCATCTCGAGGAGCTTGCACCCAGGCGACGACGACGCGTGGCTCGCGGCCTCGTACACCTTGAAGGCGCGATGTCTTCAAGGGCTGGGGCAGCTCCACGAGGCGCTGGCTGCCATCTCAACCGCACTGGAGCTGCACCACGGGCTGGAGCCGAAGGACGAGCCGGGTGAAGCGGAGACGCTGAACATCGCCAGTGTGATCCATTTCTGGTCGCGGAGGTTCGCTCCCGCCTTGGTGAGCGCACGACAGGCGCTTGCCTTGCACCGGCGCCTGGGCAATCGGGTGGGTACAGCGGAGGCGTTGCGCAACCTGGCTGGCGTGTACGCGGTGCTCGGCAATGATGAAGACGCCAAGGCCGCGAGTGGAGAAGCGGATGCGATCTTGCTCCAGTTGGCGGAAGGAACTCAGCCCAGGAGCGTGTAGTTCAACTCCTCGCACACCCGCGCCAACGGCAGGTCCAGCCCAGGGTGGTCCAACGGCAGCAACACGTCCGGAGCCGCCGGCAGCCCCGAAGCTCCCGGTGGGTCCCACAGGCACACGGCCGGGTCGCCCGAGTCCATCGACGACCGGTACCACAGCCCGTCGAGCTCCGGGTAGGCCGCGCGGATCGCGCGGGCCCACGCCTGCGTCACGGCCTTCGGGCCCGTCGAGATCTCCTGCGAGGCGCCCACCCGCGTCGGCCACAGGCCGCCCAGGTCCAGCAGGCGCAGGGTGCGGCGCGGGCGCAGGACCACCAGGAACGGGGAGCGGGTGCGGCGGTCGACCATCGAGGTGGCCTGGAAGACCTCGGCGACGGAGGTGCGGACGGACAGGCCGAAGTACAGGACGCCGTTCTCGTGGTCCGGGGCCGGTTTGCCGTCGGGGGTCGGGGCCTGCGCGTCGAAGCGGGCGTGCGGGAGGGGGCCCGCGTAGCGGAACGAGTTCCAGCGCTGCGGGTGGGAGCCCTTGGCCGTGAAGACGCGCACCAGGCGGGTCGCGCGGTGGACGGCCACCACGTCCTCTGTGCGGCGCAGGTGTGCCTGGAGCACGGCAGGGGCAGGCGGCTGCGGAAGCCGTGACATTCGGGTCCTGTCGGGTGTTCGGGAACGGCTCAGGCGGGGGTGCCGAGCGCGGAGGCCAGGTCGGCGACGAGGCGCGGGTCTCCTCCTGCGAGGAGCCAGTCGCGGGGTGTCGCGGGCTTGCCGTCGACCAGCAGGTCCTCCTGGGCGGTGGTCATGAACGCGGCGACGACGAGCGCCGGCTGGTCGGTGGGCACGGCCGTGAGCACGGCTTCGAGGCCGGGCAGGACGCCGGTGCCGGCGAACTGCCAGGCTGGCAGGCGCCAGCTGCCGCGGTCCTTCCAGCCGACGAGCCTGCCCACGCCGAGGCGGTGGCGGACGCGGCTCGTGTCGATCTGCAGCTGACGTGCGGCGTCGGCGACGGTCAGCGCGGAGTCGCGCAGGACCGCGTGCGCCACGACGGTGCGGGTGCGCGGCTTGGCGTCGGACGGGCCGGCCGGGGACAGGTCGAGGCCCACGTCGGCGAGTGCCGTCTGCTGTTCGGGGGTGAAGTAGCTGACCGGCTCGGGATGTGGCGGCGCGAGCCTGCGCGCCGCGTCGGTCACGAGCGCGAGGAACTCGTCGGGCGTCACCTGCAGGCCGGCCTTGGCCAGCACCGTCTCCAGTGCGGGGCTCATGCGCACAGGATAGCCCGAGCGTGCGCATTTGTGCGCTCCACCAACAGAGTTCCACGTTCCGCGGTCACGCGACAACGCTACGTGAGAAATCCGGCCCGGTGTCCGTGACGTGGGCCTCAGCACCCCCATCGCTAGGATTTCCCGATGCAGCTGGACCGGGGAGCCAAGCGCGTCGTCGTGGCGTGGGCCGTCGTCATGATCGGCACGCTCGCGTACGTCATGCTCCGCCCGCCGGGGTGGTCGCTCGACCTGCGCGTCTACCGCAACGGTGGTGACGCGCTGCTGCAGGGCCTCCCGCTCTACGTCGAGGGGTTCGCGAAGCCGCTCGGCGGCCCCGACCTGCCCTTCACCTACCCGCCGGCCGCCGCCGCGCTGTTCAGCCTGCTCGCGCTCGTGCCGCTGGTGGTCGCCATCCTCGCGGTCGCGGTGGCGAACCTGGCGCTGCTCACGACGTTGTGCCTGGTCGCGGCCTCGCGCGTGCTCGGGTGGGGGCCGGAGGCGGTCAAGTGGGGGCTCGGCGCGGCCGCCGTGTCGTCGATCTTCGACCCGCTGCGTGAGACGCTCTGGTTCGGGCAGGTCAACCTGCTGCTCGGCGTGCTGGTCATGGCCGACTGCCTGCTCGAACGCACCCGCTGGTGGCCGCGCGGCGCCCTGATCGGGCTCGCGGCGGCGATCAAGCTGACGCCCGCGTTCTTCGCGTTGTTCTTCGTGGCCCGGCGCCAGTGGAAGCCGGTGCTCGTGTCGATCGCGTCGTTCTTCGCGTTCGGCCTGCTCGGGTTCCTGATCGCGTTCGGCGACGCGCGCGAGTACTGGACGCACGCGCTGCTCGACCCCGCCCGCGTCGGACGCCTGACCTACGCGTCGAACCAGTCGTTGCGCGGCCTGCTCGCCCGCCTCGGGCTGGAGAGCGGCCCGCAGGTGCTCACCTGGGTCGTGCTGTCGTTGCTGGTCGTGGCGCTGACGTGGTGGGTGGCGGCACGTGTCGGCGAGGTCGAGGCGTTCTTCGCCGTGGCCCTCGGCGGGCTGCTGATCTCGCCGGTCTCGTGGGGGCACCACTGGATCTGGATCGCGCCCGCGCTGGTGCTGCTGTCGCGGCCCGCGCTGCGGCGGCACTGGGCGTCGTGGCTGGTCGTGGCGGTGTTCGCGGTGGGGCCGCACTGGCTGTTCCCGCGTGACAACGACGTGGAGCAGCAGTGGGCGTGGTGGCAGCAGGTGATCGGCAACCTCTACGTGGTCGCCGGGGTCGCCGTGCTGGTCACGCTCGCCGTGCGGGCACGCCGCCCCGTCGTCGCGACCACGGGCTGAGAACGTGGAGAAGGGGGCCCGGCCGCAGCCGAGCCCCCTTCAGCGCTTCTCGCTCACTGACCGGTGATCAGGGAGACCGCGCGGTCCTGCGCCGCCTCGCTCACCTCACCGATGCGGAACCCGCGCGACACCGCGTGCGCCACCAGCTCGGGCTCCGGCGGCAGGCCGTACTTGCGCAGGTAGTGCGGCACCGCGCCGGCCCAGACCCAGGTGCCGTCGGTGCGGAAGTTCAGCGGCACGTCCTGCTCGCCGTTGGCGGAGAACTCGTCCACGTCGTAGCTGCGCGCGGCCAGCACGACCGGCGCCGTCTCGAGGTAGGTGAGCAGGTTGTCCACCAGCTGCGGGTCGACCGGCTGGCGGTTCACCACGATGCGGCCGTCGTCGTTCTTGCCGTCGTAGACCTTCGCGGTGCGCAGGTCGGCCGACGGCTGCTGCTCGGGCTGCTGCGGCGGGACGTGGAACTCCTGCTGCGGCTCCGGTTCCGGCTGGGGCAGCGGCGGCAGTCCGACGCGCTGCCGCCACCAGTCCGGGATCAGCTGGTCCGGCCGCGGGAACGTCTGCAGCTCGTCGCGGAACCCGATCGGCGGCGGCGTGTTGCGCCAGCGCGGCTCGTCCTCGGCGTTGAAGTCGACCGTGAACGCCGCCGGCGCCTCGATCTCGTAGGTCGCGCTCAGCCACGTGCCGCGGTCCGGCTGGTACATCCCGGCGCGCAGCTGGCCGAACATCTGCACCACGTCCATCGGCGGCCGCACCGGCCGCAGCTGCCCGTCGGGCCCGGCGAACGCGAGGTCGACCTCGATGTGCCTGCCCGCCGCGCGGTACTCGGCACGGATGCGCTGCCAGCCCTGCGGCATCGCCGGCAGCATGGCACGGCCGATCTGCCGCACGAGCTGCTGCTGTTCCTGCTCGCTCAGCGGTGTCGCTGGCTGGCCCATGTGCTCCTCGCCCCTCTCCCCGTCACAACGCGCTGATCTTATCGGGCTGCCCGTGCACGTGCGGGCGGGTCGGTGGCTTCGACCCGTTCACACTGGTTCCGAGGGTGTTGATCTTCCGGTGGTTCCCGTCAGCGCTACTGGCGGTGTGCCTTCACGTAATCACTCCACCCACTCGGCCCCCACCGAGCAGCGTGTTCGGCAGGTAGTGCGACCGCAGCCGGATCTCGAGGCCGGCGTCCTTCGCGAAGCAGGCGAGGACGAGCGGTGCGAGCGATGAACCCTTCCAGGCCTTTCCGATGGTCGGGTCCAGTGCTGCCTGTGCAGCTCCAGTGCCTTGACCAGCGGCGTCCGTGTCACCGGCGCAGTGGTGGTCGGTCACGGCGAGGGCTTAGCGATCGGTCTCGTGGAGGCGGATCGGGTTCTGGTCGATGAGTGTGATCAGCCCTTCGCTGAGGGCGTCGCCGAGTTCGGTGGCGGCTTCGTCGCTCGTGGTTAACACCCCTCGTCCGCGATCGTGTTCCCGTCCTCGTCCCATTCGCGGCGGTAGAGCTGACGCCCCTGGTCGAACTCGGTTTCGAGCGCTGGCTGCCCGTTCGGGTGCCACTGCCGGTTCACGCCGCTGAGCATGCCGAAGCGCATCGTGCCAGACCTGAACAGGCGGTCCGGGGCGTACCACTCGGCGTAAGGTCCGTCCTGTACGCCCGCGTAGTAGGTGTACAGCGAGATCAGGTTGCCGCTGGCACCGACCTCGACCACCTCGCCGGTGAACGGGTGCCCATTGTGAAAGACACCTTCGACCCTGTCTTCGGTGTCCTCCACTCGGATGCGGATGTCAGAGTCTTCATGTGACACCGGATAGTCGCTCCTCCACGAGAGCGCCGTTCTCGTCCCACCGCCGCAGTTGGATCAGCTCGCCGATCTAGTTGAACAGGCTTTGCTCGGCCAGGGTGCCGTTTCGGTGCCATTCGCGCCATTTGCCGGCCGCGCAACCCCGGTCGTACCGGCCTTTGATGAGCTTTCGCCACTCGGTCTAAACCGAGTTCGACGCCGTTCACGTAGAACGCGAACGCGATGGCGCGACCTTCAGCGTCGGTGTCTTCGAGCTAACCGGTGAACGGCTTGCCGTTGTGCAGCAGGACGGCGGCCGCCGTTTCGGCGGCCTGGCCGCAGTTGACACGCACCATCGGTCACCGGCCGAACGTCTTGTCCTCGATCAGACTGCCGTCCTTGTCCCAGCGCTTGCGTGCGACCGGCTGACCCTGCGCGTCGAACGTTCGCCACTCGGCGAGCTGGCCGTTGGAATGCCATTTCTGCCACTCACCCACGGCCAGGCCAGCGTTGTTGACGCCCTCCTGGCGCTTTTGCCCGTTCGGGTACCAGAGGGTCTGCGGCCCGTGCGGAATTCCCTGCCAGTAGGTGATGAGGCCGATGACGTTGCCGTCTGCGTCCTTGGTTTCAACCTCCCCGTCGAAGAGCTCGCCATCGTGATGGATGCGGGTGGTCTCGTCCAAGTACGACTCAGTGCTGTCGATGCGCATGGGTCATTCCGTCGCTGGAGGTATGAAACTTGCCTTGGACCTGTGGTCGAAGGGTGAATATTGAATGCGGCCAGTGTAACTGGGCACATCCCGCAGAATCGTGTTGCAGTTGGCGCACGCCGGAGCGTCGCTGCCGATCGGCGCTATCATGACCTTCTTCTGCATCATGTCCTGCGTCCAGCGCGGGTCGAAACGCATCTCCTGCAGCGCTTCTCGACCGAGCGCGGGCGGCACGGAGTCAGGACCGTGCTCCGCCTTCCACTGCGCGTCGAACTCCCGCTGGCGGGCCCACAGCAGTTCGTTGACCGCCTTGACCTCGGCGTGGCGCAACGGCTCGTCGTGGTGGGCCTGGCCCTGCATGATCCACGGCTCGTGGATCACCTTGCCCTCGGCGTCCTTGAGCGCCTTGCCGTTCTCCCCGAGCACCGGCATCTGCTGCATGTCGGTCTCGTTCTTCATGACCGGGTGTTGCCAATCACCCATGCCCTTGTAGTTCTCGCGCAGCAGCGGGTGCAGGTTTTCCGGGTCGATGAGGTCCGTGCTGCTGCCGTTGACGCCCTCGGTGATCTTGCCTGTCTTGAGATCCATGGCAACCGCGGAACACGGACCGTCGCCCGGCAGCTTGTTGGCGGCGTGGTATTCCGCGCGCTGCCGGGAGAGGTCCTGGATGTACTCTTTGACCGGCTTGCCGTCGACGGCGTGGATGAGCCCGTCCTTCAGCGTGACCCGGCTCGTGTCGTTCGGGTCGACCTCGTCGACGAGCGAGCCGCGGGACCTGTCCTGGTCGAAGTCGGGGTCGCGGGCGTCGGGCGCGGTCCCCGGATCCACCGCAGGGTCCGGGAAGTGCTTCGGGTTGGTTACCGGCTGGTCGCTCGCCGACGGTGCCTTGGGCGGCTCGTCCGCGTTCTCGCCGTCTTTGGTGCAGCTGTCGTCGGCCGCGTCGTTCGTCGAGTCGGTGTCGTCGGTGCCGCGATCCTTGGCACCGTCGGTGTCCGTCGTCGCGTCCGGGTCGTGGCGCTCGGTGTCCGGGGCGTAGCCGTCGTCGCCGGTCTTGGTCTTCGTGCCGTCCGGGTGGTGGGTCTCCCACTCGCCGTTCGGCGGGATCTTCGGCTGGCGGGTGCCGTCGGGGCGGATGTCGGCGTCGCTCGTGAAGACGCGGCCGTTCACGTCGGTCCAGGCCGGCTTGGTGGGGGCGAGGACCGGGGCGTCGAGGTGGCGGGAGAGCTGCTGGGCGAAGTCGTTGCTGCCCGCGTCGCAGCCGATCAGGCGGACCGGGCGGCTGCCGTCGTACCCGCCGCGGCGCAGCATGTCCGCGTACTCGGCGGGGGTGTAGTCGTGGCCGCCGATGCGGGCGTGGCCGTCCGGGGTGACGTGGACGTCCGCGGTGAAGTAGCGCGGGTCGTCCGGCACGCGGTGGGGCAGGTCGCCCATGTCCGGGTCGCCGCCGTGGTGCGAGACGCCGGCCGGTGTCTGCTCGGCGTGGCGCTGGTGTGCGGCCTCCGGGGACGGGCGGTCCGCCGGTGTGGTGTCCACGTCGGTGTCGTGGGGGCGGTCCGGGGAGTCCGGGTCGTGCGGCTTGTCCGGGGTGTGCGACGGCGCGTCGGCGTCCGGGTGGTGTGGCGCGTCGGGGTGGTGCGGTGCGTCGGGGGAGTGCGGAGCCGCGGGGGAGTGCGGGGTGGCCGCCTCGGGACGGGTCGCGTCCGGCGCGTGGTGCGGGGGTGCGTCGGTGCCGGTGCCGCGCGAGCGCGGGGAGTCCGGCGAGTGCGGACGGGAGCCGTCGGGGCGAGACGGGCTGTCGGGGCGGTGCGGGGTGTCCGGGCGCGTGGGGGCGTCGGGACGGGACGGGTGGCCCGCGGGGGCGTCCGTGCGGGGGCGGGAGGTGTCCGGGCGTGGGCCGGCGTCGGGACGGTTGGGGGCGTCGGGACGGTGCGGCGCGTCCGGGCGGGACGGGGTGTTCGGGCCGCCGTGCGGCGCGGTGGGGGAGTGCGGCGCGGTGGGAGAGTGCGGCGCGGTGGGGGTTTGGGGTGTGTTGGGGCTGTGCGGTGCGGCCGGTCCGCTGTGCGGGGCGTCCGGGCGCGACGACGGCGTGGTCGTGCCGGTGTGCGGGGCGTCGGGACGGGACGGCGCGGTCGGGCCGCCTGCCGGATGGGTCTGGGGTGCGTCGGGGCGGGAGGACGGCGCGGTGGGCGCGTCCGTGCGGGCCGACGGGGTGTGCGGAGCGCTCGGGGACGACGGCGTGGACGGCTGCGGGCGCATCGGGGTGTCGGTGCGCGGGGAGCCGGCCGACGGGGAGCCGCCGGAAGGGGCGTGCGGGGTGCCGCCGCCCGCTGGGGGTGCCGACGGGGTCGACGGGGTGTGCGGAGTCGACGGGGCGTGCGGTGCCGCCGCCGAGGGAGCGGTGGCGCGGCTGGGCGGGGTCGCGTCGGTGCGCGGGGCGCCGGAAGGAGCACCGGACGACGGGGCGTGCGGGGCACCGCCGGGGGCGGAGGGCATGCCACCGGACGGGGACGACGGCATCGACGGCGACGACGGAGCCGAAGGCGCCGAGTGCGTCGGAGCCGTGGACGGGCGAGACGGGGCGTCGGCGCGGGAGGCCGTCGTCGAGTGGTCCGGGGAACGCGGGGCGGCTGGGGCGGACGGGGGCACGTCACCGCGTGAGCCGGGGGTGCCGGGGCGACCGGCGGGGGCGTTGCCGGCGGCGTTCGGTGCGCTGCCCATCGGGCCCGGCTGGGGCGACGACGGGGTGGTGTCCGGGGTGCGCGGGGGCTGCGGGGCGTGCGGGACGTCCGCGCGAGCCGGCGCTTCGGGGGTGGCGACCGAGGACTGGGTGGTCTGGCCGGTGTTGCGCGGGGGCGCGGCAGGGGCGTCCGGGGTGGACGACGGGCCCGTGTGCGGCGAACCCGAGCCGGGAGCGGACGGGGAGCTGTCCGGAGTGGACGGAGCATCCGGGGTGCGCGGTGGGCTCGAAGGCGAAGAGGGTGAGGAGGGCGAAGAGTCCGGAGTGGACGAAGACGGCGAACCGGAGTGCGACCCCGACGGAGACCCGGACGGCGTCAGGTCCGGAGAGTTCGTGCTGTGGAACAGCCCACCGGGCTTGATGGACTTCGTCGA
>NZ_JBVJRT010000011.1:264059-329180 GCF_055607425.1 Lentzea sp. NPDC037011 | reverse complement strand
ACACCTCTCCGACATCGTCTACACAGCACTCAAAACCGACATGAGCAGCACAAACACCCAACTACCCGCCACCGCTTGACATAGAAGCTTCCAACCCATCGGGCAACCTGCTCAGCGGTTGCCCTTGACCCAGGTCTCCCACGGCACCTGCCAGTCGCCGAACCCGTCCCACGACTCCAGCACCGGCCCGCCGGAGTTGCGGACGATCACGACGTCACCCTGCTTGCTGTTGTCGAACACCCACTTGGCGTTCTCCGGCGAGAGGTTGAGGCAGCCGTGGCTCACGTTGCGGCGGCCCTGGTCGCCGACGGACCACGGGGCGCTGTGGAAGAAGATGCCGCTGTTGGACATCCGGTACGCCCAGTCGACCGGCGTCTTGTAGCCGCCGTTCTCCAGCGCGAGGCCGTACGTGGTCGAGTCCATGATCATGTGCGAGTGCTTCTCCATCAGCACGTACGTGCCGGTGGGGGTAGTGTTGGCGGCGTTGCCCATCGACGTCGGCATGGTGCGCACGACCTGGCCGTTGACCTTCGTCACGACCTGGTGGGTCTGCCCGTCGGCCTCGTGGATGACGGCGTCGCCGACGGTGGTCGTGATGACGCGGTCCTCCTGGCCGTAGATGCCGTCACCGACGTGCTTGCCGTAGACCTTGACGTGCATGGTGATCTTGGTGCCGGCCGCCCAGAACTCCCGCGGCCGCCAGTGCACTTCCTTCTTGTTGAACCAGTAGAAGGCGCCCTCCACCTTGGGCTCGGTGGTGACCTCCAGCATCTGCTCGGCCGCGACCCGGTCGGCCACCGGCTCGTCGAAGTAGAACGCGAGCGGCTGCCCCACGCCGATCGTGGTGCCGTCCACCGGGTTCGTGGACACGTAGGTGAGCGTGCGCGGCTTGACCGTGGTGAACGACGACGTCTTGGTCTGCGGCTTGCCGTCCGCGCCCGTCGCCGTGGCGGTGAGCTTGTAGGTCTTCGCGTACCCGAGCGGCTCGATGTTGTTCCACTGCGTGCCCTCGGGGTTCAGCTTGCCCTCGACGACCTTGCCGTCGGGGTTCGTCAGCGTCACCTCGGTGAGCTTCCCGTCCGCCGCGGTGGCGATGACCGGCAGGCCGGGCGAGACGTCCACCGCGCCGTCGTTCAACGCCAGCGTCAGCGTGACGGGCTTGGGCGGAGGAGGAGCACTCGACGGGGTCTCGGCGGCACCCGAGCCCCCCGCGCTGCCACCCGAACACCCTGCGATCAGCATCACAGCGACCCCCGCTGCGACCACCCCGCGACCGCGCCTGCCCCACATCCCCATCGACGCACTTCCGATCTACTCGTCGCACTCCCGAGACTGCCCGCACGTGCTCGTATTGGCGTCCCCCGAACAGGTGACGCCAGCTCGCTCGGTGACGTTGCGCGAGTGGCCGGATCGTTACGTGCCCGATGCACCCGAAAACCACCCTTGACCAGCCGATTGGGAGCGTGCGACAGCCGTGTGCTAACGTTCTTCCCGTCGGAACGAGCACCACATCCGGCACACAAACAAGCGCCGCTAGCTCAGTTGGTTAGAGCAGCTGACTCTTAATCAGCGGGTCCGGGGTTCGAGTCCCTGGCGGCGTACTCCAGAGAAGCAGGTCACAGATTTGTGACCTGCTTCTCTGCATTTCCGGAGCTGTTCCCGATCTCCGTTTCCGCCCCGGTTGCGAAACCGTGTGCGATGTCAGCCGCGGTGCCACTTCTGGTTGGCGCCGCCGACGCAGTCCCACATGTGCAGAACGGCGTCGTTGTCCGGGTTCCACTCCGCGATGTCGACGCACTTGTTCGCCTGCGGGTTCACCAGGTCGCCCGCACCGGACAGCACGAACTGCTGGGCCGGGTTGCCGGAGCAGGTGGCGAGCTGCACGGCCGCGCCGTTGGCCGTCGAGCCCCACGCCACGTCCACGCACTTGTTGTTCTCGGTGCGCAGGGTGCCGCCGACCCACTCGAACCGCTGGTTCGTGCCGCCGGTGCAGTTCCACACGATGAGGCGCTGGCCGTCGGCGAAGTTCCAGTTCGGCACGTCGATGCACTTGCCGTGCCAGTCGCTCACGACGCTGCTGAAGCCGTTCGCGGGCGGAGGGGTGGAGCCGCCGCCGGTGAACGGGGTCAGGACGATGCCGGCCGAGCGCGGGTCGCCGTCGTGCACCAGCGACTCCTGCGCCTGCACGTCGTCGAACGCGAACCCGTACGCCTTGCCGTCCACCATGTTCTGGTGCACCAGCCGCGAGTAGTGGTTGGTGATCGTGCCCTGGTAGAAGTCCGCGGGGCCGCCGCCGGGCTGCACGTCGATGCGGCCGAGCGTGCTGCGGTGCAGGGCGGCGCACAGGGTGCGGGCGATCGGGCCGACCACCTGGTCGTTGGGCGCGTGCAGGGCGCCGTCGCAGCCCCACACGTTCGAGGTCGTCGGCTTGCTGAACGACGCCACCTGCTGACCGGACGTGTTCGTGAAGTTCATGGTGGCGCCGGAGGTGCGACCGAAGTACTTCACGTCCGGGCGGTCGCCGAACGGCTGCACGGTCAGCGTCTTGCCCGCATAGGCGTTCCACGCCTGGGTGATGTACGGGTCGAGGTAGTTGCGGTCGAACTGGCCGACGTCGGCGGCCTTGCCCGGTGCGAGCACGCGCAGCACGGTTCCGTCCGAACGGGACATGACCGACCCGCCCCAGCCGGACTGGTTCCGGATGCCGTTGATGACGGCGTCGCGCCCGCCGGGCTTGAGCTCACCGGTCTTCTTCGTGGTGCCGCTCGCACCCGTGACGGTCACCGCGTGCGGCACCGCGAACATGTCCACCTGGGAGCTGTTCAGCCACAGGCCGGCGTCGTTGTAGGTGAACTCGCTCCAGTCGAACAGGATGCCGCTGTTCGGGTCGCCGGACGCCCACGGTGCCGGCTGCACCAGGCCGTCGGGGGTCAGGAAGAACTTGAGCTTCTCGCCGAACGACATGTAGACGCGGCCGGAGATGAACCGCGGCACCTTCAGCGTGGCGGTGCCGCCCTGGCCGGGACCGGCGATCGACACGTCCGGTGCGGGGGTGGGCGGGTTGCCGCCCGGCGACCACGGCGTGAAGGCGCCGGCCTGGTTGACGTGGCCGAGGCGGCCGCTGCGGATGTCGGTGCCCAGGACGTACAGGTGCACGGCCTCGGACCGGCCGCTGTTGTTGGTGACGGTGAGCGGCAGCAGGTCGGGGCCGATCGCCTGTGCGGGCGGGATCGCGACGGCGGTCGACACGGTCGCCGCCAGTGCGGCGAGCGCGCTCCACCACTTCGTTCGAGTGCGCATGGGACTCCTTGTGCAGGGGGTGCTCCGCCGGCAGGTCCCCGACCGGCTTCAGGGCGGCCGGGGTCCTCCGGTCCGACAACTGGTCCAGACCGGTTATGAGAGCGCTTCCATGGTTGTGCGCGGAGACGAACCCTGTCAATACCGGAAGCCGGACTCCGTGTGCCGGCAAGCCGTTCGTGAACGGCGATAGGCTGCCCGTCAGTCGATCGACCGGGGGGTTCGGCATGGCCGGGGCGGAGCTGTACGACGACATCGGCGCGGGGTACTCACTGGGCCGCCGCACCGACCCGCGCTGGGAGGCGGCCGTCCTCACCGCGCTCGGCGACGCGCGGACGGTCGTCGACGTGGGCGCGGGCACGGGGTCCTACGAACCCGCAGGGCGGACGGTGCTCGCGCTGGAGCCGTCCCTGGAGATGATCCGGCAACGACCGCACGGCGCCGCACCCGCCGTGCGCACGGTCGCCGAGTCGCTGCCGTTGCGCGACAACGCCGCCGACGCCGCACTGGCCGTGCTCACCGTCCACCACTGGACCGACTGGCGGGCCGGACTGGCCGAGCTGCGCCGGGTGGCGCCGCGGCAGGTGGTGCTCGCCTACGAGCCGCGCCGGCACGTCGAGTTCTGGTTCGTCCGCGAGTACGTGCCCGAGATCGCCGCGCTGGAGCTGACCCGGCCCTCCGCGGCCGACGTCGCCGAGGAGCTGGGGGCCGACAGCGTCACGCCGCTGCCGGTGCCCTGGGACTTCACCGATGGCGTGTTCCCCGCGCACTGGCGCCGCCCGGCCGCCTATCTGGACTCGCGCGTGCGCCGTGCCTGCTCCGCGCTCGCGCAGACCGATCCCGCCGCCGTCGACCGCGGTGTCCGCCTCCTGCGGGAGGACCTGGCCAGCGGCCGGTGGCAGGAGGACCACCGCGATCTGCTGGCCCTCGACGAGTGGGACGCCGGTTTCCGCCTCGTCGTCGCGCACGACTGACCTCTGTGGACCGTCAGTCGGCCAGCCGGTTCAGCGGGATGCGCCGTGCCAGAACGTCTTTCGCCAACTCCCGCACCGACCGGCCGGTGGCGAAGGCGTGTGCGCGCAACCGCACCAACGCCTCTTCGAGGCTGACCCCCAGCTGCACGGCCAGCATGCCGGAGGCCATGTTCACCTCCTGGTACGCCAGGTCCACGCGCAGCCGTTCCTCGTCGCCCATGCGCTCGTGCTGTGCGAGCAGCGCGCGGGTCACGAGGTCGGCCAGCACCGCGGCATCGGCGGCGGCGTCCTCCGACAGGTCGCCCGCCCGCCTGCTGTACAGCGCGAGGGTGCCCAGCACGGCCGTGTCCGCCCGCAGCGGGAACACGAACACCGCCGCCAGCCCACCGGCCCTCGCCGCCGCGGTGAACGCGGGCCACCGGGCGGACTCGGCGGCCAGGTCACCGGCCAGCACCGGCTCGCCCGCGCCGATCGCGGCGGGCACGGGACCCTCGCCGAGCGTGAACTGCTCCTCCGCCAGGCCCGCCGCCCACGGGTCGCTCGCCCCGACCAGCTCCTCGGCCCGGTCGCTGCCGTGCAGGACCAGCGCCGCGCCGTCGACGCCCGGCAGCTGCGACGGCAGTGCCGCGCACAGCGACCGGCCCAGTGCGGCACCGGCCGCACCGCACTCGGCCACCAGCCGGCTGAGCCGGTGTCGGCGTCGCTCGTCCACCTGTCGTCCCGCCTGCCCTCCCGCGAGCGCGTCCCGGCCGCCGGTCAGCCCGCCGGACCGGGGCCGCCGGGCAGGTCTTCTCCGGGCTCGTCCCCGGCCGGCGGGGCGCCCACCGGCGGGGTTCCCCCTGGCAACTTCCCCGCTGGCTGGTCCCCCGCCGGCAGGGTCCCCTCCGGCTGATCTCCGTGTGGCAGGTCTCCCTCCGGCCGGTCTCCCCCTGACGGGTCCAGGCCGGGGTGACCGCTCGCGACCATCTCGGCGATCGCGACGAGCTTCACGTTGAGCTGCTGCGAGGTGTGCCGCAGCTGGTCGAACGCCTCGTCGGCGGTGAGGCCGCGCCGGGCCATCAGGATGCCCTTGGCCTGCCCGATGACGTCACGGGAGTCGATCGCGCGGCGCAGGTGCTGGGCCTGCAGCTCGGCGGCACCGACCGCGCCGGTGTGCGCCAGCGCCAGCGAGGCGTGGGTGGCGAGCAGCAACGCCGCCGCCTGCGCCGTCTCGTCCAGGCCGGAGGACGTGCGCGTGTAGATGTTGAGCGCGCCGGACAACCGCGGCGGCCGGACGCCGGGCAGCAGCGCGGTGGCGAGCACGGCACCCATCCCCAGCTGCGCGGCGGCGGGGCCGAACCGGGGCCAGAACGGGGTGGTGGCCAGGCCGGTCGCGGTCACGACGGCGGGCCCGGACGGTTCCGCGACGTCGAGGCAGGGCCCCTCGTGCAGGTCGTACTGCAGCCGGTCCAGCTCCACCGCCACGGGATCGGTCTCGACCGGCGTGTGGAACCGTCCGTCGGGTGAGCGCAGCGTGACGCTGACGAGCTCCGCACCCGGCACGAACAGCACGGCGGCCCGCACGACCTGCTCCAGCACTTCTCCGGCGGTGGTGGCGTCGAGCAGCGAGCAGGTCAGCGTGGCGAACTGCTGGGCCAGCGGCCCCAGCGGTGCGCCGTGGTCGCGGGCCGGTGGGCGGTCGCGCAGGACCGCCTGGCGCGCGTCCGCGGCGAACCGGTCCCTGTCGCGGCGCCAGTCCGCCGCGCTGGGTGGCACGTACGGCACCTCCACCGCCCCCTTCTGCGACCGTGTGCACCTCCCACCTTGCCGTGTGCGGAACCCCGGCGCACTTCGCGTTCGAGATCACCGCGCCGGGTGTGCACGCCGGTCGGTGCCGGGTCGTAGGATTCCCCTCCGAGCGTTGAGCATCCAGCGCCGAAGTCGCTCTCCCACGGAAGGCACCGCGGCATGGATGACAAGACGACGCTGCCCGACCTGCCCGCCGCGTCGTGGGCCGACAGCCACCGGTCGGACCCGGTGGAACGGCTCGACGAGGCGACCACCGCCCTAACCGCGTTGCAGGAGAACATCTCCGCGGAGGAACCGCTCGACCAGGTGCTGCAACGGCTCGCCGAGACGGCGGCGACGGCGGTGCAGGACGCCGACGTCGTGACGGTCACCGTCGACCCGGAACGGCCGCGGACGGCGGCGGCCACGAACAAGGTGTTCATGGAGATCGACGAGGCGCAGTTCCACGCGGACCGCGGTCCCTGCCTGGAGGCGGCGCGGACGCTCAAGCCCGTGCGGGCCGTCGTGGGCGAGAACGCCCGCGTGTGGCCGGAGTTCGAGTCCTGCGCCAGCCGGCACGGCGTGCGGGCCTACCTGTCCGTGCCGTCGGTCCTGCCCGCCTCGGACCGCAGCGACGCGCGGCACGTGGGCTCGCTGAACATCTACAGCTACAGCACGGCGGCGTTCGACCCTTTCGACGAGGGCCTGATGCGGCTCTTCTCGACGGCGGCCAGCGCGTCGATCGGCAACTCCCACCAGTGGCAGCGCTCGCGTGAGCACGTCAAGCACCTGGAGGCGGCGCTGGTCTCGCGCGCGGTCATCGACCAGGCCAAGGGCGTGCTCATGGCGGTGCACGCGTGCACGGCGGACGACGCGTTCGCGATGCTGGTGCAGCAGTCCCAGCGGGAGAACAGGAAGCTGCGCGACGTCGCCGAGGCGCTGCTCAGGAACGTCACGGGTTCCTGAGCAGCGCCTCTGGTGAGCTCAACCGACGAGGGTCAGGCCGGCATCAGGACCGTGTCGATGAGGTAGACGGTCGCGTTCGCGGTCTTCACGCCACCGCAGATCACGTTGGCGTCGTTGACCTTCAGCGCGTTGCCGGAGCCGCTGACCTTGACGGTGCCGGTCTGCACGGTCTTCTGGTCGCCGGCGATCTTGTCGGGCGCGATCTGGCCGGGCACCACGTGGTAGGTCAGGATCTTGGTCAGCAGGGCGTCGTCGGTCTTGAGCTTCTCGATCGTCGCGGCGTCGATCTTCGCGAACGCCGAGTCGACCGGCGCGAACACGGTGAACTCGGCGCCGTTGAGCGTCGAGACCAGGTCGACCTTCGGGTTGAGCTTGCCGGACACGGCGCTGACCAGCGTCGTGAGCAGCGGGTTGTTGCTCGCGGCGACGGCGACCGGGTCGGCGGCCATGCCCGCGACGGAACCGGCACCCGACGGCACCTGCTTCGCGTAGTCGGCACAGCCGGGGCCGACGAGGTTCGAGGCGGGGTCGGCCATCGCCGACGAGGACGGCGGTGCCATCGAGGTCGCCGACGTGGTCGCGGTGGTGGAGCTGCTGCCGGCCGTGTCACCCGAGCCGCAGGCCGCGCCGAAGAGGGCGAGCGAGGCGGCGCCGACGGCCAGGACGGTGGTGCGGACGGTCTTGTTCATGACAGGACATCTCCAGGGAGTGGTCGAGCGGTTGCTGCCGGTGATTCGCGACCCCCCGGTGAGCGGATGGGTGCGGTTATCGATCCGTTACCGGAAGCCGTCGCCCACAGCCGGCGTCGAGGGCGGTGACCTGCGCTTCAACCAGTCAGTCGGACACCGACCGATCCATTCGCGCTCCTGCTGCGAACACCAGAGGACAACGCTCCAGGAGAGGACGCAGGATGCCGAAGCTCGAGCGGCCGCTGCACGGCCTGCCACCGGCCACCGGCCATCCGGCCGAACCGTCAGCCGACGAGCTGCTGGCCCTGGTCGCGCGTGGTGACGAGGCCGCGTTCGAACGGCTCTACGACGTGGCGTCCGGTTCGGTGTTCGGCCTGATCAGGCGGGTGGTGCGGGACCAGGCGCAGTCGGAGGAGGTGTTCCAGGAGGTGATGCTCGAGGTGTGGCGGACGGCGACGAGGTTCGACCCCGAGAGGGGCAGTGCCACGACCTGGATCATGACCCTGACGCACCGCCGTGCCGTGGACCGGGTCCGGTCCGCGCAGGCGGCGAGCAACCGCGAGGAGCACGTGGCGCGGCTCGACCCCGCGCGGCCGTTCGACGAGGTGAGCGAGCAGGTCTCCGGCCGGTTCGAGCAACGCCAGGTGCGCCGCTGCCTGAGCTTCCTCACCGAGCTGCAGCGCGAGTCCGTCGTGCTCGCCTACTACCAGGGCTACTCCTACCCGGAGGTGGCGAGCCTGCTGGGCCTGCCGCTCGGCACGGTCAAGACGAGGATGCGCGACGGCCTGATCCGGCTCCGCGACTGCATGGGGGTGACCGGATGAGGACCACGTCCCCCGATCTGCACACGCTCACCGGCGCCTACGCCGTGAACGCCCTGTCCGACCTCGAACGCGCCGCGTTCGAGACCCACCTGGCCCACTGCGCCGGTTGCGCCGTGGAGGTCGCCGAGCTGGCGGCCACCGTGACCCGCCTGGGCGTCGCCGTCGAGTTCACGCCCCCACCGCACCTGCGCGCCCGCGTGCTGGCGGCGGCGAGCGAGACCCGCCAGCTGCCCCCGCACACCCCGCGCGCCGCCCGTTCCCGCAGCTGGCGTCCCGCCGGCGGCCTTCTCGCCGCCGCCTGCCTGGTCGCGGCCGTCGTGCTGACCGTGCAGGTCACGGGTTCCGACTCGTCGCAGGACCAGCTGACCCAGCTGGCGAGCGAGTACGGCCGGTTCTCCGACCTGCTGTCCACACCGGACGCCAGGCTGGTGACCGCGAACGGACCGGCCGGGTCGACCGCCACCGCCGTGATCTCCCCCAGCCGCAACGAACTGCTGTTCCTCAGCCGCTCGATGCCCGCCCCGCCGACCGACCGCGTCTACCAGCTGTGGGTGATCAACTCCGACGGCCCGCACTCGGCCGGCGTGCTCCCCTCGGGCTCGGCACCACTGCTGACCGGCGGCGTCACCGGCGCCGAACGGGTGGCCGTCACCGTTGAGCCACAAGGAGGTTCGCCCACCCCCACCGGCGAGAAGGTGATGGAGATCACCGTCGTGTGACGGTGCCGCAGTCGCTTTAGGCTGCGCCCGTGAAGAAACAGGCCTACGCGCTGGCCGCGGTCGTGGACTCGATCGCGGCCGCGCGCCGCACCACCTCCGTCCGCAAGGTGACGAAAACCGCGCTGATGCCCGCTTTGGCGGTCGCCAGCCCACCCCGCGACCCCGGCATGGCCGTGGGCCTCGCCGGCTCGTGGGCGGGCGACGTGGCCCTGCTCGGCGACTCCGACCGCGCGTTCCGCACCGGCCTGTTCTCGTTCCTGGCCGCCCACCTCGGGTACACGGCGGCACTGGCCCGCCGCTCCCGCCCCGGTACCCGCGGCGCCGTCGTGCCGATCGTCGCCGCTTCCGCAGCCGCCGCAGCGCTCTTCGGCCGCGCGGCCGGCCCGCTGGGACGCCCGGTCGCCCTCTACGCCCTCACCCTGGGCACGATGGTCGCCGCCGCGTCCACCGCCCGCGGCACCGGCGCCCGCCGCGTCCTCGGCGGCGCAACCCTGTTCATGACCTCGGACGCGCTGCTCGGCGCGAGTCGGTTCGTCCTCAAAGGACGTGCCGCCCGCATCGCGTCGGCCGGGGTGATGCCGACCTACGCGGCCGCGCAGTGGCTGCTGCACACCGGCTTCGCGCAGGGTCGGGGGGAGCCCTCGTAAAACGGTTCCCAGGCGTGTGCTAACGTTCTTCTCGTCGGAACGAGCAGGACACCGGCACACAAACAAGCGCCGCTAGCTCAGTTGGTTAGAGCAGCTGACTCTTAATCAGCGGGTCCGGGGTTCGAGTCCCTGGCGGCGTACACCGGAGAAGCAGGTCGAGATTCGTCTCGACCTGCTTCTCCTTTTGTGCGGGTTCGTCGCAGACCACCACCGGCTCGACCTCGGCCCACGGCTACTGCTGGTTCCCGACGTTCCTGGTCGCTTCCAGGCGGGCTCGGACGACCTGGACGTAGTCGGCCGGGGTCTTCGCGTTCCGGCACAGCACGACGGCCTTGCAGTCGTCGTCGAACGCGACGACCGCGCCCGGCCCGGGGTTGTCTTCGAGGGTGCAGCCGCCGAGGCCGAAGTCTTTGTGGGGCTGGGCAGCCGCGGCGGCGAAGGCAGCCCAGCGGCGCGCGTGGAGGGTGCTCCGGATGCCGCAACGGCGAGAAGGGGACTCCGGCGGGGTGAGCAGGAAGAGCCGCGTGTGCGCGCCGGCCTTCCTGATGACCGCCAGCTCGTAGCTCAGCTGCCGGTAAGGGTGCGGGAACGTGATGACACAGCGGGAGTGCTCCACCAGCCACGCGAACTGCTCGCGCCACTCCTCGTCGGCCGTGTAGGCCGCCGTTCCCCCGTGCAGGGGCAGGCGGTCGTGCAGGTTCCCCATGTGCTGCCAGCGTCCCAGCAGCTCGCTGGCGGTGGGCTCCAGGAACTCGGCGAACGACGCCCTGCCGCGGCGGAACCGGTTGGGCTTGTACGTGATGCCGAGCCCGGTGTTCACCCCGTGGTCAGCGGAGGTGTGCGCGAACAGGTCGAGCTCGCGGCGGAACCCGCGGATGTAGACCACCGCGCCGGCCTGGAGGACCACGTCCCTCTCCGCCTCTGCCTTGTCCTTGCGCAGCGCCGCGTCGAGGAAGAGGCTCGCCAGGACGATGAACGGCACGACGAAGACGTGCGCCCCACCGGTCAGGTGGATGACGGCGAGTCCCACCGGGACGGCCAGGGTGAGCGCCTTGCCGATCGAGAGGAACGGCATCCAGTGGCTCCTGCTCCCCACCTTCCTGGTGCGGCTCGGCCTGGTCGTCAGGACCAGGAGCGGCACGGCCAGCACGCCACCACCCAGGATCGTGAGCAGGACGGTGCTGCGGACCGGGACGTCGTCGAGCGCCACGACCACGTCGAACACCACGCCCGACAGCCAGGCGCCGGCGAGGGCGACCCCCGTGGCGACGTGTCCCAGCCGTCGGCGCAGGTCCCGTTGCGAACCGACCTCCTCGCGGGAACCGGACCAGTACAGCGCCGCGGCGGCCACCACCGGCAGCAGGACCATGACCACCAGGTTCAGGGCGGAGACGAGCTCGCCGTCCGACGCCTCAGCGGACAGGAACAGCATGTTCACCGCGAAGCCTCCAGCGCCAGTGCGGCCCGTTCCCGCGAGCGGGCCAGGTGGACGGTGCTCCCCAGCTCCTCGTTGAGCTCGACGGCCCGCCGGTGGCAGACGAACGCGAACCGGTGTCGTCCCGCCGAGGACAGCGCGACGCCCATCGCGTCGAGTGCCTGCGCCTGGCCGTAGCGGTCGCCGAGCCGCCGGAAGAGCCGGACCGCCTTGGCGTGCAGCACGACCCCGCTGTCCAGCGACCCCTGCGCGGTGCGGACCCGGCCGAGGAGGTTGACCGTGCTCGCCTGTCCCGCCAGGTCGGCGCGGGCGGTGTAGATCCGCAGCGCGGCGGTGGCGTCGTCGCACGCCTCCTCCGGCCTGCCCGCGTACAGGTGGCTCCCGGCCCTGCCGTTGAGGCAGTTGGCCTCGCCGTGGGTGTCGCCGCAGCGGCGGTAGTTCTCCAGCGCGGCCGAGTAGCACTCCGCCGACTTCGCCGGTTCACCGAGCTCGGCGTACGCCCTGGCCAGCGACCGCAGGACGCGGTTCTCGGCGGCCACGTCGGCCAGCATCCGCGGCCTGGAGCGCGGTGGTGTGGCAGTCGGCCCAGTCCTGCCACCGGCCGTGCAGGTGCAGGAAGTCGGTGAGCGCCCACGGGATCATCCACGCGTGGGCGAACGCCCCCTGGTCGAACGCGATGCGGGCGGCGGCGAGCAGGGCCGTGATCTCGGCCGCGAACCAGTCGACCGCCTCGGTGTAGCCCTCCACCGCGGGGAGGACCATCCCCTCGGGCGGGGCGGGCGTGTCGATCGGCCGCCGGTGCGAGTTCAGCACGCGGTCGGCGCAGAGGGCGGTGTGCAGGGCGTGGTCGAGGAAGCCGGTGATCGCCGCGCGGCGCACCTCGTCCGGGTCGACGGCCGCGCACCGTTCCCGTGCGAACACCCGGAGCAGGTCGTGGAAGCGGTACCGGCCGGCGTCGGCGAGCAGCAGGTTGTGCGACGTGAGCTCGCGCAGGTGGCCGTCGGCCTCCCGCACGGTCAGCCCGCTCACCGCCGCCGCGCCCTCGACGCTGAAGGAGTCACCGGGCCACAGGCTCGTCAACCGCACCGTGCGGGCGGCCCCGTCCGACAGCAGGTCGTACGAGCTGGAGATGACCGCGCCCAGGTCGGCGGCGGGGATGTCCAGCCGCAGACCGTGCTCCCGCAGCTTCCCCGCGAAGCGCTCCAGGTCCATCCCGGGGTGCTGCACCGCGGAGGCCGCCGCGATCGACACGGCGAGCGGCAGGTCGGCGCACTCCTCGGCGAGCAGCGCGACCGCGGATCACCGGCCCGTCCGGCGCCGAGGTGGTTCTCGAACAGCTCCAGCGACTCGGCGCGCGTCAGCGTTCCCAGTCGCAGGACCTCCGCGCCGTACAACGCGTGCAGCGCGGCGGGGCTGCGGCGCGTGGTGACGACCACGAAACACCCGTCACCGGGCAACAGCGGTTGCACCTGACCGCTGTCCCGCGCGTTGTCGAGCACCAGCAACAAAGAGCGGTCGTGCACCAGATCGCGGAAAAGAGCCATTCGCTCGTCGCTGTCCGGCGGCACCTCGCCGGGAGGTACCCGCAGCGCGGACAACAACGCCAGTGTGGCCCGGTCCCGGCTGACGGCGGGCTGTCCGGGCGTGAACCCGTGCAGGTCGAGGTAGATCTGCCCGTCGGGGAACAACCGCTCGGCGACGTCCCTCGCCCACCGCGTGACCAGGCACGTCTTGCCGACTCCGGGTGCTCCCTCGACCACGCAGACCCGGTTCCCCCGCCCGGCCGGGGTCTCCGCCAGTGCCGTCAGCGCCGCGAGCGCGTCCGACCTGCCGACGAAGTACCTGCTGGTAGCGGGCAGCTGGCGGGGGACGTGGCGGCGCTGCGCGGTGTCCGGGTGCACGTGGACGCCCCCGTGCACGGTGCCGGCCTGGACCACCGGGCCCCGTGTCCCCACCGCCTGGTTGCTGACCGCGTTCGACCCGTGGTCCACATTTCCCATCATCCACAGCAATGCGCAGAAATCCCGTGCGTCACTCCTGCGGACCAGTTCCGCTGATACGGCTGAGTTATCGCTCAGGCCATTTGTGGTGCTGACGCGGAAAACAGTCCTCGTCGAACCGAATTCACCTCTGGACGGTCACACCGCGGATCGTCTTGAGGTCGCCGAAGAACGACGGGGTCGGCTGGACGCGGTAGTTGTCCACGACCAGCAGTTCCTTCGTCTTGTCGCGGCGCTGGACCTCCAGGTGCACGGCGACGTGGCCCTCGTGCGACTTGAGGGTCAGCTTCAGCTCCTCGACGATCTCCGGCGTGAGGTTCTTCGCCTGCAGGCCCAGCACGATCGGCGGGTCGGCGTCGGGGTTCAGCTCGGCGTCGCTGATGTCGAGCGGGATGACGCCGTCGCCGAAGATCGCCATCTTGTCCTCGCGCCAGTTGACGCGGCCCTTGACGCAGACGGCGGAGTCGAGCTCCAGGTCGTCCTTCAGCACCTCGTAGGACTTCGGGAAGAACAGCACCTCGATCGAGGCGTCCAGGTCCTCGATCACGGTGATGGCCCAGGGCTGGCCGTTCTTGTTCACCCGGCGCTCGATCGAGGAGATCATGCCGGAGACGATCAGCTCGCCGTCCTTGGGCGGGTCGTCCAGGATCACGGCGATGGGCCGCGGGGCGTGCTTGCGCAGGATGCGCTCGGCGCCGTCGAGCGGGTGCGAGGAGACGTAGAGGCCCAGCATCTCCTTCTCGTAGCTGAGCATCTGCTTGCGCGGGTACTCGTCCGCGCCGATCTTGAGGTGCGCGAGCGGTGAGGTGCTGTCGTCCGGCTCGTCGGCGCTGTCGGAGCCGAAGAGGTCGAACTGGCCCTCCGCCTCCTTGCGCTTGATCGGCACCACGCCGTCGACCGCGTCCTCGTGGACCTGGAAGATGCCCAGGCGGGGGTGGCCGAACGAGTCGAACGCGCCGGCCTTCGTCAGCGACTCGATCACGCGCTTGTTGCAGACCACGAGCTCGGACTTGTCCATGAAGTCCGTGAACGACGTGTAGGCGCCCTTCTCGGCACGGGTCTTGATGATCGACTCGACGACGTTCGCGCCGACGTTGCGGATCGCGCCGAGGCCGAAGCGGATGTCGGTGCCGACCGCGCTGAACCGCAGCGCCGACTCGTTGACGTCCGGCGGGAGGACCTTGATGCCCAGGCGGCGGCACTCGGCGAGGTAGACCGCCGACTTGTCCTTGTTGTCGCCGACCGAGGTGAGCAGGGCGGCCATGTACTCGGCCTGGAAGTTCGCCTTCAGGTAGGCGGTCCAGTAGGAGATCAGGCCGTACGCAGCGGCGTGCGACTTGTTGAACGCGTAGCCCGCGAACGGGAGGATCGTGTCCCAGAGCGCCTGGATGGCCTCGTCGGAGAAGCCGCGCGGGTCGGCCCGCATACCCGCCTGGAAGCCCTCGAACTCCTTCGCGAGAACCTCGGCCTTCTTCTTGCCCATCGCCTTGCGGAGCACGTCCGCGCGGCCCATGGAGTAGCCGGCGACCTCCTGGGCGATGAACATGATCTGCTCTTGGTAGACGATCAGGCCGTGCGTCTCGCCGAGGATCTCCTTGAGCGGTTCCTCGAGCTGCGGGTGGATCGGCTTGACGTCCTGGCGGCCGTTCTTGCGGTCGGCGTAGTCGTTGTGCGCGTTCACGCCCATCGGGCCGGGCCGGTACAGCGCGCCGACGGCGACGATGTCCTCGAACGTCGTCGGCTGCATGCGCCGCAGCAGGTCGCGCATGGGGCCACCGTCGAGCTGGAACACGCCGAGCGTGTCACCGCGGCCGAGCAGCGCGTAGGTCTCCGGGTCGTCCAGCGACAGGTTGTCGAAGTCCGGGACGGCGGCCTCACCGCGGTTGGCCTTGATGTTGTCGATCGCGTCACCCATCACGGTGAGGTTGCGCAGACCGAGGAAGTCCATCTTGAGCAGGCCGATGTTCTCGCACGACGGGTAGTCCCAGCCGGTGATGAACGAGCCGTCGGGGCGGTACCAGAGCGGGATGGACTCGGTGAGCGGGTCCTTCGACATGATGACCGCGCACGCGTGCACACCGGCGTTGCGGATCAGGCCCTCGAGGCCGAGCGCGGTGTCGAAGATCTCCTTCACCTGCACGTCGGTCTCGAGCAGCGACCGCACCTCGGCCGCCTCGCCGTAGCGCGGGTGGCTCTTGTCGACGATGCCCTTGAGCGGGATGTCCTTCGCCATGATCGGCGGCGGCAGCGCCTTGGAGATCTTGTCGGCGATCGCGAAGCCCGGCTGGCCGTGGTGCACGCGCGCCGAGTCCTTCAGCGCGGCTTTGGTTTTGATGGTGCCGAACGTGATGACCTGCGCCACCTTGTCCGCGCCGTACTTCTCGCTCGCGTAGCGGATCATCTCGCCGCGCCGGCGGTCGTCGAAGTCGATGTCGATGTCGGGCATGGCGGTGCGCTCGGGGTTCAGGAACCGCTCGAACAGCAGACCGTGCGGGATCGGGTCGATGTTCGTGATGCCCATCGCCCACGACACGGCGGCACCCGCGGCGGAGCCACGGCCGGGACCCACCCGGATGCCGACGCTGCGGGCGTAGCTGATCAGGTCGGCGACGATGAGGAAGTACGCCGGGAAGCCCTTGTCGATGATGACCTGGGCCTCGTAGTCGCAGCGCTTGATGTACTCCTCGGGGACCGGCTGCCCCTTGAACCGCCACTCCAGGCCGCGCTGGATCTCCTTGCGGAACCAGGACGCCTGGTCCTCGCCCTCGGGGACCTCGAAGTTCGGGATGCGGTCGCGCGGGGTCCACACGTCCTCGTACGACTCGATCATCTCGGCCACGAGCAGCGTGTTGTCGCACGCCTCCGGCAGGTCCTTGAAGACCTCGCGCATCTCGGCGGCCGACTTCAGGTAGTAACCGTCACCGTCGAACTTGAACCGGTTCGGGTCGGTCAGCATCTTGCCGGACTGCACGCAGAGCAACGCGGAGTGCGTGTCCGCCTGCTCCTTGGTGACGTAGTGGCTGTCGTTCGTCGCCAGCGGCGGGATGCCGAGCTTCTTGCTGATCGCGAGCAGGTCCTCGCGGACCCGCGTCTCGATGCTGAGACCGTGGTCCATCAGCTCCAGGAAGAAGTTCTCCTTGCCGAAGATGTCCTGGTAGTCGCCTGCGGCCCGGTAGGCCTCCTCGACCTGGCCGAGCCGCAGCCGGGTCTGCACCTCGCCGGACGGGCACCCGGTCGTGGCGATGATGCCCTCGGAGTGCTCGGCGACCAGGCCGCGGTCCATGCGCGGCTTGTAGTAGTAGCCGGTCTTGCTGGCCTCGGTGTGCAGCCGGAACAGGTTGCGCAGGCCGGTGGCGTTCTTCGCCCACATCGTCATGTGGGTGTAGGCGCCCGCACCGGAGATGTCGTCACCGCGCTGGGACGGGTCGCCCCAGAACACGGGCTTGTTGTGCAGCCGGTTGTGCGGTGCGAGGTAGGCCTCGATGCCGATGATCGGCTTGATGCCGGTCTTCGTCGCCGTCTGGTAGAACTCGTCGGCCCCGTACATGTTGCCGTGGTCGCTCATGCCCACTGCGGACATGCCCAGCCGCTCGGCTTCCTCGAACAGCGGGGCCACCTTGGCCGCACCGTCGAGCATCGAGTACTCGGTGTGCACGTGCAGGTGGACGAACGACTGCCCAGACAAGGCGGAGACCTCCCAGCATCGTGGTCGACTGTGCCGGACCCGGCACGGACCAGACGCACACACTAGCCAAGCCCGGTCCGCCGCGGCCGCCCGACCGCACAGCGTCGATGATGCCCCCGAACCTACCCGGACGGGTCGCGCGACGCGCCGTGCGGTGGGCTCGCGGAGGCCGGCCCGCGGGTCGGCGGGCGGGACGCCGCAGTGGCTGCTCAGGCGTGTGCACGTCATCACACCGGGTGACATCCAGCCGTGGTGGGCGAGCTCGAACTCGCCGGTGCGCGGTGCGGGCGGCCTTTGCGCATCCGTCACCGGTTGTGCGTTGACTTGCCGCCGAAGCACGTCAAACTGCACGAATGGTGCTTCGGCAGGCGAGCGACTTCGCCCAGCTGTCCGCGTTGATCAAGCAGGCCGGCCTGCTGCGGCGACGGCGCGGCTCTTACTACGTCCGCATCGGTGCGAACCTGCTGGTGTACGCCTCGCTGTGGGTGGTGTTCGCGGTGCTGGGCGACAGCTGGTGGCAGCTCGCGGTGGCGGTCGCGCTGGCGGTCATGACCACGCAGCTGGCGTTCATCGGCCACGACGCCGGCCACAAGCAGATCTTCGCGTCCCGGCGCTGGAACGAGGTCACCGGCTACTTCCACAGTGGACTGGTGGGGGTCAGCTACGACTGGTGGGTGGGCAAGCACAGCCGCCACCACGCCAACCCCAACCACGAGGACGAGGACCCGGACGTCGACATCTCGGTGCTGGCGTTCACCCAGCGGCAGAGCGCGGCCAAGCGCGGGCCGCTGCGCTGGATCGCCGCCCGCCAGGCCTTCCTGTTCTTCCCGCTGCTGCTGCTCGAAGGCTTTGCGCTGCACTGGCACTCGATCAGGTACTCCGGCCGGGAGCGGTACGTGATGATCGCGAACGTCGTCGTGTACCTCGGCGTCGTCTTCTGGGTGCTGTCCCCCGTGTACGCCATCGCGTTCGTGCTGGTGCACCAGGGGGTGTGGGGGCTCTACATGGGATGTTCGTTCGCCCCCAACCACAAGGGCATGCCGGTGCTCTCGGCCGGGCACTCGCTCGACTTCCTGCGCAAGCAGGTGCTGACCTCCCGCAACATCACCGGCGGCTGGTTCGTCGACCTCCTGCTCGGCGGGCTGAACTACCAGATCGAGCACCACCTGTTCCCCAGCATGCCCCGGCCTGCGCTGCGGCACGCCCAGGTGATCGTGCGGGAGTTCTGCGAGCAGCACGGCATCTCCTACGCCCAGTGCGGGCTGTTCCGCTCGTACGGGTACGTGCTGGAGCACCTGCACGAGGCGGCCGCACCGCTGCGGGTCAAACCCGCGGTCTGATTCCCGCCAGACCCGCGGCTGCCGTTCGACCAGGCTTTGCCCCATGGGATCACTTGAAGGCAAAGCAGCACTGGTCACCGGTGGCAGCCGCGGGATCGGGGCCGCAGTCGCCGCCAGGCTCGCCGCGCTGGGTGCGCGGGTGGCGGTGACGTACCAGAACACCAAGCCGGACAACGGGTTCGCGATCAGGGCGGACAGCGCCGACCCGGACGCGGTGGTCGCGGCGGTCGACTCGGCCGCGGCGGAGTTCGGCCGGCTCGACGTGCTGGTGAACAACGCGGGCACGTTCCAGGTGGGGCCGCTGGACGAGATCGGCCGTGCCGAGTTCGACCACACCATGGCCGTGAACGTCCGTGCGCCCTACCTCGCGGCACGGGCGGCGGCACGGCACATGCGCGACGGCGGCCGGATCATCAGCATCGGCAGCAACGTCGCGGTGTACGCGCCGTTCCCCGGTTTCGCGTTGTACTCGGCGAGCAAGACGGCGCTCATCGGGATGACGAAGGGCCTGGCCCGCGAACTGGGACCGCGGGGCATCACCGCGAACATCGTGAACCCCGGTCCGACCGACACGGACATGAACCCGGCGGACGGGCCGATGGCGGAGACGATCCGCGGGCTGACCGCGCTGGGGCGCTACGGGCAGGCTGCGGAGATCGCCGAGGTGGTGGTGGCGCTCGCGGGGGACGCCGGTGCGTACGTCACCGGAGCCTCCGTCAACGCCGACGGCGGGTTCACCGCCTGACCGCTACTGCCCCCAGGTGACCGGCAGGGCGTGCACGCCGTAGATGTTCATGTCGGTCCTGAGCCTCACCTCGTCAGCGGGCACGGCCAGCCGCAGCGTCGGGAACCGGCGCAGCAACCCCTCGAAGCCGGCGCGCATCTCGATGCGGGCCAGCTGCTGGCCGAGGCACTGGTGGATGCCGTGCCCGAACGCCAGGTGGCCGCGTGCGTTGCGGTGCACGTCCAGCTCGTCGGCGCCGGTGAACCTCGCGGGGTCGTGGTTGCCCGCCAGCAGTGACAGGACGACCGTCGACCCCCGCGGGATCGTCTCGCCGAAGAACTCGACGTCCTCCGCTGCGTAGCGGAAGAACACGTCGGCGACCGCGAGGTAGCGCAGCAGCTCCTCGACGGCGCCGGGGACCAGCTCGGGGTCCGCCCGCAGCGCCGCGAGCTGGTCGGGGTGCTCCAGCAGCGCGAACGTGCCCAGCGCCAGCATGTTCGCCGTCGTCTCGTGCCCGGCGAGCAGCAGCAGGAACGACATGCCGACCAGTTCCGGGACGCTCAGGTCCTCGTCGCGGGCGAGGTCGGACAGCAGGTCGTCGGCGGGGTCGGCGCGCTTGGCGGTGACGAGGCCGGCCAGGTAGGTGGCGATGGCCGTGTAGGCGGCCATCTTGTCCTCCAGGGTGATGTCCCGCTCCATCATCCTGGAGGAGTTCACCTGGAAGGTCTCCCGGTCGGCGTACGGGACGCCGAGCAGCTCGCAGATCACCAGCGACGGCACCGGAAGCGCGAACTCGGCGACCAGGTCGACCGGCGGGGTGAGCTCCGCCAGCGCGTCGAGCTGCCGTTCGGTGATCGCGATGATGCCCTCTTCGAGCGCCTTCATCCGCCGGACGGTGAACGCGCCGGTGAGCTTGCGCCGCAGCCGGGTGTGGTCCGGCGGGTCCATGCTCAGGAACAGGCCGGGCTCCTGCGGGGACGGCTCGGTCTGCTCCGGCCAGCCCGGCGTCGGGTACGGCACGTGCAGGACCCCGAGGTCCTGCCGGGAGCTGAACCGGGTGTCCGCCAGCGCCTGCCGGACGGCCTCGTAGCCGGAGACCAGCCACCCCTCGTGGCCGTCGGGGAAGAGCATCGGACTGACCGGGCGCTCCGACCGCACGGCGGTGATGGCGCTGGGCGGGACGAACGGACCGGCGTCGCGGTCCATCGGCAAGCCTTGCAACATGGTTCGGTCTCCTTCTCAGCGGGTGGACTCGCGGTTGAACAGCTTCTTGGACCACAGGTAGCCGCCGAACCCGATGACGACGCACCAGCCCAGCGCGATCCAGCCGCTGTGGCCGATCGGCGTGCCCGTGAGCAGGCCGCGCAGCGCGTCGATGAACGGGGTGAACGGCTGGTACTCGGCGAACCAGCGCAGCACCGCCGGCATCGAGTCGGTGGGCACGAACCCGTTGCCGAAGAACGGCAGCAGGATCAGCGGCAGGCCGATGTTGCTCGACGACTCGACGGACCTGCTGGCGAGGCCCAGCGCGGCGGAGAGCCAGATGAGCGCGAACGACATGCCCACCAGCAGGCCGATGACGGCCAGCCACTCGACCGGGCCCGCCTGCGGCCGGAACCCGATGGCCACGGCGACGCCGAAGACGAACGCCATGGCGAGCACGGTCTGCACGAGGCTGCCGACGACGTGTCCGGTGAGGACGGACACCCGTGCGATCCGCATGGTGCGGAACCGGTCGACGATGCCCTCGGTCATGTCCATCGCGATGGAGATCGACGTGCCCTGCACCGCCGCGGTGATCGCCATCAGGACGATCGTCGGGGTGACGTAGCTCAGGTACTCGGCGCGGCCACCGGACGGCCCGCCGAGGCCGGCGCCGAGCGTGCCGCCGAAGACGTAGACGAACAGCAGCAGGAAGACGACCGGCATCAGCAGCAGCTGGAACGTCATCGACGGGTAGCGGACCATCCGCCGCAGGTTGCGGCGGACCATCGTCGCCGAGTCGGTCAGCACGTAGCTCATGGCTGGGCCACCTTTTCGGGATTGCCGGTGAGGGCGAGGAAGACGTCGTCGAGGTCGGGGGTGTGCGTGCTCAGCGAGCCGACCGGGACGGCGTTGTGGTCGAGCCGGTCGAGCAGCGCCTTGAGCGAGCTCACGCTGCCGTCGTTCGGCACGCGCACCGCGAGCGCGTCGCCGTCGCGGGTGGCGGTGCGGACGACCCGCAGGGCGGACTCCAGGTGGCGCGGGTCGGTGAACTGCAGCAGGACGTGACCACCGGGGATGCGCCGCTTGAGCTCGTCGGCGGTGCCCTCGGCGACGACCCGGCCGTTGTCCAGCACCGCGATCCGGTCGGCGAGCTCGTCGGCCTCCTCCAGGTACTGGGTGGTCAGGAAGATCGTGACGCCGGAGGCGACCAGCTCCCGCACGACCTGCCACATGGCGCGGCGGCTGCGCGGGTCGAGCCCGGTGGTCGGCTCGTCCAGGAAGATCACCTGCGGTGAGCCCACGAGCGTCATCGCGAGGTCGAGCCGGCGCCGCATGCCGCCGGAGTAGGTCGACGCCGACCGGTCCGCCGCGTCGACGAGGTCGAACTGCTCCAGCAGCCGGTCGGCCCTGCGCCTGCCCTCGGTCTTGCCGAGGTGGTGCAGGTCGGCCATCAGCTTCAGGTTCTCCCTGCCCGTCATCAGGTTGTCTACGGCGGAGAACTGGCCGGTGACGCCGATGGCGGCGCGCACGGCGTCCGGGTCGGCGGCAACGTCATGTCCCGCAACGGAAGCACTGCCGCCGTCGGCGCGGATCAACGTGGAGAGGATCTTGACCGTGGTGGTCTTGCCCGCGCCGTTCGCGCCGAGCAACGAGAAGACGGTGCCGCGCGGCACGGTCAGGTCGACGCCCTTGAGCACCTCGGTGTCGCCGTACGAGCGGCGCAGGCCGGTTGCCTTGATCGCGTTCATCGGGGTTGCTCCTCAGGCCCGGCGGATCGTGATGTCGCCGAACGACGTGCTGGCGTGGACCTTGACGGTCTGGGTGGAGTCGCCGGGGCCGTCGCTGCCGTCGAGGGTGTTGGTGACGCGGCCGAACCCGGTCTTGACGTCGAGCCACGCGGCGGTGCCCTGGGCGATGCCGAGCTCGATGCTGCCCATCGCGGTGCTGAGCGTGGCGGTGTCGCGGACGACCTCGCCGACGGTGACGGACCCCATGGCGGTCTTGGCGTCCAGCAGCGCGCCGACCCGCTCGGCGGTGATGTCGCCGTTGGCGGCGCGGGCCCGCAGCTCGCCGCCGACCGTGCCGATCTCGGTGTTGCCGTTGGAGTTCTTCACCGTCAGCGAGCCGGTGACGGCACCGACGCGGATGCTGCCGCTGCCGGACTTCACGTCGGCGTCGCCGTTCACGGCGCCGACGGTGACCTGACCGGCACCGGTGTCGACCTTCAGCTTGCCGGTGCGGTCGACGTGGACGTGGCCCGCGGACATGTCGGCCCCGGTCTCCCCGAGCACGCCGCTGGTGCGGATGCCGCCCGCGGTCACGTCGAGGTCGGCCTTCGAACCGGTCGGCAGCTCGATGACCACGTCGACGCTCCTGGTCTTCTTGGAGAAGTCGAACGTGCGCTTCTGGCCGCGGATGGTCAGCGTGCCGTCGGCGAAGTCGACGCGGGTCTTCTGCGCGGCCTCGACGTCGGAGGTGTCGCGCGGGTCGGACGGCCGGATCTCGACCGAGGTCGTCGTGCGGTCGCTCGCCCTGACCTCGACGTGGCCCGCGTAGATGTCGAGCAGCACCGAAATCGGTTCTGGCGTGTCGTAAGAAGGCATGGCTGTCCCCTCAGAAGGTGTCGGAAAACCGTCTCCGCAGGTCAGAGACGTGAGGTGAAGAGCGGCAGGGAGCTAGCGGACCCAGCCGGTGAACCGCTGCGACTGGGCGACGCCGCCCAGCCAGGAGTCGGTGCCGGTGTCGCGCTTGGGAGCCAGCTGGGCCGTCGCGGCGCGGACCAGCCACGCGTTGACCGACCGGCCCTCCTTCGCCGCTGCCTCGTCGATCGCGGCCTTGAGCTGTTCGGGCAGGCGGACGTTGATGCGCACGGTGGCGCCGTCCTCGTAACCGGAGGCGTCCTCGGCCGGTGCCGGGGCGGGCTCCGGCGCGACCTCGGCCGGCTGCGGCTCCGGTGCGCGGCGGGTCACGACGAACCGGGGGTCACGGCCCCGCAGCAGCACCTGCACCGAGTCCGGTGCCAGGTCCGCGGTGATCTCGTCGGCGGCGGCGGAGAGCGCTTCGAGCAGCGCCAGCCGGATCGCCGACTCCATCGACACGGTCAACCGCTCGACCAGCGCGCTGTCCTCGCCGCTGCCCATCTCGGCGGCGGTGAGGAGCTCGCGGCCGAGGGAAGCCACATACGGGGTCAGATCCATGGCACCACTATGGCACACGGTGGCACCACCCACAAGCACCTTTGGCTCAATTTGGCATCACCGTGGCTCAAAATCCGGCCTCAGGGAGGATAGTCGCAGCTCACAGCAGTGAAGCAGGATGGCTCACGCGGTGCCACAGCGACTCGGAAGTGGCCTTCGGACCGCAGCACGACCGAGCCGGGTGGCACCCGGCGGCTCAGGCTGGCTCAGCGTGGCTCAGGGCATCAGCAGGCGGTGGCTCATCCACGTGAGCCCCTCCGCGATCTGCTCCCTGCTCACGCCGCGGCGGCGCTGCTCCTGGTAGACCTCCGGCGCCAGCGGGGCCAGCAGCACCTCGATCAGCCCGTTCGGCTCCGTGACGCCGGCCTCGACCAGCAGCGACCGCACGTGCACCCGCCAGAACCCGTAGGCGCCCGTGCCGAACCGGGCGGACCCGACCTCCGCGCCCAGCACGAGGTGCAGGTGCCGGTCCAGCAACGAGGTCATCGCGCCGTAGAACGCCGCCAGCCGGTCCGACGGCGTCGCGCCGGGACCGAGCGGCGGCTCGCCGCGCAGCAACTGCTCCTGCAGTTGCCGTTCGTGCTCGTCCAGCAGTGCCGCGGCGATCGACGCCGGGTCCGGGTACCGGCGGTACAGCGTCGCCCTGCCGACACCGGCGGCGCGGGCGATGTCCTCCATCGTGACCTGACGCGCGTCCTTGGCCGCGAACACCTGTTCCGCGGCCGCGAGCACGCGCGCACGGTTGCGCGCGGCGTCGACGCGCTCCTTGACCTCCGGCTGCCCGGTCGTCACCGCGAGCAGGGCCTCACCCTGTCCGCCCCTGATGGCCATGGCCGAATCCTACGCGCACCGCAAGGAAGTGGACAGCGCGTCCACTTGCCCCTTAGGCTGACGCGGTCATATGGACACGCTGTCCACTTATTCAGGTCGGGGGTAGTCCCGTGTACTTCGCACTCTTGGCGGCGGCGCTGCTGGTCGGATGTCTGCTCGCCGTGCAGGCGTCGGTGAACCTTCAGCTGAACAAGGCGGTCGGCACGCCGTACGGCGCCTCGACGCTGCAGCTCAGCGTGGCCACCGCACTGCTCGCGATCCTCGCGGTCGCGGTCGGCACGATCGGCGCGGTCTCCCTCGTGCCCGACGTCGAGCCGTGGCACCTGCTCGGTGGCCTCGCAAGCCCGCTCTACATCACCAGCGGCATCCTGCTGTTCCCGCGCCTGGGCGCGCTGGCGGCCGTCGGCCTCTTCGTCACCGGCCAGATGTTCGCCTCGCTCGCGCTGGACCTGTTCGGGCTGTTCGGCGTGCCGAGGCAGCCGCTCACGATCGGTATCGCGGTCGGCGCCCTCGCCGTCCTGGCCGGCATCACCGTGATCATCCGCGGTCAGCTCAAGGCGCAGAAGGCAGCCGCGCCCGCCAGCGCCGCGCCCGCACCGGCCACGCCCGCGGGCGGTGGCACCGCCGTCGCGACGAAGTCCGCGTCCGGCACGAGCGTGAAGCAGGCCGGCTGGATCGTGCTCGGCATCGTCGCCGGTGCCGTGCTGCCGATCCAGGGCGCGGTGAACGCCAAGCTGCGCGCCGACCTCAAGGCGCCGATCACCGTCGCGATGATCAGCTTCGTGGTGGCCACGCTCGCCATCGCCATCGTGCTGCTCGTCATGCGCGCGCTCAACCGCACTCCCGCGCCGAAGCTGGCGCCGCTCAAGACGATGCCGTGGTGGGGCTGGCTCGGTGGCGCGTGCGCCGCCGCCTACGTCACCGCGACGTTCATGCTCATCCCGGAGATCGGCGCCGCCACCACGGTCGCGCTCACCGTCACCGGCCAGCAGCTGGCCTCCGCGCTGATCGACAGCCGCGGTCTGTTCCAGATGCCGCGCCGGCCCTTCACCGCGGTCCGCGTCACCGGCCTCGCGCTGCTGGTCGTCGGTTCCGCACTCGTCCAACTCACCTGACACCACGCACTTGGGGGGACCACCCGTGCCGCCGAACATGCGCAAGCCCTACCGCGCAGCTCCCGAGATCTTCACCCTCCCGTCGTACTTACCGATTCCCGGCGCGGGCCTGCTGCCCGTCAACGCGCACCTGGTCCGCGCACGGGAACCCGTCCTCGTCGACACCGGCATGGGCATCGACCGCAGCGACTTCCTGGAGTCGCTGTGGTCTTTGGTCGATCCGGTGGACCTGCGGTGGATCGTGCTCACCCACGACGACCGCGACCACGCGGGGAACCTCAAGGAAGTCCTCATGGCGGCACCGAACGCCATGCTGATCACCAACGGCCTCGCCGTCGCCCGCCTCGGCGAGGAGTGGGACGTGCCGCCGAACCGGGTGCGCCTCGTCAACCCCGGCCGGACGCTCGACCTGGGCGACCGCAAGATCACGCTGCTGCGCCCGCCGTCCTACGACTCTCCCTCCACGCTCGCCGTGTACGAGCACCAGGAGGAAGCGTTCTTCAGCGCGGACAGCTTCGGCACGATCATCCCGGACCTGGTCGACGACGCCACGGACGCCAAGGAGAGCGAGTACCTGGAGGGCATGGCGCTCTTCACGCGCGCCAACGCCCCGTGGACCGCCCTGGTCGACCAGGCCAAGTGGGACCGCAACCTCGACGACCTCGCCCGGCTGCGGCCGCGCCGGGTCCTCAGCTCGCACGGCCCGACCGCGACCGACCGCGTCGAGCGGCTCATCGAGACCGTCCGCGGCGTGCCCGCGATGGACCCGTGGCTGCCCGACGAGGACGTCGAGGTCGAGTCGGTGCTCGCCCAGTACGAAGCAGACCAGAGGAGTGCGCAGTGACCGTCACCAAGGCAGACCTCACGCCGGAGCAGGGCACCATCGTCGTGTTCTCCGACATCTGGTGCTCCTTCGCCCACATCGGCATCCACCGCCTGCACGCCACCCGCGAACGGCTCGGCCTGCAGGACCGCGTCCGGTTCGACCTGCGCGCGTTCCCGCTGGAGCTGCTGAACAACGCCTCCAGCCCGCGCTCGGGCACGGACAGCGAGGTCGGGCGGATGGCGGCGCAGGAGCCCGCCGCCGGCTGGCAGCTGTGGCAGGTGCAGGACTGGCTGTACCCGTCGACCGTCCTCCCGGCGCTGGAGGCGGTGCAGGCGGCCAAGCTGCAGGGCCTGCACGCCTCCGAGCAGCTCGACCTGAGGCTGCGCAAGGCTTTCTGGGCCGAGTCGCGCAACATCAGCAACCGCAAGGTGATCGTCGACTGCGCCCAGGACACCGGTGCGGTCGACGTGGCCGAGCTCGTCGAGGCACTCGACGACGGCCGGGCCCGCCGCACGCTGAGCGACCAGGCTGCCATCGCGGCCACGGACGTCGTGAACTGCAGCCCGCACCTGTTCCTGCCCGACGGCAGCGACCACGCCAACCCCGGCATCCAGGTGCGCTGGGAGGGCGGTTACGGCGTCGGCTGGCCCGTCGTGGAGGCCGACGACAGCGACGTCTACGAGGAAATCCTGAAGCGTTCGGCGGCCTGACCGCGGAACCCAGTCAAAACGGACACAGAAAAAACTTAACCATCCTCCGCTAAATAACAAGCAGAACACCAGAAACCGGCATGGCGCGCCCCTTCAGGGGCAGCGCCATTTCGGCGTTCCCGAAAAAGCAGCTCAGGAATCCCATAGGCAACTTTGCAGAAACATTGGCGTTACCTTTCCGTTACACAAATTCTCGAAGCGTTCGGATAGCTTTGCACCCATCGCGGCTGGGGAGTTCGCGAAACCACCCACAACAATTCCTCGGGGGAATTACTGTGAGTAACAACAATGCTGTGGAAGATTTCGTCGATCTCACACAGCACGAACTGCTCGCTCTTCGAACAAAGTTCAACCTCGCTGACGCGCACACCCACCAGTACCAGTCGCCGAGTCAGGACAAGATCGTTTCTCGACTTCCTGACCTGTGGTACGAGGCTGAGCGCGACCAGCAGGCCCACTTCGAGCAGAAGTTCATCGATGCTTTCTTCCGGCTGCACAAGCAGCCGACCGCGCTGGCAATGGGAAAGACCTGGCTGTCCTACTCGGCCAGCGTCTCCACGATGGTCGCGGCGATGTACATGAAGCAGCGCAACATGTCCGTCTCTTTGGTCGAACCGTGCTTCGACAACTTGGTCGATCTGCTGAAGTGCATGCGGGTGGACACCCGGCCGCTGGCCGAGACCGCGCTGCACGACGTCGGCTCGATCTACGAGAACCTGAAGGTCGTCGAGACCGACGCGATCTACCTGGTCGACCCCAACAACCCCACCGGGTTCACGCTGCTCAAGGACGGCCGCAGCGGTTTCGAGGAGGTCGTCCGCTTCTGCGTCGACCACGACAAGCTGCTCGTCATCGACTTCTGCTTCGCCTCGTTCGCGCTGTGCGACCAGGGCATGGACCGCTTCGACGTCTACCAGCTGCTGGAGGACTCGGGCGTCACGTACATGGCGATCGAGGACACCGGCAAGACCTGGCCGGTGCAGGACGCCAAGTGCGCGATGATCACGGTCAGCGAGAACATCCGCGAAGAGGTCTACAACATCCACACGGCGGTGCTGCTCAACGTCTCGCCGTTCGTGCTGAACGTCCTCACCCAGTACGTCGAGGACTCCATCGCCGACGACTTCGCGTCGGTGCGCGACGTCATCAGCGAGAACCGGGCCACCATCCGCGAGGCGCTCGAGGGCACGATCCTCGAGTACGTCCAGCCGGTCGTGGACACCAGCGTCGCGTGGTTCCGCATCGCGGACGAGAACCTGACGGCCACCGAGCTGCAGGCCTCCATGCTGGAGCACGAGGTCTACGTGCTGCCCGGCACGTTCTTCTACTGGAACGAGCCGGCCCGCGGCGAGCGGTTCGTCCGCATCGCGCTCGCCCGCCAGCCGGAGCACTTCGCCGGCGCCGCGCGCAAGATGCGGGAGGTGCTGCTGTCCGATGAGCGCTGAGGCGATGATCGACGCCTCGCTGTTCATGGGCATGCACAGCACCGACGACACGATCCGCCTCCGCTGCAAGAGCTTCTTCGCGCAGCGGATGGCGGGCCGGGTCTCGATGAGCCTCGAACACGTGGGGTTTTGCGACAACCTGGTGTGGAGCCACCCCAGAGCGGAGCAGGACGCGTACTACCCGTTCATGGACGTCCTCCACACGGACATGCGGATCGACCGCATCGGCTACGA
This sequence comes from Lentzea sp. NPDC037011, assembly GCF_055607425.1. NCBI lineage: Bacteria > Bacillati > Actinomycetota > Actinomycetes > Pseudonocardiales > Pseudonocardiaceae > Lentzea > Lentzea sp. NPDC037011. Next base: position 300,549 of record NZ_JBVJRT010000011.1, on the reverse strand, counting down.
GGAGACGGACCTCAAGTTCGCCCTCGACCAGTCTTGGCCGCCCGACCTGCCCTGGCACGAACGGCTGCTGCTCGCCATGGCGACCAGGCTCGGTGCCACCGTGCACACGGCCAGCAGCCGGCTCACCGCCCGCACCGACCTGCCCGCCGCGGTGGTGTCGGTGTGGAACACCGCAGAAGAGTCCACGGTGGACTTCCCGCAACCGCTGGAACGGCTCTACGAAGAGTCGCTGGCGTTGCGGGTTGCTCCGGAGAGGGTGTGAACGACGATGGCTTACTCCGGAACGATCGTGCCGCTGGTGACCCCGCTCGACGACAGCGGGCAGGTGGACACCGACAGCGTCGCGCGGCTCGTGGAGTCGGTGCGGGGCAACGTGAACGGGCTGATGCCCACGCTGAGCTCCGGCGAGGGCTGGTTGCTCGACACCCGGCAGTGGACCGACATGGTGAGCGCGACCGTCGAGCACTCCGGTGGGTTGCCGGTGCTGGCCGGCGTTCAGCTGCCCGACACCGAGTCGGTGGTCGAGCGGTCGCGGCTGGCCGAACGGCTCGGCGTGTCGGCGGTGGTGGTCACCACGCCGTTCCGCGCGGACATCAGCCAGGACGAGATCTTCCAGCACTACCGGGAGGTCTCCGAGGCGCTCGACGTCGGACTCTTCCTCTACAACGAGAAAGCCGTGTCCGGCAACAGCATCGAGCCCGCGACGCTGCGGCGCGTCTGCACGCAGCTGCCGAACGTCGTCGGCGTCAAGGAGTCCAGCGGCTCCGCGGAGCTGACCCGCGCGCTGGTCGCCGAGTGCCCCGGCCTGCCGGTGTTCGAGGGCTGGGAGAACCTGCTGCTGGAGGCGCGGGGCGTCGCGGGCTTCATCGGCCCGCTCGCCAACCTGGAGCCGAAGGTGTGCACGGAGATGCTCGCCGAGCCCACGCAGGAGCGGCAGGACGAGATCAACGCGCTGTGCGAGAAGTACGGCGTGTTCGAGGACGACTGGTACCGCCACGTCAAGACGGCCCTGCGCGAGCGCGGGATCATCAAGACAGACCGGGTGGTGGGCACATGAGCGACCAGCGGCAGCTCTACGTGCACAACCGCTCGGTCCTCGACCTCGGCGCCTACGCCGACCTGCTCGACATCGAGAGCCGCTGGGTCGTGCCCAAGGCCGCGGAGCTGGAGGCGGCGGCGCCGTCGTTCGGCCACCGCCGTGAGCTGCTGGAGGCGATCGAGGCGTTCCTCAAGGAGGAGGAGGCCGCCGGTCCGTCCGAGCACGAGCGGTTCCTCGCCGAGGAGGCCACGCTGGACCAGTTCCGCGTGGTGGTGCGGGAGTTCGCCGTCGACGGGCTGGTGGAGTCCCAGTCGCACCTGGGAATCCTGCCGCGGCTGCCGAACAAGGCGCGGATGGCCGTGCTGCGCGTGCTGATCGACGAGTTCGGCTGCGGCAACGACGAGCAGGAGCACTCGGCGCTGTACGGCAAGCTGGTGGCCGAGCTCGGCATGCCGACCGACCTCGACTGGTACGTGGAGCGGGTCGGCGACGAGAGCTTCGCCTACGTCAACCTGTTCCACTGGCTCGCCGAACGGGCGCCCGCGCCGGAGTACTTCCTCGGCGCCTACACCTACTTCGAGTCGAGCGTGCTGTACGCGTTCCGGTGCTACGCGCAGGCGTGCGACCGGCTGGGGGTCGTCAACCGCAGGTACTACGACGAGCACCTCTACATCGACGCCTACCACAGCAGGCAGATGCAGGCGTCGATCAAGGCGCTGGCCGACGAGCGGCCGGTCGACCTCGCGAAGGTGTGGACCGGCGTGACGCTGACCAGCGCGGTCGTGGCCGAGGCGACCGAGGCCGCGATCGACAGGGCGAGGGCGGCATGAGCGCCGAACCCGTGGTGCGCCAGCTCGCGGAGGACCTGATCCTGGTGGAGGTCGCGGGCAGGCGGATCCTCACCGAGTCCGCCTGCCCGCACCGCCGCGGCCGGCTGCGCTACGGCTACGTCAACGGCCGCACGCTGCGCATCACCTGCCCGCTGCACCTCTCGTCGTTCGACCTCACCACCGGCAGGCAGGTCACCGGGCCACCGTGCCGCGAGCTCGTGGTGGCACCGCTGGCGGAGGGCGCCGAGGTGCCCGACCCGGACACCGCCCGCGCGCTGCTGGCAGCGGCGGAGGAGGCCCGATGAGCACTCCGCAGAAGGTCGTGGTGGAGACCCGCGGCGTGGACGTCGTCCCGGACGAGGAGCGGACGTCGTCGCCGGGGGAGTTCTTCTGGATCTGGAACTCCGCGCAGTTCTCGCTGGGCACCGTCGTGCTCGGCTCGGTGCCGGTGGCGTTCGGGCTCGGCTGGTGGGCGAGCATCAGCTCGTTGCTGATCGGGCTGCTGATCGGCACGGTCGTGGTCGCGCCGCTGGTGCGGTTCGGCAAGGCCACCGGCGCCAACGACCCGGTGTCGAGCGGCGCCCACTTCGGCGTGCGCGGGCGGGTCATCGGCAACGTCATCACGGTCTGCGCGGCGATCGGGTTCTTCTCGATCGCCGTGTGGACCGGCGCGACCGCGATCCTGTTCGCCGGGCAACGCCTGCTCGGCACGCCCGCGGACGGTGCGGCGCTCGCCGTGGTCGCACCGGTCGTGGCGGTGGTCGTGGTGCTCGTCGCGGTGTACGGCCACGCGGTGCTGCTGGCCACCTACCGGGTGATGACGATCATCGGTGCCGCGGTGCTGCTGGGGCTCGTCATGGTGCTGCTGCCGGAGTTCGACCCCGGTTACGCCGGCGGTGCGTACGCGCTCGGCGACTTCACCAGGACGTGGCTGCTCGCGGTCACGTTCAGCGCGACGGTGCCGATCTCGTACTCGACCTTCCAGGGCGACTACAGCCGCTACCTGCCGAGGTCGGTGAGCGACCGGACCGCCGTGTGGTGGAACGGTTCCGCGATGTACCTGAGCAACGCGGTGGCGCTGGGCGTGGGCGCGTTCGTCACCACGCTGCTGACCGATCCCGGTAAGCCGTGGATCATCGGCGTGGCCGGTGTGGTGCCGGCGTGGTTCGCGGTCGTCGTGGTGGCCTACGGGCTCGCGGGCACCCTGCCGCAGGGTGGCCTGTGCATCTACGCGGCGGGCCTGTCGGCGCAGTCGATCTTCTGGCGGCTGTCCCGGCCGGTGGCGACGGTCCTGGTGTCGGTGGTCGGCGTCAGCGCGCTGTACGTGGGCGCGGTGGTGTACGACGCGATCGACTCGATCTCGGCGTTCGTGCTGGTGCTGCTGGTGTTCGTGGCGCCGTGGGCCGCGATCATGCTGGTGGGCTACCGGCAGCACGGTGGCCGCTACTCGGCCGCGGACCTGCTCGCGTTCACCTCCGCCGGCCAGGGCCGCTACTGGTACACCGGCGGGTTCAACCTCCGCGCGGTGTGCGCGTTCGTGCCGTCCGTCCTGCTGGGACTGCTGTTCGTCGGCAACACCCTCTACACCGGCCCGCTCGCGGGGCTGGCGGGCGGGATCGACCTGAGCGCGGTGGTCCCGTTCGTGGTCGCCGCGGTCCTGTACGACGTGCTGTGCCGCCTGTTCCCGGAAAGGGTTCTCGCGCATGCCGACTGACCCGCGGCTCCCGTCGAGCCACGACACGATCACGGTCTTCACCGACCTCAACTGCTCCTTCGCCCACCTGGCCGTGTACCGGTTGCACGAGGCACGGCGCAGGCTGGGGCTGGAGGGCCGGATCTGGTTCGACCACCGGGCCTTCCCGCTGGAGCTGTTCAACCGCACGGTCAACGAACGCCCCGGTGTCGACTCCGAGGTGTCCGTGATCGGCGCGCTGGAACCGGACGCGGGCTGGCGGCTGTGGCAGGGACCGGACTGGACGTACCCGGTCACGATGCTGCCGCCGCTGGAGGCGGTGCAGGCCGCGAAGGTCCAGGGCTGGCACGCCTCCGAACAGCTCGACCTGGCGCTGCGCCGGGCGTTCTGGGCGGAGGGCCGCTGCATCTCCCTGCGCCACGAGATCCTCGACATCGCCGGGTCGACCGGTGTCGTGGACGTCGGCGAACTGGCTCGCGCGCTCGACGACGGCCGTGCCCGCGCGGACGTCATGAGCCAGTACGAGGCCGCGAAGGACGGGCGGGTGAACTGCAGCCCGCACGTGTTCCTGCACGACGGGACGAACCTCGCGAACCCCGGCATCCGCACCCGCTGGGTCAACGGCGGGTTCGGCACCGGGTTCCCGGTGATCGACGCCGACGACCCGTCGGTCTACACCGATCTGCTCGACCGCGCCGCCGGCTTGTCGACGGCCGCCTGACACGCCCCGGTCGCGCCGGCGCCGCCGCCGCGACCGGGAGCGGATCACCACCGGTGCCGTCCCGACAACGGCGCCGGTGCCGAGGTGTGGCCGGGTACGGCCTGGCTGTGCCCACGCCCGGCCACACCGAAGCGACCGGCCTCAGCCGGTCGCGCGCACCGCCCGTTCGTCCTCCCACCGCCGCGCCACGAGCACCGCCGCCCGCTCGGCGACCGCCAGCACGGACGCGCTCGGGGGTGCGGCGACGACCGTCGGCATGACGGAGGCGTCCACGACCCGCAGCCCGCCGGTCCCGTACACGCGCAGCTGCGGGTCGACGACCGCGCCGATCGCGCACGTCCCGGCGAAGTGCAGGAACGTCCCGGTCGCCCGCCGCACGTACGCCCGCAGCTCCTCATCGGACGTGACGCCCGCACCGGGCAGGTGCTCGCCGATCCGCCACCGGGACAACGCGGCCGCCTCGCCCACCTCCCTGGCCCGCCGCAGCCCCGTCACCATGAGGTCGAGGTCGCGCGGGTCGCGGTAGTGGCCGGGGTCGACCAGCGGCACCTCGTGCGGATCGGCGGTCGCGAGCCGCACCGAACCCCGGCTGTGCGGGCGCTGCAACGAGAACATGACCGAGAAGCCGTTGTCCGGCTTGCCGTGCGGCAACGCGAAGTGCGTGAACACCAGCCGCAGGTCAGGGTCCGCGACGGGGTCGCTGCGCAGCAGCACCTGCGGTGTGTCCGGCACCCGCCCGTCGTCGGCGGAGACGCGCGACGTGAACGTGACGTGGCCGAAGGGGTGGTCCTGGAGGTTCTCCCCGACGCCGGGCAGGTCGCGCACGACGTCGATCCCCAGCTCCCGCAACCGGTTCGCCGGTCCGACACCGGACAGCAGCAGCAACTGCGCCGACCCGACCGCACCGGCGGCGAGCAGGACCTCGCGCGAGGCGAACGCGATGCGCGGGCGGCCGTCGACCACGTGCTCGACGCCGGTGCAGCGCCGTCCGGCGAAGAGCAGCTGCCGGGCGCGGGCACCGGTGAGGACGGTGAGGTTGGGGCGGCGCAGCGGTTTCAGGTAGGCGGCGAACGGGCTCTGCGGGGTGAAGCCGACGAGGTTCACCTCGGTGCGCGCCACACCTTCCGCGACCCGGCCGTTGCCGTCGGCGGTGAACGGCGCACCGACCTCTTCCGCCGCGCGGTAGCAGGCGTCGTAGAACGAGCCGGGCTCGGCCATCGGCGCCGGTGACACGACCACCGGGCCACCGCGGCCGCGCCACCGCGGGTCCATGCCCGCGGCGTGCTCGGCGCGTTTGAGGTGTGGCAGCAGGGTCTGGAAGTTCCAGCCGGTGGCACCGGCCGCCTCCCACGCGTCGTAGCTGGAGCGGTGCGCGCGGACGTGGGCCGTGGGCGTGTCCGGGGTGTCGTGGTGGCCGGCTTCGAGCAGCAGGACCGTGTGCGCCGGGTTCTCCGACAGGCGCGCGGCCAGCACGCAGCCCGCCGTGCCACCGCCGACGACGACGAAGTCGTAGTCGCTCATCGCCGCGCTCCTCGGCCGGAAACGGGCATGGCGAACAGGGCCAACAGCGTGGCTGGCATCGGTGCTCCCTGGGGTTCGTCGACCGGCCGGCTGGCGGCCCGACGCCACCCACACGGACAGCGGGCCGCGGCGGTTCAACAGAACCCCGGAAATTTTTCCGGGAGGTCAGCTCCCGGCGAACACCCCGGTGAACGCCCTCAGCGCGGGGCTGTCCCGCTGCCGGTCGAACACCGCGAACACCACCTCGTCGAAGAAGCGGCACTCCCCCAGCGCGTCGTGGAACGCCCGTGCCACGGTCGCCGGGTCGTTGGCGAACACACCGCAGCCCCACGCGCCCAGGACGAGCCGCCGGTGGCCGTGGGCGGCCGCGACGTGCAGCACCCGGACCGCGCGCCGGCGCAGCTGCCCGGGAACGGCCGGCGCGCGTTCGGGCTGCGTGCGCAGGATCGCGCCCAGGTTCGGCGCGGCCGCGGTGAGGAACGACACCGGGTACGGCCGCGGCAGGAACTCACCGCGGTCGTCGCGGAACACCGGCACGCCCGGCGAGTGGATGACCCGGTCGCTGTAGGACAGGTCGTCGTGCGCGCGGTGGTGGGCGTAGAAGTCGCCGGCCGCCAGCAGGCACGGGTACAGCGCCGACGCCCTCGCGACGCTCTCCTCCTGGGCCTGCGCGCCGTTCAGGAAACCACCGCCGGGGTTGCGGGCGGAGGCGAACACCAGCGCCGCGACGTCCCCGCCCAGCCGCCGGGTCGCCACCAGCGTCGACTCGGCGGTGACCTCGACGCGCGGCGGACCGCCCTGCTCGGGCAGCGGCACGACGTCTTCGGGGACGTACAACCGCGTTCCGCTGACCGCCGGGGCGACGTCGACCGGCACGGTTCCCGCCGCGGTGCGGTAAGAACCGCTCTGCGCGATGGCCACGGTCTCGTGGGCGATCGCTCTCAGCCTTGTGCTCATGATGAGCCGATTGTGGCCGCACGGTTTCCGCGCGGCCAAGCGAGTTTCAGCCGGTGCGCGCGTAGTGCTCGGCGACCGCGGCGAACGCCGCCTTGGGTTCCCACGACCCGTCCTCGCGGACCTTCACGATGCCCGGGCTCGCCATGTCGAGGTCGCGCCGCGGGTCACCGGGGCGGTGCGGGAAGTCGTTGAGCGCGAACAGGTACACGAACGCGCTGTCGACCCGTTCCGCCTCGAGGACCGCCAGCACCTCGCGCAGGTACCGCGCCTGTTCGTCCTCGTCGCGCTCGTAACCGGCCCTGATCCCCACCGGCCGCCCGTCCCGGTCGTGCTCGACGATCTCCATGCTGCGCGGCGCGACCGCACCCGACCCGCGCCACGCCGTCGTGCCGAACCCGGTGATCGCGACCGGTTTCCCCTGCGCCACAACGGACCGGATGCCCTCGGCGTACCGGTCGGCGACCTCGGCCGAGCGGATCAGCTCCAGTGACACGACGTCGAACAGGTTCCAGTCGACCCGTTCGAACGGGATGGCCGCGTAGGTGACCCGCCCGTGGAACACCTCGCGCACCCTCGTCACCGCGTCCGCCAGGAACTCGTTCAGCCGGGTGGCCGCCTCCGCCATCCGCGCGGGGTTCCCCAGCAGCTGCCCGACGCGGTCAAGGACGTCGTCACCGGGGGTGAACCCGCGGTTCATGATGCTCAGCTCGACACCGGTCACGAACACGACCTCGGCGCCGTCCGCGCGCACCCGTTCCGCCCGCTCGGCGCAGTCGGCGAGCAACGCGGTGAGCTGCTGCGCCGTCAGCTCCAGCGGGTACGGCGAGAACCAGACCTCCAGTCCCAGCTCGGCCGCCCACCGGGCAGCCCGCTCCAGCCGGTCCGGGTCGCCGCCGACCAGGTGCACGGCGGTGCAGTGCAGCTCGTCGCGGATGACCCGCAGGTCACGCCGCACCGCCTCCGGGTCGAACACCGGCAACGAGTTCTCCCCCTTCAGCACGAACCCCGTGCTGTACGCGATTCCCCTGCCCCGCATGGCCGTTCTCCTCCGCGTCGGTCGACGCCGCCGAGGGTAGCCGCCATTCTTGCGTGTGCGCAAGTTTGCGTGTTCGCATGAAACACCAGCCGAGGAAGGCCAGCCCGAGCCACACGTAGGCGTTGCCGGCGAGGTGCTGCCACCACGTCCACCGCAGCTCGCGATCGGCCTCCTTGGGCAGCCACCAGTGCACGCCGGCCGCGAAGAGCAGCACGACCGCGACGCGCACCCGGCCGTGCAGCAGCGGGACCGCGAGCGCGACCCACGCCCAGTGGTGCGACCAGGACACCGGCGAGACCAGCAGGCCGGTGACGGCGACCGCCACCACGGCGGTCAGGTCGTCCCGCAACCGCGGCAGCACGAGCAGCAGCACCGCGACCACCGCCGCGCACAGCACGACCCACAGCGACTCCGGTGCCTGCGCCCGCACCAGCAGCCCGCGCAGCGACTGGTTCGCCGTGTACGCGAGGCCGCCGACGCGCTGCGGGTCGAGCACGGCGTCGAACCAGAACCGCCGCGACTCCCCCGGCGCCAGCACCCAGCCGACAGCGGCGCAGCCCGCGAACGCCGCCACGGCGGTCGCCACCGCGCGCCACCGCCCGCGGCACAGGAAGAACAGCACGAAGACCGCCGGCGTCAGCTTCACCGCGGCGGCGAGCCCGACCAGCAGCCCGCGCGGCCACGGGGTGCGCGGCAGCAGGCAGTCCAGGGCGACCAGGCCCAGCAGCACGAGGTTGACCTGCCCGAGGTCGAGCCCGCCGCGCACCGGTTCCAGCAGCAGGCACGCCGCCGCCAGCCCGAACCCGGCCCGCGGCACGGTGCCCGGCGCGGCCGCCCGGCTCACCGCGACCTGGCACGCGAGCGTGAACAGCACGATCCCGGCCGCCGCCCACGCCACCGCGGCGACCACGAGCGGCAGCGGTGCCAGCAGGCCGAAGAGAGCGGCGGCGAACGGCGGGTAGGTGAACGGCAACCCCCGCGGGCCGGGGAAGTCCGGTCCGTAGAGGCCCTCGCCCGACCACAGCGCCTCCCCGCCCGCGAGGTACACCCGCAGGTCCAGCGAACCGCCGTGGGGAACGCGTGCCGCCACCCACACCAGCACCCCGGTCGCGACCGCCGCCCACACCCAGCGGAGGTCGATCCGCACCACCCACCGGGGAACCACCTGATCCAGCACCGCCCGCGCCCTCCCGCCGTCCGACGTGGACGAGCGTGCCGATCACCGGCACCCGGCCGGATCGGTCGGCGGGCCGGGAAAAGTCGTGCTTTCAGACGGCAACCCGAGCGGGGGTCGGCCGTTCGGCCGAGGCAGGGGCCGTCCGCCGCTGGTGCGACACTTGCGCACCATGAAGCGATTAGCCGCACTCCTGCCGGCCCTGCTCCTGCTCCAGGCGGCGCCCGCCCTCGCGGCGGACACCCCGTACGCGATGATCCACTCGCCGAGCACGGGCACCTCGGTACCGCTCAACACCCCGCTGGTGCTCGCCGGTGGCGCGGTCAACGGCGAGTCCGGCGGCGTCACCACCGTCGAGTTCTCCTCCGACGGGGTCAACTGGACCTCGCTCGACGCGCGCACCGAGACGTGGTCGACGGTGCTGTTCCCGAGCGTTCCCGGCCCGGTCACGATCTGGGCGCGCGCCCGCACCGCCTCGGCGCTCGGCGCGGTCACCGCCTCGACCACCATCCACGTCGGCGGCAGCACCACCCCGCCGCTGCACGGCGACACCAAGCTGGTCCTGCCGCCGCAGCCGAGCCACCCGGCCGAGCTCGACCCCGACCTCGCCGCCGTCGAGCTCGGCCTGCGCACCCGGTTCGACCGCGCGGGCTCCGTCCCGGCCGTCGTCCTGCGCCGGGGCGGCTACACCGGTCCCGTGACCGCACGGGTCTGGGGACCGGACGGCACGCTGCTCGCGCAGCAGGCCGCGCCCGGTGCCGCGCACTCGCAGCGGATCACCTTCGCCACCCCGGTCCCGGTGCAGCCGGGCGTCGACTACGTCGTCTCCTACTACACACCGGCCGGCGGGTACGTCGCCTCCGAGAGCTACTTCCTCGGCGGCGTGGCGAACGCGCCGTTCTACGCCGGGGTGGAGGCCGGGGTCTACCGCTACGGCGAGGGCGGCGGCTTCCCCACCGAGACGTGGAACGCGAGCAACTACTGGATCGAGCCGATCTTCCGGCCGTGAGCGCAGGCGCCGGTCGCCCGGCGGTGCCGCACCTCGTCGGTACCGCCGGTCAGGTCGAGCAGGCGCACCAGCGCCTCCTCGGACCGCAGCCGTTCGTCGAGGCGGGCGCCGTCCCAGCGCTGACGCAGCAACCGGTCGTGCGATGCCACGACCACCGCGCCGGGGTAGTCCGCGAGCGCCGCCTCCAGCTCCTCCACCAGCGCGGGCGACAGGTGGTTCGTCGGCTCGTCGAGCAGCAGCACGTCCCACTCGGCCCGCAGGAGCCGCGCCAGCGCGAGCCTCCGCCGTTGCCCCACCGACAGCGCGCCCACCGGGGTCGCGAAGTCGTCCTCCCGGAACAACCCCAGAGCCGCCAGCTCGCCGGCGTCACCGCCGAAGGCCGCCAGCACCGGCTGTCGTGGTTGTGCGACAACGGTTTCCTGCGGGAGGTAGCCGACCGCACCGTGCCTCTCGACCGTGCCGCTGTCCGGTCGCAGCACCCCGGCGAGCACGTCGAGCAACGTCGACTTGCCCGCACCGTTCGGCCCGGTCACCAGCAGCCGCTGCCCCGCGTCGACGGTCAGCTCCGCCAGCGCCAGCCGCTCGCCGACCACCACGTCCCGCAGCTCCAGCACCGCGCCCTCGCGCACCGCCGCGTCGAGCGGAGCGTTGAGGTGCAACGGGTCCGGTGGCCTCGGCACGGGTGCGGCGCGCAACCGCTCCAGCCGTTCGGAGGCGCTGCGCACCCGCGTCCGGACGGACGCCTGCACCCGCCGCCCGTCGCCGTTGTACTTGCACTTGTTGTGGTCGGGGATCGGGCGGCCGGGCGCGACCCGGTGCGCTGTCGTGCCACGCCACCGCGTCCAGTGGCCGACCTCGCCCGTCCACTCCGCGTACGCCTGCTCCCACCGCTGCCGCGCGGCCCTGCGTTCGGCGAGGTAGCCCGCGTACCCGGCGCCGTAGCGGGCGGTGGTCCGCCGGTCGCCGTCGACCTCGACGATCGTGGTGGCCACCCGTTCCAGCAGCAGCCGGTCGTGCGTCACCACGACCACCGTGCCGCGGTGGGCCAGCAGCCGTTTCTCCAGCCACCGCAACGCTTCCCCGTCGAGGTGGTTGGTCGGCTCGTCCAGCAGCAACAGCTCCGGTTCCGCCGACAGCACTCCCGCGAGCGCGAGCCGGGCCCGTTGCCCGCCGGACACCGCGCCTAGCTCGCGGTCCCGGCCGATCCCGCCGACCCCGAGCGCCGACATGGCCGCCTCGACCCGCGCGTCGGCCGTGTACCCGCCGCGCAGCTCGAACGCCGTGAGCAGGTCGCCGTACTCCGCGAGCCGCTGCTCCCGCGCCGCGACCGCGATCCGCCGTTCCAGCGACCGGAGGTCGGCCAGCGCGGAGTCGACGGCGTCGCCCACGGTCGCGCCGGGCGGCAGGTCGAGCACCTGCCCGAGGTGCCCGACGCCCTGCGCCACCACGGTGACCTCGCCGTCGTCCGGGGTGTCCACCCCGGCGGCCAGCCGCAGCAACGTCGACTTGCCCGAACCGTTCTCTCCGACGACGCCGACCCGCTCGCCCGGCCTGACCGTGAGCGAAACGTCGTCGAACACCCGCCGGTGGGCGAAGCTCTTGCTGATCTTCTTCAGCGTCAACTGACCTGACATGACACCACCCACTACCGAGAGGAGGAAGTTCGGATGCACGGATGTGGTGTCAGAAGATCATGTGGTCAAGGCTCCCATACGGTGTACGAGAGCGCAACCGCACACCGGTCCTCGTACCCGGCGAGCCGGTTTCGTCCGTGGCGCTCGGCCGGTCGTTCCTGTGGACAGCGCTGTTCGGCAGGCCATGACGCGAGTCCACACAGGACCTCGAACCGCCTGCCGGACAACGGTGTCCGGCAGGCGGAAACCGGACCGGTCGCCACCTGCGAAAGTAGGGTCCACAGCCTGCTGACGTAGGTGATCCGGACCACTTCCGCGCAGTATCGTCAGGGAGGTGAAAGCCGCCGGCGACCTGGCACTGGTGCTGCTCGTCGCAGCCCTGGGCACGTGGCGCGAGCTGACCGCGCCCGCACACCTGGTGGCCGCCCCGACCGCCGCCTACCTGGCGGTGCACCTGCTCGCCGCCGCCGCGCTGTGGTGGCGCCGTTCCCGCCCGCTGACCTCGGCCACGGCGGTCGGGCTGCTCTGCCTGCTCGCCCCGAGCTACGCCGCGTTCCCGGTCGCCGTCACGGCCGCCGCCCAGCCCCGCCGCCGCTGGGTCGCCGCCACGCTGCCCGCGGCGTGGGCGCTCGGCGCCTGGTCACCGGACCCCACCACCCCGGCCCTGCTCGTGATCGCCGCCCTCACCGGCCTGCACCAGGGCACCCAGCACCGCCTCAGCCAGGCCCAGGCCGCTCAGGCCCTGCTGCTCGAACAGGCCCGCGCCGACGAACGCACCCGCCTGGCCTCCGAGATGCACGACGTCGTCACCCACCGCCTGAAGCTGGTGGTCCTGCACGCCGGTGCCCTCCGCATGGCCGCGCGGACCGACGCCGTGCGCAGGGCCGCCGACGACCTGCGCACCGCGGGCCTGAAGGCCCTCGACGAGCTGCGCGACCTGGTCGGCGTCCTGCGCGCGGGCCGCACCGCCCGCATCCCGGACGTCCTGCCCGACGAGCTGTCCAGCCTCGTCGCCGCCACCGGCCTCACCGTCACCCTGACCGAGCACGGCGACGCCGACACCGTCTCCCCCGCCGTCCGCCGCACGATGTACCGCGTCGTCCAGGAGTCCCTGACCAACGTCCACAAGCACGCGCCCGGCGCCGAGACCGCCATCACCGTCCACTGTGGACCGAACAGTGTCCGCGCCGTCATCCGCAACACCCCGCCCGCGACCGCCCCCGGTCCTCTGCCGACACCGGGCACCGGCCTGCTCGGCCTGCGCGGCCGCGTGGAGATGGTCGGTGGCACCCTGACCGCCGGCCCGACGTCGGACGGCGGCTACGAGGTGGACGCCGTGCTGCCCGCGTTCGTCCCGACCTAGCTTCACCGGCATCTGCCGGTGCCGTGGACGAGGGCTAGAGCTCGTCGGACGCGCGGGCCGCCCGGCAGGCCAAGTGCACGGCCAGTCGTTCGTCGGCGTTCAGCAGGCTCACCCCGAGCAGCTGCTCCGCCCGGTTGATCCGCTGCGACACGGTGTTGCGGTGCACCTTCAGCCGCACCGCGGCCGACGACGTCACGGACTCCTCGTCGAGGTACACGGCGAGGGTCCGCAGCAGCTGCCCGTCCTCCACCCCCACCAGCGGTTCCAGCAGCCGGGTCGCCTGCTCGACCAGCGCCGGCGTCTCGGCCGCCATCGACAGCAGCCGCCGCACGCCGAGCTCGTCGATGTGCACGACCTTCGCCGTGCCGGTCATCGCCGCCGCCTCACGCGCCTCCGCGAGCGTCCGCCCGACACCGGCCGCCCCCGGGTGCGGCCGGCCGATGCCCGCCACCAACCGGCTCGGGCCGAGCGCGGCGGCGATCCGCGCGGTCAGCTCGCGGTGCTGCGACTGCGGTGGCTCCGAGTCGTTGGTGAGCCAGAACGACCAGCCCTCCGCACCCTCGACGAGCTGGCCGTGCAGGCCGCGGCGGGACAGCTCGACGCGCAACCGTTCGGTGTGGCCGGGGTCGTGCACACCGGGCACCGGCGGGGGCGCCACCACGTGGACGCCGGTGTGCCAGCCGTCGAGCCGCCACCCCGCGAGCACCGCCTGCTGCACCAGCAGCGGCGGCACGTGGTCACCGGCCGCGAGCAGCTCCGACAGCAGCGAGCCGCGGGAGCGGGCCCTGCGTTCGGTCTCCAGCCGTTCGGCGGCGACCCAGCTGCCCAGCGCCCAGGACGCGACCTGGCTGATCTGCAGCACCGTCTGCGCCCAGCGCCGGTTGCGTCCGCCGGCGTGCACGACGAGCCACAGGTGCACGTGACCGGTGCGGTCGGTCTCCACCGGCACGGCGGCGGCGAAGCCCTCGGCCAGCTCCACGGTCGTCGCGACCGAGCCCACCAGCACGTCGGCGGGCAGGCCCGGTGGGGCCAGGCCCTCGATCGCGGTGCCGTCGGCGCTGATCACCGCGCACGTCACGTGCAGCTCGCCGGACAGGATGGTGACGACCGACCGCGGGTCGGGGCGGGACCGGCCCAGCCGCGCGGTGACGGCGACGAGCAACCGGGCCGCGACCACCTCGGGATGGCGGACCGCGGTGCGCAGCGCGTCGGCCACCAGCAGCGGATCGGCGGCACCGGTCTGCAGCAGCGGCACGCCGAGCCGGTTCGCGAACGACAGCGTCGCGGCGGACGGCGGCTGGTGGGTGCCGGAGACCGGCCGCACCAGCACGACGGCCCGCACGTCCGCGCTGTAGGCCCTGCGCAGCGCCACCTCGACGAGGTACGGCTGGTTCCCGGTCAGGATCACCACGTCACCGGCGGCGCACGCCTCCACCGCGGTCAGGTCCGCCGCCAGCCGCACGTCACCGACCTCGACGTCGAGCCCGCGTCCACCGGCGAGCAGAGAGGCGTCGTCGAGCACGCCGATGTCGAGCAGGTCCCGCACGGTCAGCGCGTCGGCGTCGTCGATCACCGGGCGGCCCCGAAGGGCACGTAGTCGAGGTCGTAGCCGAACGCCCGCGGTTCCACCCGGCCGAGCACGTCGCCGTGCAGCCACTGCGCCGGTGATGGGAGCGCTACCACGTCGACCACGGCGCCGAACGTGAGCCGCTCCGCCGACACCGGCGTGCCCGACTCGGCGTCGAGGCAGCAGAGCAGGTCGGGCGTCGTCACGAGGGTCTCGCCGTCGGCCAGCGCGGCCAGGTACTCGCCCTGCATCTCCAGGCGCACGTAGGCGTCGTCGTCGTCCAGCAGCCGCAGCGCCGCCGTCCCGCGCGGGAAGTCACCGCTCGACTCGCGCCAGACCTCGACGACCTTCCCCCGTGCCACCAGGAACCCGCCCGACTCCGCGGCCCTGTCGGCGACGGGTGCGGTCCGGCGCGACCAGATCTCCCCCAGCCGCAACGCCCGCATCAGCGAGCCCGTCACGCCCGCGCCGAGCGCGTCCCCGAGCCGCAACGGCTTCGCCACCATCATCGCCCAGCCGCCGAAGTCGACCATGACCGTGCGCGCGAGCTTCTCGATGCCGGTCGCGTCGAGCACGGCCCGGTTGCCGCCGGGTTCGGTGATGGCCAGCGGGGTCGTGGGCAGCCCGGCCGCGTCGTAGGTCGTCTGGTCGATCCGTGGGAACGCTCTCCCCATCCCGTCCACGTCGACGTACGGCAGGCCCAGCCGCGCGGCCAGGATGAGCGGCAGCAGGCCGTTGCACCCGCCGACCTCCCACCCGATCACGGCGGTCACGGCCGTGTCGTCGTGGCCCCGCAACGCCTTGAGCGCCTCCTGCGCCTCCCGGCCGGACGGCAGCTTCTCGATCACCACCGACGGCGCACCGATCAGCCCGACCCGCGCGCCGTGTCCGTCCGGGTCCGCCTCCTCCGGCGACAGGACGGTGACCGGGCCGCTCTCCCGCAGCTGCTGGCGCAACATGGCCGCGAAGGCGTGCGTCTCGCGTTCCCCGCCGCCCCCACCGCTGCCGAGCACGACCACGCCCAGCGCGAGCCGGTCGACCTCGTCGGGCTGGAGCAGGTGCATGCGCGGAACAGTAGTGCCGCGCCGTGCGGGCGAGAAGCTCCCGCGACGGCGCGTCCGGGGCGGTCAGGCCGGTCCGAGCGGCTCGTACCCGTGCGGGTAGCCGAACGCCGACGGGCCCACCAGCGCAAGCCCCTCCGGCGTCCGCCAGCGCGGGTGGCACGGCGCTCCCACGACGACCACGCGCTGCCCGTACCGCAGCCGCTCGCCGGGGACCGGTTCGCCGTCGGCCTCCAGCACGCAGATCAGGTCGGGCACGGACGCCACCACCACGTCGTCGAGGGTGGCCACGAGGTGCTCGTTCTGGAACGCGAGGCGGCAGCGCGACCCGTCGTGCGCGCCGGACCCCTCCAGCAGCGCCTCGCCCCTGGCGAAGCCGGGGTCGTTCTCCCGCAGCACGCCGGCCACCTTGCCGGTGAACAGCACCCGCCCGCCGAGGTGGTCCGCCACGGCCGCGCACGGGTCGGCGTGGTCGCGCCGCGCCTGCTCGACGAGCCGCCCGAGCCGGGCCGCGCGGGTCAGCGTGCGCGGGATGACGGTGCCGCGGGCCTGCGCACCGGACATCGGGAAGCTGCACAGGACCGCCGTGCAGCCCATCCTGACCGCCGCCGAGCGCGCGAGCCGTTCCGCCCAGTGGTTGTCGAGCACGTCGAGGACGACCGAGTTGCCCTTCTCGTCCGCGACCGCGAGCGGCTTGGCCGGCACGCCGTCGAGCGTGCACACCACCATCTGCACCATCGGGAACGCGCGGCCCATGCAGTCCGCGTCCAGCACCGGCAGCCCGAGCGCGGCGGCGACCGGGAACGGCGCCAGCGAGTTCATCCCGCCGACCTCGATCGGCAGCACGTGCGTGATCGGGCGGCCCAGCTCCCGTTGCAGGGTCCGGAAAGCCGTCACCGCCTCGGTGCCGGAGGGCAGCTTCTCGACCATCACGGTCGGGGCGCCGATCATGCCGATGCCGGCCACCAGCGCGTCGTCGGGCACCTCGTGCGGCTCGACCGCGAGCACCGGCCCGTGCTCCCGCAGCGCCTGTTCCGCCACGAGCCGCCCGATGTAGGGGTCGCCACCGCCGCCCGCGCCCAGGATCGCCGCGCCACGGGCGAGGTACCGCAGCTCCTCGACTCCGATCTCACGCACGGGCCCTCCTCGGCAGGCCCTCCAGCACGAGATCGCCCACGGCCCGCGCGCGCACTCTGCTCGCGTTGCCCGGCAGGTAGGCCAACGGGATCTCCTCGACCTCCACGATCCGCACGGTGTCCGCCTTCGCGCCCGCGGCCACCGCCTTGTCCACGGCCTCCTGCCTGGCCGCGTCGAGCACGTCGCCGCGCCGTGCCGGGTCGATCGTGAACACGCGGTCCACCTCGCCGCCGACCTGCGCGATCGCCGCGCCGATGGCGTTGGCGAACCCGTGGTGCTCCGGCCGGACGAGCTCGCTGACACCGGCGAGCTCTTCCGGCACCAGGACGCTGCCGCCCCCGACCAGCACGACCGGCACCGGCGTCGGGCTCGCGCGCATCCGGTCGACCAGCCCGGTGATGCGCTCGCCGGCGTGGCCGAGCACCGCGGTCACCAGCGAGCGGTCCAGGTGGCGCACGAGCGAGGCGTCGCCGATGTCCGCGCGCCCGGCGGCGACGGCGACGTCCGTGGCCGTCAGCGTGTCCCCGCCGAACACCAGGGCCTTCTGCGCCAACCGGAATCCGACGCTGTCCGGTCCGACGAGGACGCCGTCGCGTTCCCGCACGACGCTGCCGCCGCCGAGGCCGACCGACAGCACGTCGGGCATCCGGAAGTTCGTGCGCACCCCGCTGATCTGCACCTGGGAGGAGGCCTCGCGCGGGAAACCGTTGTGCAGCACGCCGACGTCGGTCGTGGTACCGCCGACGTCGACCACCACGCACTCGTCCAGCCCGGACAGGAACGCGCCGCCGCGCATCGAGTTCGTCGGCCCGGAGGAGAAGGTGGCGACCGGGTAGCAGCGTGCGTGCTCCAGGTCCATCAGCGTGCCGTCGTTCTGGCTGAGGAAGAGCGGCGCGTCGATGCCCTGTGCCGCCAACGACTCCACGAGCCCGTCGGCGATCTGCGCGGCGAGCTCGCGCAGCGCGGCGTTGATGATCGTCGCGTTCTCCCGCTCCAGCAGGCCGAGCCGGCCGAGCTCGTGGGAGAAGCTGACCACCAGGTCCGGCACCTCGGCGGTGAGGACCTCCGCCGCCTGGCGTTCGAGGTCGCCGTCGACGAGCGAGAACACCGAGGAGATCGCGACCGACCGCACGCCCTTCGCGGCGATGTCGGCGGCCACCGCGCGCAGCTCGTCGTGGTCGAGCGGCGAGATCAGCCGGCCGTCGTACTCGTACCCGCCGTGGCACAGGTAGGCGTGCCCGCCGATCACCCGCCGCAGCCGGTCCGGCCAGTCGACGAACGGCGGAAGTGCTTTCGTGGCGGGAAGTCCGAGCCGCACGGCCGCGGTCTGCGCGAGGCCCCTGCCCTCGACGACGGCGTTGACGAAGTGCGTGGTGCCGATCATGACCGCCCGCACGGCCGCGGGTTCGAACGCGCACGCCGACCGCAGCCCGCCGACCGCGGCGACGATGCCGGTGGTGACGTCGGCGGTCGTGGTTCTCTTGCACTCGGCCAGGACGCGGCGTCCGTCAACGAGAACGGCATCGGTGTTCGTGCCGCCGACGTCGATACCGATGTGCATGTACGAACCCCTCAGACAGCGGTCGCTTCCCCGGCCACCCTACGGTTCGTGGCACGCCTGCACCGCATGCGCAGCAGGTCCAACCGGCCAGCTGAGACGTAGAGCGCGAACGCGAGCAGGAGCGCGTTCACACTGGGCTGGCCGAACGGGACGAGCTCGCCGACGACGGCGGAGGCGGGCCAGATGACCACGGTCGCGGGCACCCACGACGGCGCCGACCTGGGCACGCGCGGCCGGGTGGAGATGATCTCGTTGCGCCACCGCCGCACCACGTAGTACTCGGCGATCATGATCCCGGCGACCGGCGGGAACACCACGCCGAGCAGCACCAGGAAGTGCGTGAACTGGTGCAGGATTCCCGCTGCGGCCAGGAAGCTGCCCGCGCAGCCGGCCACGACGGTCACCTGCGCCCGGCTGATCCGCCGGTCGAACACCGCGTCGAAGAAGTTGCCGAGCCCGAGCGAGGCGGAGCGGAGGTTCCAGTCGTTGACCTTCAGCACCACCGCGACGACGACCAGCACGCCGACCCAGCCGCCCGACCGGCTGACCGCGCCCATGACGTCGGTGGTGCCGAGCCCGTGCGCGAGGAGCACGCCCGCGCACCCGGCGACCCACTGCCCGGCCGTGACGCCGAGGACGGTCTGCTTCACCACGTCCGCCGTGGACCGGTTGAACCTGGTGGTGTCCGGCGCGATCGCGGCACCGAGGACGAAGCTGCCGACGACCAGCGTGACCGCGGTCGGCAGGCCGATCCCCGGTCCCGGCGCCGGTGCCGCCACCGCCGCGGGGACGTCGGCGACGTTCGCGTGCACGACCCAGAAGACGAGGAGGAGATAGGCGGGCACGGTCAGGTAGGCCGTCCACGCCCTCCACCGCACGCCGAAAGCGGCGATGACGGTGACCGCCAGCCCGAACACCAACGACCACACCGGCGCCGGCAGTCCCGCGACCCCGGCGAGCGCCACCCCGGCGAGCCCCGTCTGCACCCCGAACCACCCGGTGGCGGCGAGTGCGACGACCAGCCCGAGCACGGCCGACCCGGCGTGCCCGAACCCGGTCCAGCGGCTGAGGACCGCCGTGGGAAGCCCTTCGCGTTGCCCGATCACGCCGACCGCGATCGCGAGGACGTTGAGCAGCACGGCGCCGATCGTCAGCGCGAGGAACGCGTCCCAGAACTCCATGCCGAACCCGAGGGTCGCGCCCAGCAGCAACTGGCTCAGCGCGGAAGTCTGCCCGAAGCGCTGGGTCGCGACCGACAACCACGGGTGCCGTGCCTGGTCAGGGACACGGGTGAGGGTCTGGTCGTCATGTCCGAGAAGAGCGGCCATGATCGTCCCTCCGCCCTGTGATCGACAACTCGGACAGTAATGGCGGAGTCACGATCGAGCTACAGACAATCTGCACAGTCGGCCGAACCATCACGTTGCGATCCGCACAGCCCTAATTCATGGCGAGCCCGATGCGCCTGCGCGCCACCAGCCGCGTGTGGTGCACGTCCGCGCTCACCGCGAGCCCCGGCCGCCGTTCGAACCGGTCGTAGCTGCGGGAAAGCAGCCAGTGCGCCGCTTCCGGTGGAATCGCCTGGAGCCGCACCTGCTCCTCCACCCGCGCCAGCGTCTCCTGCACCTGCCGCGTCAGGAACGCGTGCCGCGTGAGGCTCCCGCTGATTTCGTCGATCATGAAAACCATGGCGTGCGGCTCGTCGTCATAGGCATAGGTGCACATCAGTGCGAGATAGCCCGCGTCGATCGAGCGGTCCCCGATCCAGCACTCCCCGAACACGAGCCGCCCGAGGTCCCACGGCGGCCGTTCCTGCTCCCGCGCCGCCTCCCGCGCCCACGCCCCGACCCGTCCCGGCACCAGGTGCCCCAGCGCCGTGAGCAACGCCCCGCTGCGCCGGCTGGGCAGGTCGGCCAGGTGCCGGACGACGACCTCCCAGAACTGCTCGTCGTGCGCCACCGCCCCCACCGCGGCACTGACCCGCAGCTCGACCTCCAACGGGTCCGTGAGCTGCGGCAACGGCCGTCCGGCGGCCACCACCGCCTGCTGCACCGGGTTCAGCCTCGTCCGCACGGCCGGAGGTTAGCCCGATCGGCGCAACAGCACGCCGTTGTTGCTCCCCGGCGCCCCCTGGTTCACCACATCGTGATCACCGCGCGCAGCCCGTCGACCAGCACGTCCCCCGGAACCTCGAACCGCACCCCGCCCTGCGCGCCGATCACCACCACGACCGGTTCCGCGACCGCGTCGGCGACCACCGCCAGCTCGACCCCGCTGAACCGCTGCCAGTGCGGCGGCCAGTCCGGCGGCACCGCCTTCTCCGACGCGAACGCGTCGATGACGTTCCGCGCATCACCACGTGCTCCCGCGCCCTGCGCGCCGGGTCCGCGGGCAGCACCAGCTCGGCGGCCAGCACCGCGTCGACCAGCTCCCGCTTCTCCGCCCGCCCGTGCTGCACGAGGTACATCAACGACTCCAGGTCGTTGTCGAAGACCAGCTCCTTCGCCCGGTACCGCGGGTTCGGCACGTACTGCCCGGTGATCTCCCCGCGTTCGTCGACGAGGTAGCGCCCGACCACCGCCTCGGCCACGACCCGGTCGTACGCGGGATCCACCACGTGCAACCAGTTGTTGGGCACGAGCCGCGCCCGTTCCCGCATCTCCCTCGTCACCAGCGGCATGAACATGCACGCATTGTGCCGAACCGTGCGCGGAGAGTCGTGAGGAATGAGAACATCCGAACCGTGACCGACCCGTACGAGTACCTCGCGTCCTTCGAACAGCGCCTCGCCCAGGCCCAGGAACAGGCCACCGCGATCCAGACCGCGTTCCGCGACTCCCGCACCGAAGCCCACAGCCCCGACGGCTCGGTCGCCGTCACCGTCGGCTCCGGTGGCCGCATCGAGTCCCTGCACCTCACCCCGCGCGCCGACGACCTCGGCCACACCACCCTGGCCCGCACCATCATGGACACCATCCGCCGCGCCCAGGTCGAAGCCGCCCGCAAGATCGAGACCACCCTCCAGCCCGTCCTCGGCGACGGCGAGGGCATGGCCTTCCTGCGCGAACAGATCGACCGGGGCATCGCCGTGATCGACCCGGCGGGCACCGTCTCCGAACCACCCGGCCGCCCTGCCCCGCCGCAGGGCGACGACGACGACTTCGGCGGGAACTCGGTGCTGCGATGACCGGAGGATTCGCCGCCCGGTCCGATGCGATCGCCGCGCACGGCAAGCAGTTGGTCAACGCCGTCGCGCCGTCGCTGCAGGAGGTCGTGACGGCCTCCCAGACCAGTCTCGGCCCGAACGTGATGGGCGAGCTCTGCCAGGCCTACGCGTTCATCTTCAACGACGAGCTGGACAAGGCGAAGCAGCTGGTCGGCCTGCTGCCCGCCGTCGTGGAGGCGACCGGCGACCAGCTCGGCAAGACCGCGGAGCTCTACCAGAACACCGACACCGGCAACGCAGGCTCGTTGGAAGGGCTGCACCAGTGAGCGAACCGCTGATCGCGAAGGTCCAGGACGACACGAAGGGGCTCACCGGGGCAGGCCCGTTCGACTCCCTCGAGGACGTGGCGCGCGACGTCGTCCTGCCGTTCCAGGAGGGGAAGGGCCTGGACCCGACGGCACTCGGCATCGACGCCGCCGCGGCCGTGATGGACGTGGCCGGCCTCATGGCCGACCCGCTGGGCACCCTGGCCGCGTCGGTCGTCGGCTGGATCATCGAGAACGTCGACTTCGTCCGCGAGCCGTTCGACAAGCTGGCAGGTGACCCACCCGCCATCGAGGCCGCCGCGACCACCTGGGAGAACATCGCCAAGCGCCTCGGCGAGGAGAGGGACGGGTACCAGACCCAGCTCTCCTCCCTCAGTGGCTGGACCGGTCCCGCCGCGGACACCTACCGGATGCGCTGCTCCGTGCTCATCGGCAGCCTCCACCAGACGTCCGAAGCGGCAGCGGCGGTGGCGAACAAGATCAAGGTCGCGGGCGTCTGCGTGGCCGCGACGAGGACCCTGGTCCGCGACCTGATCGCCGAGCTCGCCGGCACCCTCCTGGCCTGGGGCATTCCCGCCGCCGCGGCAGCCGTTCCCACCGCGGGCGCCTCGGTCGCCGCCTTCATCACCCGCGCGGTGACGAAGGCGATCTCCATCGGCACCAAGATCATGAAGTTCCTGACGAAGCTGTTCAAGGCGCTCGACAAGCTCGGCGGACTCGCCAAGGCCGCCGGCGACGTCATGCGCAAGAAGGCCGACGAGCTGGCCGCCCTCGGCAAGTCGATGCCGAACTCGCCCTTTGGCAACCAACGCGCCGGGGAACTCGCGCACGACGCCGCGACGCGGACCTCCCGCGCCGACGGCCTCGACGAGCTCGGCGACAACCTGACCGACGCCGGCACCCGGATTCGCGAGTCCGCCGACAACGCCATGACCAGGGTGGACGACTGGGCGCAGCGCACCAGCCAGAAGGTCGACGACTGGGCAGCCCGCGTGAAGGAGAACGGTCCCAGCCGCAAGCAGGCGATCAAGGACTACTACGAGCGAATGAACCAGCCACCCCTGAGCACACGCCGTGACGACCTGCCCGACCCGCGGACAGCGGTGCAGAACGCGGGTGACCGCATCGACGCACCGCTCAGCAAGGGCCTGCTCGACGGCCAGAACTGGGTCCGCGCCGTTTCGAGCCGCGACATCAGCCACCTCATGCCGAACTGGGGCGACCTGATCGCTCCCACCAAGGAAGGCATGAAGGAGCACAACAACATGTTCGTCGCCGACGACAAGCAGAAGTGGGATGAGAAGGACCGCAGGTGACGAAGTACCGCAAACGCAGCTTCGCCCTCGCGTGGCTCGTCTTCTGCCTTTACGGCGCGGCGTTCCTCGGCAGCTACTGGGCTGACGCGAGCGACGAGGGCAAAGCGGTCGCAACAGCGGACGACATCCAGTGCTCCCGCAACTGGTTCCTGCTCGGCACCCGCTGGAGCTGCTCGGCGACCGTGACCGACGCGGACGGCGCGCAGTACCGCTTCACCAGCGACTCGTCCCTGCTGACCCCGGCGGACATCGGCACCGAGGTCGCGATGGAGAAGTTCACCTCGAAGAAGTCGCCACCGACCTTCACCACCGCACGGGCCGAGTTCGCCCCGATGCCGTGGAACCTCGTCGGCACGCTGGCCTTCATCGCCCTCGGCATCGCCGGCCTCGTCGTGCTGTGGCCACGTGACCGCCTCGGCTGGCCGAAGACCCGCGAGGCACGTCTCGCTGAAGCCCGCCGCCTCCGCGCGCAATGGCCGAAGAACCTCGCTATCGGCGCGCTGGGGCTCTACGGCGCGTTCTTCGTGCACGGCGTCTTCGTCGCCTCGCACATCGACGACAACGGCATCGTCGCCCTTCCCACCGACGGCACCGGCGTCGTCCAGTCCTGCGGCCGCGACTGGCGCTACCTCGGCGCGGTTCGGCGCTGCACCGTCGACGTCACCTCGAAGACCGGTGCCAGGACCACGGAGTCGATCACCTGGTTCACTCCCGGTGACCGCGGTGAGCAAAAGCCGGTGACGCTGGTGGACGGCGCCTGGGAAGCCGTCGGCCAGCCCTACGAGAACCGGTTCGCCAAGGCGTTCACGGTGCTCCTGCTCCTCGTCGGCACGGTGGTCGCCAAGCCGCTGACCAACCTCCAGATGGCCCGGCGCCTGGAGAACACCGCCCCCGGACGCGACGCGCTGAACCAGAGATTCCTCTCATGACCAAACGAATCGCCCTCGCCGCCGTCCTGTGGGTCGTCGCCCTCTACACCGCCCAAGCCGCCACCCTGTTCTTCGACGGAGCTCCCGGCTCTGGCGGCCCCGCCATGGGCCACACCGAGGACGTCAGCTGCAAGCGGAACTGGTGGGCTTTCGGCCTCCTCTGGTCCTGCACCGCGACCATCGTCGCCGACGACGGCGAACGCCACCCCTACCGCACCGACAACTCGGCGATCACAGCCGCCGACATCGGCACCCAGGTCCCCATGACCCGCCGCGACGTCTCCAGTTCGAGGTCCTCCCGGCCCACCCCCACCTGAGCGCCTGCCGAGCGGGTGGAACCCGACAAGGTCCTGCGGATCTTGGAGTTGATGGGCATCCCTGGCATCGCCCTCCTCATCACCTTCCGCATGTTCCGCGACAAGAAGAAGCCGGTGTCGTGAAAGGACACCACCAACGCTGGCTCGCCCTGGTCTGGCTGGCCCTCTGCACCTACGCCGCCGCCTTCCTCTTCCTGTTCTGGGAGGACCACGGCCCGAAGGGCAGCCCCGTCGCCCAAGCCGACCACATCGAGTGCGACCGCAACTGGCTGTTGCTCGGCACCCGCTGGAGCTGCAGCGCCATCGTCACCGACAACGGCGTGCGGCACCGGCACACCAGCGACTCCTCGCTCCTCACCCCCGCCGATACGTCCGTCTCCGTGCAAAGGCTCGACCACGGCCACTACGTCCCGGCCCGCGCCTCGTTCACCCCCGCGCCGTGGCCCACCATGGGTGCGGTGGTGCTCATCGCCGCCGGCCTCGTCGGCTCCGGCATCGCCTGGCAGAACAGCCGCACCGGTCCTCCGCCGCGCCGCGCGGAAGTGCGCCGCCTCCGCCGGGATGCGCCCCGGTACGTCGCCGCGGGACTGCTGGCCCTCGCCGCCGTCCACTTCACCCACGGCCTGTTCATCGCCGCCCGCGCCGACTTCTGGCCCCGTCCCGTCGAGGGCACCGGCACCGCCACCTCGTGCGACCGCGACTGGCGCTACCTGTCCGCCACCTGGCGCTGCACCGTCGACATCACCGCCAGCACCGGCGAGAAGGTCACGCAGACGATGGCCCACTCGCAGTTCACCGAGGTCGGCCGGCCGCAGCCCGTGACGCTCATCGGCACCACGTGGGAGGTGGCCGACCAGCCTTTCGAGCACCGGTTCGCCAAGACGGCGCTGGTCCTCCTGCTGGCAGGCGGCGTCGCCCTGCTCGCCAAGCCGCTCTACGACCTGTCGCGCATCCGCGACCTGGAGCACCCCGGTCTGCCCCGGCAGCCGCTTCCGCCGACAACGGGCTGACGACCCACGATGTCACCCGGAAGAAGTAGGCGCACCCGCTACGGTGGTGCAGGTGACGACGTTTCCGACGGTGCCCGCGGACCTGTTCCGCTTCACCACGGCGCCGAACGCGGAGCTGCACACCGCGGTCCTCCACGTGTTCGGCGAGGCGGCCGAGCGCCTTGAGACCGCTCTCACCACCGACGACCTCCACGAGGAGCTGCGCAGGACGCACCGCCCGGTCGGTGACGAGGAGCTGAAGACCGCTCTCGGGAACCTCGGGCGGTGGGGGCTCACGGAGACGGTCCAGCGGCACGCCGCGCACTTCACGACCGCGGCCGAGTACGAGCGCCACAACGTCGTCCACGTCCTGACCCGCCACGGCGAGGCCGCCGTCGCCGCCACCAGGGAAGCGCTGAGGACGATCACGAGCCGTGGCGCGCTCGACGCCTCCCACCTCGACGCCATCGCCGACCGCCTCGAAGCGCTGGCCGCCGCCGAGACGCGCACGAAGGCGACGCTCCGGGAGCTCGAAGCGCACCTGGACGCGTTCCGCACGGACATCGTGCTCTTCGTCGGCGAGCTGCAGCGCGGGGAGCACGTGCCCACCGCCGACACCGTCGGCCACCTGCAGGGGTTCGTCGAGGACCTGGACGCGCGCAAGGACCGCATCCGCCGTGCGCTCGCCGGGCTCACCCGTGATGACCTGCACGAACGCGTCGAGGAGCTCGCCGCCTGGTCACGGCGGCTCGACCGGCTCGAGGACGTCGTCCGCGCCGCCATCGTCGACTTCCTCGGCAAGCTCGACCGGATCGGCGAGCAGCGCCGCAAACCCACCAACACCGCCGCCGACTTCCGGGCGCTCGCGAGCTGGTTCGCGCGCACGAGCGACGACGACGAGGCGCACGCGCTGTTCAACGCGGCGTTCGGGTTGTGGCCGGCCAGGCACGCGCACCTGCAGCACGCGGACGGCGAGCTGATCCCGAGCGCGGAGCCGTGGCACAACACGCCCGCGGTGCCGGTGTCGCCGCAGCTGCGCAAGTCCGGCCGGCAGGAGCACATCGGCGCGACCGGCAAGGTCCGCGACGTCGAGCAGATCCGCCGGGCGCGCAAGGAGCAGGCGCAGCGGGAGCGGCAGCAGCTGGAGCTCGCCTGGCAGCAGCTGCAGACCGACGGGCCGATCCGGATCTCCAGCCTGCAGGAGCTCGACCACGACACGTTCGACCGGCTGCTCGACCTGGTCGGCAGGGCGCTCGGGGCGATGCCGGACAGCACGGGCACCCGCGCGGCCTCCACCAGTGACGGCCGGGTGCACATCAGGCTGCGCAACGCACGCGGGTGGGCGAAGATCACCACGCAGAGGGGTACGTTGAGCGGCCCGGACTACGTGATCGAAGTGCAGCGCCGATGAGCCGGACCGGGAACCAGCTCGCGCGGTTGGAGAGCGAGGAGGTGGCGCGTGGCATCAGGATGCTGCTCGCGAGCCCGTTGCTGACCGCCGCGCTCGAACCGGACGGCTTCGACCTGGTGCGCCGCCGCCGTGAGCCGATCACGAAGTGGTTCGACTACTACTGCGGCTGGCGGCTGCACGTCGAGCCGCGCGCCGGGTACGCCCGGCTGACCAAGACCACGCAGCGGCCCGACCCGACCCGGCCGGCGCGGCGTGCGCGGTCGGGACGGGCGCCGTTCGACCGCCGCCGCTACACGCTGCTGTGCGTGGTGTGCGCGGAGTTGCTGGCCGGTCCGGCGACGACGATCGGCCTGCTCGCCGACCGCGTGCGGCAGACGACCGCGCTGGAGGGGTTGCCGGTGTTCGACCCGTCCCGCCGGGACGAGCGGTCGGCGTTCGTGGACGTGCTGCTGTTCCTCGAACAGCACGGTGCCGCACGGCCTGTCGACGGCAAGGCGGAGAGCTTCCTCGACCAGCCCGGCGCGAAGGTGCTGTACCGGGTGGACGCCGCGCTCGTCACCCGGCTGCTCGCCGCGCCCGTCGCACCGTCCACGGTGGATAGCATCGAGGGCCTGACCCGGGAGAACCGCTACGAGGACAGCTCGGCGGTCCAGCGCACGACCTGGACCCGGCACTCGGTGCTGCGGCGGCTGGTCGACGATCCGGTCGTGTACCGCGACGAGCTCACCGAGGACCAACGTGCGTTCCTGGCCTCGCCGAGCGGGCGCAAGCTCGTGCACACCGCGGTCGGCATCGCCGGGTGCACGCTGGAGGAGCGTGCGGAGGGCTTCCTGGTCGTCGACGCCGACGCGATCGCGACGGACACGCGGTTCCCCGATGACGACGACCACGCCAAGGTCGCCGCGCTGGTCCTGCTCGACCGGCTCGCCCGGGGCGACGCGACCGAGGACGACCTGGTCGCGGAGACCGACGAGCTGCTGACCCGGTTCCCCAACTGGGCCAAGGCCTACCGTTCGGACGGCGGCGCCGCCCGGCTCGCGCAGGACGGGCTCGCGCTGCTGCGGGCGTTCGGGCTGGCCCGCGTCGAGGACGGCAACGTGAGCAGGCTGCCCGCGGCAGCCAGGTACGCGGTCGAGGAGCTGCATGACTGACCGGTGGCAACCCAGCCGCGCCGGCATCATCAACGTCTGGCGCTACTACGACGAGATCTTCACCTTCCACGAGGGCCGGCTGCTGCTCAGGGGCCCGAACGGCACCGGCAAGTCGAAGGCGCTCGAACTGCTGCTGCCGTACCTGTTCGACGCGAACCTGCGCCCGCACCGCCTGTCGACGTTCGGCAGCGCGGACCGCACCATGCACTGGAACCTCATGGGCGAGGGTGTGCACGGCAGCACGCGCGTGGGCTATGTGTGGCTGGAGTTCCAGCAGGGCGAGCGCTGGTTCACCTGTGGCGCGCGGTTGCAGGCGACCACGAACACCAACAACGTCACCACGCACTACTTCACCACCGACCAGCGCGTCGGCGACCTGGCGCTGGTCAACGAGGCCGGACGGCCGCTGACCAGCTCCGACCTCGCGACCGCGATCGGTGAGCACGGCGCCGTGCACCCGTCTCCGGCCGAGTACCGCGACACGGTCCGCACGACGCTGTTCCCCGGTGTGAGCGAGCAGCGCTACGACTCGTTGATCACGGCCCTGTTGCAGCTGCGCACGCCGAAGCTGTCCGAGCGGCTCGACCCGAGCGTGCTGTCGACGTTGCTGTCCAGGGCACTTCCGCCGCTGGACACCACTGAGCTCGGGGAGATCGCCGAGGGCTTCGAGCTGCTCGACGGGCAACGCGAGGAGCTGCGGCGGCTCAACGAGGAGATCGCCACGGCCGACGTGCTCGCCGCACGTCAACGCACCTATGCCCAGCGCGTGCTGCGTGCGGCGGCCACGGCTCTGACGTCCGCCGAGGCGGAGCTGGCCGAACGCACCCGTGCCGCCGAGGAGAGCGAGCAGCGCTACCACCAGCAGGTCTCCTACGTGGAGCAGAACGCGGAGCAGCTCACCGCCCTGATCGCGGAGGCGAGCGGGGTCGAGGCCGAGATCACCGGCATCACCGAGCTGCCCGCCTACCGGAAGGGCAAGCAGGTCGACCGGCTGCGCCGTCAGCTCGACACCGCGAGCGCGTGGGCCGCCGCTGCCGCCGCGCACGCCGAGAAGCTGCGCGCCCGTGCCACCGAGGACGCAGAACGGGCGGCCGCGGCCAGGTCCACGGCCGCCGACCGGGCCGAGCACCTGCGCAAGTCCGCCACCGAGGCCGAGCACGCCGCCGAACGCGCGGGCATGCCGTCGGTGTTCGGCGAGCTCGACCGCGGCACCGACGTGCGAGTGCAACGCCAACTGCTCGACGCGGCCGTCGACGCCAGGACCGCGCAGGTCGCCGACGTGCGGCGGGTGCTCCTCGCGCACGAGGTGGCCCTGCACGTGCAGAAGGCGGCGCAGCAGCGGCTGGAGGAGACCCGCGACGAGCTGGCGCAGGCCGAGCAGGCGGAGATCCAGGCGCAGAAAGCGCACGAGCAAGCGTTTGCGCGCTTCGCGGAGGAGTTCGCGACGTGGGCCCGCGGCTGCTCCGAGCTGACGCTGGCCGACCCCACCGAGATCGTGCCCTCCGCCGTCGTGGAGGCCGCCGCGCTGGCCCGTGAGGAGTTCGCACGCGCCGAGGCGACGTTGCACGAGAGCCGCAACGCGCTGAACCGGCAGCTCTCGCAGTACAACGCCATCCGCGAGAAGCTGGCCAACCAGGTCGACGTGCCACCTCCGGCGCCTTACACCCGCGACCTCGACCACCGGATGACGGCCGCGGGCACCCCGCTGTGGCGTCTCGTCGAGTTCCACCCGGACGTGCCCACCCCGGTGCGCGGGTCCGTCGAGGCGGCACTGGAGGCGTCCGGCCTGCTCGACGCGTGGCTCACGCCGGTCAACTCGTACGGCCTGAGCGACGAGGACCGCTTCGCCGAGCCCCTGCTGGCCGCGCCCGCACCCGGCCGCACCCTGCTCGACGTGCTGACCAGCGAGGACAACCGCGCCCGGCAGCTGCTCGAAGGCATCGCGTTCGGCGAGACCGCGACCGGTCACACGGCGGCGATCGGCGCCGACGGTTCGTGGCGGCTCGCGGCGGCGCACGGCCGCTGGACCAAGCCGGAGCCCACCTACATCGGTGCCGCTGCACGGGAGCGGGGCCGTTCCCGGCGCATCGCCGAGCTCACCGCGTCGATCGAGGAGCTCGCCACCGACCTCTCCGGCCTCGACGCGGCCCTGTCGCTGCTGTCCGTGCGCCGCGCGACCCTGGCCGGTGAGATCGCCCGCCAGCCCAGCCACGACCCCCTGGAGCTCGCCGAGGAGCAGCGCACGCGCGCCCAGCTCCGTTGTGCCGCACGGAAAGACGCCGTCGCCGCCGCGACCACCCGGTGCGCGGAGGCCGACCTCGCCGTCACCGAGGCCCTGCGCGCCGTGACCGCGCTGGCGACCGACCTGCCCACGACCGAGCAGGGGCTCGACGCGGTCCTGGCCGCGGTCGCGACGTTCCGCACCACGGGCCAGCGCTGGCTGGACGACCGCCTCGACGCGGCCGCCGCCGAAGCACTGGCCGCCGACGCCGTGGCCCGCGCGGCCACCAGCGCCGAGCTCGCGGAGGAGGCCTCCGACTCCGCCGCGACGCAGCAGCAGGAGGCCGAGGGGCTCGCGATCGTCCTGGAGACCGTCGAACGCTCCTCCGGCGCCGAGTACCAGGAGCTGGACCAGCAGCTCGTCACGTTGCGCGCGCAGGCCCGTTCACTGCTCGACTCGCAGGAGGCGTTGCGGCACAAGCAGACCTCGCTCGCGCGCGTCCTCGGCACGTGGGAGGAACGCCGCAAGGCCGACACCGCCCGCGCCTTCGAGGCCACCACAGCCCGTGACGCCGCGAGGACCCGGTTCGGCCACCTGATCGGCAGCCGGCTGCCCGCCGACGCCCTCGTGTCCACATCGGACGCCGCGGGGCTCGTCGAGGAGCTGGCGGACGTCCCGTTCGAACAACGCCTGATCCGCGACGCCGAGGCCCAGCTCAACAACACCGTGCACGACGCACGCCACCAGCTCGCCGGCCGCGTCGACCTCTCCCTCGAACCCGACGACGACGTCACCCTGCTCACCGCCACCGTGAACGGCGTGAGCACCGGCGCCTCCGGCCTGCTGGCCACCCTGCGCTCCGACCGCGACCGCATGCTCGCGCACATCGCCGACAGCGAGCACGCCCTCTTCGACCAGCTCCTCACCGGCGACACCCGCCGTCACCTCGCCCAGCGCATCAGCTCCACCATCGACCTCGTCGACACGATGAACCAGCGCCTGGAGCGCGTGCAGACCGCGTCGAACATCCGCGTGCAGCTCGTCTGGCAGGTGGACCCGCAACTCCCCCTCGGCACCTACGAGGCCCGCGACCTCCTGCTCCGCGACCCCTCCGGCCTCAGGGACGACGAACGCGCGACCCTGCACCAGTTCTTCCGCGAGCGCGTAGAAGAGGCACGCGCCCACGGCACCGCGACAGGCTGGGAACAACAGCTAGCCCAGGTCCTCGACTACACGACCTGGCACCAGTTCGTGGTGAAGGTCGACCGCGGCGACGGCTGGATCCCCGTCACCAAACGCGTCCACGGCGCCCTGTCCGGCGGCGAGAAGGCCATCGTCCTGCACCTCCCGCTGTTCGCCGCGGCTGCCGCCCACTACCAGGCCACCCCGACCGCACCCCGCCTGATCCTGCTCGACGAGGTCTTCGTCGGCGTCGACGCCACGAACCGGGGCCAACTCCTGGAGCTGCTCGTCGCGTTCGACCTCGACCTGGTCCTCACCTCGGACCACGAGTGGTGCGACTACCAGGAGCTCAGCGGCATCGCGATCCACCAGCTGACCACGGGCACCGACGGCGACGACGCGGTGACGACGGTGCGGTTCACGTGGGACGGCCACAGCCTGCAACCGGACGAGTCGTGACCTGGGGGTGAGAGCGCTTCCAGGTGGTGTTGCGGCGGTTCCCGGAACTCGTGCTCGCCGCTGAGCCCGAGTGGCGGGTGGTGCCTCATCCGAGGCTTGGCGACATCTCGCGTGCGACCGAAGCCCTGACGGCTGCTCGGGCGGCCGACAGGTCGTCGACCGCGTAAATCTCCGGACAGGAGGCGATGACGAGGTCCTTGTCCGACGCAACGGTCAGCAGAGAAACTTTCTCCGACAACGAGCTGGCTTGCCGGACAACTCCCTTGGCGTCGACGCGGATCAGCGTGACCCACGTCTCTGACCAGGGAAAGTCCGCAACGGCGCTGGATTTCCGCAGGCCTTCCACATCGAACTCGGCAAATCTGGGCATGGCACCAAGATTAACCACTGAAGGTTGCGGAAAGCCAAAGATCACCCTTTCACCGCAATGCAGCCAGCAGATGGGACAGGTTGACACCAACGGCGTCGGCCAACCGGCGCACGACTTCTGGAGCGGGTGCCAGCGGGTGGGTGTCGCGGGTGAAGGGCAGGCCCTCGCCGCCGGAGAACTTCGACTGCGGGGTGACCGGCGCGAGGATCGGGTAGACCCGCCAGCGCGGAACCTTGGAGTCCGCCATGGCGAGCGTGTTCTCGTGCCACAGCATCACGGCCGACTGGCGGATGTTCCGCGCGAGCACGCACCCGTAGCCCGTGAGGGTGATGGCGCGGGCGGCGGCGCGGACCGGGTTGCGGAAGTCGCCGTCCACGACCCAGACGCCGTTCATCAGCTCCGCGGACAGCCCTTCGGCCTCCAGCGCCGCGATGGTCTCCGCGTGCTGGTCGTCGGCGGCGGCCGTGGCCAGTTCCACGACCTCCTGCACCTCGGTGGCGGTCACGACGCGTGCGCCGGCCTCCGTCGAGTGGTGCAGCAGCCGTTCGACGTGGCGGTCCTCCGCGTAGGCGGCCCACTCCTGCGCCTTCTCCCACGCCGTGCGCGCGATGACGTCCGCCTCGGAACCACCGCGCAGACGGGCGTCCTGCAGCAGCTGTGCGAGCACCACGGCGATGACGGAGCTCAACAGGCCGTCGTCGCGCGTCTCGTCGTCCTCGGGCACGAGAGAAACGACCAGGTCACGCAGCTCCGCGCGCCAGCTCTCGTCGCCCGCCCACACGCCGACGGCGAGCAGGTTCAGGTAGTGGTCCGCGATGGCCATCCGCACGAGCAACGGCTGACCGGCCGCCTCCCGTGCGTCACGGCGCGCGGTGGCCTTGACCTGCTGCCGTTCCGCGGGGTCCACCGCCGTGACGCGGATCTTGTCGAGCTCGTCGAGGAAGTCGTCCCACCGGTCGTCCGAGAACCGGGCGAAGACGTCGTCCACCTCATACCTCCTGCTGCAGCCGGGCGACGGCCTCGAGTACTCGTCTGGTGCGCGCCACTTCGTGCGCGCGGAACACCGCGGCGCCCGCCACCGCCGCGATCGCAGTCGCGACGAGGGTGCCCTCGACGCGCTCGTGCAGTTCAACGCCGAGGGTCTCCCCGACGAAATCCTTGTTGGACAACGCCATCAGCACCGGCCACCCGGTGGCGACCAGCTCGTCCGTGTGCCGCACCAGCGCGAGGCTGTGCCAGGTGTTCTTGCCGAAGTCGTGCGTGGGGTCGATGAGCACGCTCTTGCGCGGCACGCCCAGGGCGACCACCTTCTCCGCGTGCGCCGTCGTCTCCGCGACGACGTCCGCCACGAGGTCCGGGTAGCTCACCCTATGCGGACGCGTCCGCGGCTTCACGCCCCCGGTGTGCGAACAGACGTACCCGGCGCCGTACTCGGCCGCGACCTCGGCCAGCCTCGGGTCCGCGCCCGCCCACGTGTCGTTGAGCAGGTCCGCACCGGCCTCGCAGGCCAGCCGGCCGACGTCGGCGCGCCACGTGTCGCTGCTGATGATGAGGTCCGGGTACGCGTCGCGCACACGGGCGATGAACGGCACGACGCGGCGCACTTCTTCTTCGGGGTCGACGAGGTCGCCCGGACCGGCCTTCACCCCGCCGATGTCGACGATGTCCGCGCCCTCGCCGACCACGCGGTGGACGGCCTCCATGGCGACGTCCTCGGCGTAGGTGGCGCCCCTGTCGTAGAACGAGTCCGGGGTGCGGTTGATGATCGCCATCACCAGCGCGTGGTCGCGGACGACGGTCCGGCCGCGGAACTGGAGCTCGATCACATCCCGTGTCTACCAGGCGGGCCCCGGCCTGTGCACATGGCGGACGTCTCATACTGCCCTGCGTGGAACTGGTGAAAGCGGTCGACGCGCTGTGGGAGCGGGGATGGTTGCCCTACGACGTTCGCGAGATCGTGTCGCGTTCGCTCGACGAGTCGGCCACCTCGCTCGTGGTGGACGTGATCGCTTCGTCCTGTTCGCCCCATGCCGCGAGCACGGTGCACCCGCGCTGGCAACGGCAGCTGGACGAGATCGGCGCCGCGGTCTGGTGGGAGGGACCGCTGCTGGAGGCGTGGGCGGCACGGCACATCGAGACGGCGTCCTACGCGTCCCGCACGGCCGCGGAGCTGCTCGCGTTCCTGAACCGGCTGCCGACCCTGCCGCGGATCCTGCCGCTGCCCGGTGACGCGCTGAGCGGTCTCGTGCGCGCGGGTGTGGATCCGAAGGTGCTCAACCGGGTGCGCGGGCTGCTGGCGAAGGCCGAGTCGACGTCGTTCCCGGAGGAGGCGGAGGCGCTGTCGGCCAAGGCGCAGGACCTGATGAACCGGCACGCGCTCGAACGGGCGGTGCTGGACGCGGACCTGCCGCAGCTCGCGACGTCGCGGCGGATGTGGCTCGACAAGGCGTACTTCAAGGAGAAGTCGCAGCTCGTGCACGTGGTGGCGGAGGCATCGCGGGCGCGTGCGGTGGCCTACGACGGGTTCGGGTTCGTCGCGCTCGTGGGCGACGAGGTGGACCTGGAGATCGTGGAGCTGCTGTCCACGTCGTTGCTGGTGCAGGCAACGCGCGCGATGGTGGCCGCCGGCGGGAAGGAGACCAAGGGCAGCGAGGCGCGGTCGCGGCCGTTCCGCAAGTCGTTCCTGATCGCCTACGCGTCCCGGATCGCGGAGCGGCTGCACACCGCCGACGAGCCGGTGCCGGACGAGCGGCTGCTGCCGGTGCTGGCGAACCGCAGGAAGGCCGTGGACACGTTGTTCGACGAGATGTTCACGCGGACGCGGACCTCGCGCGTGACGGTGCGGTCGGCCGCCGGGTGGGGCGCCGGGCGAGCGGCGGCGGACGCCGCGGACCTGGGAACGGGCCAGAAGGCAGTGCCACGGGGCTGACCCCGTACCCGTTCGAGTGAACTCCCCCTTCCCGGGGCCGTCCCGGGGCAACCGGGGCCGAAAACCGTCAGACCCCCTCCCTAACGTCAACCCCATGCCAAGCACCTACCAGAACGAGACGAAGCTCGGTGAGGTCCTGTACCGGCTGAGCGCCACGACGGACGCGGACGAGTCCGTGGTCCTGGACCTGCTGGGGTCCGCCCCCTCGGGGGAGGTGGTGGCCGACGGCCGCCTCAGGCTGCCCTCCGAGGGCGGGGCAGCCGTCGGCAAGCTGCTCTCCCGCGTCCTGGGCGCCCACACGCGCCTGCGCGGCCGCCCAGCCCGCCACGCGAACGCCAACCAGCCCTGGACCGACTCCCTCGACTCCGACCTCCGCGCAGCCTGGCTCACCCCGTCCACCGACGACGCCACCGTCCTCATCCGCGCACTGGGCGAGGAGATGCAGCGCTCCTCGACCGCCATCCGGGCCCGCCTGGCCCGCGTGGGCTGCGACCCGGACGTGCCCGGCCGCGAGCTCTCCTCCACCGCCGCCGCACTGCTAGGGGGAATGTCAGGGCAGCCTCAGGGGAAGACCTGATTCGGCGGACCCCCGCGGCGGCGGACCCTGGAGCAGTACGCACCAGAGTCTTCAGGGGGTAACCGTGGAAATCACCGGCCTGATCAGCGCCCTGCTCATCGGCGCCTTCATCGGCGGCCTCGGCCGCCTGGTGGTCCCCGGCAGGCAACACGTCTCGCTGCTCACGACGATCCTCGTCGGCATCGCGGCGGCTCTGCTGGGCACCGCGGCGGCCACCGTCCTCGGCGTCGCCGACACCGCGGGCATCGACTGGATCGAGCTGGCTCTCCAGGTCGGCCTGGCCGGCGCCGGCGTCACCGCCCTCGCCAACCGCCGCACGAGGTCCCCCCTCGTCCACTGACCCACCCCTCGTGGCCGGCTTCCCGCCGCCACCGGCCGGGTGGACCCGCCAGCACCCCACCCGGCCTTGCCCACCGCACAACCGCCCCACAAACCGCACCTCTCCCGACCGCCGACCGCCCTCGCGCCAACCGCCGTCGCACAGCCCGCCGGCACTTCGGCCCGCCACCGGTCCCCGGTCGCACCTCACCCCGCCCTCGGCGCCCGCCGCGCACACCCCGTGCCTTGATCCCGCACGCCTCGCGCGCCGCCCGCCGCCCCGCGGCCCACCTCCCCGGCCCTTCGACGCGCCCGCTTCCCCCGGCCACGCCCCGCACCGCGTGCCCCGCAAGCGCCCGCGCCGACCACCGCCACCCCGGCACGCGCATCCTCGGCCGCCCGCCGCACCCCGGCCACGCCCAACGCGTGCTCCGCAAGCGCCCGCGTCAACCACCGCCACCCCCGGCACCCCGCGGTCTCCGACGCGCCCGCTGGCTCCCAACCACGCCTCACGCGTTGCCACGCA
>NZ_JBVJRT010000011.1:0-263964 GCF_055607425.1 Lentzea sp. NPDC037011 | reverse complement strand
TCCGCCGCCAACCCGGCACTCCGCGGTTTCCGGCCGCCCGCCCCACCTCAACCACGCCTCACGCGTTGCTCCGCAAGCGCCCGCGTCAACCACCGCCACCCCCGGCACCCCGCGGTCTCCGACGCGCCCGCTGGCTCCCAACCACGCCTCACGCGTTGCCACGCAAGCGCCCGCACCATCCGCCGCCAACCCGGCACTCCGCGGTTTCCGGCCGCCCGCCCCACCTCAACCACGCCTCACGCGTTGCTCCGCAAGCGCCCGCGTCAACCACCGCTATCCCCCGGCACCCCGCGGATCTCCGACGCGCCCGCTGCCCAGCCACGCCTCACGCGTTGCCCACGCAAGCGCCCGCGCCGTCCGCCGCCATCCCGGCACCTGCGGTCCCGGCACGCCCGCTGCACCCGGCCACGCCCCACACCCGTGTCCCACAGCGCCCGCGCCGCCCGCCGTATCCCTGACCACGCATCACGTCCCGTGCCGCCCCAGGCCCGCACCTCAACGCCAGGCCCACCCCACCCAGCGACGAGAGGAGCACCTCCCACCACACCACCAGCTGGCTCACCCAGCCTCACCAACGCTCGCACCCGTCACAGGACCGGTCCCGCCGCCAGGCCCGTTCCCTCCCCCGGCTCCCCAGGGCCCCGGCGCGCCCGCTGCTCCCGGCCGACTCCCGTCGCCGGCACAGCGCCCGCGCCGCTTCGCGCCACAGGCCGCCTCACCCCACCCATCACCGGCAACAGGCCAACCCATCAACCACTGACACCCCCAGCGGCCGCCCACCCCAACCCACAGCAACCCCACCGCCCAACCGCGGGGAGAGGAAGGTGCGAATCAGCAGGAAGCGAACTCGGCGAGCAGACCGGAGGCCACCTCCACGTCCGGGCTGAGCTGGCGGTCGGACATGTCCGGGTTGAGCTTCGACTCGGCGAGCTCGAAGGCCGCGCGCAGTTCCGGGGTGTCGGGCACGATGCCGCGCAGCCGCAGGGCGCGCACGGCGGCGACGATCTCGCAGGCGAGCACGAGGCGGAACGCGCCCAGCGAGCGCAGGGCCTGGCTCGCGGACTGGAAGGCGAAGCTCGAGTTCTCCTCCTGGCCGCGCGAGACGACGGCGTTGCCGATGCTGGCCGGCTCGGCCAGGGTGCGGACCTCGGCGAGCGCGGAGTTGGCGCTGTACTCCAGGATCATCACGCCCGAGCTGCCGCGCACGCCTTCGGCCAGGAACGGGTGCAGGCCGGTGAAGTTCGGCTCGACGAGGGTGGCGAGCCGGGCGGTCGAGAGGTGACCGGTGTGCAGCAGGGCCAACCGCAGGCGGTCGAGGGCCTGGCCGAGGTACGCGCTGTGGAAGGCACCGTGGTGGTAGGCGGCGTCGTCCTCGGGGCCGAAGTGGTCGGAGACGATGAGCGGGTTCTCTGCGGCGGCGTTGAACTCGACGTCGAGGACGCGGCCGAGGTCGGTGGCGGCGTCGACGGCGGGGCCGTGGATCTGCGGGAAGCAGCGGTAGCCGAACGGGTCCTGGATGCGTGCGGGCGGGCGGGACGGCTCGCCGAGCAGCCTGCGCATCTCGGCGGCGACGGCGACCTGGCCGGGGTGCGGGCGGCCGAGGTGGACGCGTTCGGCGTAGGCCTCGACGGCGCCGTCGACGGCGAGGAACGACAGGGCGGCCACGACGTGGGTGGCCCTGAGCAGTTCCGCGGCGTCGTGCCAGGCGAGGCCCGCCATGCCGATGGTCAGGGCGTTGCTGCTGATCAACGCGAGGGCGTCGCCGGAGTCGAGGTCGATCGGGTCCGGGGTTTGCGTGGACCCGAGCCAGTAGCGCTCGCCGATCAGGGTGAGGCCGGTCTCGGCGAGTGCGGTGAGGTCGCCGGTGCCGATCGCGCCGTACTCGTGCACGCCGGGGTAGCAGCTGCTGTTCAACGCCGCGAGCAGGGCGTCGGCCACGGCCCGGCGGACGCCCGCGCCGCCGGCGAGGAGCTGGTTCAGGCGCACGACCATCATGGCGCGCACCTGTTCCTCCGGCAGCATGCCGCCGAGGCCGCCGGCGTGGCTGCGCAGCAGGCGCAGACCGTGCTCGGCCCAGCCTTCGGTGGTGACGAGCTGGTCGCGGTTCGCGCCGACACCGGTGGTGCGGCCGTACACCTGCCTGCGCACGACGAGGCGCTGGCTGGCGCGCCACGACGCTTCGAGGCGGTCGAGCCCGTCGGCGTGCAGGACCACCGGCGTGTGGTACCTGGCGACGCGCAGGACTTCGTCGCCGCCGAGGGACTGACCGTCCAGCACGACAGGGGTGTCATCGACCATGGCGACAATGTGAACACATAGGGTTCACAGGTGCTCGTACTGCATGGCCTGTGCACGACCGACGGCGCGCTTGCGCTGTGGGCCGAGGATTCCGGGCTGCCCGCACGCAGTGAGAGCAGCCGCCGGGACGCGCCGCACCCGTTCGCGGCCACGGCGGAGTCGCTCGCGGCGGCGCTCGGGATCGACGACGAACGGGCGACGCGGCGCGCGTTGCTGCTGCCCTCCTACGCGTCGGGTCCGATGGCGTCGCCGGAGCTGGTGCGCGACCCGCTCACGGCGGGCCGGGCGCAGCGCGGCAAGGTCGGGCTGAAGCAGTGGGGTGTGCCCACGATCCGGTTCGGCGACCGGCCGGAACCGGGTCCGGACGTGCGGTTGAGCGACTCGGCGCGGTTCGTGTTCGGCGTGGCGGGCTTCGCGGCGGACCTCGTCACGCGCGGGCGCGTGCTGCCCTCGGTCGCACCGGACCGGCCGCGGGCGCGGTGGGTGCCGGTGCTGTCAGGCACGGACTCGGCGCGGTTCGCCGCGTTGCAGGCCGCGATGCCGCCCGCGTGCCGCTGCGAGGAGATCGCCGCCGACCCGGCGGAACTGGTGCGCGCGGCGCTCACGACGGTGGTGGACGAGCAGGTGCGCGCCCGCCTCGACAAGACCTCGCTCGCGCCGCGCCGCCGCGGGCAGCAGACGACGGCGGAGGCGTGGCTCGCCGCGCTGACCGGGGACCCGGAGTTCGACGCGGACCCGGTGGAGCTCTACGAGCTGCGCGAACAGCTCGACCGGTGGCGGCAGAGCGCGGGCAGCGAGAGTCCGGTGCGCACGTGCTTCCGGTTGCGTTCGCCCGAGCAGCGCGGCGAGGACGAGTGGGCGGTCGAGTTCCTGCTGCAGGCCGTCGACGAGCCGAGCGTGCTGGTGCCCGCGCACCAGGTGTGGTTCGCCGACGACGCCGTGCTGCGGCGCTGGATCCCGGCGCCGCAGGAGCACCTGCTGGCGGACCTCGGCCGCGCGAGCCGGCTGCACCCCGACCTGGACGAGGCGTTGCGCGGCGCGCACCCGGCGGAGCTGGAGGTCGGAACCGAAGGCGCGTACCGGTTCCTGACCGCGGCGCCGGTGCTGGCGCAGGCCGGTTTCGGCGTGCTGCTGCCGTCGTGGTGGCAGCAGCGGGTGCGGCTCGGGTTGAAGCTCACCACGAAGAGCCGCGGCACGGCGGGGACCGTGGCGAAGGAGAGCGAGATCGGCCTGAAGTCCATCGTGGACTACAGGTGGGAGCTCGCTCTGGGCGAGGACTCGCTCACCGACGCGGAGCTCGCCGAGCTCGCCAGGGCGAAGGTGCCGCTGGTGCAGGTGCGCGGCCAGTGGGTGCAGGTCGACCAGAAGCGCCTGGCGGCGGGGCTCGCGTTCCTCCGGCACGGCGGTGGTCAGATGACCGCCGCCGAGGTGATGCTCCACAGTGGACTGACCGAGGAGGACGAGAGCCTGCCGCTGCCGCTCACGTCGGTCGAGGCGGACGGCTGGCTCGGCGACCTGTTGTCCGGCAGGGCCGACGAGCAGATCGAGCCGGTCGAGCCGCCGGCGGGCTTCGGCGCCCGGCTGCGCCCGTACCAGCAGCGCGGTCTGGCGTGGCTGGCGTTCCTCGACAAGATCGGCCTGGGCGCCTGCCTCGCCGACGACATGGGCTTGGGCAAGACCGTGCAGCTGCTGGCGCTGGAGGCCCTGAACCGCGCGAACGGCAAGCGCCCGCCGACCCTGCTGATCTGCCCGATGTCGGTCGTCGGCAACTGGCAGCGCGAGGCGGCGAGGTTCACGCCGGAGCTCTCCGTCCACGTGCACCACGGCGCCGGCCGCCTCGACGGCGACGCCCTGCGCGAGGCCGTCGAGAGCCACGACCTGGTCCTCACGACGTACGCGCTGGCGGACCGCGACAGTGCCGCGCTGGGCGACCTGACCTGGGACCGGGTCGTGCTCGACGAGGCGCAGAACATCAAGAACAGCGCCACCCGCCAGTCCCAGGCCGTGCGCCGGCTCAAGGCCCGCCACCGCGTCGCCCTGACCGGCACCCCGGTGGAGAACCGCCTCGCCGAGCTGTGGTCGATCATGGACTTCGCGAACCCCGGCGTGCTCGGCACGATCAACACCTTCCGCGCGCGCTTCGCGGTCCCGGTGGAACGCCACAACGACAAGGACGCCGCCGCCCGCCTGCGCAAGATCACGAACCCGTTCGTGCTGCGCCGCGTGAAGACCGACCCGCGCATCATCAGCGACCTGCCGGACAAGGTCGAGGTGCGCCAGCTGTGCAACCTCACCACCGAGCAGGCCTCGCTCTACCAGGCCGTCGTGAACGACATGCTGGAGAAGATCGAGGAAGCAGAGGGCATCGGCCGCAAGGGCCTGGTGCTGGCGACGATGTCGAAGCTCAAGCAGGTCTGCAACCACCCGGCCCACTTCCTGGGCGACGGCTCCCGCATCTCCGGCCGCTCCGGCAAACTCGCGCGCCTTGAGGAAGTACTCGAAGAGGTCCTCGCCGAGGGCGACAAGGCGTTGTGCTTCACGCAGTTCACCGAGTTCGGCAGCATGCTCGTGCCCCACCTCGCGGCCCGCTTCGACACCGAGGTGATGTTCCTGCACGGTGGCACCGGCAAGGCGGCCCGCGACCGCATGGTCGAACGCTTCCAGGACAGCACCGGCCCGTCGCTGTTCCTGTTGTCCCTCAAGGCAGGTGGCACCGGCCTCAACCTCACCGCCGCCAACCACGTCATCCACCTGGACCGCTGGTGGAACCCCGCGGTCGAGGACCAGGCGACGGACCGCGCGTTCCGCATCGGCCAGAACCGCAACGTCCAGGTGCGCAAGTTCGTCTGCATCGGCACGCTCGAAGAACGCATCGACACCATGATCGAGGAGAAACGCGCACTGGCCCAGCTGGTCGTGGGCGCGGGCGAGAACTGGCTCACCGAGCTGTCCACCTCCCAGCTGCGCGACCTGCTCACGCTCTCCGGGGAGGCCGTCGGTGAGTGACCACTGGTCCGGTGAACATCCCCGCTACGGCAGGACCATCAAGGCCGACAACGGCATCAGGGCGAAGAGCCAGCGCGGCGACATCGCCACCACCTGGTGGTCGCGCCGCTTCCTGGAGGTCCTGGAGTCGTTCGGCATGGGCGGCCGCCTGACCCGCGGCCGCAACTACGCGCGCCAGGGCCAGGTGCTGAGCCTGTCGCTGTCCACGAGCATGGTGATCGCCTTGGTCCAGGGCTCCCGCCCCACCCCGTACCGGGCCCGCATCGCGATCAAGTCGTTCACCACACCCGAGTGGCAGCGCATCGAACACGCCCTCGCCGGCCAGGCCCTCTACACCGCGAAGCTGCTGGCCGGCGAGATGCCCCGCGACATCGAGACCCTCTTCGCCGGCCTCGGCCTGCAGCTGTTCCCGGCGACGATGCGCGAGCTGACGATGGACTGCACCTGCCCCGACTGGGAGGTGCCCTGCAAACACCTGGCCGCCGCCTGCTACCTGCTGGCCGAGTCCTTCGACAACGACCCGTTCGAGATCCTCGCCTGGCGCGGCCGCGGCCGTGAGGACCTCCTCGACCGCCTCCGCACCCTCCGCGGCGCCACCCGCACGACGGTGACCCGCGAGGAGGCCCCGCCGCTCACCCAGTGCCTCGACACGTTCTGGCACCGCCAGACCACGACCGCGATCCCCCTCGGCGACCCGACGGCCGCGGTGCGCCCGGACGCGGTCCTCGACCAGCTCGACGCGGTTCCGATCTCCGTTCGGCGCGACAACCTCGTGGACCTGCTGCGGCCGGCGTACCTGCGGCTCGCCGAACCGCCTGCCGATGTGACCGGCACGTGAGCGATTTGCGGGATGCTGGCCAGATGAGGGAGAAGCTGACCTGGCTCGTCGTGCCGGTCCCGCTGTTGCTGGTGCTCATGGGGGCCGTTTTCGCCTGGGGCAACATCCTGTTCGTCATCAGCGAGCACGACGAGATGTGCGCGCGAGGCCTGGTCTACGAGAGGGCAGTGCTCAAGGAAGAAGTGCAGGACCCGTGGACGCTCACGAGCACCTGCGTCTTCGAGGACGGCCGCACCCACGACGAACAGCCGACACCGTGGGTGCCACCGCTGCTCGTGGTGCTCGCTTCGGTGACCGTGCTCTGCGCCGTCGTCGGTGGCTGGGCCATGTGGACCCAGAGGTCCGCCGCCCGTGCGGGCGGTTCCGGGGACCAGCCGCACTGACCAGCGAGGTCAGGAATGCGGATGGCGGGCACACCCGCCTCGGAGGCCGGTACCCGTGAGCGCGCCGTCCGGAGGTCCGCGACCCGTCCCCGTGGCCGCGGACCCCTGGACGACCCCGGCGGCTAGCCGCCGGCCACCGAGGGCAGGATCTGGATCTCGGCGCCTGCCGGGAGTGGGGTGGCCGGGCCGGAGAGGCGGCGGCACTCCTCGCCGTTGACGTAGAAGTTGACGTAGCGGCGGAGGGTGGAGCGTTCGTCGCGCAGGCGGCGGTCCAG
Organism: Lentzea sp. NPDC037011; assembly: GCF_055607425.1. Classification (NCBI taxonomy): domain Bacteria; kingdom Bacillati; phylum Actinomycetota; class Actinomycetes; order Pseudonocardiales; family Pseudonocardiaceae; genus Lentzea; species Lentzea sp. NPDC037011. Next base: position 257,164 of record NZ_JBVJRT010000011.1, on the reverse strand, counting down.
GCCGGGGTAGGTGTCGGCGAGGACGTCCAGGGCGGCGCCGAGGGTGGCGGGTTCGGGGACGTCGACGTCGACGTGGGAGGCGCCGGCCGTGGCGGTGCGCAGGACGCCGGGGATCAGGACGGTGACCTTCATGCGGGCACCGCCGGGGTGAGCGCGGACGCCGCGTGGGCGGGCACCACGGCGGACTTGGGCGCCACGGACTCGGGCCTAGCTGCGGGCCTGAGGGCTGTGTGGGCAGGCGCCGCGGCGGGCCTGGACGACAAGCGCGCCGGGACCGCGGCGCGACCGGGTGTCGCGGGTGTCGCGGGTGTCGCGGGTGTCGCGGGTGTCGCGGGTGTCGCGGGTGTCGCGACGAGCCTGGGCACCGCAGGCGCGGGTCTTGCAGCGGGCCTGGGAGTCGCGGCGGATGGGGGCACTGCGGGACGGGGTGCCGCGGGTGGGGACACCGCGGTTGGGAGCGCTGCGGGTAGAGGCGCCGTGGAACAGAGGGCCGCGAGTGGAGGCGCCGCAGGCACCAGCGCCGCAGGACGGAGCGCCGCAGGTGGAGACGCCACGAGGTGAGGCGCTGCGGGACAGAGGGCCGCGAGAAAAGGCGCCGCGGTTGGGAGCGCCGCGGGCACAAGCGCCGCAGGACGGAGCGCCGCGGGTGGGCCGGCGGGCGTCAAGGGAGCACCGCCGCGCGGATCGACATCACGTCGGGCAGGTGGGCGGCTACCTGGTGCCAGGTCTCGCCCTCGTCGGGGCTCGCGTAGACCTCGCCGGAGCGGGAGCCGAAGTAGACGCCGGGGGTGGGGGCGGTGTCGGTGCACATGGCGTCGCGCATCACGGCGGTCCAGAAGGCGTCGGGCAGGCCGGCGCCCAGGGCCTGCCAGGACGAGCCGGCGTCGCGGGTGCGGTAGACGCGGCACTTGCCCTCGGGTGGGAAGCGGCGGGCGTCGGCCTCGATCGGGAACGTGAAGACGGTGTCCGGGTCGTGGGGGTGCACGACCATGGCGAAGCCGAAGTCGGTGGGGAGGCCGTCGGCGATGGACTGCCAGGTGTCGCCGCCGTCGTCGCTGCGGTAGACGCCGTGGTGGTTCTGGGCGTAGAAGCGGGACGGGGACGAGGGGTGCTGGGCCACCTTGTGGACGCACTGGCCGAACTCAGGCCACGGGTCGGGGAAGAAGTACGCCTTGATGCCCTTGTTGCGGGCCTCCCAGGACTTGCCGCCGTCGGCGGTGCGGTAGACGCCGCCGGTGGACATGGCCACGAGCACGCGGTCGGGGTCTTCCGGGTCGGGGACGATCGTGTGGACGGCCTGGCCGCCGAAGCCCGCCGACCACTCGGGGCGGTGCGGGTGGTTCCAGAGGCCCTCGACGAGCTCGAACGTGCGACCTCCGTCAGTGGACTTGAACAGCGCGGAGGGCTGGGTGCCCGCGTAGACGACGCCGGGCTGGGTGGCGGGGGCCGGCTGGAGCTGCCAGACGCGTTCCAGGGAGGCGTCGGCCGGGAACGCGATCGGGGGTGACTCCGGTTCGTCCCAGGTGGCGCCGAGGTCGTCCGATGTGGACACGCCGGGGCCGAAGTGCGGGGACGACACCCCGGCGAGCAGGCGGGTGCCCCCGCGGGTGTCGAACGCGACCGCGTACACCTCCTGCATGGGGTGGTGCGGGCCGTCCACCTGCCACGTCACGCGGTCCTCGCTGCGGGCCAGCCACAGGCCCTTGCGGGTGCCGATCGCCAGCAACACCGTCATCTCGCGCCTCCTCGAAGATGTGATGTGGAGCACGTTACGCCGGGGGTCTGACAATTTCCGGTGCTGGAGGAAAGGCCACGTAGACCCACAAGTTACTCACTGGTAGCGTCCGGCGGAGAGACGAAGGAGGCTCCCCCGTGCTGCTCGACCCGAACCACTACGACCCCGCGCACCTCGACGACGAGACCCGCCGCCTGCTCAAGGCCACGGTCGACTGGTTCGAGGCCCGCGGCAAGCGGCAACTCATCGCCGACGCCCAGGACAAGGTCTGGTACGCGGAGTTCCTCGACTTCGTGAAGCGGGAGAAGCTCTTCGCCACCTTCTGCACGCCCGCGAGCGTCGACCCCGCCAAGCGCTGGGACGCCGCACGCAACGCCGCGTTCAGCGAGGTGCTCGGCTTCTACGGCCTGCAGTACTGGTACGCCTGGCAGGTCACGGTGCTCGGCCTCGGCCCGATCTGGATGAGCGGCAACGAGGAGGCCAAGCAGAAGGCGGCGGCGCTGCTCGACTCCGGCGCCGTCTTCGCGTTCGGCCTCTCCGAGAAGGAGCACGGCGCCGACGTCTACAGCACCGACATGATCGTCACGAAGACCGCCGACGGTTACCGCGCCAACGGCAGCAAGTACTACATCGGCAACGGCAACGTCGCCGGCATGGTCAGCGTCTTCGGCAAGATCGACGACGAGTACCTCTTCTTCGCCGTCGACAGCCAGCACGAGAACTTCAAGCTGGTGAAGAACGTCGTCGACAGCCAGATGTTCGTCAGCGAGTTCCGCCTGGAGGACTACCCGCTGACCGACGCGGACGTCCTGCACCGCGGCCCCGACGCCTTCTCCGCCGCGCTGAACACCGTCAACGTCGGCAAGTTCAACCTGTGCACGGCCAGCATAGGCATCTGCGAGCACTCCTTCTACGAGGCGATCACCCACGCCCACAACCGGATCCTCTACGGCAACCCGGTCACCGACTTCCCGCACGTGCGGCAGAACTTCGTCGACGCCTACGCCCGCCTCGCCGCGATGAAGCTCTTCGCGGACCGCAGCGTCGACTACTTCCGCAGCGCCGGCGAGGACGACCGCCGCTACCTGCTCTTCAACCCCATCACCAAGATGAAGGTCACGAGCGAGGGCGAGAACGTCATCGACCTGCTCTGGGACGTCATCGCCGCCAAGGGTTTCGAGAAGGACACGTACTTCACCCGCGCCACGGCCGACATCCGCGCACTGCCCAAGCTCGAGGGCACCGTGCACGTGAACCTGGCCCTGGTGCTGAAGTTCATGCCCAACTACCTGTTCAACCCCAAGGACTACGCCGAGGTCCCGACCCGCCACGACGCGAGCGACGACGACTTCTTCTGGCACCAGGGCCCCGCGCGCGGTCTCGGCAAGGTCCAGTTCCACGACTGGGAGCCGATCTACACCGAGCACGCGCACCTGCCGAACGTGGCGCTGTTCCACGAGCAGGCGAACGCGCTCAAGACCCTGCTCACCACCGCGGCACCGGACGCGGAGCAGCAGAAGGACCTCGACTTCCTGCTGAACCTGGGCCACCTCTTCACCCTGGTCGTCTACGGCCAGCTGGTGCTGGAGCAGGCCAAGACCACTGACACCGGCGACGCCGTCATCGACCAGATCTTCGACGTGCTGGTCCGCGACTTCGCCGGGTACGCGACCGCGTTGCACGGCAAGCCGAGCAGCACCGAGGCCCAGCAGCAGTGGGCGGTGCGGCAGATCCGCAAGCCGCACGTCGACCAGGCCCGCTTCGACGCCGTGTGGCAGCAGGTGGTCGCGCTCTCCGGCCGCTACGAGATGCGCCCCTAGCCCTGGTAGCGCTCCAACGCCGTGATCAGGAGTTCGAGCCCGAACTCGAACTCCTGGTCGTGGTCGTAGGTCCCCAGCTCGTCGATGACCTCCGCCGACAACGGGAACGCCGCCGCGTCCACGCCCTCGAACGGTGAGAGCGCGATCCCGCCGAGCTCCGGCGACGTCGCGACCTCCCTCATCAGGGTTCCGAGCAGGTACGACACCATCGCCCGCATCATCCCGACGGCGACCTTGCCGCGGAAGCCCGCCTTCTCGATGTTCACCAGCGCGGCCTCAATGGTCCGGAACCCCGCCTCCCCGCTCAGCCGCCGGGTCGCGAGCAGCACGAACGCCCGCGGATGCTGCCGCGCGAGCTCCCGCACCGCACGCGCGTGCGCACGGACGTGGTCGCGCCAGTCGTCGCTGTCGACGTGGTAGGGCTTGGCCTGCGCCATGATCCGCTCGGCGGCGAGGTCGACCAGCACCGCCTTGTTCGGCACGTGGTTGTACAGCGACATCGTGCCCGCGCCCAGCTCCGCCGCGAGCCGCCGCATCGAGACGGCCTCCACGCCCTCGCGTTCGATCAGCCGCACCGCCACATCCACGATGCGGGCGCGGGTCAGCGGTTCACGGGGCGAGGACACTGGCGAAGACCATACGACGTGGAGTAGCTTCCGTCCGACGTACGGCGTACGTAGGAGGTCGGGCGGCATGACCGAGTCCAAGGCGCTCAGAGCGCTGCGCGAGGCGATCGTCCTGGAGCTCATCGAGTCGCAGAACGAGTACGACTTCGACGCGGGCCTGGCCCCCTTCAGCCGCCCCCGGTTCGAGATCATGGCCACCGGTCAGGTCCTCGACGGCACCGAGGCGGTGCGGGACTACTGGACGCGCACGCGCGCGGCGTTCCCCGACCAGAAGAGCAAGGTCGTCGAGGTCTACCACGCCGACGACGCCGTGATCGTCGAGTTCGAGCTGCAGGGCACGCACCTGGGCAGCCTGACCGGCGAACCGGTGACCGGCAAGTCGTTCAAGGTCCGGATGTCCGGGTTCTTCCTGTTCGACAAGGACGTGCTGGTCTGCCAACGCGTCTACGGCGACTCCGCGACGGTGCTGCACCAGCTCGGCCTGATCGAGGCCCCGCAAGAGTATTAGCGCCCGCACGGGCACAAGACGCAGCGAAGCCGCTGCCCGAAAACGGACAGCGGCTTCGCGACAGATCAGATGTGCTGACCAGTCAGACTCAGACGGCGCGAACGCCCTGGGCCTGCGGGCCCTTCTGGCCCTGACCGATCTCGAACTCGACCCGCTGGTTCTCCTCGAGAGCCTTGTAGCCGTTCATCTGGATCTCGGAGTAGTGGACGAACACGTCGGCGCCACCGTTGTCAGGGGAGATGAAGCCGAAGCCCTTCTCCGCGTTGAACCACTTGACGGTGCCCTGTACTGCCATCTTGCTACTTCTCCTCTAACAGGTGCCGGATCGCGCTCGCGACCACCGGGTCAAGCTTGGAACTGCGTCATCTCCGGAACCTGGAGAATCCACACGCTCTCAACCTCGTCGCATGATCACGCTCAAGCACGAACACACAACGTACGACCATGGACAGTGAACCACGACCTCCCGCTCCCAGTCGAGCCATCGTTCGCGCTGCTACCGTGAGATCCGGAACGAGGACGCGGAGGTGGCCGTGCCCCAGGTGGCGGCGTTGTCGATCACGGTGGCGGTGGCCCCGCGCGTGCGCGCCGGACTGCACGCCCTCCTGCTCGCCCGGTTGACCAGCCTGTCCGCCGAGCTCGCCCCGCGGCCCTCCGGCGGCGTGACGAACCTCGTCACCGGGACCGTCACCGGCAACGTGGTCCAGGTCACCGGAAACGTCGACGGTGGCATCAACATCGGCTCCGGGCCGCACCGGAGGCGGTAACCTGGAGGGTCGTTGGACCCGGGGGGCCGTGGCTTTGACCGGCAGTGAACGACTGCTCTTCTTCTTCGTCGGACTGGTGACCACGTTCGTGTTCATCCGCATCAGCGTGCGCATGATCAGGGCGAAGGTGCGCTGGTGGCCGCGCAACGTCGTGCACGGGGACACGCACGTGCACCACGTCGTGTTCGGCACGGTGCTGCTGCTCCTGTCCAGCGTGACCAGCCTGGTGATCCCGGACGACCTGCACGGCGCGCGGCTCGCGGCCGCGGCCGGGCTCGGGGTCGGGGCCGCGCTGGTGCTGGACGAGTTCGCGCTGATCCTGCACCTGCGGGACGTGTACTGGACGAAGGCGGGCCGGCTGTCGGTGGACGCGGTGTTCCTCGCCGTGGGGCTGACCGGGCTGTTCCTGCTGGGCGCGCGGCCGCTGGGCTACGACGAGGTGCTGCAGCTCAACCCGGAGACGACGCCGGCGAGCACGTTCACGTTGCGGCTCATCGCGATCGGCGTCAACCTGTGCTTCGCCATCGCGGCACTGCTCAAGGGCAAGATCTGGACCGGACTGCTGGGCCTGCTGGTGCCGGTCGTGCCCGCGGTGGGCGCGGTCCGGCTCGCGCGGCCGGGGTCGCCGTGGGCGCGCTGGCGCTACCGGGAGGGCTCGCGGAAGCTGGCCCGCGCGTACCGGCGCGAGGCGCGGATCCGGCAGCCGATCATCCGGGCGAAGATCGCCGTGCAGGAGTTCATCTCCGGCCGCCACGACCTCCCCGACTAGCGCCGGGGAGGTCGTGGCGGGCGACCGGGGTCAGCCGCCGACGATGTCCTGCTGCACGCACACCGGTTGCAGCTCGCTCGCGCACAGCTCCTGCGCCTTGATCACGCCCTGGGTCACCATGGTGCGCACCGTGTCGCGCTTGATCAGCGTGGCGCCCAGCAGCACGGCCTTCACGTCCCGCCGGGAGACGGGGTCGCGCAGGTTGCCCGTCGCGAGGTCGTCGGCACCGGCCAGGTCGCCGCGGGCGACCGCGATGGCCAGCCGGGCGGCCGCCTCCGCCTCGTCGCGCACCGGCTTGTAGACGGTCACGCACTGGTCGCCGCGCAGCACGGCCCGCAGACCGTCCAGTGTGGCGTCCTGCCCGGTGACCGGGACCTTGCCCGCGAGGCCCTTCTTCCTGAGCACCTCGATGACCGCGCCGCCGAGGCCGTCGTTCGCGGCGACCACGCCGTCGACCTTGCCGCCGTTCTCGGCGAGGATCCGCTCGAACACCTGTCCACCGAGGACCGCGTCCCAGTTGTCCACCGGCGCCGACTTCACGAGCTTCAGCGCCCCGCTGGCGTACTTGGCCTCCAGCCGGTCCTTGTGGCCCTGCGCGAACAGCGTCGCGTTGTGGTCGGTGGGCGCGCCCTCGATCTCGATGATCTGGGCACCCGGCCGCTCACCGAGGCAGCCGAGCAGCCCCTCCGCCTGGAGCTGGCCGACGTTGCGGCTGTCGAAACCGACGTGGTACTCGGCCAGGCCGCCGAGCGTCACGCGGTCGTAGTCGATGACCGTGATGCCGGCGTCTTTCGCCTTCTTCTGCACGGCGAGACCACCGGCCGACGACAACGGCGTGATGACCAGTACCTTCACCTTGCGCCGGATCATCTCGTCGGCGATCTGGGCGAACTTCGCCTCGTTGCCGTCCGCGTTCTCGATGAACGGCTCGATGTCGGCGTAGTTGAACGCCTGCGTCAACAATGGGCGATCTTGTTCTTCCCACCGCGTCGAGGACGTTCGGTCCGGAAGGATTACACCGACAACGGGTTTGGGGCCGCGCGTGGGCAGGGACAGACCGCCCTGGTCAGCATCGCCGCAACCGGAGAGAAGGAGGAGCGCGCATGCCGACGCCGCCATTACCCGTCTTCGCATAAACGCGGAGTTCATCGCTTGCGAGATGTTAAGTCAAGATTTCTTCTCGGCCATCACGCTCTGCGGCCGATCGACTACAGTTCGATTCCGTACGAAAGGCGCTGATGTTCGCCCTATTTCGCACCTAGTGTGCTGGACTTGGGCGGCAATCGGGGGCCGTACCTTCTGTGTTGGATCCAGCCCTGACCGGGTGTGAGGAGACAGCTAGGTGAGAACGCGCAGAACCGTGATGGCGGTGGCGGCAACGGTGTCGCTGATCGCCGCGGGCACATCGGCGGCGGGGGCAGCGCCGGCCGCGGCCGGGCAGCAGCAGGACACGGAGTACACGGTGCTCCTGCAGGACCCGGGCAACCGCGACTTCGCGATCGACGCCGTGCACGCGGCGGGTGGCGAGGTCGTGCGGGACAACCAGGCGATCGGCCTGCTGACCGTGAAGGCACCCGCGAACGGCTTCGTGGAGAAGGTCTCGGCGTCGAAGGACGTCGCCGGCGCCGCACGCGCGAAGCCGATCGGCCACGCGCCGGCGCAGAAGAAGGCCGAGAAGGCCAAGCGCGACAACGTGGAGAAGGAGAACACCACCACCGCGGCGAACAAGGCTCCCGCCGCGCCGAAGTCGACCGCGGGCATGGACCCGCTCGACGGCGACCTGTGGGGCCTGAACCTCGTCCGCTCGAACATCGCCCGTGCCAAGCAGGCCGGTGACAAGCGGGTGTACGTCGGCATCCTCGACACCGGTGTGGACGGTTCGCACCCGGACATCGCGCCGAACTTCAACAACGAGCTGTCGCGCAACTTCACCGTCGACATCCCGAACGACGCCGACGGTGGCGAGTTCGACGGCCCGTGCGAGTTCCGCGGCTGCGTCGACCCGGCCAACTGGGACGACGGCGGCCACGGCACGCACGTCGCCGGCACCATCGGCGCCGCTGCCAACGGCTTCGGCATCTCCGGTGTCGCGCCGGGCGTGTCGCTGGTCAACATCCGCGGTGGGCAGGACGCGGGGTCGTTCTTCCTGCAGCCGGTCGTCGACGCGCTGACCTACGGCGCCGACATCGGCCTCGACGTGATCAACATGTCGTTCTACGTCGACCCGTGGTACATGAACTGCGCCAACGACTCCACCGCCACGGCGGAGGAGCAGCTGGAGCAGCGCACGATCATCGCGACCGTGCAGCGCGCCCTGAACTACGCGCACCGCAAGGGCGTCACGCTGATCGGCGCGGGCGGCAACAACCACGAGGACCTCGGCAAGCCGCGCACCGACACGGCGAGCCCGAACTACCCGCCGGGTCACGCCCGTCCCCGCCCGATCGACAACGCCACCTGCCTCAACCTGCCGACCGAGGGCAACCACGTCATCTCGGTCTCGTCGCTCGGCCCGTCGACCGCCAAGGCGGACTACTCCAACTACGGTGTGGAGCAGACCGCGCTCTCGGCTCCCGGCGGCTACTTCCGCGACGGCCTCGGCACGCCGTGGTACCGCACCAACGAGAACATGATCCTGTCGACCTACCCGCGCAACGTCGCCCTCGCCGAGGGCAACATCGACGAGGCCGGGAACATCACGCAGAAGGGCCTCGACGCCGGCGTCAAGAAGGCCGTCGACGGTGACAGGGTCGGCTACTACCAGTACCTGCAGGGCACCTCGATGGCCGCCCCGCACGCCGCTGGTGTCGCCGCGCTGGTCGTGAGCCAGTACGGCAAGAAGGACAAGAAGAACGGCGGCCTCACCCTCGACCCCGACAAGGTCGAGAAGGTGCTGTACAAGACGGCGATCCAGCGTGCGTGCCCGAACCCGCGCACGGTGTCGTACGTCAACGTCGGTCGTTCCGCCGAGTTCGACGCCACCTGCGAGGGTGACGCGAAGTTCAACGGCTTCTACGGTCACGGCATCGTGGACGCCTACGGCGCGGTGACCCGCGGCGGTCAGTTCATCTGATTTCCGTTGCACCACAGGGGCTCCCGGCTTCGGCCGGGAGCCTTTGCCGTTTCCGGGGCCTGTTGCGGGGATTGTCCGTTTCGCAAATTAGTAAAGACTCTTGCCAATAGTGGTGTGGACCGCTTACCGTTGCCCTCACGCCGCCCGGGACCCCACACATCTCTGCCCCGGAGGAAAACCGTGAAACTCTCTGGTCGCATCGCGGCCGCGCTTCTGGCGTGCGCCGCGCTCATCACCACCACCGCAACAACGGCTTCCGCAGCCAACCTCGACGAGCCGCGCCTCAAGGACATCGCGATGCAGATCGTGTCCAGCGCGGAGAACTCCTCCACGGACTGGAGGGCCCAGTTCGGCTACATCGAGGACATCGACGACGGTCGCGGCTACACCGCCGGGATCATCGGCTTCTGCAGTGGCACGGGGGACATGCTCGACCTGGTCGAGCTCTACAAGTCCCGCAAGCCCGGCAACGTGCTGGAGAAGTACCTCCCCGCACTGCGCAGGGTGAACGGCACGGACTCGCACTCGGGCCTGGACCCGAACTTCACCAGGGACTGGAAGACCGCGGCGAAGGACTCGACCTTCAAGGCGGCCCAGGAGTCCGAACGCGACCGCGTGTACTTCAACCCGGCCGTGGCACAGGGCAAGGCCGACGGAGTGCGCGCGCTCGGCCAGTTCGCTTACTACGACGCGATCGTCGTCCACGGCGACGGTGGCGACAAGACCAGCTTCAGCAACATCCGCAAGCGCGCGCTGGGCAAGGCGAAGCCGCCGTCGCAGGGCGGCAACGAGACCACCTGGCTCAACGCGTTCATGGACGCCCGCGTGTGGGCGATGAAGCAGGAGGCCGCGCACGAGGACGTCTCCCGCATCGAGACCGCGCAGCGCGTGTGGCTCAAGGCCGGCAACTTCGACCTGAAGACGCCGCTCAAGTGGAAGGTCTACGGCGACAGCTTCGAGATCAGGTGACCTCGTGACCGCGCAGGTGAAGGGCGTCCCGATCGGGGCGCCCTTCGCCGTGCGACCGGGGGTGGCCCCCTGCCGCGCTTCGACGCAGCGCGTTCCCCCGCGCGGCCGAACGGGTGATCCATTCGGCCAACACGGCGAAACCGCAGGCAGATTGCGTCGTTCGCGCCCGTAGGAACTCCACGGCTGCATAGAGTTCTTCGATCCCCGCACCTCGGAGGAGGCCACGGTGTTCGAAGGGCGCACCCGGCTGCGCGGACTCGTCCAAGGCCTGGTCGGGGCCGTGGGGGCAGGTGTGACACCGGTGCTCGTCGTCGAGGGCTGCGGAGGCTCCGGCAAGTCCGCGCTGCTGCACCAGACGGTGCTGGAGTGGCAGGACCGGACGCCCACGGTGCTCGTGCGGCCGCGTGAGCTGAGCGCCGACGACGAGGACACCGCGTGGGACAGCGCGGTGCGGCCGGTGCTCGCGGCCGTGCTGCTGGGACTGAGCACCGAGGTCCCCGGCTTCCCCCTGTCGTTCGAACGCGTCCTGCTCGCGCAGATCGCCATGCGCGTCGACACCGACACCCTCGACCAGGAGGCCGCGCTCGAAGAGCTCAACCGGCAGACGAACAACTACCGCGACCGCAACCTGCGCGACCTGGTGCGCGACCTCGCCGCCACGGCCGGCTCGCTGATCCAGCTGCCGGTGGACCCGGCGCCGGTGGTGAACCGGATCGCCGACTACCTCGGCGGCATGCTGGAGACCTCGCGCCGGGCGTCCGGCTTCCGCTGGAGCAGGGCGGCGCTGGAGTGGTTCGGGCACCAGGACCAGCGGCTCTCCCTCAACGCCGACCAGGCCCGGTTGCGGCTGAGCGCCCAGGCCCGCAGCAGGGACCCCGACGTGCGCCGCGACGTCGACGACCTGCTCGTCGCCGCGCTGCTGGCCGATCTGCGGCACAGCCTCGCGCCGGTCAGCACCCGGCGGCACAACGTGCTGATGCTGCTCGACGACGGCGACATCGCGGTGGCCACGACGTTCGTCCGCGCGCTGCTGCGGGTGCGCAGGGCGATCGCGGACACCGCCCGCGGCGGCCATCCCGCGCTGCCCGACCCGTTGCTCGTCGTGACCACGAGCGGCGGGCTGCTGGCCGAGGAACTGGCCGAGGACGAGCTGCCGGAGGCACCGGTGCTCGCCGAGTCCGATGTGGACGCCGACCTCGCCCGCTCCGCCCGCGTGTGGCTGCGGGTCCGGTCGGAGGACCTGACGAGCAAGGACGTCGTGCAGCTCGCCAAGAGCCACCTGTGGCCCAACGACCTCGCCGCGAGCACCGTGGGCAAGGTCGTGCACCGGTTGAGCCGCGGTCACCCGAAGTCCGTCGACACGCTGCTGCGCAAGCTCCACGACGAACCGAGCCGCACCCGTGAGCCCGCCAGGCTGCTGCGCGGCGCGGAGACGGGCCTGCTCGAACCGTTCGTGCGCGAGTTCTCCGCCGGGGGCAGGGCGAACAAGCACCACGTGCAGGCCCTCGTCACGTTGTCGGCGGCGCTCACCAAGCTGGAGGCGCAGACGCTCGCCCCGCTGCTGCCCGACCCGGTCGGGCTGGGCTCGCCGCTGTACTCGTCGCCGACGCTGTGGACACCGGGTGAGTCCGGTGAGCAGCGGCTGCCACCGCTCGTCCGCTACCTCGGCCTGCGGCTGCTGGCCGCGCGGCCCGGCACCGACGAGGCGTCGTGGGACGCGGTGGTCGGCAAGCTGCGCGACCACGCCGGTGACGAGGGTCCCCGGCTGCGGCACACGCTGCTGCTGGGCGACCGCGCGGCGGTGGCGGCGGAGCTGCTGGAATCGTTGGCGGACATGGCGACCAAGGCTTGGCTCGACCTCTTCGACCTGGTCACCGGTGAGGTGAACCCGCGCGAGACCGCGCCGGACTCGATCGGCGGTGCCGCGCGCGGCAGCGACCTGGCCCACGTCCACCGGCTGCTCGGCGTCGTGCCCGCGTTCGACCACGACCCGTGCGTCACGGACCCCGACGTGCTGCAGGACTACGCCGTGCACGTGGAACAAGCCCTGCGGCAGCTCTCCAACCGCGCGCAGGACCCGGCGCTGCTGCTCAGGCGCGCACAGCGCTACGAACGGTTCGGGAGGAACCACCGGTGACGTTCACCGAACGCTTCTACCTCGGGGTCTGGCCCAGACCGCGAGCGCTGCGGCACCCCGCGAAGTGGACCGACTGGCTGCGCCCGGTCGCCGTGCTCGCGGTCGTCGCGCTCGTGGCCGGGGGCCTCACCGGCGGTCCGTGGCTGTGGAAGCGGTTGTCCTGCAAGGACGGCTGGTTGCCCAGCGCGGACGTGTGGTCGGCCGGCGGCGAGTGCGTCGGGCTGAGCCAGGGGCCCTACGCCTTCGAGCTCGACGCGTTCACGAACGTGCTGAAGGTGATCGAGAAGCAGAACGCCGCGGCGGCCGAGGTCTGCGACCCCAGCGGCACCCCGGTGACGGTCGGCGTGCTGCTCACGATGACCGACCAGTACGCCGGTGCGCGAGCCGTGCACGAGCTGGAGGGCATGGCGGCCGGGCAGGCCCGCGCGAACGGCACCGGCTGCCTGCACCCGGTGCGGCTGCTGGTCGGCAACATCGGCGCGTACGGGCCGGAGCAGGAGGCCGTGCAGGTCGCGCGCCGACTCGCCGACCACCCCGAGGTCGTCGCCGTGGCCGGGATCGGGCTGAGCCACCAGCACTCGGCGGAGATCGCCGACCTGCTGGCGGCGGAGAAGATCCCGATGGTCTCGGACCTGGTCACGGCGGAGGGGTTCGACCAGAGCGGTTCCACGGCGCAGGAGACGGACTACAGCGGCTGCGAGCCCGACACGACCTACCAGAACGGCGTGGGCCGCGACCACTACTACCGGGTGGCCTTCCGCGGCTCCGAGCAGATCCGCTCGCTCGGCGCGGCGCTGCCGGGCACCCGGCTCGACTTCATCATGGTGCCGACCGGCGGCACCGACCCCTACACCTGCACCGCGTTGCCGTTGATGCACAAGCAGTTCGGCGGCAACATCACCGAGGTCAAGTTCGACCCGGACGAGGCGAGCACGGTGTCGCAGACCGCCAGGCGGGTCTGCAACGTGACCAAGGACGTGACGGTCGGCTACATCGCCCGCGGCCGCGACCTGGCGATGTTCCTGCACAGCCTCGACCAGGAGTTCTCGCAGGGCCACTGCTCGGCGAGCTCGATCACGGTGGTGAGCACGTCGGACGGGCAGCGGGTGCGGGCGGCCGAGCTCGACCCGCGGCTGGAGGACCTGCGCGTGCAGGCGTTGTCCTCGCCCTCCTTCACCTCCGGCAAGCTGCGCCTGGTGGCCACCCTGGTCGGTGGGGCGGACAAGCAGGTCCCCGGCAACACCGGGTTCGCCGACTTCGAGCGCCAGTTCACCCGGATCGGGTTCGACGTGGCGCACACCGACGCGGGCTGGGCGGTCAACGGCTACGACGCCGTGTCCGTGGTCGAGGAGGCCGTCAACAAGCTGCCGGTGACCAAACCGGTGCAGCGCAGCCAGGTGAACACCCAGATCAGCTTCGTCTCCTCACCGGAGACCGCGGTGCTGGGAGCGGGCGGGCCGATCATGTTCGACAACGACGGCAACCGGGTCGGCGCCGAGCCGCCGGTCGTGCGGGTGTGCCCGTTGCCGCAGAAGCAGAACGGGGCGGTGGGCCGGGTCCGCAGCGTGACGCTGCACCCCGGCACCCCCACCCCGTCCTGCTGAGCGGGCGTCTGCAAGTACTACCGACTTCATGTCGGTAGTACTTGCAGACGCCACTTCCTAGAGCTGGGTCCAGTCGAGCACCGGCGCCGCGAAGTCGCGGATGGACGCCAGCAGCCCCAGGCGGGCCGCCTTCACGTCCGCGTCCTCGGCCATCACGAGCACCTCGTCGAAGAACGTGTTGATCGGCCCGGTCAGCTCCCCGGCCGCCGCCACGAACGCCGCGAGACCGGCAACGTCCTTGGTCACACCGTCGAACGCCTTGTGCAGCGCCACTTCCGCCGGCTCGGCCAGCACCGCGGCGTCGTAGGACGGCGCCACGTCCGCGGGCACGATCCGGCGCACCCGCTGCAACGCGGCCGCGAGTGCGTCGAAGGACTCGTCGCCCGCCAGCGACTCCAGCTGCGCGAGCGTCTCGTCGGCGAGGACCGGCGAGTCGGCCAGCGGCAGCACCGCCTGCACGAACCGGTGCTCGTGGCCCGCGTCGAGCAGCGCCTGCTCGTAGCGGCGGACGGCGAACTCCCGTGCCGTCTCCAGCGCCTCGGCCGGCACCTCGAGCCCTTCCGCGGCGAGCGACAGCGCCTTCGTCAGCGTGATCGCGCGCAGGTCGGGGAACGCGCGCAGCACGCTCACCGCGCTCAGCGCCGCCCGCCGGAGCCCGAACGGGTCGGACGAGCCGGTCGGCTGCGCCCCGATGCCGAAGAGGCCCGCGAGCAGGTCGAACCGGTCAGCGAGCGACAGCAGCGCACCCGGCACCGACGACGGCAGCGCGTCACCGGCCGACCGCGGCAGCTCCATCTCCCACAACGCCTGCGCGACCTCGGGGGTCTCCCCCGCCCGCACCGCGTACTCCTTCGCCATCACACCGGCGAGCGACGACAGCTCGATCACCATCTGCGAGCCGAGGTCGAACTTCGCGAGCTGCCCCGCGCGGTCCAGCGTCTCGCGGTCGACCTCGACCACACCGGCGAACCGGCCGGCCAGTGCGGCGATGCGGCCGGCGCGGTCGGCCATCGAGCCGAGCTTGTCCGCGAACGTGAGCTTCGCCAGCCCCGCCTTCATCTCCTCCAGCGGCGTCTTGAGGTCGGCGCGCCAGAAGAACGCCGCGTCCTCGTACCGGGCGCGCAGCACGGCCTCGTTGCCCGCGCGGACCAGGTCGGCGTCCACCGACCCGTTCGCCACGGCCACGAAGTGCGGCAGCAGCGCGCCGTCGGCGGTGCGGACCGGCAGGTACCGCTGGTGCTTGCGCATGACCGTGGTGAGGATCTGGCCGGGCAGCTCCAGGTACCGCTCCTCGAACGAGCCGAGGATCGGCGTCGGCCACTCGACCAGGTTCGTCACCTCGTCCAGCAGGCCGTCGACCTCCGCGACCCCGCCGGCGGACGCGGCGAGCTCCTGCGCGGCGGCCACGATGGCCTCGGCGCGGGCCTGCGCGTCGACCTGGATGCCGTGCGAGGACAGGAACTCCGGGTAACCGTCCGCGGCGGACACCTCGACCACCGGCGCGTCGGCCGTGCGGTGCACGCGGGTGACCGTGCCGGAGGCCAGCGCCGACACCGCGACCGGCACCGGCGTGGTGCCGAGCAGCGCGAGCAGCCAGCGGATCGGGCGGGTGAACGACAGCTTCGGGTCGTTCCACTTCATGTTCTTCTCGGCGCGCAGGTCGGAGACGACCTCACCGAGCAGCCCGCTGAGCACCTCGACGGCACCGCGGCCGGCATCGGTCCTGGTGAGCGCCACGAACTCGACGCCGTTCTCCTCGACCCGGCCCAGCGCGGCGACGTCGACGCCCTGGCCGCGGGCGAAGCCCTGCACGGCCTTCGTCGGGTTGCCGTCGG
The DNA here is from genome assembly GCF_055607425.1 of Lentzea sp. NPDC037011. Classification (NCBI taxonomy): domain Bacteria; kingdom Bacillati; phylum Actinomycetota; class Actinomycetes; order Pseudonocardiales; family Pseudonocardiaceae; genus Lentzea; species Lentzea sp. NPDC037011. Next base: position 241,321 of record NZ_JBVJRT010000011.1, on the reverse strand, counting down.
CGTCGAACGCGGCGGAGACCCGCGGGCCGCGCACCGTGCGCTCGGCGTCCGGCTCCCGCGGCGACACCTCGGGCACCAGCACGACGATCCGGCGCGGCGTGCCGTGCACGGTCACCTCGCCGTGCGTCAGGCGGGTCGCACCGAGCTTCGCCGTCACACCGGCGCGCACCGCGTCCACGGTCCGCAGCACCTCGGCCGGCGGCAGCTCCTCCGTGCCGATCTCGAACAGCAGCGTCGCCGGCTCGGTCACGTCGGCGAACGACGTCGGCGCGGCGGCGGGGGCCAGGGTCTCGGCGAGGCCCAGCGGGTGGCCGAGCTCCTCGCGCCGCTCCGCCCACAGCGCGGCGACCTCGCGGGCCAGCCCGCGCATCCGGCCGAACGCACGCGCGCGCTCGGTCGTGGAGATCGAACCGCGCGCGTCGAGCACGTTGAAGATGTGCGAGCACTTCAGCACGAAGCTGTGCGCCGGGACGGGCAGGCGGGCGTCGAGCATCCGGCGCGCCTCGGCCGCGAACTCCTCGAAGAGGCGCTTGTTCGCCTCCACGTCCGCGTCGTCGAGGTAGTACCGCGACATCTCGTACTCGGACTGGCCGAACGCCTCGCCGTAGGAGATGCCGGGCGCGTAGGCGATCTTCTTGAAGTGGTCGACGCCCTGCAGCGCCATCATGATCCGCTCGATGCCGTAGGTGATCTCCACCGACACCGGGTCCAGCGTCATGCCGCCGGCCTGCTGGAAGTAGGTGAACTGGGTGATCTCCAGGCCGTCGAGCCAGACCTCCCAGCCCAGGCCCCACGCGCCCAGTGCGGGCGAGGCCCAGTTGTCCTCGACGAACCGCACGTCGTGGGCCCGCACGTCGATGCCCAGCGCCTCCAGCGAGCCCAGGTAGAGCTCCTGCGGGTTGCCGGGGTCGGGCTTGAGGATCACCTGGAACTGGGTGTGGGTCTGCAGCCGGTTCGGGTTCTCGCCGTAACGGGCGTCGTCGGGCCGCACGGACGGCTCCACGTACGCGACGCGCCACGGCTCGGGACCGAGCACCCGGAGCACGGTCGCCGGGTTCAGCGTCCCGGCTCCGACCTCGGTGTTGAAGGGCTGCACGACGAGGCAGCCCCGTTCGGTCCAGTACTTGGTCAGCGCGAGCAGCGCGTCCTGCATCGTCAACACGGCGGCCAGTCTACGAAGCGGACAAAACCCCTGGTCACGGGGCCTGGATCGGGTGGTCTTCCCCACTGTGTCACGCTACGCACAACCAAGTGGGGAGTCACCACGTCTACTTGGGGTACCCGCACGTGCCGAGAGGAGTGGGTGTGGACAACCGGCCGCCGCGGCCAGGAGAGCCGAACGGGTCTCCTCGGCGACCCAGCGCCACCCCGCGTCCGCCGTCGGGGCAGCCCCGCCGTCCTCAGGACCCGCCGCGCGGCTCGGAGCCGCCCCGCAGGGACCCGCGCCGGTCGGACCAGCCGAAGCGCCAGGAACCGCCGCGCCGGGAGCCGCCCAGGCGCGTGGAACCACCCCGTCGCGGCACGTCGGACAGCCGCGGCGAGCCAGCGGGCCGCGCGGAGCCGCGCCGTGTGCCCGCCCGCGCCTCGTCGTCCGGCCCGCGCCCGCGTCCGGTGGCCGACCGCCCCACCGTCCGCACGACCCCGGCGAAGACCGCCGCGCCCGCCGCCAAGCCGCCGCAGCGCCCTGCCCAGCGCCCGCGTCCCGCCGCCGCCCGCCGCCCGAGCGCGGCCCAGCGCGGTGCGTCGACCGGCGCCAGGATCTTCATCAGCATGCTGTCGGCGACGGTCCTGCTGGTCACCGGCATCGCGTGGCAGAACCTCACCTCGTTGACCGACGGCCTCACCAAGCAGGACCTGAACCTCGCCGACGCCGGGGAGAAGCCCGCCGACGGCGCGATCGACATCCTGCTCGTCGGCATGGACAGCCGCACCGACTCCAAGGGCAACCCGCTGCCGCAGAACGTCCTGAACGAGCTGCAGGCGGGCGGCAGCGACGACGGCGGGTTCAACACCGACACGCTGATCCTGCTGCACATCCCGAACGACAGCGGCAAGGCCTTCGCGGTGTCGTTCCCGCGCGACTCCTACGTGAAGATCGCGGGCGGCTTTGGCCGCCACAAGATCAACTCCGCCTACGGCTACGCCAAGAACCAGGCCGCCGAGAAGCTCAAGGGCAGCGGCAAGAGCGGCCCCGAGGTCGAGATGGAGTCGCGCAAGGCCGGCGCGAACAACCTCATCGAGACCATCCAGAACCTGACCGACGTGAAGATCGACCACTACGCCGAGGTCAACCTGGTCGGCTTCTACGAGATCACCAAGGCCATCGGCGGCATCGACGTGTGCCTGAACTCGAACGTCCGCGACAGCTTCTCCGGCGCGAACTTCAAGGCAGGCCCGCAGACCATCGAGGGCAAGAACGCGCTGGCGTTCGTCCGCCAGCGCCACGGCCTGCCCATGGGCGACCTCGACCGCGTCGTCCGCCAGCAGGTGTTCATGGCCGGTCTGGCGAAGAAGATGCTCTCCGCGGGCGTCCTGGCCGACAGCACCAAGCGCAACGACATGATCAAGGCCGTGTCCGGCGCGATCGTGCTCGACGACGGCTGGGACATCACGAGGTTCGCGTTGCAGATGAAGGACATGACCGGCGGGAACATGACGTTCCAGACCATCCCGACCGGCAACCCCGACCTGCAGACCCCCGAGGACGGCAGCGCGGTCGAGGTGAAGGAGAACGAGGTCCGCAAGTTCGTGAAGAACCTCGGCAAGACCCCGGACGCCGCCGACGTCCCCGACCCGACCTTCGACAACGCCACCGTCACGGTCGACGTCCGCAACGCCTCCGGCCAGCCCGGCCTCGCGGCCACGGTCCTGCAGTCCCTCGTCACGAAGGGCTTCGTCGGCGGCCAGACCGGCAACGCCGCCGCGCTGGCCACGTCCGTCGTCCGCTACCCCCAGGGCGGCGAGGCGGCCGGCAAGGCCGTCCAGCAGGTCCTGGGCGGCATCGACACCGAGGAGGACGGCGACCTCCCCGCCGGCCGCGTCCGCGTGTTCCTCGGCGCGGACTACTCCGGTCCCGGCTCGCAGGGCTTCACCGGCACCCCGCTGCTCGCACTGGACGGCGCCCGCCAGCAGCCCGCCCCGCCCCCTGCCCCCATCTCCGCGGACGGCGTGCGCTGCGTGAACTGATACTCAGAGTAGAGTTCTTTACCCCGTTCGGGGGATGTTGGCCGTAAGTTGCGTAAGCGGCGAAGCATCGGCGCCTTCCATCAGCGTGAGACCCGCTCATGGGGTGGAGGAAACCGGTGACGACTGCGACAGGACCGATCGACACAGCCGCGTACCAACGCGTGCTCGGTGACGAGATCCGCAGCCTTCGCAAGCAGCGCGGCTGGACCAGGAAAGAACTGAACAAGCGCTTGCAGACGGAGATCTCCCTGCAGACCCTGGCGACGTACGAGCTGGGCACCCGCCAGTGCTCGGTCGTGCGCCTGGTCGAGATCTGCCACGCACTCGACGTGCCCGCGCACGAGGTGCTGGCCCGCGTGCACGAACGCTTCTTCGGCGACACCCCGGCAGGCCACCTGACCCTGAACCTGTCCCTGGTCGCCGCCACGGACAACCCCCGCCTCGCGCCACTGCGCCGGTGGGCGGCCGGGCGCCTGCACGTGCTGCCTCCCGGGGCGTCACCGGAGGTGCACCTCGACCTGGCGGCGGTGGAGAACATGGCGCAGCTGTGCCAGCTGCCGGCGGTGGAGCTGATCCGCACGCTGCGGTCGATGTCCCGTTAGAACGGTCGCGGGGAACGCGGGCGGAGCCGCGGGAACAGCACCCACCGTTGTACCGAACCCCGTTCACACCACCGAAACCACCGCCCACGAAGGGTTACCCGCCCACGCCGGTAGCATCGCCGGGGTGAACGATTCCCCCGCCCGCCTCCCCCTGCGCACCGCAGCCGCCGTGAAGCTGGGCAACCTGAGCTCCACGCTGTCCCAGAAGATGGGTCTCGGCGCAGGTGGCATGATCGGCGGCCGAGTCGCCCTCAAGCTCGACCCCCAGGCGTTGAACCGCCTGACCGCCGGCCGCAGGGTCGCCGTGGTCACCGGCACGAACGGCAAGACGACCAGCACGATGATGCTGGCCAGGGCCGTCACGGCGCTGGGTGAGGTCGCCACCAACCACAGCGGCGCGAACATGCCAGACGGGCACGTGACGGCGCTGTCGAAGCAGCCGGACGCCCCGTACGCCGTGCTGGAGTGCGACGAGGGGTACTTCCCCGCCGTCGCCGGTGCCAGCAACCCGGCGGTCGCGGTGATCCTGAACCTCAGCCGCGACCAGCTCGACCGGGTCGGTGAGGTGCGCACGATCGAGCGCAGCATCCGCGACACGATCGCCGGGCTGCAGAACTGCGTGATCGTCGCCAACTGCGACGACGTGATGGTGACCAGTGCGGCGAGGGACGCGAAGAACGTCGTCTGGGTCGCCACCGGCACGAGCTGGCACCACGACAGCGCGAGCTGCCCGCGGTGCGGTGACCCGATCCGCTGGCAGGGCGAGCACTGGCACTGCACGAACTGCGACCTGGCGCGGCCGCACCCGACGTGGATCACCGCCGACGAGGCCATGATCACGCCGGAGCACCGGAAGCTGGAGCTGCGGCTGACGCTGCCGGGCAAGTTCAACCAGGCGAACGCCGTCATGGCCACGGCGGCCGCGCACACGCTCGGTGTGCCGGTCGACGAGGCGGTGCGCCGTTTGCGTGGCGTGAGCAACGTCAGCGGCCGGTACCGCACGATCCAGCGCAACGGCCGCAGTGCGCGGCTGCTGCTGAGCAAGAACCCGGCGGGCTGGAGCGAGACGCTCACCGTGGTCAGGGAGGCGCACCACCCGGCCGTCCTGGTCATCAACGCCCAGGAGGCCGACGGCCGCGACCTGAGCTGGCTGTGGGACGTCCCGTTCGAGAAGCTGCGCGGCCGCCAGGTGATCGCGTCCGGTGAGCGCGCCAGCGACCTGGCCGTGCGCCTGACGTACGCCGAGGTCGAGCACACGATCGTCAAAGACCCGCTGAGGGCCCTCGACCAGCTGCCCGCCGGCGCGGTCGAGGTCATCGCCAACTACACCGCGTTCCGCGACTTGAATGCCAGGGCTGCCGCTGATGAGTGAGTCGACCGTCCAGATCGCCCTCGTGCTGCCGGACCTCCTCGGCACCTACGGGGACTTCGGCAACGCCGTCGTGCTGGAGAAGCGCATGGCGTGGCGCGGGATCAAGGCCGAGGTCGTGCCGATCAACTACGGCCAGCCGGTGCCGGACTCGTGCGACATCTACGTCGTCGGCGGTGGCGAGGACACCGCGCAGACGCTCGCGGTGAAGCACCTGCGCGAGCACCCCGGTCTGCAGCGCGCGGTCACGAAGGGCGCCGTGGTGCTCGGGGTGTGCGCGGGCATCCAGATCTTCGGCGAGAGCTTCACCCGCGCCGACAACGTGACGCACCCCGGCATGGGCCTGATCGACTCGACCTCGCACGCCGGGGGCAGCCGTGCCATCGGCGAGGTGCTGGCCGAGCCGGCGGACGGCCTGTTCTCCGGTGTGCTGACCGGGTTCGAGAACCACCAGGGCCGCACGGTGCTGGGCCCGTCCGCGCGTCCGCTGGCGCACGTGAAGGTCGGCACCGGCAACGACGGCAGCGTCGAGGGCGCGGTGCAGGGCCGGATCGTCTGCACCTACCTGCACGGCCCGGTGCTGCCGCGCAACCCGCAGCTCGCCGACATGCTGATCGAGTGGGCCACCGGCACGAAGGTGGCGCCGCTGGACCTGCCCGCCGTCACGCAGATGCGCGCGGAACGGGTCAAGGCAGCTTCGTGAGCCGGTCGGCGACGCCCGGCCAGACCACGGCCATCACGTAGTCGGTCGCGAGCGCGGGTCCCACACCGGGCCTGCGCTCGCACCACACGGCGAGCCGTTCGCACGCGCCGACGACGATCTCCGCGAACGCCTCCGCCTCCAGCGGGTCGATCTCCGGCGCGAACGACACCAGCACGGACCCGATCATGTCCGTCTGCTGCTGCCGGATGCCCTCGACCTCCTCCTGCGCCGACGGCACCGCGATCGCCGCCTCCTGCCGCAGCAGGGCCCAGGACCGCTGGTGGTCGACGATGAACTCGAAGAACGCGAGCAGCCCCAGCCGCAGGAACTGCTCGGGGTCCTGCGCGCCCGCGATGGCCGCGGCCGTCTTCTCCCGCAGCTCGGCGCGCGCCCGGTGGATGCAGCCGATCAGCAGGCCCTCCTTGGACCCGAAGTACTCGTAGATCATCGGCTTGGAGACGCCGCAGCGTTCGGCGATCTCGTCCATGGAGGTGGCGAGGTAGCCCTGCTCCGCGAAGACCTCCTCGGCGACGGTGAGCATCTGGGCCATGCGCTGCGCCCTGGGCATGCGGCGCCGTGGCGCTGGAGCGGTCACGAATGGAGTCTACCGCTCGTAACTTACTTCGAGTAACCTACTGCGAAGTAGCCAAGCGAGTGGGAGGGTGTCCCCATGCACCGAGAGACGAAAGTGCTCGTCATCGGCACCGGCTTCTCCGGCCTCGGGATGGCCGTCGAGCTGAAGCGCCGCGGTGAGCACGACTTCGTGGTCCTCGAAAAGGCGAGCGACCTCGGTGGCACGTGGCGGGACAACTCCTACCCCGGTTGCGCGTGCGACGTGCCGTCGCACATGTACTCGTTCTCGTTCGAGCTGAACCCGGGGTGGTCGCGGATGTTCGCCCAGCAGGGCGAGATCTGGGAGTACCTGCGCAAGGTCGCCGACAAGCACCGGCTGCGACCGCACATCCGCTTCAACACCAAGGTCTCCGGCGCGCGGTGGGACGACGAGGCCAAGCGCTGGCACGTCACCACCGAGCAGGGCGACACCTACACCGCCACGGCGCTGGTCGCGGGCGTCGGCGCGCTGCACATCCCGAACGTCCCCGAGCTGCCGGGCATCGAGAACTTCACCGGCAAGACGTTCCACAGCGCGCAGTGGGACCACGACTACGACCTGACCGGCAAGCGGGTCGCCGTCGTCGGCACGGGCGCGTCGGCGATCCAGTTCGTGCCGAAGATCGCCGGGCAGGTCGGGTCGCTCAAGGTCTTCCAGCGCACGCCGCCGTGGATCATGCCCAAGGCCGACCGCGAGATCACCGGCTGGGAGCGGAAGCTGTTCCGCGCCCTGCCGTTCACGCAGCGGCTCTACCGCGACTTCGTCTACTGGACCCGCGAGTCGTCGGCGCTGGGCTTCGCAGTCAACCCGAAGATCATGCAGTTCGCGCAGGGGATCGCGGTGCGGCACCTGAAGAAGCAGGTGCCGGACCCGGAGCTGCGCAAGGCGCTGAAGCCCGACTACACCATGGGCTGCAAGCGCGTGCTGATCTCCAACGACTACTACCCCGCGCTGTCGCGGTCCAACGTGGACCTGGTGACGGACAAGATCTCCGAGGTGCGCGAGAGGTCCGTCGTGGACAGCGCGGGCGTCGAGCACGAGGTCGACGCCATCATCTACGGCACCGGGTTCCACGTCGTCGACTCGTTCGACTACCTGGACATCCAGGGCAAGGGCGGGGTCGACCTCGCCAAGAAGTGGCGCGAGCAGGGCATCGAGACCTACTACGGCATCACGGTGTCCGGCTTCCCCAACCTGTTCTTCCTGCTGGGCCCCAACACCGGACTCGGGCACAACTCGGTCGTGTTCATGATCGAGTCGCAGATCCGGTACGTCTCGCAGTGCCTCCGGCTCCTCGACCGGCACCGCGCGGCGGAGCTGGACGTGCGGCGGGAGGCCCAGCAGGAGTTCAACCGCGAGATCCAGGGCAAGCTGACCAAGGGCGTGTGGACCCAGGGCGGCTGCAAGAGCTGGTACCTCGACGCGCAGGGCGTCAACCGCACCGTGTGGCCGGGCTTCACCTGGCGGTACTGGATGCGGACGAAGCGCGTGCGCGCCGAGGACTACGTGCTCACCGCCGCCGCGCGGACGCCGGCGGCGTGAGTCACGGCTTGACGATGACCTTGAGGGCGGTCCGCTCGTCCATCGCCTGGTAGCCCTGGGCGACGTCGGCGAGCGCGACCGTCCGGTCGAACACGGGACCGGGGTCGATCCGCCCGGCGAGCACGTCGGCGAGCAGCTCGGGCAGGTAGGCGCGCGCGGGTGCGACGCCGCCGCCGATGGCGATGTTGCGGCCGAACAGCTTGCCCAGCGGCAGCCCCGGCATCTCGTGCGGCACGCCGACGTACCCGATGCGACCGCCGTCGCGCACGATGCCCATGGCGGTCTGCCACGACTGCTCCGTGCCCACGCACTCCAGCACCGCGGCCGCCCCGAGCCCGCCGGTCATCTCCTTGATCCGCTCGACGGCGGCGTCACCGCGTTCGGCCACCTGGTCGGTCGCGCCGAACAGGGTCGCGATCTTGGCGCGGTCCTCGTGGCGGCCCAGCGCGATGATCCGCTCGGCGCCGAGGCGCTTGGCCGCGAGCACACCGCACAGGCCCACGGCGCCGTCACCGACGACCGCGACGGTGCTGCCGGGTTGCACGCCCGCGCCCAGTGCCGCGTGGTGCCCGGTGCCCATGACGTCGCTCAGGCTCAGGAACGCGGGCAGCAGCTCCGCCGGCGCGTCGGCCGGGACGCGCACCAGCGTGCCGTCGGCCTGCGGCACCCGCACGGCCTCGCCCTGGCCGCCGTCGCTGCCCTTGCCGCCCCAGAACCCGCCGTTGAGGCACGACGTCTGCAACCCGGCCTGGCAGTAGGCGCAGGTGCCGTCGCTCCACACGAACGGCGCGATGACCCGGTCGCCGGCCTGGACGCTGCGCACGTCCGCGCCGACCTCCTCGACGACGCCGAGGAACTCGTGGCCGATCCGCTGACCGCTCTCGCGCTTGGCGACACCCCGGTACGCCCACAGGTCGCTGCCGCAGATGCAGGCGAGCTCGACCCGGACGACGACGTCACCCGGCTCCTGGACGCGCGCGTCGGGCACCTCCTCGACGCGGATGTCACGGGTGCCGTAGATCGTCGTAGCCCGCACCTGGGTTCCTCCTCTGCCTAGTGGTCCAACCGGTCCATCGTGCTCCGGGCAGGCCGGTCGCGCCCACTCGGGAGGCTGTGGAGTTGACCACCCACGCCTACCATCGGGGACGTGCTGAACACTGCGGAAGGCCTCGTGCGGGCACGTGCGATCCGTTACGCGACGGCGGCCCGGTTCGCCGCGCCAGAGCCGCTCACCTGGGACGGTGTGGTGGACGACACCCGCCGCGGCCCGGCCTGCCCGCAGTCGCCGTCGGCGCTGGCCGCGGTGGTCGGCAACTCGGTCGAGGGGCTGTCGTTCGATGAGCACTGCCAGGTGCTGAGCGTGACGGCACCGGCCGACGCCGACGGCCTGCCGGTGATGGTGTGGTTCCACGGCGGCGCGTACGTGACCGGCAGCGGCGAGTCGGCGAAGTACGACGCAGGGCTCTTGGCCGCGCAGGGCGTCGTGGTCGTGAGCGTCAGCTACCGGCTCGGGATCTTCGGTTACCTGCGGGACGACCTGGGGCTGCTGGACCAGCTGGCGGCGTTGCGGTGGGTGCGCGACACCATCGCGGAGTTCGGTGGCGACCCGGCGAACGTGACGGCGTTCGGCCAGTCCGCGGGCGCTGACTCCGTGTACGCGCTGCTGCTCACCGACACCGAGGGCCTGTTCCAGCGCGCGATCCTGCAGAGCGCGCCGCTGGGCACCCGCAGCCCCGACCGCCCGGCCATGACGGCGGCGCTGCGCGAGCACGTCGCCGCCTCCGTCGACGCCGGCACCCCCGTGGCGGACGTGCTGGCCGCCCAGCAGCGCGTCACCGCCGAGCTGGGGCCGAGGTTCACGCCGTCGGGCAGCATGCCGTTCGGCCCGGAGCTGCCGGGCGAGCCCGACCTGACCGCGGTGGCGCCGCGGGTGGAGCTGCTCGTCGGACACACGCGGGACGACGGCAGCCCGTACGTCGCGAACCACCCGGAGGCCTGGGCCGTCGCCACCGAGCTCGTCTTCGCGGGCCCCGCGCGCCGGCTGGCCGCCGACTGGGCCAAGGCCGGTGGCCAGGCCGCCACCTACGACTTCCGCTGGCGGCCGGAGGGCGCTCCGCTGGGGGCCTGCCACTGCATGGAGCTGCCGTTCCTGTTCGACCCGGACGCCTGGACCGGTGCGGGCATGCTGGCCGGGCAGGAGCCGGACCCGGCGCTGGCCGCGGTCGTGCGGCGGACGTGGACCGACTTCGCCCGGAAGGGGATCGACGCGCTGCCCGCGCGCGAGCTCGAGCTCGGCGCATGACCGAACGCGAGCGCCTGCGCGCCACCTTCGGCACGGACGCGGCCCGCTACCACCGGGCCCGTCCGACCTACCCCGCCGAGCTCTTCGCCGCGCTGCACGGCGACCGCATCCTGGAGATCGGTCCTGGCACCGGCCAGGCCACGCTGCCGCTGACCGCGCTCGGTTCCGTGACCGCGGTGGAGCTGAGCCCGGACCTCGCCGCGATCGCCCGCACCCACGCGCCGCGCGCGCACGTCGTGGTGGCGGACTTCGACGAGTGGGAGCCGGACGGGGAGTTCGACCTCGTGGTGTCCGCGACGGCGTTCCACTGGCTGGACCCGGACACCCGCATGGCCCGGTGCGCACGCGCGTTGCGGGACGGCGGAACGCTCGCCGTGATCTCCACGCACCACGTCGCGGGCGGCACCGAGCAGTTCTTCGCCGACGTGCAGGAACTCTACGAGCGCTGGGACCCGGGCACGCCGCCGGGCTTCCGGCAGCCGGCGGCCGGCACCGTGCCGTTCGAGCTCGACGACAGCCCGTTCTTCGAGCCGCCGGAGTTCCGCAGGTACGAGTGGGAGCGCGACTACACCGCGGAAACCTACGTCGACCTGCTGCTCACGTACTCGAACCACATCACGCTGCCCACCCGCGACGAGCTGGTCGCCGGCATCGGCAGGCTCATCGACACCCGCTACGGCGGCCGGATCACCAAGCGGTACCTGACCCAGCTGGCCACGGCCGTGAAGGCACCGGCGGACTGACCGTCTGATGTGGACTGTCCAGCTCCCTGGCACGATCTTCAGGTTCTCGACAGGTGCCGGAACGGAGTTCCCGGTCCTCTTCCCGGTACCGGCCGCACAGGAGTCGACCGACCACAACACGATCCAACAACCGGGTGCTGCTGCCCCTGCGAGTAGGGCGAGACGCCTAGGATGTCCCGCCAAAGGGGCGGGGAGAACACGCACGAGCCGTGCCCTTGCACTAGGAGGTGGCATGGCCGTGCCGACAGCGGCGCTCAACGAGGGAAGGGCCCCACAGCGGGGCCGGCCTCGCGACGCCAGCAGGGACGACGCATTACGTCAGGCAGCGCTCGAAGTGATGGCCGAGGTCGGATACCGGGCCCTCACCATGGACGCGGTGGCAGCGCGCGCGAGAGCGGGCAAGGCCACGATCTACCGGCGCTGGGAGTCGAAGCTCGATCTGGTGATCGACACGTGCACGCAGCTCGCCACGCAGAACCTCGGCGCACCGGACACCGGCTCGCTCGCCGGTGACCTGCGCGAGTTCCTGTCGTCGTTCGCCGCGTTCCTGTCCGGTCCGATCGGCAAGGCCGCTCAGGCGCTGGTGGGCGAGCTGCCGCACGAGCCGGAGCTGGCGGCGGCGTTCCGGGAGACGTTCCTGATCTCGCAGCGCGACGTGCTGCGCGGAATCCTCGACCGGGCCGCCGACCGGGGTGAGCTGAGGGCCGACGCCCCGCGCGGCATGGCCGTGGAGATCGCGGGCGCGGCGTTGATCTACCGGCTGATGCTCACCGGTGACCCGCTCGACGAGCCGTTCGTGGAGAAGGTCGTCGAGCAGGTCCTACTACCGTTGGTGCACGCCTAGCGCCCCCCGGCTTTGCCGGCATCTGCAAGTACCACCGACTCAACATCACCAAGCACTTTTCTACTGCCAACAGCTCCGCCGACCGTCCGCGGATCTGGAATCCGGTTCGACGGGCGGCGACCATGTTGGTGGTACTTGCAGACGCCTGATCAGCAACGAGGGGGCGGACGAGACTTCTGGCCAGGTGCTCAGCGGAAGAGCTTGCGCACGAGCGCGAAGCCGACCACGGCACCGACCGCGATCAAGGTGTACTTGACCTTGGGCTGGCTCAGCGTGGCCAGCACGGACGAGCGGCCCTGTTCGACGAGCTTCTGCGGGTTCGCGCGCTCGCTGAGCTCGTCCAGGGTGTTGGCCAGCGCGGCACGAGCCTGTTCGATCTCGCGCTGGATGGTGTCGGGATCGCGTGCCACATGTCCTCCTAGCAGCGGTTCTGGCAGTCACCGTAGTGGACGGCCGTGGGCGGGGCCGCACACGACCCACATGCGCCCCGGGAGAGCGTGTACATGGCCGCGCTATAGGCTTCCACCCGAGGGGTCGTAGCCCAATTGGCAGAGGCACTGGGTTTAGGTCCCAGCCAGTGGGGGTTCGAGTCCCCCCGACCTCACGATCGTCCTGGGCGCGGTGTGCTCACGGGGCACGTTCGCCCAGGTCAGATCGCATGTTCCTGCGTTCGACCCAGTCCGCGATCTGGGTGCGGCTGGTCAGGTCGAGCTTGCGCCGGACCCGTTGCAGGTGCGTCTCCACCATCCGCTGCGAGATGTGCAGCTCCGTGCCGATGCCACCGTTCGTCCGCCCCGCGGCCACCAGCGCGACGACCTGCCGCTCGCGTGCGCTGAGCTCCTGCTGCTCGATCCGGCCCTCCAGCGCGTAGGCGACCGCTTGCTCACGCGTCATCTGCCGGCCGTCGGCGAGACACGAGTTCCCCACGGCGACCCGTGCGGCCCGCACGACCTCGACGACCTCCCGCTGCCACACGAGGTCGTCGGTGGGCCCGCCTTCCCTCAAGCACGAGGCCGCGCCGACCAGCCTGAGCGCGCGCCTCGGGTCACGGCGCCGGTACGCGATCACGGCCAGCCCCTCCAGCACGTCCGCCACCCAGAAACCCGTGCAGGACGCACGAAGCGACTGCTCGAACCAGTCCGTGGCCTCGTCTGTCTCGCCGCGCTGCAACGCGCGCACGCCGACCGTGTGCAGGAAAACCGCTAGTCGGCGTGGTGGAGCGAACCGCCGGTAGACCGGCAGCACGTCGGCGAGCAGGGCGTCCGCGAACTCCTCGTCACCCGCCCGCAGCGCCGACCAGGCCAGGTTGTGCTCGATGATCGCGAGGTCCAGCGGCCCGGCGACCGGCACCAGCAACGCCAGCGCCTCCTCGTAGTGCTTGCGCGCCTCGCTGGTCCGGCCCGCGCGCACCAGCTCGCCCGCGACCGCGTTCAGGGCCTGGGCGAGCAGCACCGGTGCGCCGAGCTCGCGGGCCAGCGCGACGGCCTGCTCGGCCGTGGGCAGACCGGTGTCGTCGTCGGTGCCGGCCAGGTAGGCGAGGTGGCACAGGGCGAGGCAGCGCACGGCGGGTTCGCTGGGCACCGTGGACCGCACCGCCGCGTGCAGCGACCGGCGCCCCTGCGACACCTGCCCCTGGTCGCGCCAGGCCGTGGCGAGCATCGTCGCGAGCCGCAGGTGGCTCCGGTCGCCGGTGCGGGCCGCCCAGTCGACGGCGCTCTGCAGCGCGGCGCACTCGGCGATCAGCGGTTCGACGACGGCCGGCGCGCTGAACACGGTCGCCGTGAACGCGGTCCAGCGGCCGGCGAACCAGTGCGCGACCCGCGCCAGCACGACGTCCCGCAGCTCGCCGAGCTCCTCCCTGCCGTACAACCGGAGCGTCTCCAGCTGCTCGAACCGCCCCGCGCCCGTGAACGTGAGCAGCGACTTCGACACGAGCCCCGACAGCAGCGCCAGCACCCGGTCCGTGCGCAGCGCACACGCCGCGACCGCCACCTCCAGCCCGAACCCGCCGGGGAACACCGACAGGCAGCGGAACACGTGCTGCTCGTCGGCGCCGAGGTGGTCGTAGCTCCACTCGACGGCCGCGCGCAGGCTCTGATGCCGCACGGCTGCGGTCCGGTTGCCGCGGTTGAGCAGCTCCAACCGGTCGTCCAGACGGGCCAGCAACTCGCTGACCGGCAGCACCGTCACCAGCCGCGCGGCCAGCTCGACCGCCAACGGCAGCCGGTCCAGCCGCACACACAGCCCGGCGAGCACCTCCCGCCCCGGCAACCGCACCCCGAGCTGACTGGCCTCCGCACGGTCGGCGAACAACGCGACCGCCCCCTCGACCGGCAACGGCGGCACCGGCACCAGCACCTCCCCCGGCACCCGCAACGGCTCCCGGCTCGTCGCCACCACCCGCACCCCGGGACAGCCGATCAGCAACGGCTCCAGCAACGCCGCGCACTCCCCGGCGACCCGCTCGCAGTTGTCCAGCACCAGCACCACCGTCCGCCCGGCCAACGCGTGCACCACCGTGCTCAGCACCGTCTCACCGGTGACCTCGCCGATGCCCAAACTCGTCGCACACGCCCGCGGCACGTGGTCACCTCCCGCGACCGAGGCGAGCTCCACCCAGGCGACCTCGGGCAGGCGGGCGGTGAACTCCTTGGCGAGCCTGGTCTTGCCGACACCGGCCGGGCCGGTGAGGGTGAGGACGCGGGCGGTGCCGGTGGTGTGGAGGGCTGCCAGGCGGTTCAGGTCCTCGGTGCGGCCGATGAAGCTGTCAAGGGCTGGGTGGCGGTGGGCGGGCTCGTTCGTCGGGTGGTTCTTGGGCTGGTTCGCTGGGTGGTTCGGCGGCTGGTTGGTGCGTTGGTCGGCTTGGACGTTGGTGGCGCGGTAGATGGTGTGGCCAGTGCTCTGGTGGTTCGCGCGGCCGTTGCTCGGCTGGCTGTTGCTTCGCTGACTGTTGCTTGGTTGGCTGCTGCCTGGCTGGTTGCCGCCCGCCTGCCAGCCGTTGGTCGTTTGCCAGCCGTTGCCGGTCTGCCAGCCGCCGGTCGGCTGCCGGTTGGTGGCCCGCCGCCGGTACGCGCGCTGCCGGCACGCGTTCGAGCAGTACCGGGCCTGACTCCGCCGGGAGGTAGCGGTCGCGGTGCCACACGTCGCACACGTCCCCGCCTGGTCGGTCATCGCACGGAGCCTAACGACCCGGTTCAGCCCCGGAAAGGCCTTTCCACCAGATGTGGCCCAATGGACGTACCCGCACACCGCCCCGCTCCAGTCCACTGTGGACTGACCGCCCTGCCGAACCTCGCCCTCGGTCCGGCCGCCGCGCCCGGTCGCGTGAGCACTCTCACGCGACATTTCGGACACCACTGTGACCCTCGGAGGCCTCCCGCGTTTCCCCGTCCGCGGCAACGACTTCCCAGCTCACCCCCGGCAGACCCCGACCCCTGGGTGGGGTCACCCCCACCCAGGACCTCGGGTTTCCCCCAATGTCACCGGCCACCCGAATCCGTACCGTCGATCCCATGAACCTCGTCGACTGGGTCACCGACCTGATGCAATCGGCCGGCGCACCCGGAGCGGCACTGGCGATCGCGCTGGAGAACCTCTTCCCGCCCCTGCCCAGCGAGGTCTTCCTCCCCCTGGCCGGTTTCACCGCGGCCCAGGGCAAGATGTCCCTGCTCGACGCGATCCTCTGGACCACCGCGGGTTCGGTGGCCGGCGCCCTGCTCCTCTACTGGCTCGGCCACCTACTGGGCCGCGACCGGGTCCGGCGCATCGCCGCCCGCATGCCGCTGGTGCGCGTGTCCGACGTGGACAAGACCGAGGCCTGGTTCCTCCGCAACGGCTACCGCGCGGTCTTCTTCGGCCGGATGATCCCGGTGTTCCGCAGCCTGATCTCCATCCCGGCCGGCGTGGAGCGGATGCGACTGGCACCGTTCCTCGGCTACACCGCCGCCGGCAGCCTCCTCTGGAACACCGCGCTGATCCTCGCGGGCTACCTCCTCGGCGACAACTGGCACCTCGTCGAGCAGTACGTCGGCCTGGCCTCCACGGGTGTGCTGGCGCTGGCCGGTGTCGCGCTGGCCGTCTTCGTCACCACCCGGCTCACCACCTCCCGACTCGTCACCACCCGGCTCACCACCTCCCGACTCGCCACCACCCGGCTCACCACCTCCCGACTCGCCAAGCCCAAGCGCCGGACTCACTCGGACTCCTGACCCGGTCCGGCACCCACGCGTTCCGACACGTTCCGTCCCGCCTCCCCGCGTTCCTCTTCCCCCACGGGGCGAGCGAGCGGCCGATTCCGGACACAAGGCACCTGATCGAGCGACACCACACGAAGTCACCCCTGCAAGACGGGCGAACCGCCGGATCAGGACACGCGCCACCCGATCGAGCGACAACGCGAGACCGCCGCAACGCCGCTACCAGCGACTTCACCCCGCCAAAGCACCCTCAACCCCCGAGCGCCCAACCCCCGGACTCCCAGCCCCCGAACCCCCAGCCTCAAGACCGAGAAACCGCACCAACTCCCGCACCGCACTCCGCCCCGCCCGGTTCGCCCCGATGGTGCTGGCCGAAGGCCCGTACCCGACGAGGTGGATCCGCGGATCACGCACGACCCGCGTCCCGTCCACCTGCACCCCACCCCCGGCCGCACGCAGACGCAGCGGCGCCAGGTGGTCGAGGTCGTGCCGGAACCCGGTGGCCCACAGGATCACGTCGGCGGCGTACCGCTCGCCCGACTCCCATTCGACGCCGTCGGGGACGACGCGGGAGAACATCGGCCAGCGCTGGAGCACGCCGTCGGCCAGCGCGGCGAGGGTCCGGTCGTTCAGGGGGAGGCCGGTCACGCTCACCACGCTGCGCGGGATCAGGCCGGCGCGGACGCGTTCCTCCACCAGGGCGACGACCTGGCGGCCGTAGTCCTCGGTGAACGGGCCCTCGTGCCACACCGGTTCGTGGCGGGTGACCCAGCGGGTCGAGGCGGCGAGCGGGGCGATTTCCATCAGCAGTTGGGTGGCTGAGGCGCCGCCGCCGACCACGACCACGCGTTTGCCGGCGAAGGCGGTGGGGCCCTGGTAGTCGGCGGTGTGCAGGTGCAGGCCGCGGAACGTGGACTGGCCGGGGTAGTGCGGCCAGAACGGGCGGCGCCACGTGCCGGTCGCGTTGATCAGGCCGCGGGTGGTCCAGGTGCCCGCGGAGGTCTCGACCCGCAGCAGGGGCGAGTCGGAGGTGACCGCGGAGACGGTCACCGGGCGCAGCACCGGCAGGTCGAACAGGCGCTCGTAGCGCGCGAAGTACGACGGGATCGCCTCGCGGGCGGGGGCGTCCGGGGGTGGTTGTTCGAAGGGCATGCCGGGGAGCTCGTGGATGCCGTGCACGGTGCGCATGCGCAGGCTCGGCCACCGGTGCTGCCACGCGCCGCCGGGTGCGGGGTTCGCGTCCAGCACGACGTGGTCGACGTTCCGCCTGCGCAGGAAGTAGGAGGCCGAGAGGCCCGCCTGGCCCGCTCCGATCACCACGACATCCGTCACACCCACGTCAACCCGCGACCGCCACCGGGTGATTTCGGATGTGACCGAGCAGTCACCAGCACCGCGTGCAGGCTCGGACCGGCGGACGCCCGACGAGTTACCCGGCTCACGGAAGAAGTCGCGAAGTATCGGTGTTGATCGATGTATGAGCCGCCTCAGTGAGATCCCGCTGTCCGTCCTCGACCTCGCCCCGATCGGTTCGGGCTCGGATGCGACGGCCGCGCTGCAGAACTCCAGGGAGCTCGCCCAGCAGGCCGAACGCCTCGGCTACCACCGCTACTGGTTCGCCGAGCACCACAACATGCCCGGTATCGCGAGCTCGGCGCCCGCGGTGTTGATCGGGCACGTCGCGTCGGCGACCGAGCGGATTCGCGTCGGGTCAGGTGGCGTCATGCTGCCCAACCACGCGCCGCTCGTGGTCGCCGAGCAGTTCGGCATGCTGGAGGCGCTGCACCCCGGCCGCATCGACCTGGGCATCGGGCGCGCGCCCGGTACCGACCAGAAGACGGCGCGGGCGCTGCGGCGGACCGAGGCCGGGCTGTCCGCGGAGAACTTCCCGCAGGAGCTGACCGAGCTCATCGGCTACTTCGACGGCACCGCCGAGCTCAACGCCGTGCCCGCCGCGGGCAACAAGCCGCCGATCTGGCTGCTCGGCTCGTCCGGCTACAGCGCGCAGGCCGCGGGGCTGCTGGGGCTGCCGTTCGCGTTCGCCCACCACTTCAGCGCGCAGAACACGCTGCCGGCGCTCGCGTTGTACCGCAAGCACTTCCGGCCCTCGGAGGTCCTCAGCGAGCCGTACGCGATGGTGTGCGCCTCGGTGGTCGTGGCCGACACCGACGAGCGCGCCCGCTACCTCGCGGGTCCGGGTGCGCTGTCGTTCGTGAAGCTGCGCCAGGGCCGGCCGGCTCCGCTGGCCACGCCGGAGGAGGCCGCCGCCTACCCGTACACCGAGATCGACGAGCTCGTGATCGAGGACCGGATGGCCACCCAGGTCATCGGTTCGCCGCAGACGGTCGCCGCCGGGCTGGGCGAACTGCTGGAGTCGACGGCGGCCGACGAGCTCATGGTGACGACCATCGTGCACGGGCAGCAGGACCGGTTGCGGTCGTTCGAACTGCTGAGCGAGCTTGCCGAACGGACGCCCGCGCTGGGCCGTTCAGCCGCACATACGTGAGTCGGTCACGCCTGAGCTTCACGTTTCGTACGACTGACGTTGGTCTGAACGGGTGATAATCGGCTCCGCTTGTAGCGCGAGGCACACCCTGCGCGATGATCGGTGTGAGCGCGCACGCCCCCCGACGCGCTCCCTAGCTTCACCCGACGGACGGCGTGGGGCCGGCGCTCTCTTGTGGCGCCGCCCACGCCGCCCATCACGAGTCGGCATCGTCCCGGCACCAGGTCCGCTTCAAGGGCCCCTTTCCTCCCCCGCTCGCCCCGCGGCACCGTCACAGTTGACGGGAGTCGTCCACACCCACCGCCGGGGTGGGAAAGGGGAGTTCGTGAAGTTCGCCAAATCGGCAGCGGGTCTCTGCCTGCTGCTGGCCGTGGCGGGATGTGCGGGCCCCAGTGTCGCCGTCACCACGGACGAGAGCCTGACCGTCGAGCAACGGGCCGAGACGCCCGACGCAGCCACCAACGCCGCCTTCGGCACCCAGCGGGTGTGGGGCTCCGGTCTCTCCGTCGTGGTGTCGGCCCCGAGATCGCTCTCACCGTCGGACACGGCCACCCCGCGCGCCGCGCGCACGGCCGTCTTCACGCTCACCGTCTACAACGGCTCGAAGAACGCCTACAAGCCGTCCCAGCTCGCCGTGAAGGCGACGGCGAACGGTGCCGCGGCTCCCGAACTGGTCGACTCGGTGCAGGGCCTCAACGGCCTCGCCGCGGCCGTCGCCGAGCTGCCGCCCGGCAAGGACACCCAGGTGGTGCTCGCGTTCGCCGTGGCGGAGGGGCCGGTGCAGATGCAGCTGACCGTGCAGCCCGGCGGCCAGGGCCAGGACGCACCGACCGTGTTCGAGGGCCAGGCCTAGTCTCAAGGCCATGAGCACCCGTCTCGAACCAGGGGACACCGCACCCGCCTTCACGCTGCCCGACAGCGACGGCAAGCCGGTGTCGCTGTCCGACTACCTCGGCAGGTCAGTGGTCGTGTACTTCTACCCGGCCGCGAGCACCCCGGGCTGCACCAAGCAGGCCTGCGACTTCCGCGACAGCCTCGCCCAGCTGAACGACCTGGGCTACGCCGTCGTCGGCATCTCGCCGGACAAGCAGGAGAAGCTCGCGAAGTTCCGCGACGCGGAGGGCCTCACCTTCCCGCTGCTCGGTGACACCGAGAAGACCGTCCTCACCGAGTGGGGCGCGTTCGGCGAGAAGCAGAACTACGGGCGCACCGTGCAGGGCGTCATCCGCTCCACGTTCCTCGTCGGCCCGGACGGCAAGGTCGTGAAGGCCATGTACAACGTGCGCGCCACCGGTCACGTCGCGAAGCTTCTGCGCGAGCTCCCGGCCTGAAAAATCACCTGGAAATGTGACACCGCCGCCGCAGGACTTGCGGCGGCGGCCCCTTCTTCGGGTATGGTCGAGGTGAGGGCGTGCAACAACTGCCGCCCCTGTTCCGGTGAGGGTGATACACCGTGTGTCGCTTGACGGCACCTCGCGGCCCCGACATCCCGTCTGATTTCGTCTTGCGCGTCCACTTCCCCACGCGCGGCGGTTGACCAGGGCGTTCTGCCCTCAGTCCACCGTTCGCAAGCAAACACGCATGCCTGGCGCTGCGTGCATTTCGTGCTGGGAAAATTCAATGCTCAAGTGGGTGCTGCTCACCATCGCCGTGGCAGCGGAAGTTTTCGCGACCCTTTGTCTGAAGTACTCCGACGGTTTCACGAAACCGTGGCCCGTCGTCGGTCTCGGCGCCGGGTTCCTCACCGCTCTCTACCTGGAGTCGGTGGTGATCCGGATGGGGCTGCCGGTCGCCATCACGTACGCGATCTGGGCGGGCGCGGGCATCGCGCTGGTCACCCTCACCAGCCGCGTGCTGTTCTCCGACCCGCTGAACCTCGCCATGCTCGGCGGCATGGCGCTCATCGCGGCCGGCGTGTGCGTGGTGTCGGTCGCCTCGCACGCACACGCCGTCACGGCCTAACGCAGCTTGCGCAGGTGCGGGACCAGCAGCTTCAGCGCCCTGCCCCGGTGGGACTGGGCGTCCTTCTCCTCGGCGCTCAGCTCCGCCGAGGTGACCATGTAGCCCTCGGGCAGGAAGATCGGGTCGTAGCCGAAGCCGTTCGTCCCGCGCCGCTCGCGCAGCAGGGAACCCCGCCACTCGCCGCGGACCACGACCTCCTCGCCGCCGGGCACGACCAGCGCGACCACCGACACGAACGCCGCGCCACGGCGTTCGTCCGGCACGTCGCCGAGCTGGCCCAGGAGCAGGTCGAGGTTCGCGTCGTCGTCGCCGTGGCGGCCGGACCAGCGCGCGGACAGCACGCCGGGCATGCCGTTCAGCTCGTCGACGGCCAGGCCGGAGTCGTCGGCCACGGACACCAGACCGGTGGCCGCGGCGGCGTCACGGGCCTTGGCCAGCGCGTTGCCCTCGAAGTCCGGCGCGGTCTCCGGTGCCTCGGGGAACTCCGGCACGTCCGCGAGCGACAGCACCTCGATGCCCGACAGCTCCTCGGCCACGACGATGCGCTGCAGCTCGCGGAGCTTCTTGGCGTTGCGGGAGGCGAGCAGGAGCTTCACCGGCGACCACCGGACTTCGGCTCGGGCAGCACGCCGGGGTACGGGGCGGACAGGGCCTCGGCCTGCAGGCGGTTGAGCTGCGCGCAGCCCTCCAGGGCCACGTCCAGCATGCGGTCCAGGGTGGACCGGGCGAACGTGGCGCCCTCACCGGTGCCCTGCACCTCGATCAGCGTGCCCGCGTCGGTGGCGACGACGTTCATGTCGACCTCGGCGCGCGAGTCCTCCTCGTAGGGCAGGTCCAGGCGCACGCGGCCGTCGACCACGCCCACCGACACCGCGGACACCGCGCACGACAGCGGCGACGGGTCGGCCAGGCGACCGGCCGCGCCCAGGTACGTCACCGCGTCGGCCAGCGCCACGTAGGCGCCGGTGATCGCCGCCGTGCGGGTGCCGCCGTCGGCCTGGATCACGTCGCAGTCGATGACGATGGTGTTCTCGCCCAGCGCCGCCAGGTCGATGCACGCGCGCAACGAGCGGCCGATCAGCCGGGAGATCTCGTGCGTGCGCCCGCCGATGCGGCCCTTCACGGACTCCCGGTCGCTGCGGGAGTGCGTGGCGGACGGGAGCATCGCGTACTCGGCGGTCACCCAGCCGAGACCCGAGCCCGACCGCCAGCGGGGAACGCCTTCGGTGACACTCGCGGCGCACAGCACGCGGGTGTTCCCGAACTCGATCAGGACCGAGCCGGCCGGCCAGGTCTGATATCCACGCGTGATCCGGATGTCACGCAACACGTCGTCGTTTCGGCCGTCGCTTCGCACCACGGCCCATACCCTAATGAACCCCGCGGGGCGCACTGGCGTAGGGAGAGACATGCTGACGATCGACGGTATTCCGATCCACCCGTTGCTCGTGCACGCCGTGGTCGTGCTGCTGCCCCTGGCGGCGCTCGGCTCGATCGCGATCGCACTGGTCCCGGCCTGGCGGCGCAGGTACGCCTGGCCCGTTCTCGGGGTCACCCTGGCCGGTGTCGCCGCCGTGCCGGTCGCGAAGCAGGCGGGCGAGGACCTCCAGGCCGCACTCGAACGCGCCACCGGTGCGGCGAACCCGGTCATCCAGGCGCACGCGGACCTGGGCGACCTGCTGCTGCCCGTCGCGCTCGGCTTCGGCGTCGCGGTGATCGCGCTGCTGGTCGCCGGGCGCCTCGCCGACCGGGAACGCGAGGCGGAGGCACCCACCACGAGGACGTGGCGGGTGGTCTCAGTCGTCGTGTCGGTGCTGGTCGTCGTGCTCGCGGCCGGAACCGTGGTGCAGACGGTCAGGGCCGGTCACAGCGGGTCGGAGGCCGTCTGGAGCGGCGTCGGGAGCTGAAGCGGCGCGGTCGCGGACTGCTTCAGCGTGCGGGTGACCGTGCAGAACTGCTCCACGGCACGCCGCACGACGACCTCCAGGGCCTCCGGGTCGTCCACCGCGGACAGGTCGTAGGACAGCGCCACCGGGATCGACACGACCTCGTTGCCGCTCTCGGACTGGACGGCGTCCGCGACCGCCGACAGCTCCTCACCGCCGGTGCGGCGCAGGATCAGCGTCTCCGACGTCACCAGCGCGCAGCCCGCGGCGGCCGCGACGAGCAGCTCCACCGGGCTGAACGAGCCCTCCTGCCCCTTGCGCCCGATCCGCACCGACGCGCCGCGGTCGTTCGTCGCGACGAACTCGTGCTCGCCCACCCGTTCCAGCTCGATCACGCCATCTCCCCCACTTCGTACCGGCCGCCCTCTACGACCAGTTCGCTCGGCCCGGCGAAGGCCGACCTGGCCTCCGCGAACACGTCGTCCCGCGACGTCCACGGCGGAACGTGCGTCACCAGCAACCGTCCCGCGCCGGCCCGCGCGGCCAGCTGTCCCGCTTCGAGCCCGGACAGGTGCAGGTCCGCGACCCGGTCGGGCGCGTGCGTCCAGCTGGCCTCCGCGAGCAGCACGTCCACCCCGTCGGCCAGCGCGTCCAGCGCCGCGCACGGCCCGCTGTCACCGGTGTAGGCCAGTGTCGCGCCACCGCAGGAGATCCGGAACCCGTACGCCTCGCAAGGATGCGCGACCACAGCGGACTCCACGGTGAACGGTCCGATGTGGACGGTGGAGCCCAGCGGGTGGAACTCGAAGACGTCCGTGAGGTCCAGCGACGCGCGTTCCTCCTCGGAAGGCGCGTAGGCGGCGGCGAACCGCGCGTGGGCCTGGGAAGGCGCGTAGACCGGCAGGACGGCGGACGGCGGGCTGGGGTGGTACTTGCGCGCCACGTACAGCGACGACACGTCGATGCAGTGGTCGGGGTGCAGGTGCGACAGCACCAGCGCGTCCATCGAGAACAGCGGGCGCTCCTGCTGGAACCGCCCCAGCACGCCGTTGCCGAGCTCCAGCACCAGCGTGAAGCCGTCCGCCTCCAGCAGGTACCCCGACGCCGCCGCGCCAGGTCCCGGAATGCTGCCGGAGCAGCCCAGCACGGTCAACAGCACCGTTACCCCCACTGTTCGAACGTCGGCAGGAACCTGGCGGCCAGCTTGGCGAAGCGCTCCGGCGGACCGGTGCACGTCACCCGGTGCACGGGCGGGTCGGCGGCGAAGTCGTCGCGTTCGGTCAGCAGCCGCACCACGTCCTTCACGGTCTCCTCGGCGCTGGACACCAGCGTCACGTGCTCGCCCATGACGATCTGGATCACGCCGGTCAGCAGCGGGTAGTGGGTGCACCCCAGCACCACGGTGTCGACCTCGGCGCGCTGCAACGGTTCCAGGTAGGCCTGGGCGAGACCCAGCACCTGCCGGCCGGAGGTGACGCCGCGTTCCACGAAGTCGACGAACCGCGGGCAGGCCGCCGCCGTGACGGTGACGTCCCGCGCGGCCTGGAAGGAGTCCTGGTAGGCGTGCGAGTTGATCGTGCCGACCGTGGCGATCACACCGACCCGGCCGGACCGCGTCGACCGCACCGCGCGGCGCACCGCGGGCAGGATCACCTCGACCACCGGCACGTCGTAGCGTTCCCGCGCATCGCGGAAGCAGGCGGCGGAGGCGGTGTTGCAGGCGATCACGAGCATCTTGGCGCCCTCGTCGACCAGCCGGTCGCACACCTCCAGGGCGTGCTTGCGGGCCTGCGCGATGGGCAGCGGCCCGTAGGGACCGTTCGCGGTGTCACCGATGTAGTGGATCGACTCGCCGGGCAGCTGTTCCACGACGGCTCTGGCGACCGTCAGGCCGCCGACGCCCGAGTCCATGATCCCGATCGTCACGCCGTGAATGTAGCCGGTGCGGCCGCCCTGCGGTTGTCGCGAGAAACACCCCACGCGGCCAGGACTCCACCCATTGCGCCGAACAGGTGGCCTTCCCACGACACGCCCGGCTGGCCCGGCAGCACACCCCACAGCGCCGCGCCGTACAGGGCGAACACGCCGACGGCGATCACGAGCTGCAGCCACGACCGCGCGAAGACACCGCGCACCAGCAGGAAGGTGAGGAAGCCGAACACGAGCCCGGACGCGCCGATGTGGCTGCCCTCGCTGCCGAACACCCAGACGCCGAGCGTGCTCGTCAACCAGATGACCGCGGTGACCTGGAAGAACTGCTTCAACCCACCGGAGGAGGCCAGGAACCCCAGCAGCAGCAACGGAACCGCGTTGCCGGTGAGGTGGCTCCAGTCGCCGTGGATCAGCGGCATCCACGCCAGGTTGTCCCACTGGCTGAAGTCGCGCGGCCGCACGCCGTCGTCCTCCAGCGAGCCACCGGTGGCGACGTCGAAGGCCTCGACGACGTAGAGGAAGCCGACGAACCCGGCCACCACCAGCAGCGACAGCACGGGGTGCGGCGGTATGACCCGTTTCGCGAGCGCAGTGCGGTCCACGTGTCCAGCCTACGTGCACCTAAGGTGGTCGGGTGTCGATCGAGGTAGCGGTGCGCGTATCGGCCCAGCTCGGCGAGGGGCCGACCTGGGACCACAGCAGCTCCACCCTGCTGTGGGTGGACATCCTGGCGTCCGAGGTGCACCGGTACGCGCCGGCGCGTGACGACGACGCGGTGCTCGCGCTCCCCCAGCACGTGGGCGCCGCGAAGCCGCGTGCGCAGGGCGGCCTCGTCTGCAACCTGCGCGACGGCATCGCGCTGGTCGACCGCGACGGCACCAAGAGCTGGCTCGTCTACTGGGCGCGCGACGGGGTGCGCGGCAACGACGCGGGCGTCGACCCGTCCGGCCGGCTGTGGGCCGGGACGATGCGCTACGACCAGGCGGCGAACGAGGGCTGGCTCGCGCGGGTCTCCGGTGACGGCGCGGCGAAGGTCGTGGTCAGCGAGGTCAACACGAGCAACGGCGTGGGCTGGAGCCCGGACGGCACGCTCATGTACTTCATCGACACGCCCACCCGCCGCATCGACGTGTTCGACTTCGACAACGCCGCGGGCACGGTCTCGAACCGCCGCCCGCTCGCCCACGTCGGCGGCACCGACGGCTCACCGGACGGGCTGACGGTGGACGCCGACGGGTGCGTGTGGGTCGCGCTGTGGGGTGGTCACGCGGTGCGCCGCTACACCCCGGGCGGCGAGCTGGACCGGGAGGTGGCGCTGCCGGTGGACCAGCCGACGGCGTGCTGCTTCGGCGGCAGCGACTTCACCGACCTCTACGTCACCTCGGCCCGCGTCGGGCTGTCCGACGAGACGTTGGTGCAGCGGCAGCTCAACGGGTCCGTGCTCGTGCTGCCCGGGATCGGCGCCGGACTGCCGGGAGTCGCGTTCGCGGGCTGAGGTGCGGTGACCGGAGTGGTCACCGCACAACCGGTCAGGCCCAGAGGTGCCCGTCGAGCCGCGCCGCCGCCTCGTCCAGGGTGCCCGAGTACGCGCCCGTGGACAGGTACTTCCAGCCGGCGTCGCAGACGATGAACACGATCTCGGCGGACTTGCCTGCGACCTCGGCCTTCTGCGCCACGGCCAGCGCGGCGTGCAGGATCGCACCGGTCGAGATGCCCGCGAAGATGCCCTCGGACTCCAGCAGCTGCCGGGTGCGGCGCAACGCGTCGTAGGAGCCGACCGAGTACCGCCCGGTCAGCACCGACTCGTCGTACAGCTCCGGAACGAAGCCCTCGTCGAGGTTGCGCAAGCCGTACACCAGCTCGCCGTAGCGCGGTTCCGCGGCGATGACCTGCACGTCCGGCTTGGCCTCGCGCAGGTACCGCCCGACACCGACGAGCGTGCCCGTCGTGCCCAGGCCGGCCACGAAGTGCGTGATCTCCGGCAGGTCGGCGAGGATCTCCGGCCCGGTGCCGCGGAAGTGCGCGTCGGCGTTGGCCGGGTTGCCGTACTGGTAGAGCATCACCCAGTCCGGGTTCTGCTTGGCGAGCTCCTTGGCCGTGGCGACGGCCTGGTTCGACCCGCCGGCCGCCGGGGAGAACACGATCCGCGCGCCGTAGGCCTGCAGCAGCTGGCGGCGTTCGGTCGAGGTGTTCTCCGGCATCACGCACACCAGGCCGTAGCCCTTGAGCTTCGCGGCCATGGCCAGCGCGATGCCGGTGTTGCCCGAGGTCGGCTCCAGGATCGTGGCACCGGGGCGCAGCACGCCGTCCCGCTCCGCCGCCTCGATCATGGCCAGCGCGGGCCGGTCCTTGATCGAGCCGGTCGGGTTGCGGTCCTCGAGCTTCGCCCAGATGCGCACGTTCTCCGACGGGGACAGCCTCGGCAGGCCCACCAGCGGGGTCCCGCCGAGCGCGTCCAGCAGCGAGTCGTAGCGCGCCATGGTGTGGCTCAGCCGCCCGCGACGGCCGGGAGGATGGTGACGTTGTCGCCGTCCTTCACCGCGGCGTCGAGGCCACCGGCGAAGCGCACGTCCTCGTCGTTGACGTAGACGTTGACGAAGCGGTGCAGCGCACCCTCCTTGACCAGGCGGGCCTTGAGGCCGCCGTGGTTGTTCTCCAGGTCGTCGATGACCTCGGCGAGCGTCGCGCCGGTGGCGGACACCGACTTCTCGCCCCCGGTGTGGGTGCGCAGGATGGTCGGGATCGACACGGTGACGGCCATGGTGGTTCTACCTCCGGGAGAAACTTCAGGATTCGATGATCTTGACCGGTTCCTCGGTCACGACGCCGTCGACGATGCGGTACGACCGCAGCTCGTGCTCGATCGGGTCACGCGTGGAGACCAGCACGTAGTGCGCCTCCGGCTCGCCCGCGAACGAGATGTCGGTGCGGGACGGGTACGCCTCGGTGGCGGTGTGCGAGTGGTAGACGACCACCGGCACCTCGTCGTTGGCGTCCATCTCCCGCCACACCTTGAGCTGCTCACCCGCGTCGAACCGGTAGAAGGTGGGCGACCTCTCGGCGTTCTCCATCTCGATGAAGCGCTCGGGGCGGTCCGAGCCCGCGGGCCCGGCGATCACCCCGCACGCCTCGTCGGGGTGGTCACGGCGGGCGTGGGCCACCATCGCGTCCACCAGGTCACGGCGAATCACCAGCACGCAGTCAATCCTACGGGCTGGCGGAAGTTGTCTCGGTATGCGAGATAACACCTCCCGCACCTGGCCTTGCCTGCGCAGATGCGGGCTCCGGGACGGTCACCGCCGCCGGCTGAGCACCACCACGAGGTAGAGCGCCAGCAACGCCACACCGCGCCGCCGCTGCCCCTGGTCCAGGGTGCGCCACGCGGCCAGCTCCGCCCACGCGGCGAGCGGGGTGGTGAGCACGCCCAGCTTCATCAGCACCTTCCCGAACCCCGGCGGGACCAGGAAGGACGCCACGAAGAGCCCGGCGGGCGCGACCGCCACCAGCTCCCTCCCGGGCACCTCGCGGCCCGCCACGGAGGGCGGTACGAGCTCGGACACGACACCGGCTGCCTGATCGATCACATCGGCCATGCCGGCGGGTTACCCACTCAGAGGTCGCGGAACGCCTGCACGCCGTTCGCGGTCGTCGCCTCGCGCGCACCGGACACCACGGCCTCGGCGAACGCGTCCGCGGCGGCCGTGCAGAGCGCGTCCAAGGCGAACGCGCGCGGTTCCGCGAGCGGGCGGGCGCCGGTGGCCAGTGCGAACACCGTGTCACCGTCGAACATGGAGTGCGCGGGGCGCACCGCCCGCGCGAGCCCGTCCTGGGCGGCCATCGCGAGGCGCTGGCACTCCGCTTTGGACAGTTCCGCGTCGACGGCGACCACGCCGATCGTGGTGTTCAGCCCGTCCGGTTTGCGCTGCGGCAGCACCACCGGTGACGTGCCGAGTGACGGCAGCCACGGCAGGCCCGTCGCGCGGTCCACGACCTCACCGGCCGCGTTGACCACGGCGAGCGCCCCGATGTGGTGGTCACCGACCCGGCCGGTGAACGCGCCGATGCCGCCCTTGAGCGACCCGACCCGCGCACCGGCACCCGCGCCGACGCAGCCCAGGGCGAACTCCGCGGCGGCAGCGGCACAGGCTTCGTAGCCGAACGAGGCGTCCGGCCGGTTGCCCCACTCGGACATCGGCAGGTCGAAGATCACCGCACCGGGCACGATCGGCACCACGTGGTGCGGCTGCGCGCCGACCTGGAAGCCGATCGAGCGTTCGGAGAGCCAGCGCATCACGCCGTCCGCCGCCGCGAGCCCGTACGCCGACCCGCCGGACAGGCAGATCGCGTGCACCTGCTGCACCAGGTTCGCCGGGTCCAGCAGGTCGGTCTCGCGGGTGCCGGGGGCGCCGCCGCGGCCGTCGACCGCGCCCACCGCGCCGGCGGGCACCAGCACGACCGTCGTGCCGGTGTTCCAGCCGGGTTCGACGCGGTGGTGGTGCCCGACCAGCACGCCGGGGATCACGCCAGCATCGCCTCGACCAGCGTCTCCTGCACCCAGGTGAGCCAGTGGTAGACGCCCAGGTGCGGCGAGCGCGGGTCCTCCGGGGGCAGCTCGTCCGGCATGTCCTCCTGGACGTCCAGCGCCGTCCCGAGGGCCAGACGCACGTCGTTGAGCGACGCGAGCCAGGCCTCCGCCTCACCGATCGTCAGCCTGATCTCCCCGCCGTCGGGAGAGCAGGTCCGCAGCACGGTCTCGGCGGCACCGGTCTTCTGGTCCAGCAGCTCCGGCTCGTGCAACGACCGCAGAGCCGCCGCGGAGTCCACCTCCGCGGGGTCGGGCGCGTCGTCGTCGAGCCGGTGGAAGTCCGGCAGCAACCGGCCCAGGATCGGGTCGTCGGGTGCCTGCGAGGGTCCGGTCCTGATCCCGGTCAGCTCGGCGAGCTCGTCCTGGGGCGCTTCCTCGGCGCGGGCCATCAGCATGTCCTGGATCTGGCTGACCAGACCCCGCACGACCGCCGCCTCCTGGCGGTCGAGCCTGCCGACGACGACGTCACCGTCGCGGATCCACCGCTTCACGAGGCCCGCTGCATGGTCGCCCAGAGCCCTGCCGCGTGGAGCTTCGCCACGTCGGCCTCCACCTTGTCCTTGGTGCCCGATGTCACGATCGCCTTGCCCTTGTGGTGCACGTCGAGCATCAGCTTGGTCGCTTTGTCCCTGCTGAACCCGAACAGCTTCTGGAAGACGTACGTCACGTACGACATGAGGTTGACCGGGTCGTTCCAGACCACGGTCTGCCATGGCCGGTCCTCGGCTGCGATCTCCGCGCCAATGGGCTCGGCATGCGTCCGTTCCTGTTCGACGGGCGTGGTCATACCGCCAATGGTGTCATGTTCGCCGCAGTCGCGGAGACGGCATGCGGCTAAACCGGATGCGACCTTAGGGTGGGTGACCATGAACTCCACGGCCTTGCTGACCGACCACTACGAGCTGACGATGCTCGCGGCCGCGCTGCGTGACGGCACCGGTGACCGTCCGTGCGTGTTCGAGGTGTTCGCGCGCAGGCTCCCGGACGGCCGCCGCTACGGCGTGGTCGCGGGGGTGAACCGGCTGCTCGACGCCATCGAGGACTTCCGCTTCGGCGAGGAGGAGATCGACCAGCTGCGCCGCAACGCCGTGGTCGACGACGCCACGCTGGAGTGGCTCGCGAACTACCGGTTCTCCGGTGAGGTCGACGGCTACCCGGAGGGCGAGCTCTACTTCCCCGGCTCCCCGGTGCTGACCGTGCGCGCCTCGTTCGCCGAGGGCGTGGTGCTGGAGACGCTGGCGCTGTCGATCCTCAACCACGACAGCGCGATCGCCTCGGCCGCCGCCCGCATGGTCACCGCCGCGAACGGCCGGCACATGATCGAGATGGGCTCCCGCCGCACGCACGAGGAAGCCGCCGTGGCGTGTGCCCGCGCGGCCTACCTGGCGGGCTTCCACGCGACCTCCAACCTGGAGGCGGGCCGCAGGCACGGCATCCCGACGGCCGGCACGTGCGCGCACGCGTTCACGTTGCTGCACGACACCGAGGAAGAGGCGTTCCGCAGCCAGGTCGAGGCGCTGGGCGTCGGCACGACGCTGCTGGTCGACACCTACGACATCACCGAGGGCATCAAGACGGCCGTGGCCGTCGCGGGCCCCGAGCTGGGCGCGATCCGGATCGACTCCGGTGACCTCGGCGTGATGGCCAGGCAGGCGCGCGACCAGCTCGACGCGCTGGGCGCGAAGAACACCCGGATCGTCGTGTCCAGCGACCTCGACGAGTACGCCATCGCCGCCCTGCGCGCGGAGCCCGTGGACGCCTACGGCGTGGGCACCTCGGTCGTGACCGGGTCCGGCGCGCCGACCGCGGGCATGGTCTACAAGCTCGTCGAGGTCGACGGGCGGCACGTGGAGAAGCGCAGCACGTCGAAGCAGTCGCGCGGCGGCTGGAAGAAGGCGCTGCGCCGGCACAAGGACACCGGCACGGCGCTGGAGGAGGTCGTGTTCCAGGCCTCCGCGGAACCCGAGCTGGGCCCGCACGACCGGCTCGTGCAGGTCCCGCTGATGCGGGCGGGCAAGCTCGCCGACGGCGTCCCCGGGCTGGAGCAGAACCGCGAACGCCTGCGGGCCGCGCTGGTCAGCGTGCCGTGGGAGGGCCTGAAGCTCTCGCGCGGCGAGCCCGCGATCCCGACGGTCTACCTGGAGGAGTCGAAGTGACCAAGGCACTGATCGTCGTCGACGTGCAGAACGACTTCTGCGAGGGCGGGTCCCTCGCGGTCGCCGGTGGCGCGGCCGTGGCGGAGGCCATCTCGCGGCACATCGCGGCCTCGTCCTACGACCACGTCGTGGCGACCCGCGACTACCACGTGGACCCCGGTGAGCACTTCAGCGAGACGCCGGACTTCGTCGACAGCTGGCCGGTGCACTGCGTGGCCGGCACGGCCGGTGCGTCGTTCCACCCCGAGCTCGACGTCGCCGGGATCGAGCAGGTGTTCTCGAAGGGCCGGTTCGCCGCGGCGTACTCCGGGTTCGAGGCGGAGAACGACCTCGCGGGCTGGCTCACCGCCAAGGGCGTGACCGAGGTGGACGTCGTGGGCATCGCGACGGACCACTGCGTGCGGGCCACGGCGCTCGACGCGCATCGCAACGGGTTCCGCACGACGGTGCTGGCCGGGCTGACCGCGGCCGTGGCGCAGAACACCCGCGACGCCGCTCTGGACGAGCTGCGCGCCGCGGGTGTCGTGGTGTCCTGAGCTGCCCCGACCGCTACGGGGTGGGCGAGCAGGCCGCCGTGCCGAGGGTGATGCTGCCCGTGTAGCCGGACGACGGCTCGAACGTGATCCGCAGCAGGGTCGTGCTGAGGCTGCCGTCGTTCGGCTCCGGGAACGCGGTGTCGGTGAACTTCGCCTTGGCCAGCACGGTTCCGGTGCTGGACTTGACGTCGTGGACGTACCCGGCGGGGATCTGCGCGGGCAGCCCCGGCCAGCCGGACAGGCCCTTGAGCCCCCAGGCCGCCTGCGTGCCCTCCGCGTCGGCGGAGCAGGTGATCGTCCACTCGGCGATCTTGAGCCGCGGGCCCTTCTGCGCCATCAGCGCCGACAGCTCGAAGGCGGTGCCCTTGGCCGTCGACGTCGTCGTGGTGGTGAACTCCGCCTCGTTGACCACGGTGGTCGTGCAGGTGGAGGACGTCGCACCGATCTTGAGCCCGGTCCCGCTCACCGCGGGGCTCGCCCCGGTGACCGTGCCCGCCTGCTCCGGGTTCACGTCGCACACGGCGAGCGGGCCGACCACGACCGTCTGGCCGCCCTGCTGCGCGAAGTCCGCGGACCCGGACGACGCGCGGCCGGGCGGGTTCGCCGCCAGCGCGGGCGCGGCCGTGGCGAAGGTCAACGCGACCACGACACCGGCGATCACACTCTTGCGCACTTCGGTCCCCTCGGGCTCGGTCATGTTCGGTTCCTGACCCCGATCCTCTCCGCGTCGCGCGGCTGAGCCGACGGTTCGCCCCGTACATCACCCGTTCGTGGAAGCCGGACCAACCGACCTGGTGACGCACGAGCTGCTAATACACGCCCGCGAGGGTGGCGAACGGCTCCCGGCGCGGCAGTGCGGTCGGCAGGCCGGCCAGCCGCTCGATCGCCGCGCAGACCCGGACGGCGGCACGCCCGTCGCCGAAGGGGTTGCGCCCCGGGGGGAGCCGCAACCGGGAGCCGAGCACCCAGCCCGCCTCGGCGAGGATGCGGGTGGTGTCGGTGCCGACGAGCCAGGCGCACCCGGCGTCGACGGCCAGCACGCGTTCGGTCGTCTCGCGCAGCACCAGCACGGGCACGCCGAACGACGGCGCCTCCTCCTGGAGTCCGCCGGAGTCGGTGAGCACCAGTGCGGCGCGCTTGAGCACCCGCACCAGGTCCGGGTAGTCGAGCGGGTCGGTGATGACGACCCGCTCGTGCCCGCCGAGCAGGGAGACGACCTGTTCGCGCACACCGGGGTTCGGGTGCGCGGGGACCAGCACGTGCAGGTCGGGGTGGCGGTCGGCGAGGGACCGCACGGCGTTGAGCACGCGCATCAACGGCCGGCCCCACGACTCGCGCCGGTGCACGGTGAGCAGCAGCAGCCGGCCGCCGGTGGCGTCCAGACCGCGTTCCAGAGCGGCGAGGTCGGCGCTGCGGGCAGGGAGGTCGAGGGCGGCGACCCGCTGCACGGCGTCCACGACCGTGTTGCCGGTGACCACGACGTGGCTGTCCGGCAAGGACTCCGCGTGGAGGGCGTTGGCCGCGTCGTCGGTCGGCGCCAGGTGCAGCGAGGTGACGCGGGAGATCATCTGCCGGTTCCCCTCCTCGGGGAACGGGCCGTACAGGTCGCCGGTGCGCAGACCGGCCTCCAGGTGCGCCACGGGGATGCCGCGCCAGTACGAGGCGAGTGCCGCGGCGAGGGCGGTGGTCGTGTCGCCCTGCACCAGCGTGACCGCCGGGTCGCGGCCGGCCAGCACGGCGTCGAACTCGGGCAGCAGCCGGGAGACCAGCTCGGCCTGGGTGCCGCTGGTCCTGGGCACGTCCAGGCGCAGGTCGGGGACGAGGTCGAACGCGCTGAGGGCCTGCTCGACCATGCCGGAGTGCTGTCCGCTGTGGACGATCGTGGGGTGGAGGCCGGGGTGCCCCCTCAACGCGATCGCGACGGGGGCGATCTTCACGGCTTCCGGGCGGGTGCCCGCGACCAGCAGAACTTCCTTGCTCACACCGTTGTCCTCTCGGGGGAGGCGGGCCGGTCCGCCCGGGTGCGGGGGCATCCCCGGGCGGACCGGTGATCAGCCCGCTCGATTCGGTCTGGTTGTGGCCGGGACGGGGACCGCGCGCCGCTTCCTGCGCGCCGAGCGCAGGAGGAACGCGCCCGCGACGAGCAGCACGACTCCCGCGGCGATCCACCACGTCACGTCCGCGCCGGTGACCGCGAGGGCACCGACACCCGTGCCGACGCCCACGCCGGTTCCGGGGACCTTGTACATCGGCCGCTCTCCTAGACCGCGGTGAGCGACGCGCGCCTGCGCAGCGCCACGAACGCGACCGGGACGGCGACGACACCGAGCAGGCCGAGGCCGATCCACAGGCCGGCGCCCGACGCCATCGGGATGGGCAGGCCGGCGGGGCCGCAGGTGGCGGACGAGATGACCACGTCACCGGTGCCGATCGAGCCGAGCACGCCCTGCAGCAGCCTGATGTGGATCGCGTTGACCGTGAGGCTGCCGTCGGCGTTCTTCAGCTGCTCGTTGAAGACCACCTCGGCGACCTTGACCCCGGCGAGCGCGACGTCGAGCACGGTGTTCGGCGCCGGGTCGGCGTTGACCTGGCCGAGCTCGCCCAGGTCGACGCCCGTGAGCTTCGCCTTGCCGGCCAGGCCCTTCTGGGTGGCCGCGCACTCCGCCTCCACCAGCTCGGCGGAGACCTTGCCGGTGACCCCGGACAGCAGGTCGACCCGGACGTCCGCGGTGCTCGCCCGCGAGGACACGCCGCCGGACCTCTCGTCGCGCGACGCGGAAGTGTTGATCACACCGGTCTTGAGGATGCCGGTGAGGTCGACGCCCAGGAACGTGTTCTGCGTCGGCCCGTTCGCGCTGGCGGCGGCGAACGGCTCGGCGTTGACCGCCGGGCTGCCGAGCAGGGTCACGGTGAGCTTCGCGCCGTGGGCCGAGGCGTCCCCCGGAGCGGCCGAAGCGGGTGCGGCACCGGCCAGAAGTGCTGCGATGGCAGCAACTCCGGCCAGTCCCGTCAGTCGGAAACGCATGAAACTCCCTCCGTCATTCCTCCGGCCCCAGGGCGCGTTCGAACCAAGCTGGTTCACGCTTTCCGGGGGCAGTTACCGGCATCGGCGTTATTCCGGGGGAACTGAGGGTTACTCCCCGTATCGGGCGACATGATCACTCGACTCGCCC
Source organism: Lentzea sp. NPDC037011 (assembly GCF_055607425.1). Classification (NCBI taxonomy): domain Bacteria; kingdom Bacillati; phylum Actinomycetota; class Actinomycetes; order Pseudonocardiales; family Pseudonocardiaceae; genus Lentzea; species Lentzea sp. NPDC037011. The sequence continues at coordinate 206,485 of NZ_JBVJRT010000011.1, read as the reverse complement.
AGTCGGTGCCACGGATCGTGGGACTTTTGATCAATTTCCGGTCACGGCATCACTCGATCCGGGGATGAGGGCTGACGTTCCGTCAACCGATGGAAGGTCAAGTAGCCCGTCTGGGCGCTCCCTCATCGGTGGAAAGGATTCTCGGGTGACGCTTGCCCTGCGCCGCGCCGCATTCCCGAGCCGGGTGACGGTGGTCGTCCTGCTCGCACTCGCCGCCGGACTCGTGTTCGCGCACCGCCTCTACCGCACGGTGGAGATCTCGCTGTCCGGTGCGGTGCTGAGCGCCATCAGCTCCTACGGCGTGGAGGTCGTCGCCGACCGCCAGACCGTCTACTTCGGACTGGGCTCGGACACGCCGCTGGGCCTGCGCATGACGCCCGAGTGCACGTCAGCGTTCCTGGTGCTGCCGCTGGTGGTCGTGGGCGCGGTGATGATCGCGCTGCGGCCGCGGGTCCAGTCGCGCGTGCTGGTCGCGCTGGGCGTGGCCGCGCTGGCGGTCGTGGTGGTCAACCAGTTCCGGGTGCTCACGCTGGTGGGGCTGGTGGACTGGCTGGGCGTGGACACCGGCTACTACTGGGGGCACACGCTGCTGGGGTCGATGGTGAGCGTGTTCGGTGGCGCGGCGGCACTCGTCGCGTTCGTGTGGCTGGCGACGCGGAAGTGAGCCTCGACCTCGTCCTCGGGTTCACGCAGGCGCTCGCCCTGACCATGAGCGTCGCCTTCGTGACGTACGTGTTCGTGATCGTGGTGCCGTACCTGCGGCGCAAGCCCGCGCCCGTCGGTGAGCCGTCGTCGTTGGAGTGGCACTTCTTCGTGCCGTGCCGTGACGAAGAGGCCGTCATCGGTGACACGATCCGCTATCTGCGCGGGACGTTCCCCATCGCGCACGTGTGGGTCATCGACGACGACTCCGACGACCGCACCGCGGGAGTCGTGCGCGCGTTGAAGCGCAACGGTGGCGTTCGCGACCCGAACATCCATCTCGTGCAACGCCAACGCCCGTACGCGCGCACCGGCAAGGGCAACGCGTTGAACGACGCCTACCGCACGGTGAAGCTGTGGATGGGCCGGCGCGCGGACACCGAGAGCGCGATCATCGTCGTGGTCGACGCGGACGGCCGGCCGGCACCGAACTTCCTGGAGGTGTGCGCGGCCCAGCACCTCTTCGGCAACCCGCGGATCGGCGCGGTGCAGGTGGACGTGCGGATGATCAACGCGGGCCAGCGCCAGCCGGGGGTGTCGCGGTGGCGGCGCGCGTTCGGCGCCGGGCTGGTGCGCATGCAGGACCTGGAGTTCCGCACGGCCATCGCGGCGATCCAGCTCTCGCGCGGCGCGACCGGCACGATCTCCATGGGCGGCAACGGACAGGCCACGCGACTGTCCGCTTTGGACTCGATCGCCGGACCGGCGGGCAGCCCGTGGCGCGGGTCGCTGCTGGAGGACTTCGAGCTCGGCGTGCACCTGCTGACCGAGGGCTGGCACACCGGGTTCACGCTCGACACGCACGTGAACCAGGAGGCGCTGTACTCGTTGCGCCGGTTCCTCGCCCAGCGCACCCGGTGGGGTCAGGGGACGATGCAGTGCACGCGCTACCTGCGGCGCATCTGGGACTCCGACCACCTGACCACGCTGGGCGCTGCCGAGATGACGTACTACCTCGCCCAGCCGTGGATGCAGCTGCTCGGCACGCTGATCTACCCGATCCCGGTGGCGCTCATGGCCTACCGGTTCGCCGTGTCGCCGTCGGAGGTCGTGTTCTGGTTCTTCGACGGCGCGTGGGTCCTGTTCACCGTGTACGGCGCGTTCGGGCTGTTGCCGTTCGTGCTGTGGGGACCGGTGTACCGCGCGCGTTGCGAGCCCGTGGGTTTTTGGAGGTCCATCGGGTACGGGTTCGGTTACGCGTTGTACATCTACACCTTCTACATCACGTCGTGGCGCGCGGTGGTCAGGCTGGCCCGCGGCCACAACGGATGGGCCAAGACCAGGCGCAACACCGAACGCGTGGGCGGCAAGGTCGCACTCGATGTGTGACCGGTCACTTTGTGGAGACCAGACAAAGACGTTCTCGAGTTCCCCTGGTTAATCTCAGGCCCTCTTGCCATTCCGCCTGGGAGGGAACGCTCGTGGCCGCTCTCGCACTCGCGCCCCGTCGCACCGTGCTCGCCGACTTCGTCCCGGGCGCACTCGCCCGCGACCTCACCCTCGTGGTGGCCGGTGCCGCCCTCACCGGTCTCGCCGCGCAGGTGGCGCTGCCGATCCCGGGCAGCCCGGTGCCGCTGACCGGTCAGACGTTCGCCGCGCTGCTGGTCGGTGCCGCGCTGGGCTGGCAGCGCGGCGCGATCTCGATGCTGCTGTACCTGATCGCCGGTGTCGCCGGTGTGCCGTGGTTCCAGGGCGGTTCGTCCGGCGTCCCGGTGTCGCTGGGCTACGTGGTGGGCTTCGTGTTCGCCGGTGCCCTGGTCGGCGCGCTCGCCGCCCGCGGTGGTGACCGCACGCCGGTGCGCACGGCCGGCACGATGGTGCTGGGCAACCTCGCGATCTACGCGGTCGGCGTGCCGTGGCTGATGGCGATGACCGGCATGGGCTTGGTGAAGGCGCTGTCGGTGGGCGTGCTGCCGTTCCTGCTCGGTGACCTGCTGAAGGTCGCACTGGCCGCCGGTCTGCTGCCGGGCGCCTGGGCCCTCGTCCGCCGCCGGTAGCGTGGACCGGGTGGTGACGCCCGGGGAGTACCTGGACCTGCTGGATGCGCGCCTGCCCGGTCTTGTGGCAGGCGCGCATCTTCACGGCTCGCGCGTGCTGGACGACGTGGTCTTCGACTCCGATCTGGACGTCGTCGTCGAGCTCGCCGCTGCTGCTGATGTGCCCGCCGTGGACGGTGTGGACGTTTCCGTGGTGATGGCGGGCGACCTCTCTCGTCCCGTTTCTTCGGTGACGCCTCTTTTCGGCGAAGTCACGCCCGTACTGTGGCAACAGTTGCGGACCGTCGGTCAGACCGTGCGCAGCACACGGCCCGCATGCCCGGTCACTGCTGCTGAGGTGGCGGCGTACTGCCGTGCGAACCTCGTGTCGTACTGGAAGCCTCAGCTCGACGCCGGTCGTGCCGCGCTGAGGACCGTCGACCAGCGCATCCCGGTGTTCCGCGAGGCCGTGCTGTGGGTCGGTCTGGGTCCCGCGCGCCTGTGGCACACCATCCGCACGGGTGAGATCGTCAGCAAGTCCCGCGCCGGCGTCCTGGCCGCCGAGCAGTGGCCCGACCTCGGCCCGTTGCTCCTGGACCTGGTCGAGGCTCGCCGGGACGCCGCCGTCGTGCTGACGCCGGACCACCTCGCGGCGGCACTCGGCCTGGGTGACCGCGTCCTCGCCGACGTGACCGCTTGATCTCGTTCGGTGACCGGCGTAACGCCGTGCCCCGGCCCGTCGAGAACTCCGTGACGTCCCCTGCTCACGGAGATCCCCCAGTGCAGACCACCCCCGAGGAACTCGCCTGCCTCGCCGGCGGCCCCCGCCGCGCCGCCGAGGTCGCCGTCGCCCGCCTCGCCGACGCGGGCCAGCTGCGCCTGTCCCGTGAAGGCTTCGCCACGGCCACCTCCCGCCACGGCGCCGCCACCCCGCTGGAGGCCCGCGTCCTCGGCGAGCTCCGCCGCTCCGGCCGCTACCTGCCGGACCTGCTGTCCGCGGTGGCCGCGAGCCAGGAGGCCGCAGGCCTGCGCGCCCACCTGGTGGACCGCGGTCTGCTGCGCGCCCGCCGTTCCCTGCGCCCGCGCCTGTACCCGTGGCTGTTCCTGCTGGGCTTCGCCCTGATCGGTGCGGGCGTCGTGTCGTTCGTGGCACCGGACGTGCTGTCGTTCGTGCCGGTGACCGTGCCGGGCTGGGCGTACTTCCCCGCGGCGGTGGCCCTGATCGCGCTGGCCGCCGTGCTCGGTGCCCGTGACCCCGGCCGCCTGCGCACACGGGCGGCGATGCGGATCGTGCGCCGCGCCGAGGCCCGGGTGTCGTCCGCGCGCAGCACCGAACGCCACACCCCGCACTACCGCCTGCGCGCGGTCGCCGTGGCCGGTCTGGGCGGGCAGGCGGCGTTGTTCGGGCTCACCCCGGCCGTGGTGGGTGCGCGGACCAAGTCGTCGGACGGCGGCAGCAGCTGCGGCGGCGGTTGCTCGTCGAGCAGTTGCAGCAGCAGCGACGGCGGCAGCAGCTGCGGCGGCGGCGGTTGCGGCGGCGGAGGCGGCGACTGACCCAGTCGGTAGTGGAAAAGTGCCTGTTGATGTTGAGTTGGCGGTACTCGCAGATGCGGGTGGAGCAGGAGTGTCGGGGGTGGCGGGTACGGTCTTCCCCGTGCCTGAAGTTCCCCCCACCCTGAGCCTGCTGGAAACCGCCGTCCACGCCGTCGGCGGCGCCGAGCGCCCCGGTCAGGTGGAGATGGCCGAGGCCGTCGACCGCTCCATCCGCACCGGTGAGCACCTGGCCGTGCAGGCGGGGACCGGCACCGGCAAGTCGCTCGCCTACCTGGTGCCGAGCATCCGGCACGCGATCGCCGAGAGCGAGACCGTGGTGGTGTCGACGGCCACGATCGCGTTGCAGCGGCAGCTGGTGGACCGGGACCTGCCGCGGCTCGCGAAGGCGTTGAAGAAGGAGCTGGGGCGCGAGCCCACGTACGCCATCCTCAAGGGGCGGCGGAACTACCTGTGCATGCACCGGGTGCACAACGGCGCGCCGGAGGAGCCGGAGGACGCGCTGTTCGACCCGTTCGCCGTGTCGAAGCTCGGGCGTGAGGTGAAGCGGCTGCACGAGTGGTCGTCGGACACCGAGACGGGCGACCGGGACGAGCTGGTGCCCGGTGTCAGCGAGCACGCGTGGCGGCAGGTGAGCGTCACGGCCAGGGAGTGCCTCGGGGTGTCGAAGTGCCCGATCGGGTCCGACTGCTTCGCCGAACGGGCACGGGCGCAGGCCGGCAAGGCCGATGTCGTGGTCACGAACCACGCGATGCTCGCCATCGACGCCCTTGAGGGCTACCAGGTGCTGCCGGAGCACGACGTGGTGGTGATCGACGAGGCGCACGACCTGGTCGACCGGGTCACGTCGGTGGCCACGGAGGAGCTCACCGGGGCGTCGATCTCGATCGCGGCACGGCGCTGCGGGCGGCTGATCGACCAGGACGTCGCCGACCGGCTGGCGGAGGCGAGCGACGGGCTCGCGATGATCCTGGAGGACCTGCCCGCCGGCCGGCTGGACGAGCTGCCGCGGGCCTTGGCCGGTGCGCTGGCGGCGACCAGGGACGCGGCGCACATGTGCATGTCGTCGCTCGGGCCGGAGCGCAAGGAGGACGTGGACGGCGCCACGGACCGCAAGCTCGCGATGTCGTTGCTGGAGGAGGTCCACGACTGCGCGGTGCGCATCCTCGACGCGTTCGGCGAGGAGCGCGACGTGGTGTGGGTGTCGGGCGACTTCAACCAGAAGACGCCGGCGTTGCGCGTCGCCCCGCTCGGGGTCGGCGGGCTGTTGCGGGAGCGGTTGTTCGGCAAGCGCACCACGGTTCTCACGTCGGCGACGCTCACGCTGGGTGGCGCGTTCGACGCGATGGCGCGGCAGTGGGGGCTGCCGCCGTCGGAGCAGGTCCGCAAGATCGAGGGTGCGGCCACCGACAAGGAGGTCAGGGACGTCGACGGTCCGAAGTGGAGCGGTCTCGACGTCGGCTCGCCGTTCGAGCACCGGTCGAGCGGCATCCTCTACGTGGCACGGCACCTGCCGCAGCCGGGCCGGGACGGGCTGCCGAAGGAGTACCTCGACGAGATCGAGGGGCTGGTGAACGCCGCCGGCGGTCGCGCGCTGGGGCTGTTCTCCTCGACGCGGGCGGCCAAGGCGGCTGCGGAGGCGTTGCGGGACAAGATCGAGTACCCGATCCTCTGCCAGGGCGACGACGCGACCGGCCTGCTGGTGAAGAAGTTCGCCGAGGACGAGCGCACGTGCCTGTTCGGCACGCTGTCGCTGTGGCAGGGCGTGGACGTGCCGGGGCCGAGCCTGCAGCTGGTGATCATGGACCGCATCCCGTTCCCGCGCCCGGACGACCCGCTGGCCTCCGCACGCCAGAAAGCCGTCAACTCCCGTGGAGGCAACGGCTTCCTGACGGTCGCGGCGACGCACGCGGCCCTGCTGCTCGCCCAGGGCGCCGGCCGCCTGCTGCGGTCGATGTCGGACAAGGGCGTGGTCGCGATCCTCGACCCGCGCCTCGCCACCGCCCGTTACGGCGGCTTCCTGCGCGCCTCGCTGCCGCCGTTCTGGACGACCTACGACCCGGACGTGGTCAGGGCCGCTCTCCAGCGCCTGGACGCGGCGCAGACCCGGTGACGCGCTCGACCAGCTCGTCGCGGTAGGCCGCCGCCGCCGCCCGTTCCGGATCGTCGGCGGCGGCCCGCTTCAGCGCACCCTCCAGGATCTTCAACGCCTGGCGCTCATCTCCGCGCGCGTCCCCCTGGCGTGCGGCGTTCTCCATCGCCCTGGCCAGCGCGGTCCGTGCCTCGGGTGCCGTGCCGGGCGTGCTGATCCGGATCCAGTTGCCGCCGGGGTCGACGACGGCGAACCCGGTGTACCGGTCGTTGCGCAGCCGGGGCCGGGTCATCCGCGGGATGCCGGAGATGAGCAGTTTTCCGTGCACGGCACGCATTCCCGCCGCGAACGCTTCGAACAACTCGTTGATGTCCGGCACGATGACCACGCACGTGCTGTACGACTGCTCCGGGTCGTAGCCGTCCATGCCGAAGAAGTGCAGGTTGATGTCTTCGCGCCGCAACGCCACATAGGGGTTCGGCTTCGTCTGCCGGTACGTGATCTCGAACCCGAGCATCTCGTAGAACGGCGCGATCTCGTCAATGGAGGGACAGGGCAGAAGTGGAATCGTCAGTTCGTTCGCCACTGCCCGAAGCTAAGCCCGGTCCCGCCGGAACGACACCGAGCTATTTGCTCATGCGAACAGCATGACCACGCCGGCCAGCACGAACAACGCCGACACCACCGCGATCGCCAGCACACGGCCACGCGGCGTCTGCGCGTGCCGCAACGCCATCCCCAACGGTCCGATCCCAGCCACAACAGCTCCCTTCGACGGCATGACGACAACAGCGAGCAAAGCCCCGAACGCCACGCGCACCGGCGACATGCCGAGTTCGCGCGCACCGGCAACATCCGCTTCCCATTGCTCGCGATAGCGCTCATCGCCCACGACGGCGGCCGCGAGGCGCACCAACAACAACGCGACTCTCATTGCGCCGTCCTCGGCACGAAACGCGGTTCCGGAGCACGCGCCGCGACCACGCGACGAGCCTCCGCCGCACCATCGGGCGTCAGCACGTACATCCGCCGCCGCGGCCCCTTGCGCGTGTCGTCGTCCTCCCACGACGACGTCACCCAGCCGGCCCGCTCCAACCGGTCCAGCAACGGGTACACGCTGCCCGACGGCCGCCCGGTCAGCTTGATGATCTCCAGGCCCCAGCGGGGTCCGGAGGCGCCGAGCAGCACCTCCAGCACGTCCACCGTGGCCTTGCCGATGCGGCGCAGGGGCTCCACGCCGGTAATACTACCTATGTAGATTAAGCCGTTCAAGCAGCTCTTCGCGGAACTCCAGCGCCGACGCCAGGTCGTCCTCCGACGCGTCCCACTCGCGGGCCAGCGCCCCTTCGAGGATGCGCAACGCCTGCCGCTCCGCCCCGTGCGACCCGGCCAGCGTCTCCGCGCTGTGCAGCGCCCGCGCCAGCCCGTTGCGCGCGGGCTCGCTCTCCTCCACCGCCGGCACGACGCGGATCCAGTTGCCGCCGGGGTCGACCACGAGGAACCCGTCGCGCCGGGGCCGGGTCATCCGCGGGATGCCGGACGACAGCACCTTCCCGTACACCGCCCGCATGCCGTGGGCGAACGCGTCGAACACCTCACGCGTGTCCTCCACCTGCACCAGGCACGAGCTGTACGACGTGGCCGGGTCGAAGCCGCGGATGCCGAAGAAGTGGAGCTGGACGTCCTCGCGCCGCACCGACAGGTAGGGCGTCGGCCGGTACTGCCGGTGCGTGATCGTGAACCCGAGCATCACGTAGAACTCGGCCACCTCGTCGATGGAGGCGCACGGCAGCAGCGGGATCGTCACCTCGTTGGCCACGCAGGCCACGCTAGACCCGGAGATCAGCCGTCGACCAGCAATCCGCGCAACGGTCCTTGCAGCCTTCCAGCCCGTCGCGACACCCCGGGCAGCGGCATCACCCGTGACGGCCGCTTCAGCGCCGGGCGCCAGATCTCGTCCACGACCTCGTGCGCGGGCCCGGACACGTCGGCGTCCAGGTGCTCCGCCCACAGCCGCAGCCGGGTCGAGCGGGCCACCTCGGCGTCGTCGGTCACGACGTTCACCTCGGTGTCGTTGAACAGCGAGTGCTCGTTCAGGTTCGCCGAGCCGATCGACAGCCACTCGTCGTCCACAATGGACAACTTGGCGTGCACGTACACCGGTGCATCGCCGTGGGAGACGAGGGTCGCGGCGATCAGCCGACCGCCCTCGGGGTCGGCGTCGAGCAGCCTGCCCAGCTGCCCGCGGGTGGTGTCGGCGCCGTTGCTGGGCTTCTGCGGCAGCAGCAGCACCATCCGGAACTCGTCCGACGGCGGGTTGCTCAGCTTCTCCAGCAGCACCTCGGTGATCTCGGGCGACCACAGGAACTGGTTCTCGATGTAGATCAGCGACTTGGCCGCGCGGAACGCCCGCAGGTACGAGTCGAGCAGCGTGAAGTCGCCGTGCGGCGCGAAGTCGTAAGTGCCCTCGGGGATCGTCCGCACCAACTGCACCGACGACGAGCCCGCCTCCGGTGGCACCTCGGGCGCGGGCAGGGTCTCCCCCGCGATCTCCAGCCACCGGGCGGCGAAGTGGGCGGCCACCTCGGACACCGCCGGGCCGGAGACCTTCGCGATGTGGTCGTGCCAGCCGAGGTCGCGCGGCGGGTGCTCGGACGAGTCGTGCCGGTCGCCCTCCACCGCGGTCATGTCGAGGCCGCCGACGAACGCCACGTCGTCGACGATCACGACCTTCTCGTGGTGGCAGTGCAGCGTCCGCTCACGCGCGTCCAGCTCGCACCGGACCGCACCGCACTCCAGGAACGCGTGCTTCGCGGCCTCCGCCCGTTTGCGGGTCGGCTCGAAGAACGGCACCGGCGGCCCCGCCCACAGCAGCACCCGCACCGGCACCCGTTCCGCGGCGGCGGCCAGCAGCTCGCGCAGCTGCGGCGCACCCGGCTCACGGGTCAGCCGGAAGTCCGGCGAGGCGTGCCAGTTCGCGATGTGCACGTACTTCTGGGCGTTCTCGATGGCCTCGGCGATGGCGGGGAACGCCTCGGCGCCGTCGACGAGGACCTGGATCTTGTTGCCGTGCTGGACCGGACGGCGCGGGGTGAACCACCCGGCGCCGTCGCCGTCCAGCACCTCGCCCCAGCCGAGGCGGCGGAGCCTGCGCGTGTGGTGCGAGCACAGCAGGTTCTCCAGGCCGTCACCCAGCCTGGCGTCGAGCACGTCGAGTAGGCCCACGGAACGTGGATTTACCCGAATTACGCGGTTCTAACCCGAAATGTCAGCCCAGAGGTGCGATCACAGTTGTCGTCCCCGGTTCCACCTCGGTGAAACCGGCGTCCCGCACCGCCACGACGTCCGCGCTGTGCACCAGCGCGTCCCACTCGGCCACCGACGGCGTGCGCACGGCGCAGCGGTAGTCGATCGCCGCCCACGCCTTCAGCTCGTCGCCGGACAGGTGCGGTGCGAGCAGCATCGACGCGTGGCCGACCTGGGCCGCGAGCTTGCCGGCGGACATCTCCACGCGAGGGTTCGTGTACAGCACGTGGGCCCCCTCGGGCACCGCACCCGGCTCGTCGAGGGGCAGGTCCGACCCGGAGATCTGCAGCTTGGCGACCTCGCGGGGCGTCTCGGAGACCAGCGCCGGCAGCAGCGAGCGCACCGACGCGCCCTCCACGGTGACCGTCACCCCCGGCAGCGCCTGCACGGCCTCCCACTGCACGCCACGGGCCCGGCGCGACACCTTCCGGATCCGCCCGGCCACCCACGCCCGCACGGCCTCGTGCCACTCCCCGCCCTCGTCGGCACGCGGGTCGAGGCACACCGCGACCGCCGACGCGGCCGCGGCCTCCAGCAACGCGGTGCGGCCCGGCGGGTCGACGCGTTCGATGCGCATGACCATCGGCATCGCGCGGACTTCCGACTCCTCGGCGTAGTTCCGGGAGGCGATCAGGTCGAGGATCGTCACAGCCGGGTCGACTCCAGGCCGTCCGCGGCGTCCGCGGCCTCCACCTCGGCGCGGGTGACGCCCAGGATGAACAGCACGGCGTCCAGGAACGGGTGCGACAGCGCCGTGTCGGCCACCTCGCGCAACGCGGGCTTGGCGTTGAACGCGATGCCCAGGCCCGCCGCGTTCAGCATGTCGATGTCGTTCGCGCCGTCACCGACCGCCACGCACTGGGCCAGCGACACGCCGGCCTCCTCGGCGAACCGGCGCAGCGCCACGGCCTTGCCCGGCCGGTCGACGATCTCGCCGACGACCTTGCCGGTCAGCTTGCCGTCGACGACCTCCAGCGTGTTCGCCGCGCAGAAGTCCAGCTGCAGCTCGTCCGCGAGGCCGGTGATCACCGACGTGAACCCGCCGGACACCACACCGCAGTAGAAGCCGAGGCGCTTGAGCGTCCGGATCGTCGTGCGGGCACCGGCCGTGAGCTCCAGCGACGCCCCGACCTCGTCCAGCACCGTCGCGTCGAGGCCCTCCAGCAGCGCCACCCGCCGCCGCAGCGACTCGGCGAAGTCGAGCTCGCCGCGCATCGCGGCCTCGGTGATCTCGCGGACCTGCTCCTCGCACCCGACGTGCGCGGCCAGCATCTCGATCACCTCGCCCTGGATCAGCGTGGAGTCGACGTCGAACACGACGAGCCGCTTCGCCCGCCGGGTGAGCCCGGCCCGTTCGACCGCGACGTCGAGGCCGACCCGCACGGAGACGTCCGCGAGCGCCGACCGCAGCTCCGAGTCGTTCTCCAGCGTGTCGTCCGCGACGGACACGCGCAGTTCGAGACCGGTGACGGGGTAATCGGCCACACCGCGGATCGCGTCGATGTTCACGCCCAGCGAGGCGAGCCGGCGGGCGACCTCGGTGAACGCCTTCGCGGTCACCGGGCGGCCCAGGACGATCAGCACGTGCGAGGACTCCAGGCGCGCGCTGCGCTTCGAGTCGGCGCCGACCTCGATCTCCACCTGCATCGAGACGGTCGCCATGGCCTGCTCGACGGCCTCCTGCAGGCCCTCCGGGTCGTGGTCGGTCGACACCAGCGCACCCAGCACCAGCCGACCCCGGATCACGACCTGCTCGACGTCGAGCACCTCGACCCCGTGCCTGGTCAGCACGGCGAACAGCACCGAGGAGACACCGGGCTTGTCGGGACCGGTCACGGTGATCAGCACGGGCGTTTTCACGTCGTCGTCTCCTCGCAGCACGCGTAGTACGCGACGAGCCCCGGCCGCACGCGGCGGCCGGGGCTCGTCGTTGAACCTGTGACGTGCAGGTTACTTGTGGTCGGAGTCGTCCTTCTCGGAGGCCGTCCCCGACTTCAGCGCGGAGGCCGCCAGCTCCGACAGGGCGGGCGGCGCGTCCTCGTGCCGGATCGCCTTGCCGGTGAAGGTCACGTGACCCTCGTTGCGGATGCGCTCCACCATGTGCGGGTAGTGCAGCTCGAACGCCGGGCGCTCCGAACGGATACGGGGCAGCTCGGTGAAGTTGTGCCGCGGCGGCGGGGACGAGGTCGCCCACTCCAGCGAGTTGCCGTAGCCCCACGGGTCGTCCACGGTCACGACCTCGCCGTAGCGGTACGACTTGAAGACGTTCCAGATGAACGGCAGCGTCGACGCGCCCAGGATGTAGGCGCCGATCGTGGAGATCATGTTGAGCGTGGTGAAGCCGTCGGACGCCAGGTAGTCGGCGTACCGGCGCGGCATGCCCTCGTTGCCCAGCCAGTGCTGGACGAGGAACGTCGCGTGAAAGCCGAGGAACGTCGTCCAGAAGTGCAGCTTGCCCAGCGGCTCGTCCATGAAGCGACCGGTGATCTTCGGGAACCAGAAGTAGATGCCCGCGAAGGTCGCGAAGACGATCGTGCCGTAGAGCACGTAGTGGAAGTGCGCCACGACGAAGTACGTGTCGGACACGTGGAAGTCGATCGCGGGCGCGGCCAGCAGGATGCCGGAGAGACCACCGAAGAGGAACGTGACGATGAAGCCGATGCTGAACAGCATGGGCGTCTCGAACGTCAGCTGGCCCTTCCACATCGTGCCGATCCAGTTGAAGAACTTCACACCGGTCGGGACCGCGATGAGGAACGTCATGAAGGCGAAGAACGGCAGCAGCACGGCGCCGGTCGCGTACATGTGGTGCGCCCACACGGCCACCGACAGGGCGGCGATGCCGAGCGTCGCGTAGACCAGGCCGTTGTAACCGAAGATCGGCTTGCGGCTGAACACCGGGAAGATCTCCGACACGATGCCGAAGAACGGCAGCGCGACGATGTAGACCTCGGGGTGGCCGAAGAACCAGAAGAGGTGCTGCCACAGGATCACGCCGCCGTTGGCGGTGTCGAACACGTGGGCACCGAGGTGGCGGTCGGCCAGCAGGCCGAGCAGTGCCGCGGTGAGGATCGGGAACGCGAGCAGCACCAGCACCGACGTCACCAGGATGTTCCAGGTGAAGATCGGCATCCGGAACATCGTCATGCCGGGCGCGCGCAGGCAGACCACGGTGGTGATCATGTTCACCGCGCCGAGGATCGTGCCGAGACCACCGATCACCAGACCGGCGATCCACAGGTCGGCGCCGACACCGGGCGAGTGGATGGCGTTGCTCAGCGGCGTGTACGCGAACCAGCCGAAGTCGGCGGCACCACCGGGGGTGATGAAGCCCGACATCACGATCAGGCCGCCGAAGAGGTACAGCCAGTACGAGAACGCGTTCAACCGCGGGAACGCCACGTCGGGCGAACCGATCTGCAACGGGAGGACGAAGTTCGCGAAGCCGAACACGATCGGCGTCGCGTACAGCAGCAGCATCACGGTGCCGTGCATCGTGAAGAGCTGGTTGAACTGCTCCTGCGAGAGGAACTGCATGCCGGGCCTAGCCAGCTCGGTCCGCATCAGCATGGCCATCGCGCCGCCGACCATGAAGAAGGCGAACGAGGTGACCAGGTACATGATGCCGATTTGCTTGTGGTCCGTGGTGCGGAACATCCGCAGCAGGAAGGACCCCTTGACCGCAGTGCGCGTCGGAAAAGGACGCGTTGCGATCGGCTGCGGGGCTACGGCCGTCACGGTGCCTCCAGGCCTTGGTGGGACCAGTCGTTCGGGAAACTCCCCGGATATTAGACGCAGCCGATCAGCTCCACTCGGGTGGGCCATGGCCCGTGGCCAGCGGCGTAGCGCAGGTCACACGTAAGGTGACCCCCGTGCTTCGTACGTTCGCCGTAGCCGCGACCCTTCTGCTGGGTATGTCCCCTTTGGCCGCGTGCGGCTCGCCCGCCACGCACAACTCGGCGGACGTCGCGTTCGCGCAGGGCATGGTCCCGCACCACGAGCAGGCCGTGGAGATGACCGGTCTGGTGGCCGAGCGCACGGACAGCGCGCACGTCGTCGACCTGGCCGAGCGCATCGCGCGGCACCAGCAGCCGGAGATCGACCGCATGAACGGCTGGCTCAAGGCGTGGGGCGCCCCGGTGAAGGCCTCCTCGCACGCGGACCACGGGCACGCCGCCGACCACGGCGTGGTCGACCTCGGCACCCTCGCCGACCTGCGCGGGACCGACTTCGACCGGCAGTGGCTGTCGCTGATGATCCAGCACCACCGCGGCGCCGTGGAGATGGCGCGCAAGCACCTCGACGCCGGTACCGACCCGGGCGCGCGCTCGCTCGCGCAGGACGTCGTCGCAGCTCAGGAGAAGGAGATCGCGGAAATGGAGTCGCTCCTGCCCCAGGGGTGATGTGACCCTCGTCCCCATGAGCGCCTCCGCCGCCGTGAGGGCCGCCGTGTCACTGGCCGCCGCGCACGGCATCACCGCCACGGACCCGGCCGTGCTGAAGGACGGCAGCAACGTCATCGTCCACCTGCGCCCGGCACCGGTGGTGGCCCGCGTCGCCGCCCGCACGGCCCTGGTGCGCCCGTCCGTGGCCGATCACTTCGCGCGTGACCTGGCGATTTCCGCGTTCCTGGCCGCTCGTGGCGTGCCGGTCGTGATGCCCTCGGCGGACCTTCCCGCGGGGCCGCATTCGTACGACGGGTTCGTGGTGTCGTTCAGCACGTTCGTGCCGCACGACCCCGGCTACGAGTTCTCACGCCTTGACGTGCTCAAGCTGCTGCCCGCCCTGCACGCCGAGCTGCGGTCCTATGACGGTCCTCTGCCCGTGCGCGGCCCTGTGGACGACGTCGACAACACGCTGGCCTATCTGAGTGGCATAGGCGTGCCGGATCTTGAACCGTTCCGTGAACGCCGTGCCGAGCTCATGGCGTCGTGGGACGCCCACTACCGCGACGTCCAGCCTCTGCACGGCGACCCGCACTGCGGCAACCTGCTGATGGGCCCGCACGGTCCCGTGTGGCTCGATTTCGAGGACACCTGGCGCGGCCCGGTCGCCTGGGACCTCGCCTGCCTGGCCGGTGCCGAAGGCGCGGAAGCCGCCCGGCGCACCGTGGAGACCTACGGCGGCGGGGCGGCTCCCGAGGACGTGGAGTTCCACGTCCGCACACGCATCCTGTTCGGCACGCTCTGGGGCGTGCTGATGCAGAACTCCTAGGGCCTGTGTCGAGGTCCCGTTCGATGAGAGTCGCGCCTGAGGTGGTTCCTGGCGGTGCGGGCGGACAGCCCGCATACCGGTGTTGTATGTGGGCTGTCCGCCCGTGCCCCCAGGGGCCGCCTCAGGCCCGGCTATCGCGAACATGGACTTCGGCACAGGCCCTATGCGCGGCGCCTGCGCAGCACGAACAGCACGGCGGCACCGGCGGCGAGCAGGGCGGCGCCCAGGCCGATCAGCCAGGCGGACCCGAAGCCCGTGGAGGCCAGGTCGTCGTCCTCGTTCACCGGCACGACGGCGGCGTTGGTGGTGGTGACGGCCGGCGTGGTCGTGACGGCGCCGGAGGACGAGGTGGTCGTGGTCGTCACCGGCGAGGTCGTCGTCGTGGTGGTGCCACTGCTCGACGTGATCGTGGTCGTCGTGGTCGTCGTGGTGGTCGAGCTGCTGCTGCTCGACTGCTGCGTGGTGGTCCCGCACGCGTACCAGTGGCTGATCGCCGGCACCTGCCCGCCGTTGTTCTGCGGCGCCCGCAGGTCGTTCCACGGCAGCGAAGCGAGCTTGGGGGCCAGATAGACGTTGTAGGCGTCCCCGCCCTTGACCACGACACCCGTGATCGTGGTGCCGGCCGGGACGGCGGTGATGTCGACGTCCTGCTGGTTCGCGCCACCGGCGAAGGTGAACTGGCCGGGCGCGATCGGCGTGCCGCTGAGCCCACCGACGGTGCAGGCGTCCCTGTGGTTGATGTCGACGTTGCCGTCGTAGGCGACCGCACGCTCGTCACCGGACACCGGCGCCGGTGCCGGCTTGGCGGTGGCGGCGGTCGTGAGCGCGAACAGGGCCGCCACGGCGGAGGCGGCGAGGCCGGCGGTTCTCAGGGGCGTCATGCGCATCGGTTGCTCCGTTGGGGTCGGCGGGTTGCCGAGATCTAAGACCATCGGCGTGCGCTTGACGGACCAGTAACCAACTCACAGTAGGCCTTGTGGCCCAGTTGTTATACGACCACGAGGAGGTGTGCACCCGAACGAGGAAAGGGCCGGCTGGTGGCCGGCCCTCCTCCGTCGATCACGACTCAGTCGTTCTGCGCGCCCTCGGAGGGCCTCAGGAACACGGTGCCACCGTTCGGCATCCGCCTGAACCAGTCGACCGGGGTGACGGGCTGACCGATCACCGGACCCGCACCGGTCGGGAGGTGCGGAACAGGGACGCCGGGAGTCTGCGGCCGGCGAAGAGGCTGGTTCGGGGTGGTCATCGTTCCTTCTCGAGAAGTGAAGCGGAACCCTGTGATGATCTTCAGATGGTGCCGCACCGCACCGGTGCGGAACTCGAACCGGAACGTGCGTCGCCGAAAACTAGCGGACCGGGCTTCGTGGGCCGTCAACCGCCGCTTCCCGCGGAACGGGATTCGGCAGTCTACATCGGACCGCAAACCCCTTTCACCAGCAGTTTTCCCGACGCGGACGAGCCCGGCGCGAGCAGCTTTGCATTCTCACCCGATCGGGTTCGCGCGGCGGAACCTTCGGTAAGCCGTACCGCTTCACCGGGACGAACGGCACCCGGCGGGAGCGCCAGCCGCGGACCGCTCAGGACACCCGTTCGACGATCGAGCTCGCCAGGAGCGAGGCCAGCGCGGCCCTCGAACGCCGCGCCGCGGTCTCCCCGTCCACCGTCCACGACCTGCTCGCCCCCGCAACGATGTCGTCGTACGCCACCGGACCGCCGTCGTGCGGCAGCCGGCCGATCACCCGGCCCGCGTCCTCGTCCAGGAAGAAGATCTCCGGCAGCGGGGCCACCCGGCCCACCACCGCGCGTCCCGACGCGGCACGCCGGTGGCGGACGCCCGCGCCGAGGCGGAACCGGTCGCCGGCGCCGATCCCGGCACCGCCGTCGTCCACAACGGACGGAGCGCCGCCCGGCTCGCCCGCGAGAGCGCGCAACAGCCAGCGCGCGTCCGGACGCAGGTCCTGTTCATGGGTGAGCAGCCACGCGCCGATCTCCTCGGCCCGCTCGCGCGCCTTCGGCAGCAGCGAGTCGGGGCCGGGCTCGACGCCCGCGCAGGCCTGCGCGAACTGGGCGAGGCAGCTGTAGGCGTGCCAGGCCGCGAACGTCTGCTCCAGCGGCCACCGCGCGTGCGACCAGGACGTCTCGAAGAGCTCGACGTCCTCGGCGTGCGCGTCGAGGAACTCGCGAGTGATCGCCAGGTCGAAGAACTTCTCGTGCGCGCCCTCGTGCACGAGGGCCTCGGCCACCTCGATCGGCAGCGCGGGCTCGTCGACCAGCACGATGCCGGGCACGTACCGCGACGACGCGGAGACGACTCCCCCGGACGTCTCCCGCTTGAGCACGGCGAGCATCGACACGTGGGCGAGCAGGTCGCCGGCGGTGTCGGGGGCGAGCGCGCGGAACAGCCGGACGCCGTCGGCGACGACCCGCAGCGCCGCCGAGAAGCGCTCCCCGTCCGCCTCGGTCAGCGGCTCCACGACCGCACCGGGCGGCGCGATGATCCGCAGCGGTGCTTCGAGCAGCGCGGCCGACCTCGGGTCCGCGGCCACCGGCACACCGGCGTCCCGCACGCGCAGGCCGGCCGCCTCGTGCAGGCGAGCGAGGTCCAGGTCGCCGGCACCGGCGAGGGCGCGGCCGATCTCGTAGCGGACGACCGGGTGGTCGGCGAGGTTGTCCGACAACTCGGTGCCCGGCGCGAACAGGTCGGCCGCGAGGCGGTAGAGCGTGCGCCGTTCGTCGACCAGGACGGCTGCGGGCGCGATGCGCGCGTGCAGCGTGTGAGCAGTGGCCACCGCCGAGACCCTAGAGCACCCGGTGGCCCTTTCCCGGAACGGCGCCCGGAAGAGGAGGTGCCCGGCCTGCGGGCGGCGCAGACCGGGCACCCTGGTTCTGCTCATCAGCCGAACATGATGCTGGTGACGTTCACGAAGCCGACGACGGCCAGCGCGACGACCGAGACGGCGACCATCGTGAGCACGGTGCGCCATCCGATCGCGGTGACGGCGACTGCGACGGCTGCTGCGATTCCGAGTGCACTCCCTGCGGACATCTCGTTCCCCTCCCGACTGGGCGAGCCGGGGCTCCTCGGTGTGGGCGGTCCGAGGCCTCTCGCCCCAGTGCAAGGATCGCCTAGTTGTAGGTTGTCTGTCAACTGCGGACAGGTTGCCAGACAAGTTGCAACCAGACCGCCAGCGCCCTACGCTGGGCCAATGCCCGCCGACGACTCCCATCCGGGCGAGAGCTGGGCGCTCTCGCCCGACTCGCGACGGCCGCTTCCGGAGCTCATCGAGCAGAAGCTCCGGGAGCAGATCATCGGCGGCACCCTCAGGGCGGGTGATCGACTGCCCACCGAGCCGGAGCTGGCCCGCAAACTGGACGTCGCCCGCTCGTCGTTGCGCACGGCTCTGCAGCGCCTCCAGCTCCAGGGCATCGTCGAGGTCCGCCGCGGCCTGGGCTGGTACGTCCGCCGCACCGACCTGACCGCTGTCGAGGAGCACCTGGAGGGCCGCCTCGCCGCCCGCCAGTTCACGCACACCGACCTGCTGGAGGTGCGCATCGCCCTGGAGACCACGGCCGCCTCGCTGGCCGCGGTCCGCGCGGGTGACGGCGAGCTGGACGAGCTCGCGAAGCTCAACCACCGCTACCAGCGCGCCGAGGTGGAGGACGTGCAGGAGGTGATCGAGGCGGACGAGGAGTTCCACTCGGCACTGATCCGCGCGGCGCACAACGAGCTGCTGGAGCAGATGTACCAGGCCCTCGTGCCCGGTCTGCAGGACTGCAAGCGCCACGCGCACCCGTCCCGCGAGGTGCACAACCGCTCGGCGAACGAGCACGAGCAGGTCATCTGGTTCCTGCGCCGCCACGACGAGGTGGGCGCGAAGAGCGCGATGACCACGCACCTGCTCGGGTTGTACGACGACCTGACGTCCGACGACACCAAGCCCCGCGCCGGCCTGAGCACCTACGTCGGCGTGCACGACGAGCCGATGTGGGACCGCTCCCGCTAGTACGGCGTCCACCGAACGGGTCTGGTGCCGCTGCCCCGTCACTCCCACCATGTATGGACGAGCCGGTGGAGTGAGGGGGCGGCGGGAAGGTGGCGCACAGGCGGGTACAGGCGCTGGCCCTCGCACTTCTCCTGATCCTGCTGGCCGCCCTCGACCTGAGCGTCGTCCTGCTCTGGCAACCCGCCACCCGCTCGGTGCTGCACGACGTGCTCGTCGTCGCCTGGCCGCTGCCCGCGCTGGCCGGGTTCCTGCTCGGCGCCTACGAGCTCTTCTGGCACCAGCGCCTGGTCGCCGAGGTCGGCCGGCTGACCGGTCCCGTCTTCCTGGAGCACCTGCTCCCCTCCGAGGTGCTGCGCACGTTCCTGGCCTCCGTCTACGGCCCGAACGTCGCCAACGACGACGTGGTCGCCGGCGTCCTGGGCGGCAGCGGCATGCTCCCTCGCGGCGACGACCTCACGATCAGCACCGGCACCACCGTGAAGCTGGAGCTGCAGGGCATCGACACCAAGACCTACCACCTGATGACGACGCAGCGGTACCAGTTCCGCAACAGCGTCCCCGTCGACCGCTTCGTCATCTTCGCGACCTCCAACGCCCTGCTGCGCGACACCATCAGCGCCGCCTGCCGCTACCCGCTCTTCGAGCTGTACTTCATCCCCGACTCGTCGCTGTTCCTGGAGTCCGTCGACGACCTGCGCCGCTCCACCCAGATCGCCATCGACTACCTCGACCACGAGGGCCAGCGCCGTTCGGCGGAACCGAGCCAGATCCCGCCGGTCGAGGTGAGGTTCGGCGAGTGGGCCACCTACCTGACGTTCTTCCGCGAGGCGATGGGCCCGCTGCCCAAGCTCAGCCCGATGAGCCACATGAGCGACCTGCGGATCTTCGAGTGCGACCTCTCCGGCATCGCCGACGACCACGTGGTGCGCGCGATCTGCGGCCTGACGGTGTGGTCGCGCACCTTGCAGCGCACCAACGACGGGTTCTGCTACTGGCAGTCGCCCTACCCGTCCTTCGTGGACACCATCAGCTTCGACGCGACGGGGCTCGCGGTCGCCGAGTCGCCGCCGCACGAGTTCCGGGTCATGCCGTTCACGTTCCGGTCGGCGACGGCGTCCGCGCAGTGGCTGCAGGCCGGGGAGCTGCGGGACCTGGACGTGCGGTCGTGGTTGTTGCCGGGGCACGGGGTGGCGTTGCTGTGGCGGGAGGCGCTGGGCTGACCGCCGGCCGCGGTCACCAGATGGCCGCGATGCCCTGCCGCCCTTGGTGTCGAGGATGAGCGAGCCGACGCCGTCGAGGAACGGCTGCACCCACACCTGCCGCTCACCGTCCTGCGTGAGCTCGCGCAGGACCATCGCGACCGTCCGGACGAACATCGGCCTGACAGCGGACCAGAACAGGAAGTGGTCGGCGAGCGTCTGCGACCACCGGTAGTGGTGCCGCACGCGAACGAGCTCCGACGTCTCCCGGCTCAGGTCGGCGATGAAGAGCACAACGTCGGCGTCCGTCATCCCGACCGGCAACGAGATGTGCCGGCGCAGAGCGCTGGCCGGCACCCTGCGGAACTCGGCTTTGCGCACCGCGCCGTGCTCCGGTCCCGCGTAGCACTCGAGCCGCTCCTCGAACGCGTTCGCCGCCTCCCGGAAGGTGTCGAGCGCGCGGGATCTCGTGCAAGGGTCAGGGACGCCGGTAGACCGTGCCGCCGCCGTTCGGCATCCGCCGGAACCAGTCCACGCCGCTCACCTTCGGCTGCGGCTGGCCGAACCGGTCCGGCTCGACCGGCGCGGGCACCATCGGCGCGGGCACGCTCGGAACAGGTTCGGAAGCCATGACGTCTCCCCTCGCCCGGGAACGGCCCTCCAGCGTAGCCACGAGCCACCCCGGCGGCCTCCCGCCAGCCGGGTGAGCGTGGCGCGCAAATGAGCGCAAGAACTTGCGTACACTTGCGCCATGACGCAACGGAGGCTGGCCGAGGTCGCGGCCAAGGTCGGGGTCAGCGAGGCCACCGTCAGCCGGGTGCTGAACGGCAAGCCCGGCGTGTCGGACGCCACCCGGTCGGCGGTGCTGACGGCGCTGGACGTGCTGGGGTACGAGCGGCCCACGCAGCTGCGGGGTGAGCGGGCACGGTTGGTCGGGCTGGTGCTGCCGGAGCTGCAGAACCCGATCTTCCCGGCGTTCGCGGACGTGGTGGGCAACGCGTTGGCCCAACGAGGTTTCACGCCCGTGCTGTGCACGCGGACGGCCGGTGGGGTCACGGAGGCGGAGTACCTGGAGCTGCTCCTCGAACAGCACGTCAGCGGGATCGTGTTCGCCGGCGGGCTGTACGCGCAAAGGGATGCAAGCCACGGGCACTACCAGCAGATGATGGCCAGGAAGCTGCCCGCGGTGCTGGTCAACGCCGCCATAGACGACCTGGCGTTCCCGCGGGTCAGCTGCGACGACGCGGTGGCGGTGGAGCAGGCGTACGGGCACCTGACCTCGTTGGGGCACAAGCGGATCGGTGCGGTGCTGGGGCCGCCGGACCACATGCCGAGCCAGCGCAAGCTGGAGACGATCCAGCGGTGTGGCGGGGCGGACGTCGAGCACGCCATGTTCAGCCTCGAAGGCGGGCAGGCGGCGGCGACCAAGCTGGTGCAGCGCGGCGTCACGGCGATCATCTGCGCCAGTGACCCGCTGGCGCTCGGCGCCATCAGGGCCGTCCGGCGGGCGGGGCTGGACGTGCCCAAGGATGTGTCGATCATCGGGTACGACGACAGCGCCTTCATGACCTGCACCGATCCGCCCCTCACCACGGTGCGGCAGCCGATCGAGGCCATGGGGCGGGCGGCCGTGGAGCTGCTGGCGAACCAGATCAGCGGCAACGCCGTCGCGCCCGACGAGCTGCTGTTCGAGCCGGAACTGGTGGTGAGGGCCTCCACGGCACCGGCCAGGTAGGTCAGTCAACTTCTTGCGAGTTTCAGTCTGGATATTGCGTTCAGATGTAACGGAGACTTATGGTCGCCGTCACATCGACGCGCTCGCGAGAAGGGCGGCCCCACCATGAAGAAGTCCGCTGCCGTGTTGTTGGGCTGCGTGCTCGTTGCCGGCTGTGGGAGCGGTACCACGGCTGACACGGGCGGCAAGGTCGTGATCAACATCAACGGTCAGCCGCCGCAGACGCAGGCGTTCGACCGCAAGGTGTTCGACGAGGACGTCGCGGAGTTCGAGCAGCAGAACCCCGACGTCGACCTCGTGCCGCACGAGGGGTTCATGGACCCGAAGACGTTCTCCGCCAAGCTCGCCGGCGGGCAGCTGGAGGACGTCTTCTACGTCTACTTCACCGATCCGGCGGCGCTCATCGCGCGCAAGCAGGCCGCCGACATCACCGACCACGTCAAGGACGTCCCGCATTACGGCGACCTCAAGCAGGAGCTCAAGGACGTCTTCACGGTCGACGGCAGGGTCTACGGGCTGCCCACCGCCAACTACACGATGGGCCTGCTCTACAGCCGCGCGAACTTCACCAAGGCGGGCCTCGACCCGAACACGCCGCCGCGGACGTGGGACGAGGTCCGCGCGGCCGCCAAGAAGCTCAAGGACGCCGGTGTCACCGGGTTCGCCGAGTACAGCAAGAGCAACCAGGGCGGCTGGCACTTCACCACGTGGATGAAGTCCGTCGGCGGGGACGTCGCGCGCAAGGACGGCGAGAAGTACAAGGCCGACTTCAACAACGACAAGGGCAAGGAAGTCCTGCGCCGGCTCAGGGAGATGCGCTGGGACGACGGCTCCATGGGCGAGAAGCAGCTCCTGGAGATCGGCGACGTGCAGAACATGATGGGCGCCGGGCAGCTCGGCATGTACCTGGCCGCGCCGGACAACGTCGCCGCGATCGTCAACCAGTTCAAGGGCAAGTACGACGACTACGGCCTCGCCGCGATCCCCGGTCAGCAGGGCACGCTGCTCGGCGGCGAGGGCTACATGATCAACCCGAAGGCCACGCCGGAGAAGATCAAGGCCGGTCTCAAGTGGGTGCAGTGGAAGTACCTCAACCCGGACCGGCTCGAAGCGAACCTGCAGAAGTACAAGGACCGCGGCCAGCCCGTCGGCCTGCCGATCCCGCCGATCGCCGACATCTGGACCGGTGAGCCGCGCAAGCGGCAGGAGGAGCTCAAGGGCAGGTACGCCACCATGCCGGTGCAGAACTTCCAGGCCTACGTGGACGGTTCGGAGAAGACCAGGGGCAGCCTCGAACCGCCGCAGGCGCAGCAGGTCTACGCGATCCTCGACAACGTCGTGCAGGCGGTCCTCACGAACAGGGACGCCGACCACGCGCAGCTGCTCGCGGACGCGGAGACCAAGGTCAACGCCGTTCTGGCGCAGGTGAAGTAGGTTGCGGCGGCACGTCACCGCGTACGGCTTCCTCAGCCTCGCGCTCGTCGTCTTCGCGGTGTTCTCCTGGTACCCGATCGTGCGCGGGGTGGTCCTGAGCTTCCAGCAGGTCAACTTCGTCTCCGACCCCGAGTGGGTCGGCTGGGAGAACTTCCGGCGCCTGTTCGACGACCCGCTGTTCGCGGTGGCGTGGCGCAACACGGCCTACTACACGGTCCTCGCGCTGCTGATCGGTTTCGGCGTCCCGTTCCTCACCGCCGTGGTGCTCAACGAGCTGCGGCACGCCAAGGGCTACTTCCGGCTGCTGGTCTACCTGCCGGTGATGCTGCCGCCGGTCGTCACGGCCCTGCTGTGGAAGTGGTTCTACGACCCGGGACCCGGCCTGTTCAACTCGGTCCTGCGCGGAGCCGGGCTGCCGGGCCTGCAGTGGCTCGACTCGGCGGACACCAGCCTGATCAGCATCGTCCTGCTCACCACGTGGGCGAACATGGGCGCGGCGACGCTGATCTACCTGGCAGCGCTGCAGACGATCCCCGGCGAGCTGTACGAGGCCGCGGAGCTCGACGGCGCGGGGATCTTCAGGAAGGTCTGGAACGTCACGATCCCCCAGACCAAGTTCGTGCTGCTGATGTTGTTGCTGCTGCAGGTCGTCGCGACCATGCAGGTCTTCACCGAGCCGTTCATCATGACCGGCGGCGGCCCGGAGGACTCGACCGTCACGGTCCTGCTCCTGCTCTACCGCTACGCCTTCGTCTACAACGACTTCGGCACCGCCAGCGCGCTCAGCCTCATCCTGTTCGCGGTGCTCGGCGTCTTCTCCTTCCTCTACCTCAAGCTCACCAGGAGGGCGGACGCGTGAGGACCCTCACCAAACCCGGCGGCAAGCTCTACTGGGTCGTCCTCGCGCTCACCCTCGTCCTGTTCACGGTCGCGTTCCTCGTGCCGCTGGTGTGGGTGCTGCTCGGTGCGTTCAAACCACCGGCCGAGCTCGCCCAGCAGCCGCCGACGGTCCTGCCGCGGACGTGGGAGCCGGGTGCGTACGCCGACGCCTGGAACTACATGGACCTCGGCAAGTTCTTCCTGAACACCGTCGTCGTCGCGTTCGGGGCGTGGGCGGTGCAGATGGTCGTGATCATCCCGGCCGCGTACGCGCTGTCGAAGCTGAAGCCGTTGTTCGGCAACGTGGTCCTCGGCCTGATGCTGGCCACGATGATGCTGCCCGCCACGGCCCTGCTGGTGCCGGTCTACCTCACGCTCACCGACCTGGGCCTGCTGAACAACCCGGCCGGCATCTGGCTGCCGGCCGCGGCGAACGCGCTGAACGTCTACCTGCTCAAGCGCTTCTTCGACCAGATCCCCGAGGAGCTGCTGGAGGCGGCCAGGATGGACGGTGCGAGCACCTGGACGGTCCTCACCCGCATCGTCCTGCCGATCTCGCGCCCGATCCTCGCCGTCGTCTCCATCTTCACGGTCGTGGCGGCGTGGAAGGACTTCATCTGGCCGCTGCTCGTGTTCCCCGACCCGGCGAAGCAGACGCTCAGCGTCGCGTTGCAGCGCTTCGCACCGGACACCCCGATCAACCTCCTGCTCGCCGGGCTGGTGCTGGCGAGCCTGCCGATGGTGGCGCTGTTCCTGGCGTTCCAGCGGCACATCCTCGCGGGGCTCACCGCGGGATCTATCAAGGGCTGAAAGGACACCGCGCATGAGCTGGTGGCGCAACGCATCCATCTACCAGGTCTACCTCCGCAGCTTCGCCGACGGCAACGGTGACGGCGTCGGCGACCTCGCCGGCCTCAGGCAGCGTCTCCAGCACATCGCCGGACTCGGGTTCGACGCGATCTGGCTCAACCCCTGGTACCCCAGCCCGCTGGCCGACGGCGGGTACGACGTGGCCGACTACCGCGACATCGAGCCGGTGTTCGGCACGCTGGCCGATGCCGAGGAGCTCATCGCCGACGCGCACGACCTCGGCATCCGGATCATCATCGACCTGGTGCCGAACCACTGCAGCGACCAGCACCCGTGGTTCAGGGACGGGTTGTGGGACCGCTTCCACATCCGGGACGGCGAGGAGCTGCCGAACGACTGGAAGTCGCGGTTCGGCGGGCCCGCGTGGAGCAAGCTCGACGACGGGCGGTGGTACCTGCACCTCTACGCCGCCGAGCAGCCGGACTTCAACTGGGAGAACCCGGTGGTCCACGCCGAGTTCGAGGACATCCTGCGGTTCTGGCTCGACCGGGGTGTCGACGGGTTCCGCATCGACGTGGCCGACGGGCTGGTCAAGGACTTCTCGAAACCGGACGCGGACCTGCCCTACTCCGACCAGGACGGCGTGCACGAGATCTACCGGCACTGGCGCAAGGTCGTCGACGAGTACGACGGCGACCGGATCCTCGTCGGGGAGATGTGGCTGCCGGACCCGGAGCGGTTCGCGCGGTACCTGCGCAACGACGAGATGCACAGCGCGTTCAACTTCGACTTCCTGTGCTGCCCGTGGAACGCGGCCGAGCTGCGCAAGGTCGTCGACAGCACGCTCGCGGCGCACGAACCCGTGGGCGCGCCGCCGACCTGGGTGCTGTCCAACCACGACGTCACGCGGCACGTCACGCGGTACGGGCGGGAGAAGACCGGGTTCTCGTTCGCGGACCGGCAGCACGGGGCGCCCACGGACTTCGAACTGGGCACGAAACGGGCCCGCGCGGCGATCATGCTCACGGCGGCGCTGCCCGGTGGGGTGTACGTCTACCAGGGCGAGGAACTGGGGTTGTGGGAGGTCGAGGACCTGCCGGACGAGCTGAGGGAGGACCCGGTGTGGCACCGGTCGGGGTTCACCGACCGCGGGCGCGACGGGTGCCGGGTGCCGCTGCCCTGGTCCGCTGACGACGGTCCGAGCTGGTTGCCGCAGCCGGAGAACTGGCAGGAGTTCTCGGTCAGCGCGCAGACCGGCGAGCCGGGGTCCATGCTGGAGCTGTACCGGCGGGTCTTCGCCCTGCGCAAGGCCGTCGAGGGCGACCTGGAGTGGCTCGACCTGGGCGAGGACGTGCTGGCGTTCCGGCGCGGCGACCACACCTGTGTCGTCAACCTGTCCGGCCACCCGGTCGCGCTGCCCGGGACACCGGTGGTGACCAGCGTGCCGCTCGACGACGACGGCAGGCTGCCGGTCGACGCGGCTGCCTGGTTGGGCTAGAAACGGGCCATTCGGATACCCGAAACGGGCATGCCCGAAAGCCGCGTCCCAGGTGGGCGCGGCTTTTGCCATGTGAAACGGGCTGAAACCGGGCAAGATGTCACTCTGTTGTGGTACCGACCACAACGTTTCAGGGGTGTTTCATCTATGCACAGCCCGAACGGGCATCAGCAGATCCGAACGGGCAGGTGACATGCGAGCCGAGGACCGCAAGCGCCGCATCCTGGCCAGGGCTCGCGCCGACGGGCGCGTCGACGTGGTGGAGATGGCCCAGGAGCTCCAGGTCGCACCGGAGACCGTCCGGCGTGACCTGCGGTTGCTCGACGAGCACGGGCTGGTGCGGCGCACGCACGGTGGCGCGGTTCCGGTCGAGAGCGCCGGCTTCGAGACCGGTCTGCGGTTCCGGGCCGGGTCGCACGTGCCGGAGAAGCGGCGCATCGCGAAGGCCGCGGCCGAACGGCTCGACGACGCCGAGACGGTCTTCATCGACGAGGGTTTCACGCCGCAGCTCGTCGCGGAAGCGTTGCCGACCACCAACCCGCTCACGGTCATCACCGCGTCGCTGCCGACCGCGGCGGCGATGTCGGAGCACCCGTCGTGCGTCGTCCTGCTGCTGGGCGGCCGGGTCCGCGGCCACACGCTGGCCACCGTGGACCACTGGGTGCTGCGGATGCTCGGCGAGATGGTGATCGACCTGGCTTACATCGGTGCGAACGGGATCTCCCGCGAGCACGGTCTGACCACGCCCGACCCGGTGGTCGGCGCGGTGAAGGCCAAGGCGCTCAGCGTGTCCCGGCGGAAGATCTTCGTCGGGGTGCACACGAAGTTCGGCGTGTCGAGCTTCAACCGGTTCGCCGAGATCGGCGACCTGGAGGCGATCGTCACGGACTCGGGCCTGTCCGCCCACGAGGCCCACCGCTACTCCTTGCTCGGCCCCAAAGTGATCAGAGCCTGAGGGCGTCTGCAAGTACCGCCAACAGCCAGTTGGCGGTACTTGCAGACGCCAGGACAAGCCCCCTGACGGGTACGCCTGGTGTCTTCGCCGTGCCCGAAATCCCCCGAAAGGAACCGACGATGTCGTCGATCCGCACGCTCGGCGCCGCGACCGCTGTGCTGCTCCTCGCTTCCGCCTGCGCGGGCGCCGGCGGTGGCGGAGGCGGCGGTGCCGACTCCGTGAACGTCCTGATGGTGAACAACCCGCAGATGCAGGACCTGCAGAAGCTCACCGCGGACAACTTCACCAAGGACACCGGCATCAAGGTGAACTTCACCGTGCTGCCCGAGAACGACGTCCGCGACAAGATCAGCCAGGACTTCTCCAGCCAGGCCGGTCAGTACGACGTCGCCACGATCTCCAACTACGAGACGCCGATGTTCGCCAAGAACGGCTGGCTGGCGCCGATGGACGACTTCGTGGCCAAGGACAGCGCCTTCGACCAGGCCGACATCCTGGAGCCGATCAAGCAGTCGCTGACCGCGGCGGACGGCAAGGTGTACGCGCAGCCGTTCTACGGCGAGTCGTCGTTCCTCATGTACCGCAAGGACATCTTCGAGGCCAAGGGCGTCACGCTGCCGGAGAAGCCGACCTGGCAGCAGGTCGCCGAGGCCGCGCAGAAGGTCGCGACGCCCGAGGTGCGCGGCATCTGCCTGCGCGGCCAGCCGGGCTGGGGCCAGGTCATGGCGCCGCTCACGACGGTCGTGAACACCTTCGGCGGCACGTGGTTCACCAAGGACTGGCAGGCGCAGGTCAACGCGCCGGAGTTCAAGGAGGCCACCAAGTTCTACGTGGACCTCGTCCGCAACCACGGTGAGGCGGGCGCCCCGCAGGCCGGGTTCGCCGAGTGCCTGAACAACATGACGCAGGGCAAGGTCGCGATGTGGTACGACGCCACGGTCGCCGCCGGTCTGCTGGAGGCCGCCGACTCGCCGGTCAAGGGCAAGCTCGGCTTCACCCAGGCGCCGGTCGTGAAGACCGACAGCTCCGGCTGGCTCTACACCTGGGCGTTCGGCATCCAGAAGGCCTCGAAGAAGCAGGACGCGGCCTGGAAGTTCGTCTCGTGGGCGTCCGGCAAGGGCTACGAGGAGCTGGTCGGCAAGAACCTCGGCTGGTCGAAGCTGCCCGACGGCAAGCGCGCGTCGACCTACCAGCGCGCCGAGTACAAGCAGTCGTCCGGCTCGTTCTCCGCGATGGCCGAGGCCGCGATCAAGAGCGCGAAGCCGCTCAACCCCGGTGTGCAGGAACGTCCGGCGCCCGGCATCCAGTTCGTCGGCATCCCCGAGTTCACCGACCTGGGCACGCAGGTGTCGCAGCAGATCAGCTCCGCGATCGCGGGTGCGGTGAGCGTCGACGAGGCGCTGAACAACGGTCAGGGGCTCGCTGAGAAGGTCGCCGCGAAGTACAAGGGCCAGTGAAGGGGCCGTTGACATGGCAGTCATGACGCAGGCGCGGCCGGACACCGACGACCGGCCGCCGCCCGTCCCCCGCAAGAAGACCAACCGGTGGGTCACGCGGGCACCGCTGCTGCCCGCGCTGATCTTCCTGATCATCGTGACGCAGCTGCCGTTCGTCGCCACGCTGGTCATCTCGTTCATGAAGTGGAACTCGCTCGACCCCGCCAACCGCGGGTTCGCCGGGTTCGACAACTACGTCAACGTCTTCACCGACCCCGACCTGCGCTCGTCGGTCGTCAACACCATCGTGCTGACGGCGTCGGTCGTGCTCATCAGCCTCGTCCTCGGGCTGGGGCTGGCCCTGTTGCTGGACAAGAAGTTCGCCGGCCGCGGGCTGGTGCGCACGCTGCTGATCGCACCGTTCCTCGTGGTGCCGGTGGCGGCGGCGCTGATCTGGAAGCACGTGCTCTACAACCCGGAGTACGGCCTGTTCAACGGCATCCTGAACTGGCTGGGGTTCGACGCCCAGCCGGACTGGATCTCCAGCATGCCGATGACGGCGGTCGTGCTGTCGCTGGTGTGGCAGTGGACGCCGTTCATGATGCTGATCCTGCTGGCGGGCCTGCAGTCGAAGCCGGTCGAACCGGTCGAGGCCGCGACGATCGACGGCGCGTCGTCGTTCCAGATCTTCCGGTACCTGACGTTCCCGCACCTGCGGCAGTACCTGGAGCTCGGCGGTCTGCTCGGCTCGATCTACGTCGTGCAGAACTTCGACGCCGTCTTCACCATCACGTCCGGTGGTCTGGGCACGGCGAACCTGCCGTACATGATCTACCAGACCTTCTACCAGGCCCACGAGTACGGCGAGGCCTCCGCGGCCGGCGTGATCGTGGTGGCGGGGTCGATCATCATCGCGACGTTCGCGCTGCGCACGGTGTCCTCGCTGTTCAAGGAGGAGAAGCGATGACCGCCAAGTGGATCGGCCGCGCTTGGGGCGCGCTCGCCTGGTTCTGCGGCCTGGTGTTCTTCGCGCCGGTGGCGTGGATGTTCCTGACCTCGCTGCACAGCGAGTCGGACGCCGCGACCAACCCGCCGTCGCTGCTGGCGCCGCTGACGCTGGACGGGTACGGCGAGTTCTTCGACGCCGGCGCGTGGCCGCCGTTGCTGAACTCGTTCAGCGCGTCCATCGGCTCGACGATCATCGTGCTGCTGCTGGCGATCCCGGCCGCGTACGCGTTGTCGATCAGGCCGGTGGAGAAGTGGACGGACGTCCTGTTCTTCTTCCTGTCCACCAAGATGATGCCGGTCGTCGCGGCGCTGCTGCCGATCTACCTGTTCGCGCAGTTCTCCGGGATGCTCGACAACATCTCGTTCCTCACGCTGCTCTACACCTCGATGAACCTGCCGATCGCGGTGTGGCTGATGCGGTCGTTCCTGTCCGAGGTGCCGAAGGAGATCCTGGAGGCCGCGTCGATCGACGGTGCCGGCCTGCTGACGATCCTGCGCAGGGTCGTGGCGCCGATCGCGATGCCGGGCATCGCGGCGACGGCGTTGATCTGCTTCATCTTCAGCTGGAACGAACTGCTGTTCGCGCGGGTGCTGACCGGTGTCGTCGCCGGTACCGCACCCGTCTACCTCACCGGGTTCGTCACCTCGCAGGGCCTGTTCCTCGCGAAGGTGTGCGCGGCCGCGGTCGTGGTGTCTCTGCCGGTGCTCATCGCCGGGTTCGCCGCCCAGGACAAGCTGGTCCAGGGCCTTTCGTTGGGAGCGGTCAAGTGAAAGCAGCAGTGATCACGGGCGTCGGGTCCGTCGAGGTGACCACTGTGGACGATCCCAGGTGCGGTCCGCGCGAAGTGGTCGTGGACGTGGCGGCGTGCGGCCTGTGCGGCACTGACCTGCACATCCTGCAGGGCGAGTTCGCACCCACCCTGCCGGTCGTGCCGGGCCACGAGTTCGCGGGCACGGTCGTGGAAATCGGTGCGCAGGTCAACGAGGTGAAGGTCGGCGACCGCGTGGCCGTCGACCCGTCGCTGTACTGCCACGAGTGCCGGATGTGCCGCAACGGCAAGAACAACCTGTGCGAGCGCTGGGCGGCCATCGGCGTCACGACGGCCGGTGGCGCGGCGGAGTACGCGGTGGCGCCGGTGGCGAACTGCGTGAAGCTGCCCGACCACGTGCGGACCGAGGACGCGGCGCTGATCGAGCCGCTGTCGTGCGCGGTGCGCGGCTACGACGTGCTGCGCTCGCAGATGGCGTCCCGGGTGCTGATCTACGGCTCGGGCACGATGGGCCTGATGATGCTCCAGCTCGGCAAGCTCACCGGCGCGTCGTCCATCGAGGTCGTCGACCTCAACGCCGATCGGCTCAAGACGGCGCAGCAGCTGGGCGTCACGGCCACGGCGGCGTCGCCGGACGAGCTGGACCGGCCGCAGGGCTGGGACCTCGTCATCGACGCGACCGGCAACGAGAAGGCCATCCAGGACGGGCTGGGCCGGGTCGCGAAGGGCGGCACGTTCCTCCAGTTCGGCGTCTCGGACTACTCGGCGCGGGTCACGATCGAGCCGTACAAGATCTACAACCAGGAGATCACGATCACCGGCTCGATGGCGGTGCTGCACTCCTTCGAACGGGCGGCCGACCTGTTCGCGACCGGGGTGCTCGACCCGGAGGTGTTCATCAGCGACCGGCTGCCGCTGGCCGACTACGCCGGCGCGCTCGACCAGTTCAAGGCGGGCAAGGGCCGCAAGATCCAGGTCCTACCCTGAGTCACCAGCGCAACCCCGCGTGGCCCCGATCGTCGCAACGATCGGGGCCACCCGTGTATCTGGGGTGTGCACGACGGCTCCTACTGGGCATGTCGAAGTCCGAGCAGAAAGCCGGGCAGGAAGTACAGCTGCCGCCCTACTTCTCGACCATGTCAGACGAAGAGCTCCTGTCCTGGTACGCGGAGCTTCAGGCGCGGGCGATGAGCCCGCAGCCTGGTGACGTCGATTTCGACCACGCCCATCGACCGGGCAAGCCGATGACCGTGGAGCAGCTGCGGCACCGACTGCTCACGTTCCAGGGCTGGCCGGGCGGGTCCGGGCTCAGCACGATGGACTCCGGTTCTCCGTTCCACAACCTGTGGCACTGGCTCAGCGCCTGACCCGCGGCGAGGTCGCCCTCGCCAGGGTCGTCGGCGCGCTGGTGGCCGCCTGTGTGCTCTACGCCGTGGTGCACACGGCGCTCACCGGCGCGGTCTCGCATCCCCGCAACTGGCTCGTGGCCTTCGCCTGCACCCTGCTCGGGGTGCGGGTGATCGGTCACGTGGAACGGTCGGCCGTCGGCTGGTTGCTGCTCGTCATGGGCCTGTTCGGCGGGATCACGGTCGCCGTGGCGGGCCAGCCGGTCGAGCACCCGGCGCGGTGGGTGGAGGCGTGGGTCTGGTGGCCGACCTACGCGCTGCTGCCCGCTGTGGCGCTGGTCTTCCCGAACGGCAGGCCGTTGGGGCACCGGTGGTGGTTCGCCATCGGCGCGAGCCTGGTGAGCGCCGTCCTCGGCACGGTCGGGCTCGCCTGGGGGTCGTGGGGTGACCCGGCGGGTTTCTGGGAGCACGCGGGTGGCGGGCTGGCCAAGGGCATCACGGTGGTCGCCGTGCTCGCGGCCGGGGTGTCGGTGGTCGCGGCGGTGGCGGCGTTGTTCCTGCGCTGGCGGCGGGCCGAGGGGGACGAACGCCGGCTGCTCGTGTGGGCGTTCGCGTTGCTGGCGCTGGCGGTCGTCGCGACGGCGCTGGAGACCACGGACGGGCACTTCGCGTGGGTCATCGGGGTGCTGGCGTTCCCGGCGGCCGCGGTGATCGCGATCGTGCGGTACGGGCTGTACGACATCAGCCTGCTCATCCACCGGTCGTTGCTCTACGGCACGCTCACGGTGGCGTTGCTGCTCATCTACCTGGGTGTGATGCTCGCGGCCGGGCAGCTGTTCAGCAGTGACGCCGAGGTCATCGGGGTCGTGGCGGCGGGGCTGGTGTTCGCGCCGTTCCGCAGCTGGGTGCAGAAGAAGCTCGACCGGTGGCTTTATGGCGAGCGGTCTGATCCCTATGCCGCGCTGTCGACGTTGAGCGAGAAGCTCGAACGGTCCCAGGACGTGCTGCCGACCGTCGCGCAGACGGTCGCCGAGTCGTTGAAGCTGCCGTACGTCGCGATCCGCGGCGGGTCGGTGCTGGCCGAGCACGGGCGCAGCCGCGGGTGGCCGCAGCTGCGGTTCCCCATGACCTACCGCGGTGCCGCGGTCGGTGACCTGGTGGTCGAGCCGCGTGCGCCGGACGAGCGGTTGAGCGACAAGGAGCTCAGCCTCCTGGTCGACCTGGCGCGGTCCACCGCCCCGGCCGCCCAGTCGATGAAGCTGACGGCCGATCTGCAACTCGCTCGCGAACGGCTCGTGCGTGCGCGCGAAGAAGAACGACTGCGGCTGCGGCGCGACCTGCACGACGGCGTGGGACCGGCGTTGGTGGGCATCCGGTTGCAGCTCAAGGCATTGCGGCGGTCGATGGGTGAGGCGCTGGACCCGGTGCTCGGCGACGTCGACTCCACGGCGGGCGAGGTGCGCAGGCTGGTGGACGGGTTGCGGCCACCGATCCTCGACCAGGGCTTGGCGCTGGCGGTGCGGGACGAGGCCGCGCGGTTCCACGGCGAGCTGGCGGTGCGCGTCGAGGCCGAGGAGGTCGAGGGCCTGTCCGCCGCGGTCGAGGTCGCCGCCTACCGGATCGTCGCGGAGGCGTTGACGAACACCGCACGGCACTCGGGCGCACGGCACTGCGTCATCACGGTCCGGCACGACGGCGACCTGGTCGTGGAGATCACCGACGACGGCCGCGGCGTGGCACCGGACGCGACGCCCGGCGTCGGGCTGGACTCCATGCGAGAACGCTGCGCCGAACTGGGCGGATCGTGCACAGTGGGACCCGCACAACCACACGGCACTCGGGTGGTCGCGCGGCTTCCGCTGGAAGTCCGCTGACGCGGGAGGTTCTCGATGGCGCGGGTCGTGATCGCCGACGACCACCCGGTGTTCCGGCGCGGCATGAAGGCGTTGCTGGACGGCGAGGACGGCATCGCGGTGGTCGGCACGGCGGCCGATGGCGTCGAGGCCGTGGAGGTCGTGCTCGCCACCCGCCCGGACGTCGTCGTGCTCGACCTGCACATGCCGCGGCTGGGCGGTGTCGAGGCCGCGAAGCAGATGCTGGCGGCCCTGCCGGAGGTCGGCGTGCTCGTGCTGACGATGCACGAGGACGACGAACTCGTCTTCGCCGCGATGCGGGCCGGCGCACGCGGATACCTCGTCAAGACCACGGACGACGACGAGATCGTGCGCGCGGTGCAGGCCATAGGAGCCGGTGAGGCGATCTTCAGCGCGACCATCGCCCAGCGCATGATGGGCTACTTCACGGCGATCTCGTCGTCCAAGGCGGTGGCGTTCCCGCAGCTGACCGACCGCGAACGCGACGTGCTGGAGCTGATGGCCTCCGGCAAGGACAACGCCTCCATCGCGCACCGGCTCAGCCTCTCGCAGAAGACCGTCCGCAACCGGGTCTCCGCCATCTTCACGAAACTCCAGGTCGCGGACCGCGCGCAGGCCATCGTGGCGGCACGGGAAGCAGGCCTAGGCAGCTCGTGAGCAACCGCCGTCCCGGCCGGTTCGGGACACCGGTCACCTGACAGCGGGACACCTCCCCGGCTTCGATCGGCGCATCCGCCGAGCCTTCAGGGAGCCCTGCCCATGGACATCACCTGGGACGTCGCACACGCGCGGCTCAGCCACGACCGCATGCTGCACATCGCCAAGGCGCTCATCTCCATGCGCCCCGACACGGTCACGCTCGGAGGGGGCGAACCCCTCGGCGTGCCCGGCCTGTTCGAGATCGTCGAGAAGTTCCGCCGAGCCGGCATCGACGTCGTCCTGCGCACGTCCGGCAAGTCGCTGCACCCGTCGATGGTGCGCACGCTCCTGGCGTCGTGCGCCCGCATCGAGGTGTGCGCGATGGCGTTCACCCACGCCCTGCACGCGTTGCACCTGCTCGACGTGGGCGCCGCCAAGCTCGACCGGCACGCCGTCTTCGGCCTCGACGCCACCGGCATCCGGCGCGGCTTCGACCGGCTGGAGGACTTCTGCGCCACCACGGCGTTCGACCTGCCGCGCCTCGCGTTCATCGCGCTCGGCGACACCATCGGCCGCGACCACGCCCAGTACCTGCAGTCGCTCGCCCCTCAGACCGTCCGCGTGACGGTCGAGACCGCGAACACCTCGGTCGCCGTCAGCCGATCCAGCTGACGAGCGCGCGCCACGCGGGAGTCGAGAACGTGAGCACGTCACCGCTCACGTTCTTGGTGTCCCGCACGAGCGCGTCCTGGGCCAGTGACACCTCCACACAGTTGCCGTTGCCGTTTCCGCTGCTGTAGCTGCTCTTACGCCAAGCCCGATCCGGGATCATGGAGGTCCTCTCGCAGTCCGCTGACGTACTCCATCAGCTTGCTCCGCGATTGTTCCTCATCCAACGCGATGGCATCCAGCCGCTGAAAGTGCCGCCTGGCCCGCGCCACAGCTGCCTTGTCCTGCGCGAACACCTGGACCGTGTCGGTCTCCGTGAACACCACCGGCGCCGCCTTCGGGAACTCGTACAGCACGCTCGGCGAGCGGAACACCGGGCCTTTGGCCTGGGCGGGCACGACCCGGAGCTGATGCGTGTTGAAGAGCAGGCGAAGGTACTGCTCCTCCATCAGCTGAGCGTTGCCCAGCACCATCCGCAACGCGAACTCGTGCACGTAGAACCGGCAGTCCGGCCGACTGAGCTTCCGCATGATGGCCTGACGTTCGATGCGCATCCGCACGAACCGCGCAACGTCCTCCGGCAGTTCGATCTCCGACGCGATGAGCAAGGCATGCGCGTACTCCTCGGTCTGCAGAAGACCGGGCACGGTCAGCACGTCGTAGCTGATGATCGTCGTGGCGATCGACTCGGTCATGACGAGTGTGCGCAGGTTGCTGTTGTCCTGCGCGAAGTACAGGTCGAACGCGTGGTGGTACCGGCGGCGGAAGGACTCGACGAACTCCAGGTTCTTCCCGCAGGTCGCCAGGTACTGAACGAGGTCGATGTCGCTCGCACGGGCTTTGCCCAACTCGATGTCGGACACCTTGCTCGGGTCCCAGCCGAGGTGCAGTGCCATCGCGCGGCCGTGGAACGGCGTGCAGGACTCCCTTATCCGGCGGAGCTCGTCGCCGAGGTCCCGGCTGTACGGCGTGGAGGTGATCGCGGTCATTCCGGGGACGCTATGGCGTGGAATGAAACCAAGTAACTGGCTCGTTCGGGTGAAAACAGAGCTAGAAAACCCCGCCGCGAGCTGCGAATACGTCGTTGATAGGCACCATCGCGCCGAGGGCGAGCCGCAGCAGCACGCGTGCCTTACGGGGACATAGCCAGCCGGCCATCACCGCGCCGCGCTGGATGAGGTCGGACTCGGAGCCGGTGAAGCCGTAGGTGTTCTGGAACGTGGTGCCCGCGCCCGTCCGCGTGGCGACGACGACCGGGAACCGCGCCCGTGAGATCGCCGCGGCCATGCCCGCCGACACGTGCCCGACGCCCGTCGCGGCGATGACCACTCCCCCGACGTTGAGCCAGTCGAGCAGGGTGCCGTCGTCGTCGATCGTGGCCTCGACGAGCGGGACCGGTGGCACGGTGCGGGGCCGTGGCAGGGCGGGCAGCCGGTGGGCGGGGTGGAAGTAGTGCGGGGCGCCCTCCACGACGAGACCGAGCGGGCCGGGGAAGGAGCTGAACGCGCTGGGCAGGCTGCTGTGCGTCTTGCGGACCCAGCGGGCGGCGTGGACCTCGTCGCCCAGCACGAGGAGTGCGCCGCGACCGCGGGAGTTCTCGGCCCGGGCCACGGCGACGGCCGCCGCGAGGTTCGCCGGGCCGTCCGCGCCGGGCAGGCCGGGGTGGCGCATGGCGCCGGTGACGACGAGCGGGTGGTCGTGCGGCCACAGGCAGTCGAAGAAGTACGCGGTCTCTTCGAGGGTGTCGGTGCCCTGGACGATCACCACACCACTCGCGCCCTCGGCGACCTGCCGGTCGGCCCAGTCGAAGGTCTCCAAGAGCACGTCGAACGTCAGCGAGGCGCCGGGGGTGGTGGCGAGGGTGGCGATCTCGCCGACCTCCAGGCCGCCGACGAGGTCCCGCGCGCCCAGGGTCGGTGACACCGCGCCGGAGCCCGTCATCGTGATCGTGCCGCCGAGCGATGCCACCGCCACCTGTGAGCCCATGCGCTCACGATAAGGGCATCTCGTGTTCGAGCCAGTCCGTGAGGGACGGACGCGAGGGGCGCCAGCCGAGGGCGCGGGCGCGGGTGGCGCGGACCCGGCTGTTGGCGCCGAGCGCGTAGCGGGCGAACCCCTCGCCCCACGCGGCACCGGCTTCCTCCAGGCCCCACGGCCGCACCGGGCCGAGGCCGAGGCGGCGGGCGATGGCCTGGCCGATGTCGGCGAACGAGACGTCCTCACCGCCCGCCACGAAGTACAACCCGGTGGCCGCGGGCTCGGTGAGGGCCAGGAGGTAGAGGTCGGCCATGTCGTCGAGGTGCACGGTGGACCAGCGGTTGAGGCCGCGGCCGACCACGCGGACCACACCGCTGCTCCTGGCCTGCTCGACCAGCGGCGGGACCAGGACGGTCTGCGGGCGGGGGCCGGTGCCGGTGCCGTAGACCAGCGAGTTGCACAGGACGACCGAGCGCAGGTCCGCGTCGACCACGGCGCGGTCGAGGTCGTAGCGGGCACGCCGGACCGGGTGGTCCCCTGGGGTGAACGGCACGGCGTCGTCGACGACGGTGCCGGACGGCCCGCCCTGCGCGTCGTCACCGACCACGCTGGTGCCGCTGGTGTGGACCAGCACCTTGTCCGTGCCGCGCAACGCCTCCACGAAGGTGTCCACCGCACCGCGGTGGTCGCTGTTCGCGGTGTTGACGACCGCGTCCGCCCGCCGGGCCTCCCGGTCGAGCAGGGCGGTGTCGCCGAGGTCGCCGACGACCGGGTCGATGCCCGCCGCGGCCAGCTCGCCGACGACGCCGGGGGTGCGGGTCAGGCCGCGCACGGTGTGGCCGGCGCCGATGAGCCGCCTGGCGACGGCGCCGCCGATGTAGCCGCCGGCGCCCGTGAGGAAAACGTGCATGGGTGAAACCTGCCAGCCGCGACCCGACCCGCACCACTTCCGTTGCCGTTCCGGCAAAGGATCACTGGCGCCAGTAGGTGATGTTGCGGAAACGGGCCTCCGCGCGGCCGCTGCCGTGGTGGTAGACGCCGTTCTTGAAGTACCGCGTGGCCGGGCCCTCGTCCTGGTGGGTGAGTTTGAGGGTGCCGTTGTAATAGGTCTTCACGGTGCCACGCCCGCCCGCGACAGCGGTGTGCTCCACGCGAATGCGGAACCACTTGTTGTAAATGCCGGTCGCGATGACCTGGTCGCTGTCCTTGCGCAGGGTGCCGCCGTTGATGTTGGCGACGTTGAGCATCACGTCGGTGGCGCGGGTGCCGTCCGGGCGGCTGCCGCGCAGGATCTGCACGACCGTCGGGCCGCTGACGCCGGACGGGATGTAGACCTCGCCCTCCCACGCGCGCGACCCGCTGGAGTACTCCTGGTTGAAGCGCAGCTCGGTGCGGGGATCAGTTGGGCTGCCAGGGGTGTGCGGCTCGTCGTAGTCGTAGACCCACATGGTGTGGACGCCGCCTTCGAACTTGTAGCGCGCGCTGGTGGCGAGGTTGTGCGGCTTCTGCACGGTGTAGGTGTACGGCGCCGAAACCCATTGGGCAGAGGGCGGCTGGGCGAGGGCCTGACCGGCCGGCGCGACGAGCAGGGGTGCGGTGAGGGCGAGGGCGAGCACGGAACGGCGTGGGTGGAGCGCAGGGGTTTCCACGGTGAATCCCTCCGACCTTCGACAAGTGGTCTGCACCACTTTGGGGGCACGAAGGCGGAGGGATCAACAGTTCTCCGGAATTCCGGGACAACATTCAGATGGGCGAACTTTTCACATTCTTGAACCGGCGACCAGTTCGTCGAAGGTGGGGAACTTCGTGGCGATGTCGCTGCCGGTGAAGTTGCCGACCCAGCCGTCGTCGTCGTGGAAGAACCGCACCGACACGTAGTCCGGCTTCGTGCCCATGTCGAACCAGTGCGTGGTGTTCGCCGGGACGCTCAGCAGGTCGCCCTCGGTGCACAGCACGCCGTACACCCTGTCGCCGATGTGCAGGTAGAAAACACCGGCGCCACGGGCGAAGTAGCGGTCCTCGTCGTCGTCGTGCGTGTGCTCGGCGAGGAACCGGTTGCGGAACTCGACGGCCTTCGCGCGGTACTCGTCGGTGTCGGCGGGGGTCATCTCCATCGCGTCGACGTAGGTGTAGCCCTCCGTCTCGCTGACGCGGGCGATGTCCTTCTCGTACGCCTGCAACGCGTTCTCGGCCGTCACACCGTCCACGACGGACCAGCGGGAGAACCGCACGCCGTGCTCCTTGAGCGCGGTCGCGACCTCCCCGGGGTCGCTGGTGCGGAGCAGGGTTTCCTCGGGGCCGGAGTCCGGCCACACCGTCAGCAGCGTCATGCGTGCCTCCCCGTGAAGGTTTCCGTGCGCGTCTCCACCTTGAAGCGCAGCAACCACTCCAGGCATTCCAGCCGGTGCCGGGCCTGCACCAGGTCGTCGCCCCAGACGTAGACGCCGTGCCGTGCGACGATCAGCGCGGGCGTGCGCGGGTCGAAGCCCTTCTCGAAGGCGTCGCCCAGCTCGACCATGTCCTGCGAGTTCGGCACGACCGGGACGACCACCTCCTCGTGCGCGTACCGGCCGAAGCCCTTGAGCATCTCCAGGTCCTTGAGCACCACGCCGTCCGGCCAGTGCTCAGCCGCCACGACCGGCGCCAGCGCGTGGACGTGGACGACCGCGCCCGCCCCGGCGACCTTCGCGATGCGGGCGTGCAGGCCCGCCTCGGCGCTCGGGACCTTGTCGCTGTCCACGGCGGCGCCGTTCTCGTCGATCACGACGCTGTCCTCGGCGGTGATCTCGCCCTTGTCGACGCCGCTGACCGTGACCGCGAGCCGCAGCGGATCACGTTGCAGGACCACGGAGAGGTTGCCCGAGGTGCCGCGCATCCAGCCCATCGCGGCGAACCGGGCGCACTCGCGGGCGAGCTCCGCGGTCACGACAGCTCCCACACCGTCGGGTGCGGCGCGAAGTCGGCGTTGGCGTACGGCTCGCCCGCGCGCGCGACACCGACCGTCTTCCAGCCCGCCTCCTGCGCGGCGTGCAGCTCCGCGGGAACGTCGCTGTAGAAGGTGATGTCGTCGGACCGCAGCGTCTCGGCGATCTTGTGGTACGACGCGGCCTCGCGCTTCGGGCCGGCGTTGACCGTGTCGAAGTGGTGCTCCAGCAACGGGGTCAGGTCGCCGTCGGTGGTGTGCCGGAAGAACGCGACCTGGCCCGCGACCGAGCCGCTGGAGAAGATCGCGAGCTTCACGCCCTCGCCGTGCCACTTGCGCATGGCGGGCACGACGTCCGGGAAGAACTCCGCCACCAGGTCGCCCTGCGCGTAGCCCTGCTGCCAGATGAGGCCCTGCAACGTCTTGAGCGGCGTGACCTTCTGGTCGGCGTCCATCCAGTCGTGCAGCGCCTTCACGACGTCGTCGTGACCGGACAGCTCCTTGACCTGCGCGACCGCGTCGGCGACCACGGGGTCGTCACCGTGCTGCTCGATCCACGGCCCGAGCCGCGGGCGCGCGTAGTCGTAGAGGACGACCAGCACCTGGTCCGTCGCGCTCAGCGTGCCCTCGATGTCGAGCACGACCCACTTGCTCACCGCTGTTCTCCCTCGTAGTACTCGTCCAGCTCCCCGGCGCGGAAGACACCGCGGTCGGTCACCACGTCGGTGACGAACCGCGGCGGCGTCACGTCGAACGCCGGGTACAGCCCCTTCGCCCGCGGCGTGGCACTCGGCCGGCCGAGCACCTGCAGCACCTCGGCGCCATCGCGGTACTCGATCTCCACGTCCTCCGCCGTCGGCGCATCCAGGTCGGGCGCCTGCACCTGGGCGTGGAACGGCACGCCGAACGCGTGCGCGGCCACGGCCAGGCCCAGTGTGCCGACCTTGTTCACCACGTGCCCGTCCATGGTCACCCGGTCGGCCGCCGTGACCAAGGCGTCGACCTCACCGCTCTGCAACACCGCCGCGCCCATGCCGTCGGTGATGAGCGTGGTGTCGACGCCCATCTCGATCAACGTCTCGGCGGTGAGCCGGGCGCCCTGCAGGTACGGGCGGGTCTCCGTGCAGAAGAACTTGAGCCGCTTGCCCCGCCGCTGGGCGGCTTTGACCGTCTCCGTGAGGTAGAGGTCGGCCCAGCAGTGGGTGAGGACGGTCGCGTCGTCGGGCAGCAGGGCCGCGGTGTGCTCGCCGAGCGCGCGGCTCTTGCCGCGGTAGCGCTCGTCCCCGGTGCGGGCGCCGTCGAGCGCTCGGCTGACGTCCCGGTGCTCGTCGACCGCCTCCAGGACGACCGCGGTGGCCTTGCGCAGGGCGTTGTTGGTGCGCCGGGTGTTCTCCAGCACGTGCGCGGTGGCGGCGAGCTGCTGCCTGGCCTGCTCGAACGGCAGGTGTTCGAGGGTGCGGGCCTTGAGCACCATGCCGTAGAGGACGGCGAAGTACGGGCCCGAGGACTGGGTGACCATGTCCTCGACGGCCTTCGCGACCTCCTCGGCCGTCCGGCACAGCACCCACTCGCGTTCGAACGGGAACCGGCGGCGGTCCAGGACCAGCACGCCCTCG
Organism: Lentzea sp. NPDC037011; assembly: GCF_055607425.1. NCBI lineage: Bacteria > Bacillati > Actinomycetota > Actinomycetes > Pseudonocardiales > Pseudonocardiaceae > Lentzea > Lentzea sp. NPDC037011. The sequence continues at coordinate 164,872 of NZ_JBVJRT010000011.1, read as the reverse complement.
TCGGTGAGCCGGACCGAGTCGGCGAGAACGGGTTCCATCAGCTGTACCCGGTGTGCGCGGGACGGGCGCCGGTGAGGAAGTGCTCGCCGACCTCACGGGCCTTGTAGACGACCGGGTCGTGCAACGTGAGCGTGCGCGCGTTGCGCCAGAACCGGTCAACGCCGTACTTGGCCGCCGTGCCGCGCGCGCCGACCTGTTCGAAGATGCGGCTGGTGACGTCGTTGACGAGCTTGGTGCTGACCACCTTGGCGGCGGAGATCTCGACGGCCACCTGCGCGCGCTTCTGCGGCGTGAGGTGCCGACCCAGCTCACTGGCCTCCCAGAGCAGCTCGGCCGCCCTGTCCGCGAGCAGCCCGGCCGCCTTCGTCTGCGCCACCATCTCGCCGTAGGCGGCGACGACGTACGGGTCCTCGGTGGCGGCGTCGACCCCGCTGACGAACCACGGGCGGGTCTTCGTGCGGGTGTAGTCGGCGGCCTCCTCCAGCGCGCCCTCGGCGATGGCGACGTAGAGCTGCGCGAGCACGAGCTGGAACCCGATCGCGGCGAGGCTGAGCCGCGGGTCCTCGTTCGCCGGCTGCACGCCCAGGACCTCGGAGACCTCGACGTTCTCGAACACGACCCCGCCGGACGCGGTGAGCCGCTGACCGATGTTGTCCCAGTCGTCCAGGTAGGTGATTCCCGTCGCTTTTCCGTCGAGCAGGAAGGTCAGCTTCTCGCCGTTGTCGGTGCGCGTCGCGCTGACCACGATGCGGTCGGCGACGCTCGCGCCGGTGGCGAACGTCTTGCGCCCGTTGAGCAGGAACCCGGAGCCCGTGGGCGTCAGTTCGAGCGCGGCGTCGAGCGGGTTGCTGACCCCGGCCCAGAACTGGTCGTCGTGGCGGGAGAAGGACGTGTCGAACAGGCCGGAGCGCCAGATCTGCAGGTAGTGGTACCCGAGGAGGTGCCCGGCGTTGGCGTCGGCGGCCCCGATGACCCGGGTGACCCGCTGCTGCACGGCCCAGTCGCCGACGTTCAGCAGGCCGCTCTGCCGGAGCAGCTCCACCTCCTTGGTGGGCGGCTGGTTGGCCCGGTCCCGGTCCGCCGCGTCGGACCTGAGCGTCGCCGCGACGTCCCGCGCGACGTCCAGCCAGTTCGTCATCCCTGCTCCTCTCGGTGGCACCCGTGCCAACTTACTTCTTCACACCACCGGGCTAACCACGATGTGAGAAGGACGCGGACCTGGCACACTGGGTCCTACCCCGGTCTCCGGGGTTGGCAGACTTTAGGGAGCATTTCGCATGGCGCAGGGCACCGTTAAGTGGTTCAACGGCGAAAAGGGCTTCGGATTCATCGCCCAGGACGGCGGCGGACCGGACGTTTTCGTTCACTACTCGCAGATCTCCGGCAACGGCTTCAAGTCGCTGGACGAGCAGCAGCGCGTGGAGTTCGAGATCGGGCAGGGTCAGAAGGGACCGCAGGCGCAGGACGTCCGCGTCATCTGATTTCGCTCTTGGTGTGACGAAGGGCCCGTTCAGCTCCGCTGGACGGGCCCTTTCGCATGCTCAGGCCTCGGCCGACGACGAGGATGACGGCGAGGACGAGCGCGCCGCCGTCCGTGACCAGCGACGGCAGCATGCCCACCAGGCCGAACTCCTCTCTCGCGGCCGCCCACATCTCCGGCGGCACCATGAACACCCCGGCGGCTTGGGTGACGTTGACCGCGAGGACCGGCCAGAAGAGCCACCTCGGCGGGCTCTTGCGCAGGGCGAGGACGCCGAGGGCGTTGCCGGCGATGTAGAGACAGCCGACGACGCGGAACGTGGTCAGGAACTGGCCGGCGGTGGCGGGGTCGGCGTTCGCCTTCACCATCATCAGGGTGAGCGTGTGGTGGTTGACGACCACGAACGCGTGCAGTGCCGTGCCGATGGTGAAGATGATCGAGGCGATGCCGGTCAGCCTCCGCAGCCCGTCGTCCATGGTTCTGATGGTGGCGAGGGGGCGGGGTGAGGGCATCCGGGACGTCCCTGAGGTTTCCCGGGGGCTCTGACCTGCGGTTCCCGGAAATGTCAGACCTCGTCGTCATCCTGGGTTCTCCACGACTTCGCGTCCGAGGAGGACCAGTGATCGACAGCACGCACCTCGCCTCCGCCGTCAACGCCAGGGTCGTCCAGCTCGCCCGCTGGACGTGGCGGCACCCGCGGGAGGTGAACCGCCGGGTCGGCGTGAGGTCGCGCCGGGGTGCGACCGAGGGGCAGCTGCGGGAGGCGCTGCGGTACGTGGAGGAGCGGCTGCGTGCCGTGCTGGCCCCGCCGGGGCGAGGAGGTCCGGGAGGGGCGCTGGAGTGAGAAGGCCCTGGAAGGTGGGTCGTCGGGATGACGCGTAGCCCGGCGAGGTCTGTGCCGCGCGGAACCCGCGCCGTGCGGCGAGCGACACCGCGGCGAGCGACACCGCGGCGAGTGGCGACTGAGGGAGTCGAACCCTGCGCGGCTTGTGGAGGCGGCGCTCCACCCCGGCCCTGACCCTTCGCCTGAGCGACGGCTGCCTCGCTCGCAACCAAACCCGCAGGCCCGTGACCAGGCCCTCAACCGGCCCCGCAACCAGGTGCGGCGGGCGGTCCGACGCGCGGAACATCCACAGTGTTAAACGTTCACACTGCTGAAGATGTTTCATGTTTCGCTCATCTAAGTGACGCTGTTCACCATGCGATACCTCCCTGCCATCGCAGCCGCGCTGCTACTGCCCCTGGTGCCCGTCGTCACCGCCTCCCCCGCGGTGGCGGCCCCGAGCGGCACGTTCTACGTCACCGGTGTGCGCACCGGGCTCAACGTCGCCCAGAGCGGCACCGGACTCGCCCTGCACCGCCCGAAGGGCAACGAGGACCACCAGCAGTGGCGGCTCGCCGACGGGAGGTTCGAGAACACCGACTCGCCGGGGCAGTGCATCACCCGCCAGCTCACCATGGCGCCGTGCTCACAGGGGGACACGGTCCACTCGCTCACGCAGTTCGGTGACCAGTGGGAGGTCTTCGGCCTCGGCGGGGAGACGCGGTGGTATCTCACGCCCGTCACCGGTCGGCAGAACCCGATGCCGGCTGACCCGCGGCTCGACCAGATGACGTTCCTGACGGCCCACAACGCGTATGCGAACGGGGTCGACGGCGGGTTCGCGCCGCCGTTCGTCAACCTCGCCAAGAACCAGACGCGCGGCATCGTGCAGCAGCTGAACGACGGCGTGCGCGGGTTCATGCTCGACATCCACCAGACGCCGGACGGCGCGATCCTCTGCCACAACAGCTGCACGCTCGTCAGCCGGCCCGTGGCGCTCAACGTCGACCTGCAGCGCATGGTCGACTTCCTGCGGAACAACCGCCAGGAGATCATCACGGTCTTCCTGGAGGACTACGTCGACGCCGCCACGCTGCGCGCCGAGCTGCGCAAGGTCAACGGGCTCAACGACGTGCTGTACCGGGCCGAGGGCGTGAAGGAGAACGGCTGGCCGACGCGCAGCCAGCTCCTGAGCGCGAACAAGCGGTTGATCGTCTTCACCGACCACGACAAGGACGGGCGCGAGGACACCGGTGTGCTGTACCAGCGGGACTGGACCGTCGAGAACTACTGGTCGATGGGGCCGGGGGTGGGCGCGTCCGACTGGTCCTGCTACAGCCGATGGGCTGAAAAACCGCTCACGGCCACCGACCGGTTCCAGCCGCTGTTCGTCATGAACCACTTCCGGGACGTGCCGTTCACGAACACCGCCACGACGGACAACGAGAAGGTGCTGAACCGGGCGCAGCAGTTCTGCCAGCCCGCGGCGCGGAAGAAGCCGAACTACCTGTCGGTCGACCTCTACCACCTCGGTGGCGCGAAGAGCGCGGTCGACCAGCTCAACGCATACGCATACGCGCCGTAGCCCAAATAGTGGGAGTTGTACGCTCCGCGCATGGCCTCGATCCTGTTCACGCGCGGAGCGCCCTCTCTCGACATCATCGACCAGGAAGGTCTGCGCGAAGCAGCGCAGAAAGCCTTCACGGACGACCCCGGCGGCACCTTCGCGTACGGAACGAGCGTCGGCTACGTGCCGCTGCGGACCTGGCTCGCGGAGCAGCACGGGGTCGAGCCGGAGCAGGTGCTCGTCACCAACGGGTCGATGCAGGCCGACGCGTTCCTGTTCGAGCTGCTCGTGGGCGAGGGCGACGACGTCGTGGTCGAGGCGCCGACCTACGACCGCACGCTGCTGAACCTGCGCCAGCGCGGCGCGAAGGTCCACGCGATCGAGCTGCAGACCGACGGCATCGACGTCGACGCGCTGGAGAAGCTGCTGGAGAGCGGTGTGCGGCCGAAGCTCGCGCACATCATCCCGAACTTCCACAACCCGGCCGGCTACACGCTGTCCGCGGCCAAGCGGGCGCGGCTGCTGGAGCTCGCGGCCCGGTACGACTTCGTGCTGTTCGAGGACGACCCGTACGTGAAGGTGCGGTTCGAGGGCGAGCCGCTGCCGACGATGCTGTCGCAGGACGAGAACGAGAAGGTCGTCTACGCGTCGTCGTTCTCGAAGACCATGGCGCCCGGCATCCGCTGCGGGTACCTGGTGGGGCCGAAGTCCGTCATCAAGGCGGTCCAGGACATCGCCACCACCACGTACATCTCGCCGAACATGGTGGCGCAGTCGATCGTGAACTCGTACTGCCGGTCCGGTCGCCTCGACGAGTCGGTCGTCAACGTGCGCACCGCGCTGCGCGCCCGCCGGGACGCGCTCGTCGCGGCGTTGCGGCGGGAGCTGCCCGAGGCCGTGTTCACGGCGCCGCAGGGCGGCTACTTCATGTGGGTCGAGCTGCCGGGCGTGTCGATCGAGGAGCTGTTCCCGGTCGCCAAGGAGCACGGCGTCGAGTTCGTGAAGGGCTCCGACTTCCTGCTGGAGGGCGGCGACAACGAGATGCGCCTCGCGTTCTCGGGTGTCACGCCGGAGCAGATCGACGAGGGCATCACGCGCCTCGCCGCGGCGGTCCGCTCGCTTTCCTGATCTGCGCCTCCAGGTGTTCCGGCAACGCGCTGCGCTGCCGGAGCGCCTGGCGCAGGCGGGGCACGGCCGCGCGGAACGCCACCGGGTCCCGCAGCGAGTCCGCCAGTGCCCGGCTCACGGGCCTGCGCATCCACGACGTCAGCACGGCGTTGCGCCGTTCGACGATCTCGCCGCCCTGCTCGCGGTGCGGTGACGGGTGGTGGTGCGCCACCACGTCCTCGACGTAGCAGAGCGCCCAGCCCGCTGCCGCGAGGTCCCACGCCAGCAGCGTCTCCTCGCCGCGGAAGAACAGCAGCGCGCTGAACCCGCCGACCTCCTCGAACGCCTGCCGCCGCACGATCGCCGAGCAGGCCAGGAACCCCAGCACCGCGGGCCCCGCCACGCCCTGACCGAGCGGGCTGTCGCGCAGCAGCGGTGTGATCGGGTCCGGTCTCTCCTCAGGACCGACGAGCGTGCGGCCCGCGATCACGGCGAGGTCCGGGTGGTCGTCGAAGATCCGCTCGGCCCGCTCGAACGCCCCCGGCGCCCACCACGAGTCGTCGTCCGCGAACGCCACGTACGGCGTGCGCGCGGCCAGCACCCCCGCGTTGCGACCGGCCGCACCGCGGTTGACCGGCGACTGCAACACCCGGACCAGCGGGAACTCGGCCCGCACGCGTGCGGCGGTGTCGTCGGTGGAGGCGTTGTCGACCACGATCACCGGCACCCGCGACGGGCTGAGGTGCGCGAGGGTGCGCAGCAGGCTGTCGGCGCGGTTCCGCGTGGCGATGACGACGGTCGTGCGGGGCATGCAGGTCGTCTACCCCAGAACCCGCACCCCACACTCTGACAGCTCCTGCCAGAAAATCTGGCAGTTGCTGACACTTCGCGCTAGGTTGAGCCGCGTGGAGACGCTCACCGGCCGCGCCGCGAAGGACCTGCGCACCCGCCTCGCCATCCAGCAGGCGGCCATCGAGCTGTGCCTGGAGCACGGGTTCGCGGCGACCTCGACCAAGGCGATCGCCGACCGGGCCGGGGTGTCCGAGCGGACGCTGTTCCGCACGTTCGGCAGCAAGGCCGCGATCTTCTGGTACGACGCGTTCCTCAGCCGGGTCGTCCGCGCGCTGCGGCCGGGCCCGGACCCCGTCGCGGCACTGGTGGACGCGGTTCGCGCCGCAGTCGGCACGATCACGCCGGAGCAGTGGGCGCTCAAGCTCGGCCGCCGCGAGGTGATCCTGCGGGAACCGGACCTCATCGCCACCGGTACCCGGGAGCTGAACGCGGGTGCCGAGAGCATCGCCGCGCTGCTCACACCCCCGCTCGCCTCCCCCGCGCAGGCCTTCGACCTGCTGCTCTTCGCGCGGTTCGCGGTGGCGGGGTTCGGCGTCGTGCCGTTCCACGCGGACACGACTCCGGCAGAGTGGGGTGCGGAACTGGAACGCGTGGCGCACAAGGCCGCGCACGGCGCGTTGGAGCGGTCATGACCTTGCCGAACCTGATCACCGACCCGAACTCGCTCGCGAACCTGAGCCACGACGAGGCCGAGTGGGCGCCCGCGGGCACGCCCTGGGCCGCGTTCCGGCCGCAGTCCACGGCGGAGGTCCAGGAGGCGGTGCGGCACTGCGCCGCCCACAACGTCCCGATCGTGCCGCGCGGTGCGGGCACCGGGCTGTCCGGCGGGGCGAACGCCGTCGACGGCTGCCTCGTGCTCGACCTCAGCCGGATGGACCGGGTGCTGGAGATCGACCCCGAGAACCTGCTCGCCGTCGTGCAGCCCGGCGTGGTGAACGACGACCTCAAGAAAGCCGTTGCCGCGCAGGGGCTCTGGTACCCGCCGGACCCGGCCAGCTCGCCGTGGTCGACCATCGGCGGCAACGTCGCCACGAACGCCGGCGGCCTGTGCTGCCTGAAGTACGGCGTGACCCGCGACTACGTCCTCGGCCTGGAGGTCGTGATGGGCGGGCCCGTCGAGTACGGCACGGCGGTCCGGCTGGGGCGGCGCACCACCAAGGGCGTCGCCGGGTACGACCTGACCAGCCTGCTGGTCGGCTCGGAGGGCACGCTCGGCGTCGTCACCGAGATCACCCTGCGGCTGCGCCCCGCGCCCGCACCGCAGGCCACCGTCGTCGGCGCGTTCGCCGGACTCGTCGCCGCGGGTGACGCGGTCGCGCTGTGCACCCGCCGCGGCCTGCAACCGGCGGCGCTGGAGCTGGTCGACCGCGCGTGCCTGCGGGCCGTCGAGGACTGGAAGCGCCTGGGCATCGAACCCGACACCGAGGCCATGCTGCTGGCCCGCGCCGAGACCGCCGCGGACGCCGACGGCCTGGCCAGCGCGTTCACCGAGGCCGGCGCCGTGTGGACCGAGCGGTCGACCGACTCGACCGAGGCCGAGGCGCTGTTCGCCGCCCGCCGCCTCGCCTACCCGGCACTGGAACGCCTCGGGCCGCTGCTGACCGAGGACGTGTGCGTGCCGCGGTCGGCCGTGCCCGCGATGCTCGCGCGGATCGTGGAGATCGGCGCGCGGCACGGCGTCCAGGTGGCGACCATCGCCCACGCCGGCGACGGCAACCTGCACCCGATGCTCGTCACCCCGCCCGGCGACGACAACGCGCGCATCGCCGCGCAGGCCGCGTTCACCGACATCATCGACGCCGCGCTCGCACTCGGCGGCACCGTCACCGGCGAGCACGGCGTGGGCCTGCTCAAGCGCGACGGCATGATCCGCGAGCTCGGCCCCGACGTGTGCGCCGTGCAGGACGCCGTCAAGCACACCCTCGACCCGTTGCACATCTTCAACCCGGGCAAGGCCTGAGAGGAGCTCCGGCACATGCTGCACCACGTCCCCGTCACCGGCGGGACCTTGACCGTCGAGGTGGTGGACGGCGACACCGCACCCGTGCTCGCCATCCACGGCCTGACCAGCAACCGCAAGCTGTGGAGCTGGGTCGCCGCGCACGGCTTCACGCTGGTGGCACCCGACCTGCGCGGCCGTGCCGACAGCGCGGCACTGACGGGCTCGTCGCTCCGGCAGCACACCGACGACATGGTGCGCGTGCTGGACGCGTTGGAACTCGACGCGGTGACGGTGTGCGGCATGTCCATGGGCGCGTACGTCGGCGTCGACCTCGCCGTACGCCATCCGGACCGGGTGCGCGCGCTCGTTCTCGTGGACGGCGGTCTGCCCATGCCCGCGCACGCCGCCATGACCCCCGAGCTGATCGAGGCCGCGTTCGCTCCGCAGCTCGCCGTCCTGGACCGGACCTGGACACCGGACGGCTACCTCGCCGCGAACGCCGCCGCGAACCCGCTCATCGACCCGGCCGACCCGCTGCAGCGCGCGTACTTCGCCCACGACCTGTCGCCCGACGGCCACCGCAGGCTCGACCGGGCCACCGTCCTCGCCGACGCGCGCGACACCGTCCTCGGCACCTCGCCCTGGCGCTCGCTGACCGTGCCGACGTGGTTCGTGCACGCCGGGTGGAGCACCGGGCCGGACACCCCGCCCGCCTACTCGGCGCAGGACGCGGCCGGGTTCCGCGCGGCGCTGCCCGTGCTGCACGAGCCGGTGCTGATCCCCGAGGTCGACCACGGGGGCACGGTGATGACGGCCGCCGGTGCCGCGGTGACGGCCGGGGTGCTGACCGAAGCGCTGAGGTAGGGCCTGGAGCGGGGAACGTCTCCCCCGCCACACCCGCTGGACCGCAGGCACGCCCCCGAGATACTGTGTACACAAATGATTAGCACACCAAGTATCCCGGAGAACCCCCTTGAGCTGGAGCGGCAGGTCTGCTTCGGGCTCGCGGTGGCCAGCCGCACGGTGATCGCGGTCTACCGGCCGATCCTCGAACCCCTCAACCTCACCCACCCGCAGTACCTGGTGATGCTGGCCCTGTGGGAGCGGTCGCCGCGCACGGTGAAGGACCTCTCCACGGCCCTGCAGCTCGACCCCGGCACCCTCAGCCCGCTGCTGAAGCGACTGGAGGCCATCGGGTACGTCGAGCGGCAGCGCGACAAGGCCGACGAGCGCGCGCTGGCGCTGACCCTCACCGAGCAGGGCCAGGAGCTCAGGAACGAGGCGCTGAAGATCCCCTTCAAGGTCGTCGAGCAGCTCGGCATGTCGTTCGAGGAGCTCGCCCAGCTGAACGAGGTGCTGCGCAAGGTGATCGCGAAGGCCACGGCATGAACCCCGCGCTGAAGCTCTGGTACTACGCCGGTGGGCGCGTGCCGCAGAAGCACCGCGCGTTCGTCTACGACGACGTGACCGGTCCGAAGTGGTTGCTGCGCTTCACGCTCCGCAGCCTGGTGCAGGTCATGCCGCTGACGACGGCCATCACGCTGGCGCTCGTGTTCGGGCTCGGGTCGCCGTGGCCGCTCGCCATCGCGTGCGGTGCGCTGGGATTCGTTGTGGGCCTTTACTTCGCGTTGTCCTACGCACCCGAAAGCGTGGATTACCGCCTCACGAAGTACGGGTATCCCAGAGGAACAGCGACCGCAGGCCGTCGAGAGCGCAACGCCGCGCAGGACCGCGAAAGCCAAGCGAAGTACGACGCGGTGTGGCGGCGATCCGAAGGGTAGGGCGACCATGGCCTTGGCGACGACCGACCGCTTCCGGTTCACCAGGCCACAGGCGCTCACCCTCACGGCCGGGGTGTTCCAGCTCGTCTTCGGGTGGCTCGACCTGTTCGGGCTCGACCCGAACTACCACGTGCTGCAGATCGGCGTCGGCGCGCTCGGCGTCGTGATGGCGTGGCGGCTCGACCTGGCGCGGATGTACGGCCTCCTGCTGCTCGTGTCGTTCGGGTTGCTGGCGTTCTACGTCGACGACATCACGGCCGAGAGCTTCCTGGAGGTGCGGACCGCGCTGATCGGGCTCGTGATCACGCTGGCCAGGGCGGCAAAGGGCGCTCGACGCTAGTGTCGCGCTCCACCGAGCGCAGCGCGGTCAGCGTCGCGTAGCCCTCGCCGAGCAGCGCGGCGTCCGTGCCGGGTGCGGGTGACTCCTCGGAGTACACGGCGACGAGCTCGACCTCGTTCTCGCCGGCCTCGTCCACGCGGCTCTGCACCGTGCCGAACCGGGCCAGCTCCGCCCAGCGGAGTCCGCGCACGTCACCGGCGTTCGGCACGTTGAGCGAGAGCACCGTCGCATCGGGCATCTCCCCCAGCAGCGGCAGCACGACGCGTGCCAGCTCGCCCGCCTTGTCCCACAGCGGTTCGGGGTGGTCCAACCCGACGTCGAGCGACACCGCGAGCGCGGACACGTCGTTCACGTGCGCGGTCAGGGCGGCGCCGACGGTGCCGGAGTGCAGGACGGCGCGTCCGACGTTCGCGCCCAGGTTGATGCCGGAGAGCAGCACGTCGGGCTTGCCGCCCAAACCGCCCTGGCAGGCGATCAGCGAGATCAGGCCGGGGTGGGCGGCGACCGCCCACGCCTCGACGTCGAGACCGGGCAGGTCACGGCGTTCGCTGACCACCCTGCCGGTGTCGCCGACCGCCGCCACCGAGGCGCTGGTGCCGCTGGCCTGCTGGGCCGGTGCCGCGACGACCACCTCGTAGCCCAGTGAGACCGCGGCCTGCGCCAGCACCAGCAGGCCGGGCGAGTCGATTCCGTCGTCGTTGGTGATCAGCGCGCGCATCCGCTCATTCCTCGATCGGCTCCAGTTCCACGCGTTTGCTCAGCTCCCGCACCGCGTCGCCGCTCCCGCTGCCGAGACCGTGGCGCGTCACGTTGACCGCGCCCGCGGCGGCGCCGAGCTTCACCGCGTCCTCCAACGACATACCCAGTGCGAGGCCCGCTGAAATCCCCGCGGTCATGGAGTCGCCCGCACCCCGCGTGTCGACCGGCTGCAACTGGGGCATCTTCACGAAGTACAGCTTGTCCTCCAGCAGGGCCAATGCCGGTTCGTCCGCACGGGAGACCACCACGCCGTGGACGCACGACTCGGCGAGCTCGCGGCACTTCGCGATGAGCTTGGGCACGTCCTCCTCGCCCAGCTCCTCGTGGCTGACCTTCACGACGTGCGGGCCGCCGCGCACGGCCTCGGCCAGCCGGTCGCCGGCGAGGTCGACGATCACGCGGCAGCCGTTGCTGGTGAGGTCGGCGGTGAGGCGGTGGTAGACGTCGTGCGGCAGCACCCGGTCGTCGGACGGGCCGCTCAGCACGGCCGTGCCGGCGCGGATGCCCTCGATCAGGGCCAGCTCGTAGACGTCGTCGAGCTCGTGGCGGGACAACGCGTCCGGGAGCATCTCGACCACCTCGGACCGGCTTCCGTCGCGGCGGTCGTGCACGTAGGCGCCGTTGCGCGCGGCGACATCCCGTGCGCGCAGGTCGACATGCTCGCCTTCCAGCAACGTGCGCAGCACACGTCCGGTCTCGCCGCCGAAGGTCGCGCACACGACGGCTTCGACGCCCAACGCGGCGATCATCCTGGACTGCCAGAAACCCTGGCCGCCCGCGTGCAGGTGCACGTCGGGCTCACCGTCGAGGTCCTCGACGGTGACGGTCAGTTGAGGGGACGGGGCGAATACGGCAACTCGGGCATCCACGGCATCCTGGTACCCGGTGCGGGCGAACACTATTCACCCGCACCGGATAAATCGGACATCACGCGCCGGAACCGCCGGTCGGGTCGTCGCCGTCCTGCGGTGCGGGCGCGCCACCCGGTGCCATCTTCTCGTCGGCGCGCCACTCGCCCGGTTGCGTCATCTCGCGGTACTCGTCCACCTCCTGCGGGGTCGGGTCGACACCGACCTCTTCGGCGAACTCCTCGGCTTCTTCCGGATCAGTCATGTCCGGCGGAGTACCCAGAAGCGCTCAACACACGCCGCTGTCGCGCCACACACCCCACTGCCCGGTGGTTCCCGGCTCCTCGCCCCGCGTCCACCACTGCGCGGTCCACCTGTGGCCGCCGTGCGAAACGACGTTGCCGCCGCTGTAGGCCTTGTCGCGGTCCCACGCGGGCTCCGTGCACGGGCCGGGCCCAGGGCCACCGGTGTCCCACGGGACCTGGGCGGACCGGTAGAAGTTGATGCCCATGGTGGTCCAGCGCGGGCCGTGGCTGCCCAGGCGCACCTTGAACTGGTCCCAACTGTGAGTCGACCACGGCGACCAGGCCAGCTCGGCAATCGCCGCGAGCCGCGGGAACGCCAGGTACTCGACGTCGTTCGAGGTCGCGACCGTCTCGGTCCACAGTGGAGCCTCAACGCCGTGCACGGCGGACTCGGGGACGCCGCTCAGGTGCGTGCCGGGGTTCCAGTCGTACGCGGTCTGGACCTCGATCAGGCCCGCCCACGTCAGGCCGATCGGCGTGCTGGAGTTGTACTTCATGTCCAGGTACGCCTTGTTCGCGGGCGACATGACGACCTTGTTGCCGCGCGCGACCGCCGCCTGCACCGTCGCGTTGGCCGTGGAGGTGCCCCAGTACTGCGGGATCGCGGCGGTGTCGGTCGTCGTCTTCACGAACTCGTGCCAGCCGAGCACGGTCTTGCCGTACTTCTTGACGATCGGCAGGGCGCGGTCCATGAACGCCTTGTAGTCGGCGTCGGTGGTCGCGTGCGCCTCGTCGCCGCCGATGTGGAAGTACGGGCCGGGGGTCAGCGCCGCGATCTCGCGGACCACGTCGTCGACGAACCTGTAGGTGATGTCCTTGTTGACGCACAACGAGGAGTAGCCGACCTCGATGTCGGTGCGCAGCGGCGGGGCCTGGCCGGTGCAGTTGAGCTCCGCGTACGAGGAGAGCGCCGCGTTGGTGTGGCCCGGCAGGTCGACCTCCGGGATGACCGTGATCTTGCGGGCCGCCGCGTACTGCACGATCTCGCTGTACTGGGCCTTGGTGTAGAAGCCGCCGGGGCCGCCGCCGACCTGCGTGCTGCCGCCGTGGGAGGTGAGCCGCGGCCAGCTGTCGACCACGATCCGCCAGCCCTGGTCGTCGCTCAGGTGCAGGTGGAGGTAGTTGATCTTGTAGAGCGCGAGCTGGTCGAGGTAGCTCTTGACCGAGGCGACGGGGTGGAAGTGCCGTGCCACGTCCAGCATCGCGCCGCGGTAGGAGAACCGCGGGTGGTCGACGATCAACGCACCCGGCACGGTCCACGGGCCGGGCTGCGCGGTCGTGCTCTCCACCCTGGCGGGCAACAGCTGCCGCAACGTCTGCACACCCGCGAACAGACCCTCGGAGGTGTTGGCGCGAATGGTGATCGCGGACGCGGCCACGTCGAGCTGGTACCCCTGCTGCCCCACGGTGCCCGGCGCACCGGAGAGCAGGAGCGCGATGCCGTCGGCGGGCGTGCCGGTCGTGTCGGACACCGGCAGCGCGAACCCGGTCGACGGCCGCAGCACGCCGGCCAGGAAGTCGCCCACGTCCCGTGCCGCCGGAGCGGTGTAGACCTTGGTGGTGGCGGTCAGCGCGTGCGTGACGCCGGCGCGTGCCTGCACGGAGACCGGGACCGGCACCAGGCCCTGCAACGGTTCCGCGGCCTGCGACTGCGCACTGACGGAGAGCGCGGCGGTCACGGTGATGACCGCGGCGAGAACACGAGTTCTCACGACTCCTCCTCCGAGTCGGGGGCGGCGGCCCGACTCACAGGGTGGTCACACCTCCCGATTGCCGTCAATGGTCTGAGCCAATTCCGGCCGGTCGCGACCGGGCAGGAAGGCCGCTTTTCGCGCCGCCCGGCGCAACGTCCTGAGCAGCACCGGCCCCGTCACCGCGACCAGCACGGCGGTGGTGGCGGCACGCCCGAGGTCCCAGCCGAGCGAGGTGGCGAGGGTGAACGCGGCGAGCTTCACGAGGTTCTGCGCGGCGGAGGCCTCCGGATCGAAGCTGACGCTCGTGCCCTCGCCGGCCGCGAACGGCCAGAACGACAGGTTCAGCAGGAACCCGTAGACCAGCGAGCTGACCACCCCGTACCCGGCGAGCAGCGCGATCTCCGCCTTGCCGCGCCACTGCGGCAGCAGCCCGGCCCCGAGCGCGACCCAGGCCGCGCCGAGCATCTGGTACGGCAGCCACGGCCCGACGCCGCCGGTCAGCAGGGCGGAGGCGAACAACGTCGTGTTGCCCAGCACGAACCCGAACCCCGGCCCGAACACCCGCCCGCCGAGAACCATGAGGAAGAAGACCGTCTCGATGCCGGCGGTGCCCGCGCCGAGCGGCCGGATGGCGGCACCGAGCGCCGACAGCACGCCGAGCATCGCGACCGCCTTGGAGTCCATGCCGCGGTCGCTGATCTCCGCGAGCACCACGGCCAGCACCACCGGCAGCAGCAACGCGAACGTCCACGGCGCGTCACCACCGCGTGCGAGGTCGCTGGTCGGCGCGATGAACAACGGCCACGTGAACGCGGCCAGCCCGAGAACCCCGGAGATCGCGAGCGCGACGGCCGAGCGGGTGCGGAGGGCGATCATCGCGCTGCCTCGACCTCCTCCACGGTCAACCACGGCCCGAGGACCTTGCTGACCTGCGGCGCGAACACCGGCGACGACGTGACCACCGCACGCGCGGGCCCGTCCGCGACGACCTCGCCGTCGGCCAGCACCACCACGCGCGTCGCGAACTCCGCGACGAACTCGACGTCGTGGGTGGCCAGGACGACCGCGCTCCCCAGACCTGCGAGCACCCGCGCGAGCGCGGCCTTGGCCGGGTAGTCGAGACCGCGGGTCGGTTCGTCGAGCAGCAGCACCCGCGGGGTGCCGGTCAGCATGACCGCGAGCACGAGCGCGAGCCGTTGCCCCTCGGACAGATCACGCGGGTGCGTCCCGTCGGGGACGTCGGCCAGGCCGTCCAGCACAGCGCGGCACGTCCCCGCGGGGCGGCCGGACTCGCGGTCGGCCTGGGCGCACTCGTCGGCGACGGTCTCCAGGTAGAGCAGGTCGCTCGGCTGCTGGGGGACCAGGGCGACGGTGCGGCGGCGCTCGGCGGGCTTGAGGGTCTTCGGGTCGGTGCCGGCGACGGTGACGGTGCCGGAGGTGCGGCGGCCGCTGCCCTGGGCGGCCCACAGGAAGGTGGACTTGCCGGAACCGTTGCGGCCCATCAGCGCCACGCGTTCGCCGGGGGCGATGGTGAGGGAGATGCTGCGGACGGCGTGGACGTCGTTGTAGCGGACGACGAGGTCACGGGTGGAGAGGACAGGGGTGGCGGGTGCGGTGGCGGGTGCGGTGGCGCGTGTGGCGGCGGGCGGCGCGGGCGGGCTCGCGGCGGACGGGCCAGCGGCGGGTGCGGTGGCGGGCGCGGCAGCACGCGCAGCGTCGCGTGAGACAGCGGGCGGCGCGGCGGTTCGCGCGGCGGCGCCCGCAACCTCGCCTGAGGCGGCGGTCGCGGACGGGGCAGCGGGTGCGGTGGCCTTGGCCAGGCGGGCGCGCAGCGGGCCTGCCATGCGGCGCGCGTCCCTGACCGAGACCGGCACCGGCGTCCACCCCGCCAGCTGCGCCAGGCGCACCACGGGTGGGGCGACCGGGGCCTTGGCCAGGGTCGCGCCCACGTCCCCCAGCTCGCCGCCCGGCAGGAGCAGCGCGGAGTCGGCGTACTGGGCCACGCGTTCGAGGCGGTGTTCGGCGATCACGACGGTCATGCCGAGGTCGTGCACCAGGCGTTGCACGGCTGCCAGGACGTCCTCGGCGGCGCCGGGGTCGAGGGCGGAGGTGGGTTCGTCGAGCACCAGGACGCGCGGGTGAGCGGTGAGGGCGGCGCCGATGGCGACGCGTTGTTGCTGGCCGCCGCTCAGGGTCGCGAGTGGACGGTCGCGCAGGTCCGCGATGCCCAGCAGGTCCAGGGTTTCCTCCACCCGCTTGCGCATGACGTCGCCGGGCAGGCCGAGGGACTCCATGGAGTAGGCCAGCTCGTCCTCGACGTTGTCCGCCACGAAGCCCGCCTGCGGGTCCTGGCCGACGAAGCCGACCACGTCGGCGAGTTCGCGGGGTGGGTGGTGGGCGGTGTCGCGGCCGTCGACGAGGACGCGGCCCTCCAGGGTGCCGCCGCTGAAGTGCGGGACGAGGCCGTTGATCGCGCGCAGGAACGTCGACTTGCCCGCGCCGGTGCGGCCGACGACCAGGCAGAGCTCTCCCTCGGGGATCTCCGCGGACAGGCCGGCCAGCACCGGGGTGCCGGTGTAGGTGATGGTGACGTCCTCGAACCTGATCATCGTTCCCTCGCGATCCCCAGCGGTGCCAGCGCCACCAGCACGGCCAGCGCCGGTGCGAGCGGTAGTTCGGGTGCCTGCAGCGGGACCGTCGCCGGCGACAGCGCCGGGTCGGTCGAGAGCACCAGTGCCGCGGCGCTCGCCACGCCGCTCAGCGCCACGGCGACCGCGCGCGGGGTCCAGCGGTCGGGGCGGTAGCGGGTGCGCGGCACCCGGCGGGCGCCGACCAGCAGGCCCGCGACGGCCAGCAGCACGCCGAGCGCGAGCAGGGGCCAGCCGGAGTAGGCGTCGGCGAGCAGGCCGTACGTGCCGATGCAGAGGCCGAAGAGGCCCGCCAGGACCAGTGCGCCGGTCACCGCGCGGTCGCGGCGCGAGATGCCGGCGGTGCGGCCGTAGCCGCGCGAGTCCATGGAGGCGGCGAGGACGAGCGAGCGTTCCAGCGCGTCCTCCAGCACCGGCACCAGCAGCGTGCGGATCGCGTGCACGCCGCGGGCCGTGTCACCGCGCAGCTGACGGGCCTTGCGAACCGAACGCGCCGACGACACCAGTTGCGGCGCAACGGTCAGCGCCACCACCACGGCCACGCTCACCTCGTACAGCGCGGCGGGCAGGGAACGCAGGAGGCGTTTCGGGTTGGCGAGGGCGTTCGCGGCGCCGACGCAGCTCAGGATCGTGGCGAGCAACAACCCCTGGTACAGCGCGAAGACCAGCCCCTCCGCGGTCACCGGTCCGCCGATGCGGATGCCCTGCGCCCAGTCCGGCAACGGGACCTGCGGCAGGGTGAACAACGTCGTCGGGCCCGCGATGCCGCCGAGGAACACGTGCAGCAGCACCCGCAGGCCGATGACCAGCAGACCGAACCTGAGGAACACGCCGTAGGTTCCCGCCCACGGCGTGTTCGCGCGGCACGTCACGACCACGACCCCCGCCACCGCCAGGACCAGGCCCAGCAGCAACGGGTTCGTGGTGCGGCTGGCGGCGGTGGCCAGGCCCAGGGCCCACAGCCACCACGCCCCGGAGTGGAGCCTCACGCCGCGAACCCCCGCCGAGCGCTCACTCGTCCGCGCTGCGCCGGCGACGGGCCACGAGCAGTCCCGCAACGACCAGCGCGCCGATCGCCAGCACGCCGAGCACCGTCCACAACGGACTACCCGGCTCCTGGTCCTGCTGCTGCGCCTTCTCCTCGACCGCGGCCGAGGTCACGGCGGCGGACGTGCTCGAAGACGGCTCCGAAGCCGACGCCGAAGTCGTCGCGGCAGAGGACGGGGGTGGTGCAGTGGTGGACGGCTGCCCGGCAGGCGGGGTCACGGGGACTTGCGGCGGTGCGGGCGGTTGCTGGGCCGGAGGCTGTTGGGCAGGGGGTTGCTGAGCGGGCGGCTGCTGGACCGGTGGCTGTGGGGCGGGTGCGGCCGGCGGGGCGATCCCCGGCTGCTCCCCCGCGCCGAACGCCCACCCCTCGACGCTGCCGCGGGCCGGCACGTAGGTCGCCGCGCCCTGGTTGCTGTAGGACCACGAACCACCGGGTGAGGCGTGCCAGTACGACCAGTACGCGGTGGCGGGCGAGGTGGTGACGCACCTGTCGGTGTCGGTGCCCGGCCTGCCGTTGATGCGGCAGACGAACCCCTGCTGCCGTGACGCGTAGGCGTAGCTGAACCCGGCCGCCGCCAGCGCCGCCACCCCGGAACCCGGACTGCCCGCCGCGCACCCCTGCTGCACACCACCGCCGAGACCGCGGAAGTCGACGACGACGGTCACGCCGTCGCAGCCCGCCGCCTGAGCCGGCACCGGGACCGCCGCGGCGATCACCAGTGCCAGCACGCAGAAGAACCTCGTCACGGGGTGGCGCCGGGGGCGGTGCCGGCACCGAACGCCCAGCCCTCGACGCTGCCGGGTGCCGGGTCGTAGCTGCCCGCACCCGCGGAGCTGTAGGCCCAGGAACCGCCGGGCGAGGCGTGCCAGTACGACCAGTAGGCGCTGGTCGTGGGCACGGTGCACGGGTTCGGCAGCGCGTTGATCCGGCACACGAAACCGGCCTGGCGCGGCACGAACGAGTACGTGAAGCCCGCGCCGGTCAGCGCGGCGAGACCGGTGGCCGGGTCGCCGGGAGCGCAGCCGGTCTGGACGCCGCCGCCCAGTGCGGTGAAGTCCACCACGACCTTCACGCCCGCGCAGTCCGCGGCGGAGGCGGGTGCGACGACGAACGAGCTCGCGACCAAGGCGAGGACAGCGAGGATGCGGCGCATCACGCACCAACCTTCCGACGACGGGACACGAGGACGAGCACGGCGCCGGCGAGCAGCGCGGAGGAACCGAGCAGGGTCAGCGCGACGGCCTCCTCGGGGCCGGTCGCGGCGAGCCGCTGAGTGGCCGGGGGCGTCGGACCGGCCGGCGCGGGAGCGACCGGGGTGGCCGTCGACGAGGTGGTCACCGGAGCGGTCGTCGTCGGCGGCACGGTCGGCTGTGCGGTGGTCGACGGGGGCGTGGTGGTCGGCGGGGTCGCGCAGTCGACCGCGGGCACACCGGGCGTGGCACCGGCGAACGACACGTCGGCGAGGCCCTTGCGGGCCAGGCCGAGCATCGCCTGGGTGGTCGCGCGCACGGCGCCGTAGACCTCGAAACCCGTGCTGTCGTAGGCGATCGCGCCGCGAGCGGCCTCCGGTCCGGCACAGCCGACCTGCAACGACCGCAGGTACGCCACGGCCCGGTCCGCGGCCGCCGTCCGGCCACCCTCGACGAGCGCGCCGACCGCGAGGCCGGTGCTGTTGGCGTTCGAGCCCTGCAACGCCGACGGGAACCCGCCGTCCGCCTTCTGCTGCGCCACCAGCCAGTCCAGCGCCCGCGCGGACGCCGTCGGCTCCCCCGCCGCCTGCAACGCCTGCAGCACGATCGCCGTCGCGTCCACATCGGACTTGCAGACCGGCTGCCCGAACGAGATCGGGAACCCGCCGTCCGCGCACTGCGTGGACACCTGGAACGCGACCGGCTGCGCCACCGGCTGGTCGGCGCGGGTCAGCACGATGATCGCCAGCGCCTGCGTGAACGCGTTGGTCTGGTCGTAGTCGGGGTCGGTGCGGTCGCGGTAGCGGCCGGACTCCTCCCGCAGCGCCGCAAGGCGTTCGAGCAGGTCGGCACCGGCGAACGCGTGCGGGTCGGTGCCCAGCGCCTGCGCGACCAGCGCGAGCTTCACCAGGCCACCGACGTAGGACTCTGCCTCGCCGTCGCCCGCGAAGTACTGGAACTGCTCGGGTTCGGCGAGCCACGCCGCGGCCCGCACCGCCGTCGACCGGCCGACACCGGCGGCCGCGAGCCCGTAGACGCCGTCCGCGGTCAGGCCGTGGTCGACGAGGTCCGGCCCCTTCACCAGGTGGTCGCCACCGACGAACTGGCCGGCCAGCCACGTTCCCGCTGACGGCGGCTCGGCCGCCTGAGCGGCCGGTGTCACGACGAGCGCGGCCGCTACCACTGCGGCCAGCGCGGATGTCCGGATCACTGCTCTTCCCCCTGCCCCGCTGTCCTCGACGGGTCGATGGAGCCACCGCGCGCCACGGGCATTCGGACTGTCACCGTTGCGGGTCAGCGCCGGAGTTCCACCGGCTTCCCCCGCGGCGTGCGGATGCTGTTGTCCACCCGATCGTGCGGGAGGGATCACCCCGAGTCAAATGGCTGTGAGCCGGGCCATCAGCGGCCGGGGAGCTGGAAGGAGCTCACGACCGCGGCGAACTCCTCGGTCGGCTGCCCGCCGTTGGCCTGGTTCTTCAGCGCCATGTCCTGGTTGGCCGTCACGTACGGGCGCAGCAGCTCCTCGTAGCGCTGGAACGCGGTCTCGCGGTTCACGCTCAGCTCGCCGGCCAGCACGTACGCACCGACGAGCGCCAAGCTCGTGCCCTGACCGGACAACGGCGAACCGCAGTAGCCGGCGTCGCCGAGCAGCACGACGCCGCCGCGCGACCAGGACGGCATCCGGACCTGCGCCATGGCGTCGAAGTGGAAGTCCGGCGCCTCCCACATGTGCTTGAGCGCGGTCTGCCACTCCCACCCGGCGTCGGCGAACTTCTCCGCCACCAGCCGCCGCTGGGCCTCGACGTCGCGGTGGTCGAAGTCCACCTCGCCGTAGAACCCCATGTAGACCCGGCACTCCGCGTTGGCGCGGGCGCTCATGACCCCGCCGCCGACGACCTCGCCCTGCTGGAACACCTGCCAGTGGTCGAGGCCCAGGAAGTTCGGCGCGGTGAACACGGCGAGGTTCGTGCCCAGGTGGCGGACGAACTGCGCCTCGGGACCGAACACGAGCCGCCGGACGTTC
Organism: Lentzea sp. NPDC037011; assembly: GCF_055607425.1. Taxonomy (NCBI): domain Bacteria; kingdom Bacillati; phylum Actinomycetota; class Actinomycetes; order Pseudonocardiales; family Pseudonocardiaceae; genus Lentzea; species Lentzea sp. NPDC037011. The sequence goes on along the minus strand of NZ_JBVJRT010000011.1, from coordinate 144,465 downwards.
GAGTGCAGCCCGTCCGCGCCCACGACCACGTCGAAGTCCCGCGGGGCGGCCCGCTCGAACGTGACGCGGGTGCCGTCGATCGCCGTGATCGTGTCGTCGAAGAGGTACTCGACGCCCTCCACCGCGTCGAACAGCAGGCGGGCCAGGTCGTCGCGCATGACCTCGACGTCGGGACTGGCGAGGTCGCCACCGGTCAGCGTGTGCTCGGTGGAGCGGTGGAGCTCGGTGCTCTCCTCGTCGACCACGCTCATGCCGCGCATGCCCGTGGTCATGGACCGCAACCGGTCTCCCAGGCCCATCCGCTCCACCACGTCGAGCGCAGGACCGCGGACGTCGACGGCCTGGCCGCCGGGGCGCAGGCCGCGGTGGCGTTCGACGACGGTGACGTCGAAGCCGTGGTGGCGCAACCAGTAGGCCAGCGCCGGACCGCCGATGCTGGCGCCGGAGATGAGGACGTTCGTCATGGTGCTCCCCCTGTGGAGTGGCCGATGCGCACACCGTGGCGGGGTGCGCTGACCGGGGGCTGACCAACGGCTGTCAGTGGCTGACCGGGGCTGACCGGGGGCTCAGCCCGGCGTTCGGGAGGTGAGCCGGGCGGCCGCGGTGCCCAGACCGGTGGGACCGCGGTGGAAGACCGGGAGCCGGCCCACCGGCAGCGCGCCGGCCTCGTCGTACCGGCTGGTCTCCTCGTGCCAGTGGATGATCCCGGCGATCCAGTCCTTCAGCTCGTCGGCGTACCGCGTCAGGCCGGCCCGCGCGCCGGCGTCCAGGGCCAGGTCGTCGAACATCTTCGGCAGGTCGGTCTCGACGGACCGCACGAACTGGCCGAGCCGGGCGTCCATCAGCGCGTAGGTCAGCTCGAAGGCACGGCTCTGCGGCACGCCGAGGAAGTTCTCGACGACGCGCACCATGTTGTGCACCTCGCCCTCGTGCTGGATCTCCTTGCGGTACGAGAAGACGTCGTTGAGCATCGTGCAGTAGTCCATGGCCGACCGCTCCATCGTCTGCACGACCCGCGTCTGCCACAGCTGCTCGGGAACGATCGCGGAGTGCGAGAAGCGGGACAGCGACGTCGTCAGCTCGGAGCCGAACGTGCTGCGCCGCATCTCCACGTAGTCCACGGGGTCCGGGATGCGGTTGTGGTGCATGTTGACCACCTCCCACACCCACGCGTCGAGCATGGCGTCGACGGTCTGGCGGAACGTGGCGCGGAAGGCCGGGTTCATCGGTGCCGCGGTCCGCTGCCAGAGCTCGGCCAGCGAGCGCTCCATCGCGTTGGCGGGCACCACGGTCTGCACGAGGTCGACCGGCATGCACGCCTTGAGGCGGGTGGTCTGCGTCTTCACGCCGAGCAGGTCGCGGGTCCGGCCGAACCACAGCGGGTAGGCGTCGTCGGCGTAGGTGCCCCAGGTGAGCCAGCAGCCGGACAGGTACAGCTCCTGCGCCGTGGCGTCCGGGTCGATGCCCGCCGAGCACAGCGGGAAGTCGAACCCGCGGACCTGGGCCTCGTCCCAGACGCCCTCACCGGTCATGCCCTGCTCGACCGCCCACGCGACCACCTGGTCGCGGGCCTGGTCCAGGTGCGGTGCCAGGGAGAGGGTGAAAGGCACCTCGAACGCCGGCAGCGCGTACGGCTCGACGACCCTGGGCGTGCTGGAGAACTGCCGGAGCCGCTGCGGCAGGGTCTTGGCGAACGAGCCCAGGACGCCGAGCTGCGGCGGCGGACCGGAGTTCATGTACCGCGAGGACCGCAGGTGCCACTCGTGACCGCCCGCCTGCCAGTCCTGCAGGCCCTTCACGTAACCCAGGACGGCCGCGCGGCCGACGGGGTCGATGCCGTGCTCGTCGAGCAGGATCGGCACCTCGGTGAGCGCGGTGTGCTCGAACTGGTGCAGGCGCGAGGTCAGCAGGTCGTTGACGGCGTCCGCGGCGGCCTGGGTGGACAGGCCGAGGAACTTCTCGAACACCAGCACGCCGTTGGACAGCTCGCCCTCGTCGAGCACCTCGCGCTCGTAGGAGAACAGGTCGTTGCGCAGGTGCACGGCGTCGCTGAAGGTGTCGCGCAGCACGCCGATCGGCCGGGACAGCGCGATGCGCGCGGGCACCTCGAGGCCGACGGCGTGCTCGACGAGGTTCGCCGACCACGGTGCGCCACCGACCTTGCGGCGCATCTCCACGTACTCGATCGGGTTGGCGAGCCGGGCCGCGCTGATGTTGTGCAGCTCCCACATCGACTCGTCGAGCAGGTGCTTCGTGTTGGCGGCGAACCGCTCCCGCCAGTCGAGCGAGTGCCGGCCGACCGTGCGGCGCCACAGGTCGGCGAGGCCCTTCTCCACCGGGTTCGCCGGGTGTGCGGTGATGTGGCCGTCGACCGGCATGAACAGCGGCAACCGGTCGAGGTGGGCCTGCGCGCCCGGGACGTCCCTGGTGCGCTTGTACAGCTCGACGAAGTGGTCGTCGAAGTAGAAGACCCACACGTACCAGTCGGTGATCAGGTCGAGCGCCTCCCCGTCGCAGTCGGGGTGCGTGTACGCGCAGAGCAGCGCGTAGTCGTGCGCTTCGAGGTCAGCGGCGGTCCAGATCACCGTGCCGTGCTGCGGCGCGTCGACCATGTCCATCTCGCGCGCCCAGGCCCGCGTGTGGACGCGGGCGCGTTCGAGGTTCGGGTTCAGCCGGGCCGGGTGGGGCGTGTAGAACTCCGGCAGCTGGAACGGCTGCATGGGCGTGGGACCTCCGCGCGGTGGACGTGATGCCCCGAACGCAACCAGTCCGGTGCCCGACGGCGCCAGATGGTGCGACCTTGATCCACACTTTGGCGGTGGGACGTCGCCCGATCAGATCAACCGGACGTTCACGGCGCACACTCAGCGCACCACTACGCGCACGCAGTCCCGTCACCACCGTTCCGCCGGGTGAGCCGGTGTGACCGCGGTGGGGGCGAGGTGTGGGCGGTGCCGCGCACCCTCGGTGGCCACACCACCGAGGGGAGCCGGGAATGCGCAGGACGAGGGACGTCGTGGAGCAGTGGGTGGCCGTGGCGGTCGTGGCCGCGGCCGTCACCGCGCTGGTGCTGCTGGGGCTGTGGTTGTAGCAGCGGCGAGGAGCGCGCGGGCGACGGCGACCGCCCTGGGCTGGTTCAGGCCCTCGGCGGCGCGGACCGCCCGTTCCCCGAAGGCGACGGCGGTCCCGTGGTCGCCGAGCGCCGCGTGCAGCCGGCACAGCTGGCCCAGCACGCGGTCACCGGCCCAGTGGCGGCCGGACCGCGTGATCGCGTCCACGCACCACCGCGCGTACCGGACGGCGTCGTGCAGCCGTCCCTCGACCTCGGCCGCGATGGCCAGCGCGAACGACAGGCCGAGCTCGCCGTAGCCGTCCTCGGCGTCGGCCAGGCCGCGCAGCACCGCGTCGTCGTCGGCCAGCCCGGTTCCGGTGCGGCACAACGCCGCCGCCGTGCGTGCCATCTCCAGCGCCTTGGCCGGCCTGCCGAGCTCCAGCGCGGTGTGGGCGAAGTCGGTGCGCGCGAACGCCTCACCGCGCCAGTCGCCCGCCTCGTGGAAGGCCGCGAGCGACAGCTCCAGGTGGGCGACGCACTCGTCGTCGTCGCCCAGGTTGTAGTGCACGAAGCTGATGTCCTGCAACGCCATCGCGGCCCGGTTGCGGTCGCCGTGCTCCTCCAGCAGCGCCAGCGCCGCCCTGATATGTGTCATGGCCCGGTCGTTGTCGCCGCGCAGCGCGTGCATCACGCCGACGTGGTGCAGCGCGCTCGCCTCACCGGTGGGCGCACCTACCTGGCGCATCAGCTCCAGGCCGCGTTCGAAGTGCCCCTGTGCCGCGTCGAGGTCGTTCGCCTCCCGCGCGGTGATGCCGAGCAGCCCGAGGACCGAGGCCTCCCCGCGCACGTCACCGATCTGGCGCATGAGGTCGAGCGCCGCGTGCAGGTGCTCGGCCGGGTTGCCACCGGGACGGGCGAAGTGCGCCCTGCCCAGGCCCTTCAACGCCTCCGCGCGGGCACGGAGGTCGCCGAGCTGGTACGCGGCGGCGAGCGCGAGGCTGTGCACCTCCACGCGGTCACGGCCGTGGCCGCGGTTCAGCAGGTACTGCGACAGGTGGTGCGGCAGCTGCCAGGCGTGCTCGTAGTGGCCCTGGTAGGCGGCCAGGTACACGGCGGCCCGCAGGTTGCGGCGCTCGGTGTCGAGCCACGCCGCGGCTTGGCGGGCGTTCGCGAGCGGCGGCGGGTCGAGCGGCGGGTACCGCACCGCCAGCGGGATCCGCGGGTTGCCGGGCGACATCAGGACCTCCGCCGCGGCGGCGTTGTGCAGGTAGTGGTCGAGGACGCGCACGACGCCCTCCTCCCGTTCGTCCGGGAGGACGCTCGCCTTCGCGTGGTCGGCCAGCAGGTCGTGGAAGCGGTAGCGGCCGTTGTCCCGTTGCTGCACCAGGTGTGCGTCCAGCAGCGCGTCCAGCAACCGTTCCGCGTCGGGCCGGGTCGTGCCGATCAGCGCGGCGGCGAGGGACGCGTCCCAGTCGTCGCCGGGGTGCAGCCCGAGCAGCCGGAACAACCGCTGCTGCTCGCCGGTGAGCTGGTCGTAGCTCATCGCGAACGCCTTCGCGACGCTGCGCTCCCCCGCCGCCAGCTCGGTCAGCCGCTGCTCGCCGAGCCGGCGCCTCAGGTCCTGCGCGGTCCACGCCGGTCGCGTCCGCCACCGCGCACCGGCGATCCGCACCGCCAGCGGCAGGCACCCGCACAGCCGGACGATCTCGCGGGCCGCCCGCGGGTCCTGGCCGGCGCGCGGGCCGACGATGCCCGTCAGCAGGTCCAGCGCGTCCTGCTCTGGCAGCACGTCCAGCGAGATCGTGCGGGCCGCGTCCAGGTCCACCAGCCGGTGCCGGCTCGTGACGAGCACCAGCCCGCTGCCCGGCAGCAGCGGCCGGACCTGCGCCGCGCTGACCGCGTTGTCCAGCACCACCAACGCCCTGCGGTGCGCCATCTCCGCACGCCACAGCGCCGCTCGCGCGTCCAGCTCGTCCGGGACGTCCCCCGCGGGCACCCCGAGGGCGGTCAGCAGCGCGTGCAACGCGTCCAGCGGCGTGCGCGGTTCGACGCCGTCGGTGTGCGAGTGCAGGTCCACGAACAGCTGCGCGTCCGGGAACCGGTCCTTGAGCCGGTGTGCCGCCCGCACCGCGAGCGTCGTCTTGCCGATGCCCGCCATGCCGTCGATCGCCGTGATCGCCACGCACCCCGGCGGCACCGCGGCGAGCACCCGGTCCAGGTCGTCCTGCCGTCCGGCGAAGTCCGCGATGTCGCCCGGCAGGTCGTTGCGCGCCCTGGGCCGGTTGTCCGCCCGCAGCACCTGCTGGTGCGCCTGCTGCAGCTCGGCGCCCGGATCGACGCCGAGCTCGTCGGCGAGCCTGCGGCGCACCTCCTCGTAGGCCCGCAACGCCTCGGCCGGCCGGCCGCTGCGGTGCAGGGCGTGCACGAGCTGGGCCCACATCCGTTCCCGCACCGGGTGCTGCCGGGTGAGCGCCCGCAGCTCCGGCACCAGCTGCTCGGGCCGGCCCCGGCGCAGGTCCCCCTCGATCCGCGCCTCCAGCGCCGCGAGGTGGGTCTCGACGAGCGCGGGCCCGTGGTCGCGTTCCAGCCGGTCGCTGCCGATGTCGGCGAACGGCCGCCCGCGCCACAGCCCCAGCGCCACCTCCGGTTCCGCGCGCCCGAACAGGTGCAGGTCGACCTCGGCGGGGTCGACGTCGAGCAGGTACCCGCCCGGTCGCGTCCTGATCAGCTCCGGGTCGCCGAGGTCCTCCCGCAGCCGCCCGACCGTCGTCTGCAGCGCGTTGCGGGTGCCGCCGACCAGGTCGACGAGCTCGTCCACCCCGACCACCTGCCGCACCCGCACCAGCAGCGCGGCCAGCACCACCCGGCGCTTGCCCGGTGGCACGTGCACGTGCCGTCCGCCGAGCACGACCTCCAGCGGCCCGAGCAGCCGGAACGCCGTCGTCACCCCCACTGCCCCCAGCGCACGACCTCCTCGAACGGCGAACGCTTCCGCGTCCGCGGCGACGCCCCCGGCGACACCTCGGTCTCCGCCGGGTGCCCGATGGCGATGGCTCCGATCGGCTCGTGCGTGTCCGGCACGCCGAACTCCGCCCGGAACGCCGGCCACTCCTCCCGCGGTATCCCGAAGAACACCGCGCCCAGTCCCTCGTCGACCGCGGTCTGCAGGATCAGCAGCGCCGCCATGCCGGTGTCGACGTGCCAGTACGGCACCGGCCAGTGGTCCTCGCTGCGGTCGGTCCAGCCCTTGTCCGGCTGCGCGTACCGGTCGAGGTAGGTGTCCTTGACCGACATCGGCACCACCAGCACCGGCGCGGCTTTCGTGTCGTCGGTGGCCCAGACCTGGCACCGCTCCCGGAACCGCCGCAGCGACTCCCCCCGCAGCACCAGGAACCCCTGCCCCTGCGAGAACCCGGCCGACGGCCCGCGCACCGCGTTGCGCATGATCCGCCGCAGGCTCTCGTCGCTGACCGGCTCGTCGGTGAACTTCCGCACCATGCGCCGCTTGCGCACGACGTCCTGGAACTCCACGGCCCCTCCCCACAGATCGCCCGGTCCCCCGACCGTAGCGGACCCCCTGCCCGCCCCCGCATCTGCAAGTACCACCAACTCAACATCAACCAGCACTTTTCTACTACCAACAGCGCTTCCGGCTCCCCGCCGCGCCCGGCCAGGTTCGGTGCACGGCGAACAAGTTGGTGGTAGTCAGCGGTGGTTTGATCAAGGGTTGGTGGTACTTGCAGATGCCGTCGGCAAGGAGGGTCAGAGGCGGCGCAGGCCGGCCAGCACGCGTTCCATCAGCGCGCCGTCGGGACGGTCGTCGCCGTACGACGACGCGGTGCGGTGCACGTCGATCAGGCCGTGGCCCGCCATGTCGCCGAGCAGCACCTTCGTGACGCCCAGGGGCAGGCCGCGCAGTGCGGCGATCTCCGCCACCGACCGCGGCTGCGAGCACAGCGCCAGCACCTCCTGGTGCTCCGGCCGGACCGCGGTCACCGACCGCTCGTTCACCGAGACCAGCGTCTCGATCTCGAGGTGCACCTCGGAGGTGGTCCGGCCACCGGTCCACGCGTAGGCGCGCACGATCGACGCCGACTCGATCGGCGGCAGCGGCGGCACCGGCTCGAACACCGTCGTGGCGTACGGGTCCGGCTGGGCGTACAGGTCGGGCCGGGGGAACACCGGCGGTGCGGGGCGGTCCGGTTCCGCCACCGGCTCGGGCGCGGGTTCCTGCCTGGCCCTGTTCTTGCGGCCACGGCGTCTGATCCGGTCGCTGTCCAGGCTGAAGCCGCTCATCAGGTCGCCGAAGCTGACCTGCTGATCGTCGTCGCCGCTCATGCCAGCTCTGCCCGCAGCTCCGGCGTGAGCAGCTGACCCACCTGCCGCACGACCACCGTCATCTCGTACGCGACCTGCGCGACGTCGCAGCCGGCGGCGGCGAGCACCGCGAGGACCGAGCCGTCGCTGATCGACATCAGCAGCATGACGCCGCGGTCCATCTGGACCACCGTGCGCACCACGGCCTCACCCGCGAAGCACGAGGACGCGGACTCGGCGAGCGAGACGACGCCGGCGACGATCGCCGCGAACTGCTCGGCCGACTCCGGTGGGAGCTTCGAGGACGAGACCAGCACCAGGCCGTCGGCGGAGATCACCACCGCGTGCTCGATGCCGGGCGTGCGTTCGGCGAAGTTGGTGACCAGCCAGCCGAACTGGTCCACCTGCGTGCTCATCGACTCTCCTGCCGGTCGGGAAGGCCCTTCTGCACGCCGCGCTGGAAGGCGTCGAGGAAGCCTCGGGCCGACTCGGGCGTCTGGCGTGCGGGGGGCGGCGGGGTGCTCGCAGCGGGTGCGGCGAACCAGGACGCGTGCTGTCCAGGAACGCGCATGGGCGTCTGCAACGTCTGCTCCTCGATCGCCTCCCCGCGGAAAGACTCCCAGGACTCGTCCCGCCGTGGTGCCAGTTCGGCGGGAACCAACACGATCGCGCGAGTCCCCTTGCCTTGTTTCGCATCGAGACGTACCACGATCTGGTGGCGCGCCGCGAGCCTGCCGACGACGAAAAGTCCCATTTCGCGGAACACCTGCACGTCTGCGCCCTCGCCGGCGGCCTCCAACCGGCCGTTGACGGCACCCAGCGCCTCGGCGTCGAGGCCGATGCCCTGGTCGACGACGTCGATCTGCACGATGTCGCCGGCCTCGATGGACGCGCTGATGCTGACCTGGGTGTGCGGCGGCGAGAACGCCGTCGCGTTGTCGAGGAGCTCGGCGAGCAGGCGGACGAGGTCGCTCGCCACGTAGCCGACGACCTCGGCACCGGGCGCGGTGTGCACCACGACCCGCTGGTACTGCTCGATCTCCGCGGCCGCCGCGCGCAGCACGTCGGTCAGCGGGATCGGGCGGGTGAAGCGCCTGGCCACGTCACCACCGGAGAGCACCATCAGGTTCTCGTTGTTGCGGCGCATGCGGGTGGCCAGGTGGTCGAGCTTGAACAGGTTCGCGAGCTGCTCCGGGTCCTCCTCGAACTTCTCCAGCTCCTCCATCAGCCTGAGCTGGCGTTCCACGAGGCTCTGGCTGCGCCGCGAGAGGTTCACGAAGATGTTGCGCATGTTCGCGCGCAGACCGGCCTGCTCCACGAGCGAGCGGACGGCCTGCTGGTGCACCGCGTCGAACGCGCGCGCCACCTGGCCGAACTCCTCGGTCGTGTGCACCGGCACCGGTTCGACCTCGGTGGTGCCGCGCCCGGTCGCCACCATCTCCGGCAGCTTCTCCCAGGCCACGTCCAGCGCGGAGCGGCGCAGCGCGTTGAGCGAGCGCAGCAGGTAGCGGCCGACGACGAACCCGACGGTCGCGGCCAGGATGAGGCTCGCGAACAGCAGCGCCGACGCGGCACCCGCGGCGTCGCTGGTCTCGTCGCGCAGCCGGTTCGCGGTGTCGCGCAGGTCGGTCTGCAGGCCGCGGACGACGCCGTCGAGCGACTCGGCGACCGCCCCGGAGGCCTTCGTCCAGTCCTCGGCCGCGATCGGCAACGGCCTGGGCCGCGCGCCGCCGGACGCCGCGGAGTCCGAGGTCGGGTGCAGCAGCGCCGCGCTCAGCATCTTGCGGTGGGCCTCGATGTCGGGGCCGTTGAAGCCCTGCCAGTACGAGTTCAGCTGCTCCGGCGTCGCGAGCGCGGCGAACTGGCCGGCGATGTAGCTGAGCTTCACGTTCGACTCGACCAGCGACCGCACCTCGGCCTGCGCGAGCAGCCCGCGGTCCAGGCCCGACAGCACGACCGCCTGCTGGTAGAGGACCTCCTCCTGCACGTGCAGCGCGTGGTGCAGGCCCATCGCGGTCTTCGACAGCGCCGGGTCGCCGAAGTCGCTCGCGAGCACCTCGTCGACGTCGAGCATCGACTCGGTCAGCGAGGTGTACTCCTTGACCGCGGCCGGCACGTCGGAGGTCTGCTCCCGCAGCGCGGGCAGCCGGGCGACCTTGGCCTCGACGTCGTTCATGCGCGCGGTGACGACCTCGCTGAGCGAGGCCTTCCCGATGGCGGTGCGCAACGCCTCCCGTGCGTCGTCGGTGCGGCGGACCTGGTCCCGCAGGACGTCCTGGCCGCCGCCTTCCGCGACGACCCGCCGTTCCGCCTGGACACCTTCGACGACCGGGATCAGCGCGGTGCGGACCTTCTCCAGCCGCTGCAGCGCGGCGTAGGAGTCGGCCCGCTCCATGTGCGACTGGATCTGCAGAACGCCGGAGACCACCGCGATGGTGACCGGGACGATCAACACCGCGGCGAGCTTCACCGGCAGGCGCCAGTTGCGCCAGTTGACGAGCGTGGTGAACATCGGCTCAGACGAAGAGCTTCGCCGCGTTCAGGAAGAGGCGGTACAGCCCGTAGGCGAGTGGGATGCCCACCCACAGCCACGCGCCGACCAGCAACAGCAGCTGCGACTTCTCCCCTTGGGCAGAGTTCACTTCCGCGCTCACTTCTGCACCACGCCTTCCGACTTGTCCGCGTCTTCGGCCTTCTCGGCGGCGGTGTCCGCGGCCTCGGCCTCGTTCCACCTGGCCACGGTGGTCTGGTCACCTGCCGCGTCCCCGGTGGCCGCGGCCGCGGCCTTCGGCTCGTGGAACCTCGGGTCGACCGGGCGGATCAGCTCGTTCGCGACGAAACCGACGACCAGCAGGCCGATCATGATGTAGAACGACGTCGCGTACAAGTCCGGTCCGGTGTGGCCGGCCTTCTTGCCAGCGTCCGCGATGGCGTTGACGATCAGCGGCCCGAGCACGCCTGCCACCGACCACGCGGTGAGCAGGCGGCCGTGGATCGCGCCGACCTGGTAGGTGCCGAAGAGGTCGCGCAGGTAGGCGGGGACGGTCGCGAAGCCCGCGCCGTAGAACGACAGGATCACCATCGCGCCGATCACGAACAGCGGGACGCTGGTCGAGCCCATGGTCAGCAGCAGCAGGTACAGCAGCGCGCCGACGCCCAGGTAGAGGCGGTAGATGTTCTTGCGCCCCACCAGGTCCGAGGTGGACGACCAGACGATCCGGCCGGCCATGTTCGCGGCGCTGAGCAGCGCGACGAAACCGGTGGCGGCCGCCGTGGCGACCGGCGTGGACGACTCCTTGAAGAAGTCGACCAGCATGGGCGCGGCCTTCTCCAGGATGCCGATGCCCGCGGTGACGTTGAAGCACAGCACGACCCAGAGCAGCCAGAACTGCGGCGTCTTGATCGCGTTGTTCGCCGAGACGTTGTGGGGGACGACCGCCTTCGGCCGGTCCTTCGCCAGCTCGGCCTTCGCCGCCTCGAACTCCTTGGAGGGCAGGCGGATCAGCAGCACGCCGACGGTCATGAAGACCGCGTAGGCGATGCCGTGGACCAGGAAGGCCTTGCCGATGCCCGAGGTCGAGGTGTTGCCGAACGCGGTGAGCATGGAGGTCGACCACGGGGAGGCGATCAGCGCTCCACCGCCGAAGCCCATGATCGCGATGCCGGTCGCCATGCCCGGACGGTCGGGGAACCACTTGATCAGCGTCGAGACCGGCGAGATGTACCCGATGCCGAGGCCGATGCCGCCCACGAGGCCGTAGCCGGCCACGACGACCCAGTACTGGCCGGCCCACACGCCGGCGGCCGAGATCAGCAGGCCGGAGCAGAAGCACACCAGCGACATGAACATCGCCCAGCGCGGTCCGCGGCGCTCCACGGTCGTGCCGAGCACCGCGGCCGACAGGCCCAGCATCACGATGCCGAGCTGGAAGGGCAGGGCGCTCTGCGTCCCGGTGATGCCCAGCGATTTCTCCAGCGGCGTCTTGAAGACGCTCCAGGCGTAGGCCTGGCCAATGGAGAGGTGAATCGCGAGAGCCGCGGGCGGAACGAGCCAGCGGTTCCAACCGGGAGGCGCGATCGTGCGTTCGCGCGCTAAGAACCCCACTTTATCCCCAACCGTCACGAAAACGCGGACCGGACGATCCTAGGCCAGCCGCACACGTGCGACAACGGTCCGAACCAGTCGCGGTGATGTTGCGCATCTCGCAACTCCGGTGCTGCCGAACCAGAAGATCCCTGCTGGACAACCATTTGAGACGAATGGACCTGTCCGATTTTGTCCTGTTCCCGGTACTCGCGCAGCTCCCAGCGGCGTTGACTGGACACGTGCGGGCGCTAGAGTGTGCCCGCACGCAGGAGGGGCGGGAACAGATGACCAAGGCGATGTGGTCGCCTGGCGAAACACAGCACGGACAACCGGAAATCAGGGGTTTCGCGTCGTTCGACGACCCCGAGGCCTTGTCGTACGTCGATTCGAACGGCAAACCGAACTTCGCGCTCATTCAACAGAGCGATGAATTCCGGACCCTGCGCCGCCGGCTCACGACGTTCATCTTCCCGATGACCGCTTTGTTCCTGGCTTCGTACCTGACGTTCGTGCTGCTGTCCGCGTATGCGAAGGACTTCGTCAGCACGAAGGTCATCGGAGTGATCAACCTCGGGATCTTGCTGGGTCTCGGCCAGTTCGTCGTGTCCATCGTCATCACGCTCTCCTACGCGCGTTACGCCAAACGGAGGCTGGACCCGCAGCGCAGGCTGCTCGCCGAGAAGACCGGCGTCGAGGAGTAAGGCATGCCCACCACCGGCAACCCGGTGCTGAACCTCAGCGTCTTCGCGGTGTTCGTCCTGATCACCCTCTACATCGTCTACCGCTTCAGCAGCCGCAACGTGACGGCGTCGGACTACTACGCCGCGGGCAGCTCGTTCACCGGCGCGCAGAACGGCGTGGCGCTGTCGGGCGACTTCCTGTCCGCCGCGTCGTTCCTCGGCATCTCCGGCGGCATCGCGGCGCACGGCTACGACGGCTTCCTGTACTCCGTCGGCTGGGTCGTCGCGTGGCTCGTCGGCCTGCTGCTGATCGCGGAGGGCCTGCGCAACACCGGCCGCTTCACCGTCGGCGACGTGCTGGCGTTCCGGATGCGGCAGCGCCCGGTCCGCGCGGCGGCGGCGAACGCGACGCTGGTGATCTCGTTCTTCTACATGATCGCGCAGATGGCGGGCGCGGGCGGCCTGATCGCGTTGCTGCTCAACGTGTCCTCGAAGTGGGGCCAGGCGCTGCTGATCGCGGTCGTCGGCATGGTCATGGTGCTCTACGTGCTGGTCGGCGGCATGAAGGGCACGACGTGGGTGCAGATCATCAAAGCCGTCCTGCTGCTGCTCTGCGTGACGCTGATGAGCGTCTTCCTGCTCGGCAAGTTCGGCTTCAGCCTGTCCGCGATCATGGAGCAGGCCACCGAGCACAACGAGCTCGGGGCGGCGGTGCTCGACCCCGGCGCCAAGTACGGCTTCAGCGCGATGTCCAAACTGGACTTCGTGTCACTGGCGCTGTCGCTGGTGCTCGGCATCGCGTCGCTGCCGCACGTGCTGATGCGCTTCTACACCGTGCCGAACGCCGCCGAGGCGCGCCGTTCCGTGGTGTGGGCGACCTGGACGATGGTCATCTTCTACCTGTGCACGCTGGTGATCGGCTTCGGCGCGATGGCACTGGTGGGCACCGACAAGATCGCCGCAGCACCGGGCGGTGAGAACTCGGCGGCGCCGCTGCTCGCGTTCGAGATCGGTGGCGCGGTGCTGCTCGGCATCGTGTCGGCCGTGGCGTTCGCGACGATCCTCGCGGTGGTCGCCGGTCTGACCCTCGCGGCGTCGGCCTCGTTCGCGCACGACGTGTACGCCAACGTGATCAAGCGCGGCAACGTGGAACCGCGCCGCGAGATCAAGGTCGCCCGCCTCACCGCCGTGGTGGTCGGCGTGCTGTCGATCATCGGTGGCATCGCGGCGAACGGCCAGAACGTGGCGTTCCTGGTGTCGCTGGCACTGGCGCTGGCGGCGTCGGCGAACCTGTCGACGATCCTCTACACGATCTTCTGGCGGCGCTTCAACACCACCGGCACGCTGTGGAGCATCTACGGCGGCCTCGGGTCGTGCCTGGTGCTCATCATCTTCTCGCCGGTGATGTCCGGTGCGAAGACGTCGATCTTCCCGGACGTCGACTTCGCGTGGTTCCCGCTCGGCAACCCCGGCCTGGTGTCGATCCCGTTCTCGTTCCTGTGCGGGTTCCTGGCGACGATCTTCTCGAAGCGGGAGCCGGAGAACGCGGCACTGGCCGCGGAGATGGAAGTCCGCGCCATCTCCGGCATCGGCGCCCGCACCTGACCTTTCCGGCGTCTGCAAGTACCGCCAACTGCGAGTTGGTGGTACTTGCAGATGCCGGTCAGGCAGGGATGATGCCGGACTCGTGGGCGATGATCGCGGCCTGCACGCGGTTGCGGACGCCCAGCTGCCGGAAGATCGTGCTGACGTAGACCTTCACGGTGCCCTCCACGACGTGCAGGCGGGACGCGATCTCGGCGTTGGACAGGCCGGCACCGAGCAGGCCGAGCACCTCGCGTTCGCGGGCGGTGAGGACCTCGATGCGCTGCTGCGCCAGGGGTCGCGGGTGCGCGCGGGAGAGGCGGTCGACGACCCGCTTGGCCACCAGCGGCGACAGGTACGCGCCCCCGCTCGCGACCGCCCGCACACCGGCGATGATCTCCTGCGGATCACCGGTCTTGAGCACGAACCCGGCCGCGCCCTCCCCCAGCGCCCTGCTGATGTACGCGTCGTCGGCGAACGTGGTCAGCACCAGCGTCTTCGTGCCGGGGTGGCACTCGCGGACCACCTTCGCCGCGTCCAGCCCGTCGAACACCGGCATGCGGATGTCGAGCACGGCCACGTCCGGCCGGTGGCGGGCCACGAGGTCGATCGCCTGGCTGCCGTTCTCCGCCTCCGCGACCACCTCGACGTCCACGGCGGTCGCGAGCACGGCCTTCACGCCGAACCTGACCACCGGCTCGTCGTCCGCGAGCACGACCCTGATCAACCGCTCCTCCTCGCGAGCCACAGCTTGGACACGAGCCGATCATCCCGGAAGCACAGCTGGTGCAGGTCGTGGCGGTCGCCGTCGAACGGGTTGGGGTGCGTGCTGTAGTAGCGGCAGTCGGTGCCCGGCGGTGCGGTGACGCCGAGCGGGTTGTCGACGCGGGTGCGCAGCGGCAGGTCCAGGTCGTCCTCGCGCTGCCCCGGCTGGGCGCGGTCGAACTGCTGCGGGGTGAGCACGGACGTCGCCGCGTCGAACACCATGTAGCCCGGCACGCCGATCGCGATGCCCGCGCACACCACCGACGTGATCAGCACGGTTCGGCGGGCGGTCCGGCGGATCTCCTCCTCCGTGCGTTCGCGGCGCACGTGCGTGGGCGTGGTGCGGGCGCGCGGGCGTTCCGGGAGCTTCGCCCTGACCTCGAACCCGCCGTCGTCCGACGGGCCCGCCTCGAACCAGCCGCCGACGAGCGCAACCCGTTCGGCGAGGCCCACCAGGCCCTTGCCGCTGCCGACGGCCTGCGTCCGCGGCGCGGGACCGTTCGTGACGCGCAGCTCCAGGTTGGCGGTGAGGCGCACGCTGACGTCGGCGCCGGGGGCGTGCTTGATCACGTTCGTCAGCGCCTCGGCGACGACGCGGTGCACGGTCCGCGCGATGATCCCGTCCAGCGGCTCGGTGCGGTCGTTGACGAGCCCCACCCGCAGGCCGGAGCGGCTGACGACCTCCTCGACCGACGTGACCGGTTCGTCCGCGTCGGCGCGCAGCACCTGCATGACGTCCGCGAGGCGTTCCGCGGCGGCGGTGACGCTGGCCCGCGCGGTCCTGGCGGCCTCGCGTTGTTGTTGTGAGAGCGCCGGTTCCAGCTCCAGCGCACCGACGAGCAGTGCGGCTCTGGCCAGTTCGTGGCCCACGAGGTCGTGCATCTCACCGGCCAGGCGCGCGCGTTCGGCGTTACGGGCGTTCTCGGCGTCGCGTTCCAGCAACGCGGCGTGCTCCCAGCCGACCTCCTGCAGCTCGGCGTACCGGCGGCGGAACCGCCCGAACGCCCACGGCACCACGCCCAGGACGCCGATGCCGGACGTGACGGCGAGGGCGGTGTCGGAGCCACCGCGGTCGACCAGCGCCACGACCACACCGATGACCTCCGCGACGGTCAGCGTGATCGCGCCGACCCGCGGGTCGCGCGCGTACCGCCCGGCGAAGAAGCTGGTGGCCGCGAGCGCCGGGGCCAGCGCGAGGACACCGGTGGCGCTGTCGAGCTCGACGCGCACGAGGTAGCAGACCAGCCACGCGCTGAGCGCCGAGCCCAGCGCGACAGCGGGTCTGCGGCGCACCGCGGCGAACGCCGCCGCGAGCACCGCGAGGTAGAGCAGGACCTCCCACCCGGCGAGGCGCCCGGCCCTGGTGGTCACGCCCGCCGCGACCACCGGCAGCGCCGCGCACACCCACAGGACCAGCCTCAGCCACACGGGGCCCATCATCCCAGCCGGCTCATCACCACGGTCGGCGCGTCGTCGGGCAGTGCCCGCCGCTTCGGCAGCACCCTGGTCAGCAGCACCGCGATCCCCCACGACACCAGCGCACCGAGGGTCAGCCCGGCCAGCACGTCGTGCACGTAGTGGACTCCCACGACCACCCGCGACGCCGCCGCTGCCAGCGCGCACACCGCCGCGACCCAGCCCAGCGCGCGGTGCATGGCCCAGATCGCCATCGCCGCCGCACCCGCGATCACCGAGTGGTTGCTGGGGAACGACCAGTCGCCCACCTCGGGGCACTCCGCGAGCGACGGCCTGGTCCGGCACGGCCGGTCCTCGCGCACCAGCAGCTTGACCACCTCGCTGACCGCGTAGGCCAGCACCACCCCCGCTCCGGCCAGGACGGCCCGCAACCGGAAGCGGAACCACAGGAACGCGAACATCAGAGCGAACACACCGAGCACCGCGTCGGTGCCCACAGTCAGCCAAGTCACCCGGTCGAACCTACGAAGCCCGGCGCCCGCGCACCTCTGGCGTTCGGAACCGGTGCACCTTAACTTTCGGCAAGGGTGGCCGTCAGCGCGTCTGCGCCGCCATGCGCTCCACCAGGGCGAAGTACTCCGGCGGGTTGCCGGCGCCGGTGCGGCCGTCGACCAGCTCGCGCACGACGTCGCAGTGCCCGGCGTGGTGGGCGGTCTCCGAGACCACGCGGACCAGCAGGTGCCCGAACGTGGTCTGCCGCTTGTGCTCGGCCCACCACGGCACGGAGGCGGGTGCGTCCAGCGGCAGCGCGGCGATCGCCTCGTCGGTGTGGCGCCAGGCCGTGCGGTAGAGGTCGAGCAGGTACTCGCGGCTCTCGTCCGGTTTCGCCCACATGTCGGCGCCCTCCCAGATCGAGCCGTCCTCGACCCACGGCAGCACGACCGGAGCGGGCCTGCCCACGCAGTCGCCGAGGTAGCCGAGCTCGATGCCGGCCAGGTGCTTGACGAGGCCGAGCAGGTTGGTGCCGCTGGGCACGAGCGGGCGGCGCACGTCGTACTCGGCCAGTCCGTCCAAAGAGGACACCACGGAGTCGCGGGTCTGCTGGAGGTAGTGGCGCAGGTCGTCGGCGATCATGCGACGAGTCTCGCAAAACCCGCCGGTGGGGCGCAGCGGGATGAGAGTGTCGGAGCGTGCAGAAACTCATCGTCGCCGCCGTCGTCGGCGTCTCGCTCGTCACCGCCGTCCCGGCCCACGCCGGCACCGCCCACCGCGTCGACGCCGCCGCGGGGTGGCTGGCCGCGCAGCTGGTGGACGGCGAGCGGCTGGAGACCGACTTCGGTGGCGTGAAGTACCCGGACCAGGGCCTGACGATCGACGCGGTGCTCGCGTTCTCGGCCGCCCGCTCGGCCGACGGCCACGCCGGCCGGGCCATCGCGTGGCTCGCGAAGCCCGAGATCGCCGGCGCCTACCTCGGCACGGACGGCGAGGCGTACGCCGGTGCGCACGCCAAGCTCGCCGTCGCCGCACGGGTGAAGGGCAAGGACCCGCGGGCGTTCGCCGGGCGTGACCTGCTCGCCGGGCTCACGGCCTTGCAGGCGCCCTCCGGCCGCTACACCGACCGGTCGCAGTTCGGCGACTTCTCCAACGCGTTCACGCAGTCGTACGGGGTCATCGCGCTGAAGGACGGCAAGGCCGCCGGGTACCTCGCGGCGAGCCAGTGCCCCGACGGCGGGTTCCCGGTGGCGTTCGAGACCTCGCCGTGCGTCAGCGACGTGGACGCGACCGCGATCGTCGTCCAGGCCCTGCGCTCGACCGGCAAGCCCACCGGCAGCGCCCTGACGTGGCTGCGGAGCCGGCAGCAGGCCGACGGCGGGTTCCCGAGCGCCCAGTCCGGTTCCAACGCCAACAGCACGGGCCTCGCCGCCCAGGTGCTGTCCGGTCAGAGCGCGGCGAAGGCCCGCGCGTACCTGCGGTCGCTGCAGGTCGGCTGCTCGGCACCGGTCGCGGACCGGGGCGCGATCGCGTTCGACTCGACCGGTTTCACCCCGGCGACGGCGACCCGTGCGACCGCCCAGGCCGTGCTCGGGCTGACCGGCGCGAACCTCGCCACGCTGCGCGGCGGCGGCCGGGACACGGCCGTGCGGCTGCACTGCCGATGAGTTTGCGGGCCCCGATCACCGGAAACCACCAGGGCATGACCGAACCCCAGCAGTTCACGACGCCCGAGGGCGGTGGCGAGCCCGTCGACGACGAGCCGGACGCGGTCGCGGTCGCGGCGGGCGAGGGCGGCCACGTCACCGCGCCCGAGGAGACCGCCATGCGCGTCGAGGAGACCGAGGAGGGCGGCGGCCGGGTCGATCGCCCGGACGACGGTTACCTGAACCGGTGAACCACCGACGGTGACGAACACGTCACCGCCCTGTCGCTCGAACGCCGCTCAAGTTCCGCTTGAGCGGCGTTCGTCTAGGACACAAGCTGACCTCAAGTGGTCATAGAGTCCTTCGTGTCGGACAAACGAGCGAAGGACACAGGCGATGACCACCACCGAGATCCTCACCGGCGAGCGCGCGGACCTGCTCGAGAGCCTGCGGCAGCACCGCTGGTTCCTGACGTTCACCGCGCAGGGCCTCACCGACGAGCAGGCGGCGTCCAGCCCGACGGCCAGCGCGCTGTGCATCGGCGGCCTGATCAAGCACGTCGCGACGGTCGAGGAGAGCTGGGTCCGGTTCATCGAGCACGGCACGTCGGCCATGGAGGTCGACCACGAGTCGACGGACTACGAGAACCACGCCGCGAACTTCCGGATGGCGCCGGGCGAGACGCTGGAGGGCGTTCTGGCCCGCTACCAGGAGGTCGCGGCCTACACCGACCGGCTCGTCGAGACGGTCGACCTCGACCTGACGCACGCGCTGCCCACGGCGCCGTGGTTCCCCGAGGGCGCGACCCGGTCGGCGCGGCGGGTGCTGGTGCACATCGTCGCCGAGACCGCGCAGCACGCCGGCCACGCGGACATCATCCGCGAGACCATCGACGGCCAGAAGACGATGGGCTGAGCACGACGGTCCGGGGGACGACGGTCCGGGCTCGCGGTCGGCGCCGCGGCCCGGAGGAGCTCGGGTCCGGGCGCACCCCGGCTACGCCTCCGGCGGGGAGAACGTCGAGAGGAACTGGTCGCGGAAGTCGCTCATCCGCGACACCGGTGCCGTCGCGCCCGGACGGAGCCCGTCGTCCCACCCCCACTCCCCGACCCGCTCCAGCACGGCCGGGTCCCTGGCGACGACCGTGACCGGCACGTCCTTCGAGGCGCCCTCACCGGTCACCACCTGAGCGGGCTGGTGGTCGCCGAGGAACACGAACACCAGGTCGTCATCGCCGTAGCGCTCCAGGTAGGACACGACCGACTCCAGCGAGTACGACACCGAGTGCGCGTAGTCGGCGCGCACCGCGGCCGGGTCGCGGCCGAAGATCGACTCGGGCGGGTCGTCCGAGGCGGGCATGCCGGCGTAGACGGCGCCGTCGCCGAGGCGGTCCCAGTCGACGAAGTCCGGTGTGGGCGACCAGGGTGCGTGCGAGGACACCAGCGGGATCGCGGCCATCACCGGGCCCTGCCGCTTCCCGCGGACGTTGCGCTGGAACGACTCCAGCGTGAACTGGTCCGGTGTGGTCGCGTACCCGAACCGCGGGCCGGTGTAGCCGAGGTCCTGCGCCGCGTAGACCTCGTCGTAGTGGAAGAAGCCGCCCTCCGGCCACGCCTGCGTGATGCCCGGCACGACGCCGGCCGAGTGCCACGACGCCTCGCGGAACGCGCGCGGCAGCGTGAGCCGGTCGCTCGCCACGAGGTTGCGGTAGCGCTGCTGGTTGTCGATCCACAGCCCGGACAGCAGCGTCGCCTGCGCCATCCAGCTGCCGCCGCCCGCGGTCGGCGAGGTCAGGTAGGCCGACTTCGCGGTGTACCCGCGGGCGTTCAGCCGTGCGCCGCCGTCGGCGAGCTTCGCGGCCACGTCGGGCAGGTCCAGCGCCGACCTGCCGTAGCTCTCCACGAAGGTGAACACGACGTCCTTGTCCTGCAACGCCGACAGCAGTCCCTGGCGGCCGCGGAACGCGTCGACCGCGGCCTCCCTCGCGAACACGTCCTGGTCGCGCAGCCCCGCCTGGAAGCGCCGCGCGTGGTCGGCCACCGAGGTCGCCGCCGCGTCGGAGTAGACCGGGACTCCCGGCACCGCAAGGGAAACGCACCCCACGACGGCGAGCGCGACGACCCGGACGACGACCGGGCGCCGTCCGGCGGCCACCGATCCCAGGCGCTGCACGGACATCGCGGCCAGCACCACGATCCCGGCGACCAGCGCGACCGCGAGCGCCACGGCCAGCACCGAGGCGAAGCGGCCGAACGTCACGTCCACGAAGTCGACCGCGGGCACCAGCAGCGGCCAGTCGAGCACGAGGTCGAACGGCCGGTACAGCACCGCGTCGAACCCGATGTCCATGACCTTCACGACGGTGAAGAGCCCCAGCGCCACACCGAGGACGAGCGCGGCGGGCCGGCGGAACCGGTCCGGCAGCAGCACCAGCAGCAGCACGCCGACGAGACCTTCCAGCGGCACCCGCAGGAACGCCTCGACCGTGAACCTCTCCAGGTCGCTCGGTGCGATGAGCACGAACAACACGAACAGCCCCGCCAGCACCGTGGCCGTCCGCCGCAACACCGTCCGCACCGAGTTTCCCCTTTCCCTGCTCCTGGGTTAAACGCGGCGCGACCCCGGACCGGTTCAACTGCACTAGCATCGGATGCGTGACCCGCCCGCACGTTCTGCTCAGCGTGGCCGTCAGCCTCGACGGCCACATCGACGACCGCGGCACCGAGCGCTTCCCGCTTTCCAACGCCGAGGACTTCGACCACGTCGACCGGATGCGCGCGGAGTCGGACGCGGTCCTGGTCGGGGCCGAGACGTTGCGGCGCGACAACGCGCGACTGCTCGTCTACAGCGAGGAGCGGCGCGCGCGCAGGGTTGCCGGGGGAAAGCCGGAGTTCCCGTTGCGGGTGACCGTGACCAGGAGCGGCCGGCTGGACCCCGGGCTGCGCTTCTGGCACTGCGGCGGGGAGCGCCTGGTGTACTCGCAGGCCCCGGTCACCACGGTCGGCCACCTGGCGGAGACGAAGACCTTCAGCGAACTCCCCGAGATCCTGGACGACCTCGGCGAACGCGGTGTGCGGAAGCTGATGGTCGAGGGCGGCACGAGCATCCACACGGCGTTCCTGAGCGCCGGGCTGGCCGACGAGGTCAGGGTGGCCGTCGCGCCGATGCTGATCGGGCAGGCGACGGCCCCGCGTTTCGTGAACCCCGCCGAGTTCCCCGGTGGACCGGCCCGCCGGTTCCACCTGGAGGACGTCGAGAAGGTCGGGGACGTCGCCGTGCTGCGCTACTTCCCGAAGGTCACTTCTTCTTCGCGAGGCTGAGCGCGCCGAGGACCTGCTCGCGGCGGTAGACCGCGATCACCAGCGCCCACACCATGAACAGGAGCGGCATCTTCGCGTCGTCGAGGCCGCCGTTGGTCACGAGGAACACCTCGGTCAGCGCGGCGCCGGCCATGATGCCCGCCAGCGCGAGCGCCGCGAGGCCGCAGATGCGCGGGACCAGCAGACCGACCGCGGTGGCGATCTCCAGCACGCCGGTGAAGTACCGGAACCACTGGCCGAGGCCGATGTCGTCGAACTTCGCGACGAACTGGTCGGTGAACAGCGAGTAGCCGTTCAGGAAGAACTGCACGGCGAGCGCGATCTGCAAGATCCAGACGACGACGTTGCCGACCTTCGCCGCGGTGGAGGTCTGCTCAGACATGGCGGGATTCTCCCACCACGGCAGCGCCGTTGTGCCACAGCCAGAGCACATCGCGACCGAACGACCACACCAGCGACACCAGCGCGAGACCGACGAGCACGCCCGCGAACGGCAGCAGCCCCGACGCCGCCACGACGAGGACGATGCCCTGCACCGCCGCCACGACCTTGCGCGCGTAGCTGGCCGGAAGTGGCGCGTTGAGCCAACGGAACTTCCACGACGCGGCGACGAACGCGTACCGCATGAGCCCGATCGCGAGCACCCACGGACCCGTGTGGACGGCCACGTACGCGCTCAGCACCAGGATCAGGAACGCGTCGACCTCCATGTCGAACCGGGCGCCCAGCGCGGTCGACGTGCCCGTGCGGCGCGCGACCTGGCCGTCCACCCAGTCCAGCGACAACGCGACCGCCGCCAGCGCCACGACCAGCGCGACCGGCACGTCCTGCCCCGCGCGGTCGGCGACCAGCGCCGTGACCGCGCCGACCAGCAGGCCGCGCGCCAGCGTGACCCGGTCAGCGGGCCCGAGGGAGGCAATGCGGTGCCGTTGCACGCCATAGCCGAGGAACGCCCAGGTGGCGAACCCGTAGGCCAACCCTGCGGCCCACCCGAGCGGCCCGAGCCCGACCATCGCCGCCACGACCACCAGCAACGCCACCTGCACCCCCGCCCACACCCCCGGTTCGAGGGGAACGTAGGACTCCCGCGTGCCCCTGAGGGGAACGCGGGGCCCCCGCGTGACAGCGGCGGAGGTGCGGGTGTGCTGGAGTGTGGTCATCAGTGGCCCCTAGCGCGGCGGAGGTGTTGTGAGTGACACGTACGGCGGATGCCTTTTGGCTCAATGAGTCCGGAAAAGGGGAGGTTCGGCCGGTCGAGCTGGCCGGACCGGGTCCGGGTGAGGTCGAGGTGCGCACGCTGTTCTCGGGGGTCAGCCGGGGCACGGAGACGCTCGTGCACCGCGGCGGGGTGCCGGAGAACCAGTACGCCACGATGCGGGCCCCCTTCCAGGACGGTGACTTCCCGTGGCCGGTCAAGTACGGGTACCTCAACGTGGGCGTCGTCGAACACGGACCGGCGGACCTGCGCGGGCGGACGGTGTTCTGCCTCTATCCACACCAGACCCGTTACGTGGTCCCGGAATCCGCGGTCACCCCGGTGCCGGACGGCGTTCCCGCCGCTCGCGCGGTGCTCGCGGGGACCGTGGAGACGGCCGTGAACGCCGTGTGGGACGCACGCCCGTTGATCGGCGACCGGATCGCGGTGGTCGGCGGTGGCATGGTCGGGTCGAGCATCGCGGCGGTGCTCGCGACGTTCCCCGGCGCGCGGGTCGAGCTCGTCGACGCCGACCCCGGCCGCGAGTCGGTCGCCCGGCGGCTCGGGGTCGGGTTCGCGCTGCCGGACGCCGCTCTCGACGGCTGTGACCTCGTCTTCCACGCGAGCGCGACGGAAGCCGGGCTCACCACGGCGTTGAACCTGCTCGCACCGGAGGGCCGGGTGATCGAGCTGAGCTGGTACGGCGACCGGCGCGTCGCCGTGCCGCTGGGCGAGTTCTTCCACTCGAAGCGGCTCACGATCCGCAGCAGCCAGGTCGGCGTGGTCGGCCGGCCCGACCGGTCGTACGCCGAGCGCATGGCGCTCGCCCTGGACCTGCTCGCCGACGAGCGGTTCGACGCGCTGATCACGGGTTCCAGCGCGTTCGAGGAGCTGCCCGAGGTCATGCCGAAACTGGCCGCCGGGGAGATTCCTGCGCTGTGCCACCGGATTGACTACGGTCGGGGCCATGTTCCCCAGTGACACCACCGCCGACGTCCGCGGGCAGCGCGTGGCCGTGCTCCCGGTCGGCAGCACCGAGCAGCACGGCCCGTTCCTGCCGCTGGCCACGGACGCGGTGATCGCCTGGACGATCGCGTCGAGGATCGCCGAGGCGTACGACGTCCGGCTGCTCGCGCCGGTCCAGTTCTCCTGCTCACAGGAGCACGCCGACTGGCCGGGGACCGTCAGCATCTCCGCGCGCACGCTGGTGTCACTGGTCACGGACATCGCGGACTCGTTGCGGCACAACGGGGTGGAGCACCTCGTGCTGGTGAACGCGCACGGCGGCAACTACGTGCTGTCGAACGTGGTGCAGGAGTCGACCGGGATGGCGCTGTTCCCCGGCCGCGACGACTGGGCGTTCGCGCGGGAGAAGGCGGGCATCGAGACCTCGGCGTACAGCGACATGCACGCGGGTGAGCTGGAGACCTCGATCCTGTTGCACGCCCACCCCGATCTGGTCCGTCCCGGCTTCGAGTCCGCCGACCACCTCGCGGAGGACCGGCGGCACATGCTCACCCTGGGCCTGAGGCCGTACACGTCCTCCGGTGTCGTCGGGCGGCCGTCACTGGCCTCAGCGCGCAAGGGCGAGCTGGTGCTCGCGGGGCTGGTCGAGTCGTTCCGGCACCACCTCGACCTGGCCGACGGCCTTGCGCCGTGAGGTGAGCAGGACGACCGCGCCGGGCAGGCTCGCGACGAGGGCGAGCACGCCGTAGACGATGCCGGTGGTGAACCCCTGCTGGGCGCCCAGCCCGGCGGCGCCGAACGCCACCGCGAGGAACGCCTCGCGCGGGCCGAACCCGCCGATGTTGACCGGGATCGCCATCACCAGCAGCGCGACGACCACGACCGGAGCGAGCTGCGTGACCGTGGCGTCCGACCCGGCGGCGCGAGCGGCGACGAGGAACAGCGCGACGTACCCGGCGACCGCTCCGGCGGAGAGCACGACGACCGCGGGCCAGGTCTTGAGCGACAGCAGCCGGATGCCGTCCGCGAGCGTGTCGACCAGCACCCTCTTGACCGGTCCGACGTGCCAGCCGAGGACGGCGAGCGCGGCCAGGCCGGTGAGCACGACGGCGACC
This sequence comes from Lentzea sp. NPDC037011, assembly GCF_055607425.1. Lineage (NCBI taxonomy): Bacteria > Bacillati > Actinomycetota > Actinomycetes > Pseudonocardiales > Pseudonocardiaceae > Lentzea > Lentzea sp. NPDC037011. The sequence continues at coordinate 119,830 of NZ_JBVJRT010000011.1, read as the reverse complement.
GTGGTCACGTCCGGTGCGAAGCCGAGGCCGGGGGCGGGGTGGGTGAGGAACACCGCGACCCCGATCCCGATCAGCACGAACTGGCCAGCGAACCGTTCGAAGAACACGGCGCGCACGCCCCGTCCCACGTCACCGGACTCGCGCCCGTGGTGCACCGCGCGGTGCACGTCGCCGAGAACGCCCGCGGGCAGCACGGCGTTGACGAGCTGAGCGCGGTAGTAGTCGCCGACCGCGGTCCGCACGGTCAGCGGCAGGCCGAGGCGGCGCGCGACGAGCACCCAGCGACCCGCGCTGAGCAGCGTCGTCGCGAACCCGATCGCGAGGGCTGCGGCGACGGAGAACGCGTCGATCGCGCGCAGCCCGTCGAGGAACGCCCCGGTGCCCAGGCGCAGGCCCAGCCCCACGAGGATCGCCACCGCCACCAGCAGGCGGAGCCATGGCCAGAAACGTTTCATCACACAGCTCCAGGTAGGGCCAGCAGGTCGACGTGGTGGACCACCGCGGAGGCCTCCGACCTGCGGCGCAGGTACTCGGACGCGGCCGGGGCGAGTGCGGGTTCCTGCTCGACCGCCGCAGCGACCCAGCCCCTGAGCCATTCCCGCTGCAGGGCGTCACCACGCGTGCGCCACGGGCTCTGCGCCGTCCGCACCACCGCCCCGAGCGCCGCGAACGCCTCCTGCGCGGCGGCCGGTGCGTCCGGCCCGAGCAGCGCGCGCCCGTCCACCACCCGCCGCTGGTGCGCGTTGAACGCGTCCTGGAAGGCGGCGTCGAGCGGCTCGGCCGGGTCGAACTCGACCCGGCCGGCCACCGAGAGCGTGAACAAGGCGGGCACATGTGCTCCTACGCAGGCCGCGGCCAGAGCGTTCACCTCGGCGGCGGTGAGCAGGTCGAGCAGCGCGGAGCAGGTGACCAGGTCGGCACCCGCGAGGTCGGCGGCGGTGAGCGCGGTGAGGTCGCCCTCCCGCGTCTCGGCGGTGACGTTCTCGACGGCGTTCATGCTCGCCCGCGCAAGGCCGAGCAGCCGGGGGTCGCGGTCGTGCAGCACCCAGTGCTGCTGCACGCCGTCGAGCTTCCCTGCGAGCCACCGGCCCATCGATCCCGTTCCACACCCCAGGTCACGGATCGTCAGCGGGGTTCGGTTCACCCGAGTTCCGCGGAACACGTCCACGAGCTCCGTCGAACGTGCGCGTGCGTCGGCGGTTTCCCGCAGTGCCAGCCATTCCGGCGCGAAGGTCATGGCCGCAGACTAGCCAGCACCCTCCGCAGGCCCTGCGCAGATTCGTCCCAAGTGGACAGATGAGCCCTTCTGGACCGCGCCCTGCGCCGGAGCTCCGCGCGGAACCGGTGATCTTCGAACCAGCGCGTCAGTGCAGCTGCGAAGGCGTTTTCGTCTCCCGGCGGGAGGAGCAGCCCGCCGGTGCCGAGCGCGTCCGGGACGGCGCTCGCGATGACCGGCAGGCCGTGCGCGAGGGCCTCGGTGACGACCATGCCCCAGGTCTCGTTCCTGCTCGCCAGCACGAACAGGTCGGCGTTGACGTAGGCGCTGGTCAGTGCCTCGCCGGTGAGCGGTCCGGGGAAGCTGACGCGGTCGTCGCGCGGGATCTGGTGCAGGAACGGGCGGTGCGGGCCCACACACGTCAGCCGCCAGTCGTGGTTCGTCCTCTGCAACGCTCTGACCAGGACGTCCTGGCCCTTGCGCGGTGTGATCGACGCGACGCAGAGCAGGTTCGTCTTGCCGTCCGTGCCGGTGGCCGGCGGCGCCGGGTCCGCGCCCGGGACGACGACGTGGACGTGCTCCAGCCCATGCCTGGTCTTGATGTCACGCGCCGCCGTCGGACTGGTCGCGATGACAGTTGCGGCGGCGTGCAGGACCTGTCGTTCCCGCTCGTTCAGGTCGTGCGCGGTCATCGGGTCGAGACCGGTCTCATCGGCCAACGGCAGGTGCACGAGCACGGCGAGCCGCAGCCGCCGTGCGTGCGGCACGACCACTTCGGGCACACCGCAGCTCACCAGTCCGTCGAGGAGGACCACCTCCCCGTCCGGAACGCCCGCAAGCGCTTGCTCAAGCGCTCCGCTGTCACGCGGACGCGGCCAGTCACCAGCGACGGCAATCTTGTGCAGGCCGTCGCCGACCCGGAGGTCGTAGACGTTGCCGCCGCTGGGACTGCCCGGATCGGCGACGTCAGCCGGCAGTACGAAGTGCACGTTCGTAGCTCGCCCACGCCACGTGCGACTCGTGGAGTGTGACGGTGATCCCATCGATGCCGTGAGCGCCCTCACCGAGCGCCCCCGCCGCGATGGCGTCGGCGAGCTGGTCGGCGATGTGCTTCGCGAGCCACTCCGTCGACGTGTTGATGCCCGCGAACTGCGGTTCTTCGTCGAGGTTGCGGTAGTTGAACGCGGCCAGGACCTTGCCCAGCTCCTGGGTGGCGAGTCCGATGTCGACGACGATGTTGTCGGCGTCGAGCTCAGCCCGTTTGAACGTTGCGTCCACCAGGAACGTTGCTCCGTGCAGACGTTGTGCCGGACCGAAGACCTCGCCGCGGAAGCTGTGGGCGATCATCACGTGATCGCGGACGGTGATGCTGAACAGGATGACCTCCGCTGTGCGGCCGGGTTACGGTGCGACGTCAGGCCCGAGCGTAGTTGACCGCCCGGGAGGAACCTGGTGACGAGGGGACCCGAGATGTTCGAGCAGGCCTTCACCGACGAAGACGTGGCGGAGTCCGACCTGGTGACCCGCCGCGGCACCTTCCGCGCGATCGCCTTCCGCGCGGACGGCCACGAACACATGGCACTCGTCTACGGCAGGACGAAGCTGCGCGAGAACGTCCTCGTCCGCATCCACTCCGAGTGCATGACCGGTGACATCTTCGGGGCCATGCGCTGCGAGTGCGGCGAACAACTCGACGCCGCGCTGAACACCATCGTCCGCGAGGGCAGCGGCGTGCTGGTTTACCTGCGTGGCCACGAAGGCCGCGGAATCGGTTTGGTGGCAAAGGTCCGCACCCACGTGCTGCAGGACGCCGGCATGGACACCCTCGACTCGGCCACCTCACTCGGCCTGCCCGTCGACGTCCGCGACTACTCCCCCGCCGCCCGCGTGCTGCGGCACCTGCGCGTGCGGTCCGTCCGCCTGATGTCCAACAACCCCGACAAGATCGCGGCCCTGGAGGACAACGGCATCGAGGTCGCCGCCCGCGTGCCGCTGCTGATGCCGCCCAACCCGCACAACATCGCGTACCTGACGGCGAAGCGGGACCGGCTCGGGCACGACCTGCCGCAGGTCGACTCGTTCACGCTGCCGCACGCGCGGTGAACATGCGCGACGGCACCGCGTGACCACCGGCGGGATCGGCGGTCAGATCGTGACGACGACCTTGCCGGGTGACCGTCGCGAGTGGACGTGCTCGATCGCCTCGACCGCCGCCGCCAACGGGAAGGTGCGGCCGACGGCCGGTCTGACGTGGCCCGCCTCGACGAGCACGCGGAGCTCCTCGAAGACGTCGGCGCGTTCCGCGGAGGCCAGCGCGACGAGCTTCTGCGGGACGAACGCGTTCAGCGCCATGGCCCGCAGCGACCGGTCGAACCCGCCGAACAGCGGTTCGGCCGTCTCGGAACCGACGATCACCACCGTGCCGTGCCGTCCCACCGCCTTGCGCAGCCGGGACAGCGAACGGTGCCCGCCGCAGTCCAGCACCAGGTCGTAGGTTCCGGTGAAGTCCGCGACCGTGTAGTCCACGACTTCGTGCGCGCCCAACGAGCGCACCAGCTCCGCCTTGCCCGTGCTGCACACACCCGTGACGTGCGCGCCGAGTGACCGGGCGATCTGCACGCCGTACGACCCGACGCCACCACCGGCGCCCAGCACCAGGACCCGCTGGCCCGGTTGGACCGAGCGCAGGCCCTGCACCGCGGTCCCGCCCGAGATCGGCAGGGCGGCCGCCTCCGTGAACGAGAGCCCCGCAGGTTTGCGCGCCAGCCGGGAGACGGGGGCGACGGCGTACTCGGCGTAGGCGCCGTCGCAGGTGCCGAACACCTCGTCGCCGACGGCGAACCCGGTCACGCCGGGGCCGGCCGCCGCGACCACACCGGACACGTCCCTGCCCGGCACCGGCGACTTCGGGCCGCGGAACCCGAACCCGATGACGCGCACCAGGTGGGGCCGGCCGGTGAGCAGGTGCCAGGTGCCCATGTCGACCCCCGCCGCCCGCACCTCCAGCAGCACCTCACCCCGCCCCGGCACCGGCACGTCCAGGTCACCGAACACCGCCGACCCGTATCTTCGCTGCACAACGGCTTTCACGTCGTCTCCTCCTCCGGGTACTGGAACACCTCTTCGAGCGGGACCCCGAACACGCGCGCTATCCGGAACGCGACCTCCAGCGAGGGCGAGTACCGCCCCTGTTCGACGGCGATCAGCGTCTGCCGGGTCACGCCGATCGCCGCGGCGAGGTCGGCCTGCGTCATCTCGCCGTGCGCGAACCGCAGCGCGCGGATGGAGTTCGTGACCTTCGTGGGCTTCACAGCACGCCCTGCCGGTAGGCGCCGAGCTTCGCCGCGGAGCCGAGCACCGCCGACAGCACGAAACCCAGGTACAGCACGTTCGCGATCCAGAAGTGCGGCGCTTCCACCATGGCGAGCACCAGCGCGGACATCCCGCCGATGACCACGAACGACTGGCCCACGTGGTCACCGAACCGGCCGATCTCCCGGTCCCGTTCGTCGACCTGGAGCCCGCCCTCGCGCCGGGACGCGATCCCGAACCAGATGCCCGCCACGATGCCGGCGACGATCCCCGACCCGATCGTCCACAACGCCGCGCCGACGTACGGCGCTTCGGCCAACGGCCGTCCATCGGCACCTGTCAGCACCAGCACCACGTACACCGCGTACCCGACCAGGGCGACGATCCCCATGGCCCACGCGCGCTTCTCCTCCACCGCCACGGTCCCGCTCCTGATGTCAAAGAAACCTGACATCATCAAGGTAAAACGAACCCGACACCGTGTCAAACATCTTTGACTCGAAGTCGGGTTCAGCCACAAAACGCGCAGATCGGACGGTCTGCCGTCCGGCGGTCGACGCCACCTGGCCGGGTGTCTAGGGTGCGGCTCATGCTCCGGCCGATCCTCGTTGCGTGCGCGCTCGCCCTGACGGCCTGCGGCGCCGCCGTGACGGCCGAGACCCCGCTCCCCGCTCCCCCGACCGGCGCCGCCCACACCCCTGCCGCGGCGCCGCTCGTGGCCACGCCCCCGGCGTGCCCGCTGCCCGACAGCGGCTTCGAATGCGCGTTCCAGCAGCGCATCCAGGCCGCTCAGCAGTACGCCGAGACCCGGCCCGGCACCGTCGGCATCGTCCTGCGCGACCGTGAGAAAGGTGTGGTCTGGCGCAACGACCACGCCGGTGACGAGGTGTGGACGGCCTCGACCATCAAGCTCGCGATGGCCGTGAACCTGCTCGAACGCCACCGCGCCGGCAAGATCCGCCTGAGCAGCGAAGACCGCCGCCTGATGACGGCGATGCTGCACAGCTCCGACGACGACGCGACCGACGCGCTGTGGAAGCGCTACAGCGGCACGACCTTCAACGCCGCGTTCCCCCGGTACGGCATGACCGGCCTCGTCGCCCAACGCGGCTACACGAGCGCGTTCCCCTACTGGGGCTTTGAGAAGTGCACCGCCGACGACCTGGACCGCCTGGTCAACCACGTCCTCGACCAGGTGAACCCGGATGACCGCGCCTACCTCGTCGAGCAGATGCGCGGCGTCGGCCCCGAACAGCAGTGGGGCGTCTGGGGCCCCGACTCCGGTGTGAAGAACGGCTGGTCGGAGGAGGACAGCGGCTGGGTGATGAACTCCGTCGGCTTCGTCGGCCCCGGCCAGCGGTACACGCTGGCCATCATGAACGACCTCGGCCGCGAGGGCGGCTACGACGAGGGCCGCGCCACCGACACGGAGATCACCCGCATCCTGTTCCGCTAGCCCGCGCGGACACCGCCCGCGAGGTCGGGGACCTGCGCGACCAGCTCCTCCGGCGCGGACAGCCGCCACGCCTCGAAGACCAGCTCGGCCAGCTCGTCGGCCTCGACGCCCTCCAGGTGCACCACGACCCAGCCGAAGCCGCCCGAGGTGAACTGCACCTCGAACACGTCCGGGCGTTCGGCGACCAGCGCCTGCTGCTCGGACAGCGTCTGCCGCAGACCGGCGGTCCGCGTGCGCGGCCAGTAGTAGCCGAACACCTTGCCCCGCACGCGGAAGGTGTCGTACTGCTGCCCCTGCGAGCGGTGCGCCTCGGTGAGCGCGCCCGCGATGTCCAGGAACTCGTCCGGTGTAGCCACTGCCGACCCCCAAAGCCGAAGGGGTGCAGTATAGGGCCGCGGTACGACACCCAGGCGGTCAGCGCACGGCCGGCTCCGGCACGGACTTCGTTGACACCACACGGCTTCGTTGCGTCAGCACCACGCACACGAGCACCACGGCGGCGGTCACGAGCGCGGGCCAGCCGACCGGTTCGCCGAGCACCAGCGCGGCCCAGCCCAGCGACAGCACCGGCTGCGCCAGCTGGAGCTGGCCGATCTTCGCGACACCGCCCGCGGCCATCGCGGCGTACCAGGCGACGAAACCGAGGAACATCGAAACCGTTGTCACGTAACCGAAGTTGAACCACACGGTGCCGGTGGCACGGGAGAAGTCCGCTGTGCACAGCGTGACCGGGATGGTCACGGGCAGCGCGACGACCAGCGCCCAGCAGATCGTGCGGGCGCCGCCGAGCTCGCGGGACAACGCGCCGCCTTCCGCGTAGCCGAGGCCGCACACCACAACCGCGATCAGCAGGTACGCGTCGGCGGTGCCGAACGACCCGGAGAAACCACCGCCGGCCGCCAGGAACGCAAGCACGGCGAGCAGGCCAGCGCCGCTGGAGAGCCAGAACGCGACGGGTGGGCGTTCGTGGGCGCGCAGGACGGCCCAGATCGCGGTCGACATGGGCAGCACGGCGATGACGACGGCGCCGTGCGCGGAGGTCTGCGTGGTGAGGGCCAGGGACGTGAAGAGCGGGAAGCCGACGACGATGCCGGCGGCGACCACGGCGAGACGGCGCACCTGCGCCCTCGACGGCAGCGGCGCACGCGATAACGCGAGGTAGCCGATCGCGAGCAGGGCGGCACCGGCGGCACGGCCGAACGCGACGAACCACGGGTCGAGTCCCTGCACGGCCAGCCGGGTCGCGGGCAACGAGTAGCTGAAGCCCAGCACGGCGAGTGCGCCGAGCGTTACCCCCGGAGGCACGATAACGTTACTCTTGGCTCTCATGAATGAGGATAACGCAGCGATGCGCGTTATCGAGGACCTGAGGGCGGCGGCACGGTCAGGGCGCGCGGGCGACCGGATGCCGTCGGTGCGCGAGCTGATGGCGCGGCACCGGGCGTCGCCGGCGACCGTGCAGCAGGCCATCCAGCGCGTCGCGGCCGAAGGGCTCGTCGAGGTCCGGCCGGGCCGCGGCAGCTTCGTCGCCGCACGCGCGAGCGGGCCGGGCGGGCAGGACCTGTCGTGGCAGTCCGTGGCGCTGGGCGAGGGACGGCCGGGCGAGGACCTGGTGGCGAACCTGGTCGCGGTGCCGAGGCCCGAGGTCATCCAGCTCTCCAGCGGGTACCTCGACCCGGACCTGCAACCCGTGGAGGCGCTCGGCGCCGCGCTCACCAGGGCCGCGCGCCGGCCGGCCGCGTGGGGGCGGGTGCCGGTCGAGGGCAGGGAGGAGCTGCGCGCCTGGTTCGCCAGGGAGGCGGGCGGCGAGCTCAGGGCGGGCGACATGACGGTGTGCGCGGGCGCCCAGGAAGCGCTCGCCACGGTGTTCCGCGGGCTCGGCGGACGGGGTGACACGGTGCTCGTCGAGTCGCCCACCTACCTCGGGGCCATCGCGGCGGCCAGGGACGCGGGGCTGAAGGTCGTGCCGGTGCCCGCCGACGCGGACGGGGTGCGCCCGGACCTGCTCCAGGCCGCTTTCGCGCACACGGGCGCCAAGCTCTTCTACTGCCAGCCGTTGCACGCGAACCCGCACGGCGGCGTGCTGTCCGCCGAACGACGGCCCGAGGTCATGCGGATCGTGGCCGCGGCCGGGGCGTTCCTGGTCGAGGACGACTGGGCGCGCGGCTTCACCGTCGACGGCACGGCGCCGCCCACACTGGCCTCGCAGGACACCGACGGCCACGTCGTGCACGTCCGCTCGCTGACCAAGATCGCCGCACCGGGGCTGCGGGTCGCGGCGATCGGCGCGCGCGGACCGGCCGGGCGGCGGCTGCGGACCACCCGGTCGCGGCAGGACCTGTACGTCGCGGGACCGTTGCAGGAGGCGGCGATCGACTTCGTGACGTCCCCGGCGTGGCGGCGGCACCTGCGCTCGCTCCAGCAGTCGCTGCGGTCGAGGCGGGACGCCCTGCGGACCGCGCTCGCCACGCACCTGCCCGACTTCACGGTCGCGCCCTCGTCGGGCGGCTTGCACCTGTGGGTGGGGTTGCCGGAGGGGCTCGACGACGTGGAGCTGACGACCGCCGCCGCAGCCCGTGACGTGGTGGTCTTCCCCGGACGGCCGTGGTTCGCGGCTGAACCGCCCGGCAACTTCCTGCGTTTGACCTACGGGGGCGCACCGGAGCACGCGCTGGTCGAGGGCGTCCGGCGATTGTCTGACATCACTCAATAACTTGACTCATTCCAGAAAAGCGGGCAGGGTGGCGTTCGTGCCCACGGCTTCCGAATTCGAGCGCATGTTGCGCGGGGCGTCACTGCGGGTGACGGCTCCGCGGATGGCTGTGCTGTCCGCGGTGCACACCCACCCGCACGCCGACACGGACTCGATCATCGGTGTCGTGCGCCAGAACCTCGGCGCGGTCTCCCACCAGGCCGTGTACGACGTGCTCCGCGCGCTGACCGGAGCAGGACTGCTGCGGCGGATCGAGCCGCAGGGATCGGTAGCGCGCTACGAGGCCCGCGTCGGGGACAACCACCACCACGTCGTATGCCGTTCCTGCGGCGCCATCGCCGACGTCGACTGCGCCGTCGGCCACGCGCCGTGCATGGACGCGTCCGACGACCACGGTTTCGTCATCGACGAGGCCGAGGTCATCTACTGGGGCACCTGCCCCGAGTGCACGACCGCCGCGAAGAGTTCCTGAACACCCGGAAGGATTCCTGTGTCAGACAGCACTGACGCCAAGGTGAGCGAGCTGAACGAGGAGGAGGCCGGCGGCTGTCCCGTCGCGCACAGCCGGCGCAGCCACCCCACCGAGGGCGGTGGCAACCGCGACTGGTGGCCCAAGCAGCTCAACCTGCGGATCCTGCGCAAGCACCCCGTGCAGGCCAACCCGATGGGCGGGGACTTCGACTACGCGAAGGAGTTCCTGACCGTCGACCTCGACGAGCTGGCGCGTGACGTCGACGCCGTGCTCACCGAGTCGAAGGACTGGTGGCCGGCCGACTTCGGCCACTACGGCCCGTTCATGATCCGCATGGCGTGGCACAGCGCCGGCACCTACCGCACGCACGACGGCCGCGGTGGCGCGGGCGCGGGCATGCAGCGCTTCGCCCCGCTGAACAGCTGGCCGGACAACGGCAACCTGGACAAGGCCCGCCGCATCCTGTGGCCGGTCAAGAAGAAGTGGGGCCGCAGGGTCTCGTGGGCCGACCTGATGATCTTCACGGGCAACCGCGCGCTGGAGACCATGGGCTTCCAGACCTTCGGCTTCGCCGGTGGCCGCGCGGACGTGTGGGAGCCGGACGAGGACGTCTACTGGGGCCCGGAGACCGAGTGGCTCGGCGGCGACACCCGTTACAGCGGTGAGCGCGACCTGGAGTCCCCGCTGGCCGCGGTCCAGATGGGTCTGATCTACGTCAACCCCGAGGGCCCGAACAGCAACCCGGACCCGTTAGCCGCCGCCCGCGACATCCGCGAGACGTTCGGCCGCATGGGCATGAACGACGAGGAGACCGTCGCGCTGATCGCCGGTGGCCACACCTTCGGCAAGGCGCACGGTGCCGGTGACCCGTCGCTCGTCGGCGCCGAGCCCGAGGGCTCGCTGATGGACGCGCAGGGCTTCGGCTGGATCAGCACGCACGGCACCGGCAAGGGCCGCGACGCCATCACCTCGGGCCTCGAGGTGACCTGGACGCAGCAGCCGACCAAGTGGACGAACCTGTTCTTCAAGAACCTGTTCGAGTTCGAGTGGGAGCTCACCAAGTCCCCGGCCGGCGCCCACCAGTGGAAGCCGAAGGGCGACGCGGGCGCCAACACCGTGCCCGACCCCGAGGACGGCACGCTCAACCGCCAGCCGATGATGTTGACCACGGACCTCTCGCTGCGGGTCGACCCGGTCTACGAGCCGATCTCGCGCCGGTTCGCCGAGGACCACGAGGCGTTCGCCGAGGCGTTCTCGCGTGCGTGGTTCAAGCTGACCCACCGCGACATGGGCCCGATCCAGCGCTACCTCGGCCCGCAGGTGCCGCAGGAGGAGCTGCTCTGGCAGGACCGCGTGCCGGTCCGCGACCACGAGCTGATCTCCGCCGAGGACGTCGCCGCGCTCAAGGCGAAGGTCCTGGAGACCGGCCTGTCCGTCTCGCAGCTGGTCAAGACCGCGTGGGCCTCGGCCTCCACGTTCCGCCAGAGCGACAAGCGCGGTGGCGCCAACGGTGCCCGCATCCGCCTAGAGCCGCAGCGCGGCTGGGAGGTCAACGAGCCCGACCAGCTCGCGCAGGTCCTGCGCACGCTGGAAGGCGTGCAGGAGGCCTTCAACAGCTCCGCGACCGGCGGCAAGAAGGTCTCGCTGGCCGACCTGATCGTCCTCGGCGGTGCCGCGGCGATCGAGCAGGCCGCCAAGGCCGCCGGCCGCGACGTCGAGGTCCCGTTCCTCGCCGGCCGCACCGACGCCACGCAGGAGCAGACCGACGCCGAGTCGTTCGCCGTGCTGGAGCCCAAGGTCGACGGTTTCCGCAACTTCGGCAGCAAGGCCAACCCGCTGCCGTCGGAGTACCTGCTGATCGACAAGGCCAACCTGCTCGGCCTCTCCGCGCCGGAGCTGACCGTGCTGGTCGGCGGCCTGCGCGTGCTCGGCGCGAACCACGGCGGCTCGACGGCCGGTGTGCTCACCGCCAAGCCGGAGACGCTGACCAACGACTTCTTCGTCAACCTGCTCGACATGGAGACGGAGTGGAAGTCGGTCACCGAGGACGAGGAGAACTTCGAGGGCCGCGAGCGCGCCACCGGCGCGGTGCGCTGGACCGCGACCCGCAACGACCTCGTGTTCGGCTCGAACTCCGAGCTGCGCGCCGTGGCCGAGGTCTACGCCAGTGACGACGCCGCCGACAAGTTCGTCGCCGACTTCGTCGCCGCGTGGAACAAGGTCATGAACGCGGACCGCTACGACGTCCACGAGGGTGTCACCCAGCCCGAGAACGGCTGATCGTTCCCACCACACCCGGTGCCCCCGGCCGACTCCGGCCGGGGGCACCGGCGTGTCCGGGGTCAGCCGGCGTGCTGCGGCGGCACCCGAGGCCGTGGATGCCGCAACCGCAGCGCCCGGTGGGCGTTGTAGCGGGCGCCGGCCAGCGCCGCGAGCGGGTCGTCCGCCCGGAGTGCGACGACAGCGGCCCGTGTGTGGGCCCGCGCCTCGACCTCGCGTTCCGCCACGGGTTCGGTGTCGCGCTGACGGACCGCGGCCTGGAGGCGGGCGACCGGGTCGAGGTCCGGGTCCGGTGGTGCGGCGCGGTCCCAGCGCAGCTCCATGACCCGTCGGTAGTCCCGCAGCACGTCGTCGGCCGTGGCCTCGGGTTTGACATCCGCCGCCGCGCAGGCGGTGCGCGCGACCTCCTCGGCCGCGGCGCGGACCTCGGCCTCCCGCGCGGTGGTTGCCCACGCCAGCAGGCCGGGTTCGTTGACGTCGAGCCACTGTCTCGGATCGCTGGGCCGGAACCGCCGCAGGTCGACGACCACGGACGCGAAGTGCGGTCCGGCCGCCCACTGCTCGGTGAGCCGCACGCCCGACACCCGTTCCACGAACGCGAGCGACTCCGCGCACATGCGGTGCGCGTCGTCGAACTCCAGGCCTTCCAGGTACGGCACGAGCGCGGCGGGCCGTTCCTGCCGCAGGACGAAGTCGAACGCCCCGAGCAGCTCACCGTCGTGCGCGAGGCTCAAATTGCTGACCAGATTGACGTTCCAGAACGCCGAGGCCGCCACCGTGCCGGTGGACAGGCGTTCCAGCACCTCCCGATCCGCACCGTGCCACCCGTTGTCCTCGACCAGCAGCACCCAGCCGTCCACCTCGTCGGCGAGGACCACCGGCAGCTCGTCGGGGTGAGCGCCACCGGAGCGCGCGTTCACCTCGACCAGGTCGGCCCTGCGTTCGCCGGGGAGGCCGTCGAAGCGGCGCAGGGCCTCGCCGACGGACAGGCCGCGCACCGCGGTGAGGCAAAGCGCATCGGACGGCAGCAGGCCGCAGGACAGCACCCGGTCGTAGTGGTCGGTCGCGTCGGCGCGGACCACCGGCTCTGGCAACGACATGGGAGCCACGCTGGCACACCGGCGCGGCTCCCGGCTAACCCCGCTGCGCACCCGGTGGTCCCGCAGGCCGTCCGGATCACGGTGTTGCGCAGCGGCGTTGCCCGCGGAACACGGCCTCGCACCCGCTAACCGCAGGTGGACCGGCCGGGCGGGAAACAGCCCGCTACCAGGTTCTTCACCCGTCTGGAGGACTTGATCACTATGATGGGTGCGTGCCCCTGAGTCGCCGACCTCTTCCGCTGCTCGCTGCGCTGGCGCTCCTCGGCGCGGTCACCGCGTGCACCGATGCGGCCGCCGGCGACCCCGTGGCGGTCACGAGCGAGGGCAGGCCGACGCAGACCGGCGCGACGCGCAAGGCACCACCGCCGAGGAACCAGCTGGACCTGAAGACGGAGAACGCCCGGCAGAGCCCCGGTGTCGTGATCGCCGGCTCCGGTGACGCGCCGTACAACTACGGGCCGGCCGTGATGCTCGACGGCGGCAAGGTGCGCGCGTGGTGGTGCAGCCAGCTCAGCGCCGCGCCCCCCGGCGGCGACGACGTCCTCTACAGCGAGGGCGGGGCGCTGGACGGGCCGATGAGCACCGCGGTCCCGGTGTTCTCCGGCAGCGGCACCAGCTTCGACGCCATGCACACGTGCGACCCGTCGCTGATCAAGATCGGCGGCACCTACTACATGTACTACACCGGGGCGGCGCGCGACAACCACGCGAACGGCAGCTCCGTCGGCGTCGCCACCAGCCCGGACGGCCTGAGCTGGTCACGTGCGAACAACGGCCAGTCGATCATCGGGCCGGCCGGTGACGTGATCCGGGAGAACACCTACGGCGCCGGCCAGCAGTCCGCCGTCTACCTCGACGGCTGGGTGTACCTGATGTTCACCGACACCACGGGCCTCGCCTCGCACCAGAACGGCGCGGGCCAGTACGTGCTGCGGTCGAAGGACCCGACGTTCGCCACCGGCGTCGAGGCGCTCGGCCAGTCCGGGTTCCAGCCGGTGCCGGCGACGAACAAGCCGCGCACCCGGTCGGTCGTCGAGGCGTTCAGCGCCGACTGGATGTGGATCGACGCGGCCTCGACGTGGGCCATCGCGCACTCCACCGACGACGGCACGACCGTGACGTTCTGGAACAAGGACTTCACCCGGCACCCGTTCAAGCCGGTGCTCATCCCCGGCATCTGGCGTGAGGGCCCCGGCCTGGTGCGCACGCCGCAGGGCCACGCACCGGTCAACGGCGCCGACCCGTGCGGCCGGGTGGCGCTGGACGTGCTGCGGTCCACGGTCGACGGTCCCGGGAACGCGCCCACGAACATCATCCGCTTCGGCCTCGACGCGGTCGGCCTCAAGGGCTGCACCACGGCGGACGAGGCGAGCGCGCTCAACGGCTTCGCGCTGCCGTCACCGGAACGCACGGTCGACGTGGTCATGGGCGGCAAGGTCGTGCGGTTCGAACGCCGCTCGGTCGCGGAGAAGTTCGCCCGCGCCGTGCTGCCGGACCGCCCGGTCGGCGTCGACCAGCTGAAGGTCGCGGCGCAGGTGCCCGCCGGTGCGCCCGCGGTCGCCAACCCAGAAGGCGTCGTCGGGCTGCTGCTCGAGAACAAGCTGTGGGTGATCGGCTCGGTGGAGGTGGCGACCCTCAACTCGTCGGCGGTCAAGCAGGTGTCCGCTGAGCAGTGGGAGCGCTACGAACGCCACCAGGACCTCGCCGCGCGCTGACCGGTACCTTCACCCCCTGGATTCGGACATGGGGGACAAGAGTGACGGTGACGACGGACAGACCGCGGGCGCTCGCGGACAGCGTGTTCCCCGAACCGGAGGGCGGGCGCGCCGTCACCGGGTACGTGGCCGGTTTCCTGGCCTCGGTGGCGTTCCTGCTGCTCGTCCCGGCCGGCTGGGCGCGCTTAGACCACCTGTGGGCCGAGGACGGCGCGCGGTTCGCCGTCGACGCCCTCCGCTCCCCCGCGCTGCAGAACCTGGCCGACCCGTACGGCGGCTACCTGCACGTGCTGCCCCGGCTGGTGGCCGAACTGGTCGCGCTGCTGCCGCTGCCGTGGACGGCGGCCGGGTTCGCGGTCGCGGCGGCGGTGCTGCGGGCGGTCGTCGCGCTCGTCACGTTCGCGGCGTCCGGCGCGTACCTGCGGTCGACGGCGCTGCGGTTCGTGCTGGCCGCGCTCGTGGTCGTGGTGCCGGCGGGCAACTCCGAGACGTTGAACAACATGGCGAACCTGCACTGGTTCCTGCTGTACGGCGTGTTCTGGGCGCTGCTGTGGCGGACCGCGCCGCGCGTGCCGGTCGCGGTGTTCGTGGTCCTGGCGACGCTGTCGAGCCCGCTGGTCCTCCTGCTGGTCCCGATCGCGTTCGTCCGGCTGTTCCTGCCGCGCCGGGAGGTTCCGGTCGTGTTCCTGGCCGGTGCGCTGGTGCAGGGCGCGGTGGTGCTGTCCGCTGAACGCACGCCGTACTCGCACGACCCGGTCGACACCGTGCAGGTGCTGCTCGCGGCCCTGCTGCGGGTGCCGGTGGTGGCGCTGACCGGGTCGGAACGGCTCGGCCTCTTCTACCCCGCGCACGGCAACCTGGTCGTCCTCGGCGCGCTGCTGGTGACCGGTCTGCCCGTCCTCGCCGCGCTGTGGTGGGGCGACCGCGCCGGGCGGGCGCTGGCCGCGGTCGCCACCTGCTGCAGCGTGCTCCTGATCGGGCTGAGCCTGGTGCTGAACTGGAGCGCGGCGCTGCAGGTGCAGCAGCCGGGCGTGGTGCTCGCCGGGCAGCGCTACAGCGTCGCGCCGGTGCTGTTCCTGTTCACGGCGGTCGCGGTGGGGCTCGACGCGGCGCCTCCGGCCGCGTGGCAGCGGTTCGCCGTGCGGGCCGGGCAGTGGGTGCTCGGCATCCTGCTGGTGTCGAGCGTCATCGGACACCTCCAGGAGCCCGGCACGGTGCTGCGCGGTGTGCCGTGGGACGCGAGCGTGGAACAGGGCCGGGCGCAGTGCGCGGCGAACGCGCCGGAGGCACGGCTGGAGCACGAGCCGGCGGGCTGGTTCTTCGTGCTGCCGTGCGACCGGCTGGGGTGAGGACGCCGGGGTTCAGTGCGCGCCGGCCTGAGCGCCTCCGGCCGGGAGTCTTGCCCGCCCCCGCACCCTCCTTGCTGCTCAGGTCACCCTCGAACAACGCACCCGATCATGAGGATGGAAAAGGCTCGGTACTCGCAGATGCCGGTCAGATCGTGGCGGCGTCGATCACGAACCGGTACCGCACGTCGCTGGCCTGCACCCGGTCGTAGGCCGTGTTGATCTCCTCGGCGGTGATCAGCTCGATCTCCGCGCCGAGGGAGTGCTCCGCGCAGAAGTCCAGCATCTCCTGGGTCTCCGCGATGCCGCCGATCATCGAGCCCGCGAGGGTCTTGCGACCGCCGAGCAGGCCGAACAGGTTGATCGAGACCGGCTCCTCGGGGGCACCGACGTTGACCAGCGCGCCGTCGGTCTTGAGCAGGCCGAGGTAGGCGGTGAGGTCGAGCGGCGCGGACACCGTGGAGACGATGACGTCGAACCGGCCCGCCAGCTCGGAGAACGTGGCCGGGTCGCTCGTGGCGCGGTAGTCGTGGGCACCGAGCTTGAGGCCGTCGTCCTTCTTGCGCAACGACTGCGACAGCACGGTCACCTCGGCGCCGAGCGCGGCGGCGATCTTCACGCCCATGTGGCCGAGACCGCCCAGGCCGACGATCGCGACCTTCTTGCCGGGGGCCACGCCCCAGTGCTTGAGCGGCGAGTACAGCGTGATGCCCGCGCACAGCAGCGGCGCGGCCACGTCCAGCGGCAGGGCGTCCGGGATGCGGACGACGAAGTTCTCGTCGACCACGATCTGCTGCGAGTAGCCGCCGTGGGTAGCCTGGCCGTCCCGGCCGATGGCGTTGTAGGTCATGGTGTTGCCGTTGGCGCAGTACTGCTCCAGGCCGCGCAGGCAGTAGTCGCACTCGCGGCACGAGTCGACCATGCAGCCGACGCCGACGCGGTCGCCGACGGCGTGCCGGGTGACCTCGGAGCCGACCTCGACGACGACACCCGCGATCTCGTGGCCGGGGACCATCGGGAAGATGGCCTCGCCCCAGCCCTCGTTGACCTGGTGGATGTCGGAGTGGCAGATGCCCGCGTACTTGATGTCGATCAGGACGTCGTGCGCGCCGACGGCGCGACGCTCGATCGTGGTGCGCTCCAGCGGTGCCTTGGGTGCCGCAGCGGCGTAGGCAGCGACGGTGCTCATCAGGTTCTCCTCGTCTCGTCGTGTCACCGAGAACACTGCCCCGGTCGCCGGTCGCTACCCAGACACCTGGTTTTCGTACGTCCGCTGTGCCTACCACTGGCAGTAGCAGGCACGGTTCACGCAGGTCAGGGATACTCGGGGCATGACAGTGGACCCACGCACCGAGCTGAGCGAGTTCCTGCGCAGCCGCCGGGCGCGGCTGTCACCCGACGACGTGGGGCTGCCGCGGTTCGGCCGCGCCCGCCGCGTCCCCGGTCTGCGCCGCGAGGAGCTGGCCCAGCTGGCGGGTGTCTCGGTCGCGTACTACACGCGGCTGGAACAGGGCAACGGCCGCAACGTCTCGGCCGAGGTCTGGGACTCGATCGCCCGCGCCCTGCGGCTGTCCGACGCCGAGCACGCGCACCTGCGCAACCTCACGCGCAGCCGCACCGGCACGAAGAAGAAGGCGCAGCGCTCGCACGTGCGCCCGGCGTTGCAGCACCTGCTCGACAACGTCGGCGTGCCCGCGTACATCGGCGGCCGGCGTTCGGACGTCCTCGCCTGGAACCCGATGGCCGCGGCGTTGTTCGGCGACTGGTCCGAGCTGGAGCCGCGCGAGCGCAACTGGGGCCGGCTGATCTTCCTGCACCCGTCCTACCAGGAGCTGTTCGCCGACTGGCAGAGCAAGGCCGCCGACGTCGTCGCCTTCCTGCGGATGGACGCCGGGTGCTACGCCGACGACCCGGAGCTGGCCGCGCTGGTCGGCGAGCTGTCGTTGAAGAGCGCGCTGTTCCGCAAGCTGTGGGCCAAGCACGACGTGAAGGAGAAGTCCTTCGGCACCAAGGTGTTGCGGCACCCGCTGGTGGGCGAGATGACGCTGGCGTACGAGACGCTGCGGATGCCCAGCGAGCCGGAGCTGTTCTTCACCACCTACCACGCGGAACCGGGTTCGGCGTCCGCGGAGGCGTTGCAGCTGCTCGCGAACTGGGGCCGGGACGCGACCAGGGCGGGCACGTCGGTGCACCACCACCAGTCGTGAAAAGGCTGCCGCGCACCGGAACCGTCGCCTGGCCGCAGGGCACCTGAGCCTCAGGCCGACAGCGCGGCCATCGCCCTGACCGCCTGCCGCCTGCTGACCAGGCGCGACAGGCTCACCAGGACCCGGTTCGCCCGCCCGACCGCGATGCTCGGCGGTGGGTTGCGCCGGTCCAGCGCCCGCAACGCCGTGCGCACCACCAGCTCCGGCCCGACCTTGCGCGCACCGCCCGAGGCCTGCTCGCCGGCGACGGCGAAGAACTCCGTCTCGGTCGCGCCGGGTGAGAGCGCGAGCACCCGCAGGCCGCTGCGCCGGTGCTCCTGCCACAGCGCCTCGGTGAAGCTCAGCACGAACGCCTTGGCCGCGCCGTAGACCGCCATCCGCGGCGTCGGGTGGTAGGCGGCCATGCTCGCGACGTTGACCAGCACCCCGCGCCCGGACGCCACCAGCTCGCCGAGGAACGTCCTGGACAGCTCGACCACCGCGGAGACGTCGAGCGCGATCTCGGTGCGCAGCCGTTCCACGTCCTCCTGCGCGAACGGCCCGTACGTGCCGAACCCGGCGTTGTTGACCAGCCCGGTCAGCGTGAGCCCGCGCGCCCGCAGCCCGGCGGCCAGCTCCGGCACGGCGTCCGGCTGGGTGAGGTCGCACGGCAGCACGGTGACCTCGACACCCTTCAGCTCGGCGGCCAGTGCCTCCAGCCGCTCCGCCCGGCGCGCCACCAGCACCAGGGCAGCGCCCCTGCGGGCGAGCTCACGGGCGAACTCCGCACCGATCCCGGCACTGGCACCGGTGACGAGGACGCGAGCACCTCGGTAGTCGATTGTCACTTCTGGGCCTCCCTGGCATCGAGTGCCAAGCTAGCACCAGATGTCAGGAGTGCGCCACGGCACTAGGGTTGGCGGCATGTCAGAGCGCCTGTGGGACCGCACCCGCCGCCGCGTCCAAGAGGAGGTCGTGGACGCCGCGCTGGCGTTGTTCCTGGAGCAGGGCTTCGAGGAGACGACGGTCGACCAGGTGGTGGCGGCGACCGGGATCTCCCGGCGCTCCTTCTTCCGCTACTTCGGCTCGAAGGAGGACATCGTCTTCGGCGACCTCGCCGAGCAGGGGCCGGTGATCCTGGCTGCGCTGCGCGCGCGTCCCGACGACGAGCCGATCTGGGAGGCGCTGGCGCACGCGTTCGAGGTGATCGGCGAGCACACGAGCCCCGAACGCGGCGCCGCGATCGGGCGGCTGGTCGCGACCACCCCCGCGTTGCGCGCCGCCCACCTGGAGAAGCACCTGCGCTGGCAGGAGGCGCTGGCCCCGGAGGTCGAACGCCGCGTCGGCACCGGTGGCGCCCCGGCCGGCCTCGTCGGCGAGGCGATCGTGGCGACCCTGCTGGCGTGCCTCGACGCGGCCAGCACGGTGTGGCTGCGCCAGGGCGGCGGCGACCTCGACGAGCTGCGCCGGCTCACCTGGCAGGCGCTCGACGCAGTCCGAAGTGGACGATGACCGGGCCTTCCACGTCGGCTTGACGCCCTCACCGGCCCGCACGGGCCGGACCGACCGTCCTCAGTGGAACGACCCTGGGCCCGACGTGCCGTGACGGCCTCGTCTCGGCACGTCCTCCAGACGGATTCGAGGCGCCGTTCGTACGTTTTCCACCGCACTGGGCTCTCGTACCCATTGGTCACCACCGACGCCTTGGGGGCTTCTCGCATGCCGAACGCAGCTTCAGTCGACGGGACGCAGCGCGACGGCGGGTGCCTGCCCGACCTGCTGCGCAAGCAGGTCGAGGAGCACCCCGACCGCACGGCCGTGGTGTTCGGCGACAGCAGCCTCAGCTACGGCGAGCTGTTCGAGCAGAGCTCCGCGCTGGCGACGCACCTGCGCAGACTGGGCATCACGGCCGACGACTGCGTGGGCATGTTCGTCGAACCGTCGCTGGACCTGGTGGTCGGCGCGTGGGGCATCCTCTGCAGCGGTGGCGCGTACCTCCCGCTGAGCCCCGAGTACCCGGAGGAACGCCTGCGGTACATGATCGAGCACTCGCGCACGAACGTCGTGCTGACCCAGCCGGAGCTCAAGGCCCGCCTCGCGGAGCTCGCGCCGAGCGGCACCAGGATCGTCACGCTCGCCGACTGCGACGAGGCGTTCGACGACGGCTTCAGCCCCGCGCACGACAGCCTCGCCTACATCATCTACACCTCCGGCAGCACCGGCAGGCCCAAGGGCGTGATGATCGAGCACCGCAGCATCGTCAACCAGATGCTGTGGCTGCACGACGCGCACGGCATCGACGGCACGAAGCGCGTGGTGCAGAAGACGCCGATGAGCTTCGACGCCGCGCAGTGGGAGATCCTCGCACCGGCGGTCGGCAGCACGGTGGTGATGGGACGGCCCGGCATCTACCGCGACCCCGAGATGCTGATCGGCACGATCCGCGAGCACGACGTCACCACGCTGCAGTGCGTGCCGACGTTGCTGCAGGCGCTGATCGACACCGAGGAGCTCCACACCTGCACGAGCCTGCGGCAGATCTTCAGCGGCGGTGAGGCGTTGTCCCGCACGCTCGCGGTCAGCGCGACCGCCACCATGCCGGACACGCAGCTCGTCAACCTCTACGGGCCGACCGAGACGACGATCAACTCGTCGTCGTTCACCGTCGACCCGGCGCAGCTGGCGAACGCCCCCAAGTCCATCTCCATCGGAGCGCCGGCCGCGAACACCACCTACCTGGTGCTCGACGAGAACCGCGACATGGTGCCGCTGGGCGAGATCGGCGAGCTGCACATCGGCGGCCTCCAGGTCGCCCGCGGGTACCTGCACCAGCCGGAGCTGACCGCGGAGCGGTTCGTGGACGGCATGTTCCGCACCGGCGACCTGGTCACGCAGAACCCGGACGGCACCGTGCAGTTCGCCGGCCGCGCCGACAGCCAGGTGAAGCTGCGCGGCTACCGGGTGGAGCTCGACGAGATCCGGCTCGCGATCGAGACGCACGACTGGGTGCGCAACGCGGCGGTCGTCGTGAAGTCCGACGAGCGCACCGGGTTCCAGAACCTGATCGCGTGCGTCGAGCTGAACCCCAAGGAAGCCGCGCTGATGGACCAGGGCAACTCCGGTGCCCACCACCAGTCGAAGTCCTCCCGGCTGCAGGTCCGCGCGCAGCTGTCGAACCCCGGCGTGCGCGACGACCTCGGCGGGCGCGAGGCGTTCGAGCTGCCCGGTGAGGAGGCGTCCTGCCTGCAGCGCAAGGTCGTGTTCTCGCGCAAGTCCTACCGGTTCTACGAGGGCGGCGCGGTCACCGCGGCCGACCTCGCCGCGTTGCTGGGCCGCCAGGTCGACGCGACCGGCTCGAAGGACCCGAAGTCCGTGCGGTTCGCGGAGCTGGGCGAGATCCTGCGCTACTTCGGCGCGCACTACAGCGACCAGCGGCTGCTGCCCAAGTACGGCTACGCCTCTCCGGGTTCGCTCTACGCGACCCAGATCTACCTGGAGCTGCACCACATCGCGGGCCTGCCGGCGGGGTTGTACTACTACCACCCGCTGCGCCACCAGCTCGTCCGGATCGCCCAGGTCGAGGAGCAGGAGCCGCAGGTCAAGCTGCACTTCATCGGGCGGAGGGCCGCCATCGAGGGCGTGTACCAGAACAACGTCCAGGAGGTCCTGGAGATCGAGACCGGCCACATGGTCGGCCTCTTCGAGGAGGTCCTGCCCGGCTACGGCCTCGACCTGCGGGCCGCCGCGCACACCCCCGAGATCAAGGACCTGCTCGACGTCGCCGACGAGGACCACTACCTCGGCACGTTCCAGCTGACCGCCCACACCGGCCCGCGCACCGACGACGCCGTCGACGTCTACGTCCAGACCCACCCCGGCAAGGTCGCGGACCTGCCCGCGGGCCAGTACCGCTACCGCGACGGCGAGTTCGAGCGCGTCTCGGACGAGCTGGTGCTGCGCAAGCACGTCATCGCCATCAACCAGGCCGTGTACGAGCGGGCCAGCTTCGGCGTCACGGTCGTCAGCCGCACCACCGAGCCGTGGCGCGAGTACGTCGACCTCGGCCGGACCATGCACCGGCTGTCCGCCAACGACGTCGACCTCGGTTTCATGTCGTCGGGCTACAGCTCCAAGTCCGGCAACGACCTGCCGTCGGCCAAGCGCATCAACGGCGTGCTGGCCGACCTCGGTGAGGCGCCCGGCCCGTCGTACTTCTTCCTGGGCGGCAAGGTCTCCTACGCCCAGCGGCGCAGCCCCGGCATGAACGAGGACGTCGTGCACATGAAGGGACCGGCCGAGCTGATCCGCGACGACCTGGTCAACTTCCTGCCCGACTACATGATCCCGAACAAGGTCGTGGTGCTGGACGCGTTGCCGGTCACCGCGAACGGCAAGATCGACGTCAAGGCGCTGGAGAAGTCAGACAAGACCAACGCCGACGACAACGACCGCCCGTTCGTCGCCCCGCGCACCACGACCGAACGCCGCGTCAGCGAGCTGTGGAAGAAGCTCATGAAGCGCGAGACCGTGTCGACGCACGACGACTTCTTCGAGACCGGCGGCAACTCGCTGATCGCGGTCGGCCTGGTCAACCGGATCAACAAGGACTTCGGCACCTCGCTGCCGTTGCAGGTGCTGTTCGAGTCGCCGACGATCGAGCAGCTGTCCCGCCGGGTCGACGGCGTCCACGAGGGACCGATCTCCCGGCTCGTGCCGATGAGCTCCGGCGGCACCGGCGCACCGGTGTTCTGCTGGCCCGGTCTGGGCGGCTACCCGATGAACCTGCGCACGCTGGCGAGCAAGTCGGAGAAGACGTTCTACGGCGTGCAGGCGCACGGCATCAACGAGGGCGAGACGCCGTACCGCACCATCCGCGAGATGGCCGCCGCCGACGTCGAGGCGATCAAGAAGGTCCAGCCGGAGGGCCCGTACACGCTGTGGGGCTACTCGTTCGGCGCGCGGGTCGCGTTCGAGACGGCGCACCAGCTGGAGCAGGCCGGGCACGAGGTGCGCACCCTGTTCCTGATCGCGCCGGGCTCGCCGAAAGTCCGCGACGAGCGCGACAGCAACGAGGCCGCGTACGACAACAGGGCGTTCGTGACGATCCTGTTCTCGGTGTTCGCGGGCAGCATCACCGACCCGCGGCTGCAGCGGTGCCTGGAGGTGGCGCGCGACGAGGAGAGCTTCGCCGGGTTCGTCAGCGCCGAGTTCCGCGACCTCGACCCCGAGCTGGTGCGGCGGATCATCCGGATCGTCACCGAGACGTTCTCCTTCAAGTACACCTTCAGCGAGCTCGCCGAACGCACGATCACCGCGCCCATCACCATCTTCAAGGCGCGGGGCGACGACTACTCGTTCATCGAGGGCAGCGAAGGTTTCTCTGCAGTGCCCCCCGTCATCGTCGACCTGGAGGCGGACCACTACAGCCTGCTGCGCGAGCCCGACATCGACGAGCTGATGACCGCCATCGGCCAGTCGCAGGTGCGCCGGCAGGTCGAGCTGCACGCCGCCGCGCACGTGCCGGTGCTGCTCACCGACGAGCAGATGTCCGAGCTGATCGAGGCCGTGACCAAGGCGGTCACGCTGGCGATCGGAGGTAGTTCGTGAGCATTCCCCTGGTGTACAGCGAGGAAGTGGCCGAGGCGATCACCGCCGGACAGCCCGTGGTGGCGTTGGAGTCCAACGTCATCACGCACGGCCTGGACTACCCGGACAACGCCGAGACCGCCCGCAGCGTGCAGGACGCCGTGCGCGCGGGCGGCTCGGTGCCCGCGACGATCGGCATCGACGGCGGCCGCATCCTCGTCGGCATGACCGACACCGACATCGAGCGGTTCGCGTCCACACCGAAGATCCCGAAGGTCAGCAGCCGGGACCTGCCGATCGTGCTGGCCCGCGGCGGCATGGGCGCCACGACCGTCGCGTCGTCGGTGATCGCCGCCGAGCTCGCCGGCCTGAAGTTCTTCTCCTCCGCGGGGATCGGCGGTGTGCACCGCGGCGCCGAGCGGACGATGGACGTGTCGTCGGACCTGATCCAGTTCACCCGCTCGAAGGTCGCCGTGGTGTGCGCGGGCGCGAAGAACATCCTGGACCTCGGGCTCACCCTGGAGTTCCTGGAGACGCACTGCGTGCCGGTCGTGTCCTACCGCTCCGACGACTTCCCGGCGTTCTACTGCACCTCCAGCGGGTTCCGCAGCCCGCACCGGATCGACGACCCCGCGGTGCTGGCGCGCGCGGTCGAGAACCACTGGTGGCTCGGCGGCCCCGGCTCGTTCCTCGTCACCACACCCACGAAACCGGGGGACGCGATCGACGGCGATGAGGTCGAGTCGGTGATCGCCGAGGCGGTCGAGCGCGCCGAACGCGAGGGCGTGACCGGACAGGCGATCACGAAGTACCTGATGAAGGCCGTCGAACGCGCCACGGAAGGCCGTTCCGCCAAGGCGAACACCGCGGTGCTGGTCAGCACCGCCGAGGTCGCCGGCGAGCTGGCCGCCGCCCACGCGAGGGAGTTCAGCCGATGAGCCGCCGCTGCGTGGTGTTCGACCTCGACGGCACGCTGGTCGACACCCCGACCGGGATCGTCACGACGTTCGCCGCCGTGTTCGCCCAGCTCGGACTGCCCACTGCGGACTCGGGCGCGATCCGGTCCACGATCGGGCTGCCGCTGCCGGCGGCGTTCGCGAAGCTGCTGGGCGTCGCGGCCGACGACCCGGTGGCCGCCGACTGCGTGGAGCTCTACCAGTCGACGTTCCGCCGGATCGTGCTGCCGATGGCCACCCGGCTCGTGTTCCCCGGCGTGCACGACGGGCTGGAGGAGCTGGCGGACGGCGGTGTCCTGCTCGCCGTGGCCACCAGCAAGTTCATCGCCAACGCCGAGGCGCTGCTCACCGCGGCCGGGCTGCGCGAGCACTTCGCCGTCGTCGTCGGCGCGGACCAGGTGTCCGCGCCGAAGCCCGACCCCGCGTCCGGGTTCGTGGTGCTCGACGCGCTGGACGTGGCCGCGGCGAACGCGGTGATGGTCGGTGACACCACCCACGACGTGCTGATGGCGCACGCCGCCGGGATGGCGTCGATCGGCGTGACCTACGGCGTGCACAGCGTCGAACAACTGCTCAGCGCCAACCCCACCTGGCTCGTCGACTCGTTCGCCGGGGTCGTGGCCGCTGCCAAGGAGTGCCCGTGATCTCCATCGAGGCCTACCTCGAGAAGAACGTCCACCTGTTGCCGCAGACCAACCAGCTGCGCGCGATGCACACGATCGTCCGCGACCGCGAGGTGTCGCGCGAGGAGTTCGTCTTCTACACCGAGCGCATCATCCGGCTGCTCGTGGAGGCCGGGCTCGACCTGCTGCCGTTCACACCGCGCGACGTCACCACCCCGGTCGGCGCGACCTACCACGGGTTGCGGTTCGCGGAGGACCTCGTCGGCGTCCCGATCGTGCGGGCGGGCGAGAGCATGGAGGCCGGGCTGCGGGCGGTGGTCAGGGGCGTGCGGATCGGCAAGATCCTCATTCAGCGCGACAAGGTGACCAAGCTGCCGAAGCTGTACTACTCGGCGTTGCCGGAGGACATCGCGTCCCGCCAGGTGCTGTTGCTCGACCCGATGCTCGCGACCGGTGGCACCGCGCTGGCCGCGGTTCAAGTGCTGCTCGACCACGGGGTGCTAGAAGAGAACATCGTGTTCGTCACCTTCATCACGGTGCCCGAGGGCATCGAGGCGGTGTGCTCGCGCTACCCGCGGGTGCGGATCGTGACGTCCGCGATCGAGGAACGGCTCAACGAGAACGCCTACATGCTGCCCGGCATCGGTGACTTCGGGGATCGGTTCTTCGGCACCGACAAGTGACGGGGGCAGTGCCATGAAGGGCAACCGACTGCTGGCGGACTCGGCGACCACCGCGCTGGCACCGATGATCTGGGGCAGCACCTACCTCGTCACCACCCAGCTGCTGCCACCGGACCGGCCGCTGCTGGCCGCGGTGGTGCGCGCGTTGCCGGCGGGGCTGATCCTGTTGCTGTTCGGGCGCATCCTGCCCACCGGCATCTGGTGGTGGCGCGCGCTCGTGCTGGGCACGCTGAACATCGGCGCGTTCTTCTTCCTGCTCTTCGTCGCCGCCTACCGGCTGCCCGGCGGGGTCGCGGCGCTCGTCGGCTCGGTGCAGCCGATGGTCGTGCTGGTGCTCGCCGCGCTGCTGCTGGGCGACCGCGTCCGGCTCCCCCACCTGCTGGCGTGCCTGGCCGCTTCGGCGGGGGTGGCGCTGCTCGTGCTGAAGGCGACGGCGCAGCTGGACGTCGTCGGCGTGCTGGCGGCGCTGGGCGGCGCGGTCTGCATGGCGTCGGGCATCGTGCTGACCAAGCGGTGGCAGCGGCCGGCCGAGGTCAACGTGCTGCTGTTCACCGGCTGGCAGCTCACCGCGGGCGGGATCGTGCTGCTGCCGGCCCTGTTCCTGCTGGAGGGCCTGCCGAGCACGATCAACGGCACCAACGCGCTCGGCTTCGGCTACCTGATCGTGCTCGGGTCGCTCTTCGCCTACTCGGTCTGGTTCCGCGGCACCGACCGGGTGCCGGCGATCGGGCTGTCGTTCCTGGGGTTCTTCAGCCCGCTCGTCGCCACCCTGCTGGGGCTGGTGTTCCTCGGTCAGACGCTGTCGCTGCTCCAGCTCATCGGCGCGCTGGTGCTGATCGGCTCGATCGTCCTGGTCCAGCTCACCCCGGCACGACCGGTGGCCGTGCCGGAGCGCGAGCGTCAGCGCGTGACGTCGTAGACCAGCTTCTGGATGCCGTTGGAGTAGGACTCGCTCTCGACCAGCGTCAGCAGCTGCTTGTCCTTGTCGGTCTCGCTGAACAGCCGCTTGCCCGCGCCGAGCAGCACCGGGAACACCAGCAGGTGGTAGCGGTCGATCAGGCCGGCGTCGGACAGGCTGCGGTTCAGCGTCGCGCTGCCGTGGATCGAGATCGGGCCGCCGTCGGTCTCCTTGAGCGCGGCCACGTCGTCGAGGGAGCGCAGGATCGTGATGTCGCCCCAGTTGCCGACGAGCTGGTCCTCCTCCAACGTGCTGGAGACGACGTACTTCGGCATCGCGTTGTACCGCGGGAAGTAGTCGAGCGCCGGCCACACCGGGGAAAACGCCTCGTAGCTGACCCGGCCCATCATCATGGCCGCGGCCTCCTCCTGCTCACGGCCCTTGATCTCGTAGGCGGCCTCGTCGAACGCGATGTCCTTGAAGGTCCAGCCGGAGCTGCGGTGGCCCGGCTCGCCGCCGGGGGCCTCGACGACGCCGTCGAGCGAGACGAACGCGGTGGCGATCAGGGTGCGCATCGATCTTCTCCTCAGGTGCTCCGGTGTGCTCTCACCAGCACGTCGATCGGGAGCGGCCGCGATCGACACGCGAATCCTGCCTGATTTCCCCGTGAACGACCGGTCAGGAATCGAGAAGCGCGGACCGCACCCGTGCTCATACCGTTGACCTCGACAAACACCCGACTGGGAGGTTCGAGATGAGCAAGCGGATGCGCCGGTTCCACCGCGTCGTGAGCATGGTCTTCATGGTCACGGTCGTCTTCACGGCAGTCGCGCTGACGGTGGACAGCTCGGTGGTGTGGGTGTCGTACGTGCCGCTGCTGCCGTTGTTCGTGCTGATGGCCACCGGCGTCACCATGTGGTTCCGCCCGCGCCGCCGAGCCGCCCAGGCCCAGGTCTAGCCGTTCGGCGTGCAGGGCAACCCGGTTGATCCCGACGGGCCGAACGGTGGCAGCGATACCCTGCCCGTCATGGGGGAGACCGAGGACGGGTGCCGGTGCGTCGACAGGACCCGGCAGCTCGTGCGCTTCCACCCGGACCGCCAGAACCCGGCGTCACCGGGCTGGCTGCACCTGCTGGAGGTGGTCGAGGAGGCCGCGGCAGACGGGCGCGCGTTGTTCCGGCCGTTGCGCGAGCTGAGTCCCGTGGAGCAGCACCAGATCATCACCCTGCCGCCCACGATCGCGAAGCTGACGGCGGTCGAGGTGCTGGACCTGCGCGGGTCGAACCTGGTCCGCGTGCCGCCGGAGATCGGTGCCATGACGAGCCTGCGGCGGTTCGACCCGCACACCTCGCACCGGCTGCACTGGTTCCCGTACGAGCTGACCCGCTGCCGGAACCTCACCGAGAGCCGGGTCAGTGTGGACGCGCTCTACGCGGGCCACGTGTTCCCGGTGCTGGTGCCGCCCACGACCGACCTCTCCCGCCTCGACCCCGGCACGCACGGCACCGAGCACGTCCGCGCGTGCAGCGTGTGCGACGGCCCCGTGACCGAGCTGCACCAGCGCTGGGTCGTGCGACACGTCGCCGAGGTCCTGGTGCCACTGCTGGCGAACACCTGCTCGCCCGCCTGCGCAGCCAAAACCTCCCCCTAGCCCCTCCCTTGCTGCCCAGGCAGATGCCAGGAGAGGGCTGGTCAGAGCAGGTCGGGGGCCTCCAGCAGGGCTGAGTGGCCGCCGGGGAACTCGGTGCGGGTGAACACGCCCGTGGTCACCTCGGCCCATGCGGCGACACCGGCCGGGGACGTCAGGGGGTCCTCCTCGCCGTGCGCGGCGAAGACCGGGCACCGCAGCACCGGGTGGTCCGACGGCCGGAACTCGCCCAGCAGCGTCATGTCCCGCGCCGCGGTCTCCACCACGACGTCACGCCACTCCCCCGCGACGAGCCCCGGCGCCACCCGCTCCAGGTACGCCTCGGTGTCCGAAATGGACTCCGGTGCCACGGAATGCCGGGACGGTGCAACGGCTCCGAGCACCACCAGCCGTTCGACGGCGACACCGGAGGTCTCCAGCACCCCGGCGACCGCATAGGCCACGTAGGCGCCGAAGCTGTGCCCGACGAGCACCGGCCGTTCCCCTGTCACCTGCGCCGCGCACGCCTCGACCAGCGCACTGAACGACGCCGCCGGCGCGCTGCGCCCGAACCGCCCCGGGTACTTCACCAGCGTCCCCGAGCGCAGCAACGCCCGGCAGTCGCTGCCGTAGGACCCGGCACCGGGGAAGACGAACACCTCAGACCCGCAACCCGAGCTCATCCACCACCATCGCGATGCTGATCGCACTCAACCGGAAGTCGAACTTGTCCGTGCCCGGCGCGACGGTCAGGGACCCCGGCGCCAGCACCCCGCTGGCCACCACGAGCTCCTCCCACCGCGCCCACGTCACCGGGTCCACGACGGAGTCCAGGTCGTAGGCGGTGAACCCGTGCTTGCCCCGGTTCAGCACCGAGTCCGGCACGATCCCGCGGTAGGCCGACCGCAGGCACGCCTTGCCCTCGAAGTCCGCCACCTTCTCCGCGTCCGGGACCCGCAACGCCGCCGCCACCACGCCGTTGCCCAGGAACGGGTACCGCCCCTCGACCGAGTTCCGCATGACCATCGCGTCACCGTGGTCGCCGAGCAGGTGCCCGGACAGCTGCACGTGCACGTCCGCGACCGACCGCAGCTGCATGGGCGAGAGCGAGCGCACCTCGTCGTCGCTGAACGGGATCAGCCGCGAGCGCCAGAACTCCGCGCCCCGCAGGGCTTCCTGGACCTCCGGCGCGAGGAACGCCGTGCGGCGCGAGGACACCTTGTCCCAGTTCACCTCCCACGCGAAGTCGGCCCTGCCCCAGGCCTGCTCGTTCTCGTCACGACCGGGCCGCCGGCCGCGGCCAGCGCTGTCGAACGCGTAGGAGTCGTAGCCGAAGAACAGCTCGTCGGCGCCCTCACCGGACACCACGCCCTTGATCCCGGCGGACCGGACCGCGTCGGCGAGCATCATCGCGGCGACGTTGTAGGTCTCCCGCTGCGGGAAGCAGCAGTGCCGCACCATCTTCTCGAACGACGCGGTGATGTCGGAGACCCCGCACCGGATCTGCTCGTGCTTGGTCTCGGCGAGGGCGGCGACCTCGCGCTGGAACCGGCCCTCGTCGAGCGACGGGTCGTCGAACACCACCGAGAACGTCCTCATCGGACGGTCCACCAGCGACGCCGCCTCCAGCACGATCGCCGTGGAGTCGAAGCCACCGCTGAGGTACGCGCCGATCTCCACGTCCGCGTGCAGCCGCGCCGACACCGACTCGCGCAGCGCCGACCGCAGCTCCTCCGCGGGCACCGGGTCCTCGGTGAAGTCGCCGTAACGCCAGTACCGCACGGTCTCCACGCCGTCGGCCGAGATCCGGACCGCACATCCCGGCGGCACCGCGGACACACCGTGCACCAGCGTCCTGGGCGCGACGACGTTGCCGAGCGAGAAGTACTGGTCCACCGCGGTCACGTCGACCCGCCACGCCTGCCCCGCGCACTGCACCAGCGCCTTGAGCTCGGAGCAGAAGTGCACGGACGAGCCCACCGCCGTGTAGTACAGCGGGCAGACGCCGAACCGGTCGCGCGCCAGGTACAGCGCGTTCTCCGCCCGGTCGAACACCACCGACGCGAACTGCCCGTCGACCTCCGCCAGCCCCGCGATGCCGTGTGCCGCGACGAGGTCGGGGATCACGGCGACGTCCACGCCGTTGGCCGGGTCGGTGCCCAGCCGCGCCTTCAGCGCACGGGCGTTGTAGATCTCGCCGTTCGTCATCGCCACGAACCGGCCGCCGCGGTCCTCCGCCGGCTGCCAGCCGTCGACCAGTCCGGTCATGCCGAGCCGGCCCAGCTTCACCGCCAGCGTCGGCGTGTTCAGCGAGTACGTCTCGTCCGGGCCGCGGTGCACGAGCCGGGTGTGCATGGCCGCGGCGACACCGCGGTCGACCTGGCCGTCGGGCGCGAACGTCCCGCACACGCCGCACATCAGGCGCTCCGCTCGCGCAGCGCGGTGGTGAGCGACTTCAGGTTCTCGGCGCGCAGCACGTCCCGCACGCCCGCGTCCATCCAGCCGAGCCTGCGCAGCTCGTTCACCAGCACCACGGTCGAGGCCGAGTCGCCGCCGATGTCGAAGAAGTTGTCGTCCAGGGAGGCGTCGGAGACACCGGTGAGCTGCCGGGCCAGCGCGAGCACCCGGTCCTCCGGCAGATCGGTCACCGCCGCCGCCGTCGTCGTGCGCGCGGCCCGCAGGGCGTCCCGGTCGACCTTCCCGTTGGGCGTGTACGGCATCTGTTCGATGCGCGTGACCACCGACGGCACCTTGTAGGGGTCGAGCACCGCTTCCAGATGGGCGCGCACGGCCCGTTCGTCGACCGTGCCGACGAAGTAGCAGACCAAGGCGTCCGCGATCTCGGAACCGTCGTGCGACTCGGCCGTCACGACCGCCTCGACCACGCCCGCCAACCGGCAGGCGGCGCTCTCGATCTCACCGGGGTCGAGCCGATAGCCGCGGACCTTCAGCTGCCGGTCGGCGCGTTCGACGAAGTACAGCCGCCCGTCGCGTTCCTCGACCACGTCACCGGTCCGGTAGGCGCCCTCGAAGCGCTGCACGCCGTCGGCGGTCAGGTACCCGATCGCCACGCTGCGCCCGATGATCACCAGCTCGCCGCGGGAGGCCGGGTCGCCGGGGCGCGGCACGACCTCGTACCCGCAGTCGCCGACGACCTCGCCCAGCGGCACGGTCTCCGTGTGCAGCGCCGGGTCGAGCACGTCGCTCAGCAGGTTGCAGACGGTGGTCTCGGTCAGCCCGTAGGCGTTGTGGAACGCCGCCACCGCCGACCACTTGCCGACCAGCGCCGGACGGCACGCGCCACCGCCGTTCACCACGTGCCGCAACGACATCGAGCCGGTCGGCTCGGTCGCGGTCAGCGCGAACGGCGTGGTCTTCAGGTGCGTGATCCGCAGGTCCTCCAGCGTGGCCTGCAGCACCGGGCCCGGCGCCAGCCGCGACTCGTCCACCACGACCAGGCAGGCACCCGAGGTGAGGGTCCAGAGGATCTCGGTGACGCAGCCGTCGAACGTGAGCCGCGCGAACTGCAACGTCCGGCAGTCCGGTGTGAGCTCCAGCCGCCGCACGTGGTCGGCGATCATCCGCGCCAGCGGGTCCACCGCGACCAGCACGCACTTCGGCTCACCGGTCGAGCCGGAGGTGTGGATCGCGTAGGCGGCCCCGGTCTGCCCGACCGCCCGCTTCTCGCCGGGCACCTCGACGAGCTCACCGCCGCGGGCGAGCCACGCGACGCCGAGCGCGGCGACCTTCTCCGCGTTCGACGTGCTGTCGCGCGGGTCCAGCACCACGAACGGCCGGCCGGACGTCAGCGCACCGGCCAGCGCGACGATCGTCGCGGCACCGCGCGCGGCCTCGACCCCGACGAACTCGCCGGGAGCGGTGCACGCTTCGAGCTGTCCCGCGAACGCCGCGACGCGGTCGCCGAGCTCGCGGTAGGTGATCGTCTCGGCCGCCGTCTCGACGGCGGCGCGATCGGCGTGCTCGACGAAGGCACGCCGGATCGCGTCCACGATGGAAAGCTGCTCAACCAACACGCCTGTCGCCCCTTCACGGTGCCTGTTTGACGGTGTGCACGAGCGTTCCGACCCCCTCGACCACCGCGCGTACGGAGTCGCCCGCGGAGATCACGGCGGCACCCGGAGTTCCCGTGCAGATGACCGTGCCGGGTGCGATCGTGCGGCCGGCGGTGAAGTACTCCACCAAATAGCCGAGGTCGTAGAGCATGTCGGAAACAGGTGCCGAAGACATGACTTCCCCGTTTCGCACGGTCGACACCTGAATTGTCGCGAAGTCGGTGATCTCGTCCACCGTGACGAGTTGCGGACCGACGCTGCAGAACGTGTCGAACCC
The DNA here is from genome assembly GCF_055607425.1 of Lentzea sp. NPDC037011. NCBI lineage: Bacteria > Bacillati > Actinomycetota > Actinomycetes > Pseudonocardiales > Pseudonocardiaceae > Lentzea > Lentzea sp. NPDC037011. The sequence goes on along the minus strand of NZ_JBVJRT010000011.1, from coordinate 87,311 downwards.
CTTCGCCCACGGGATGTACCGCGGATTCTCCCGGATCACGTCCTCCGCGGTCATGTCGAGAACCGCGGTGACCCCGACGACGACGGAAAGCCATTCGTCGCGCCGCACGTTCTTGCACTCCGTGCCGATCACGAGACCCAGCTCGGCCTCGGCGGTGACGCGTTCGCTCTGCCTCGGCAGCTCGATCACACCGCCGTTGCCGATCAGCGCGTTGTCCGGGCGCAGGTAGGAGCCCGGACCGGACTTGGGCTGCTCGGTCAGCAGGTCCTGGGAGTGCTTGCGGTAGTTGAGCCCGGCGCCCCACACGGGGCCCTGGGCGATCGTGGCCGCGTCGCCCAGGTCGAGCTCGACTGCCCGGTCGGCGAGGGCTGCGACCTGCGCTTCGAGCTCCGGCCGGTGGTCGGGGACGAGCAGGTCGACCAGGCGCACCGGCTCCTCGTAGCCGGGGATGAGCGACAACGGCACCCAGCGCCCGTCGGGCAGGCCCGCGTGGACCTCGTGGCTGATGCCCGTGCTGAACCGCGCCAGCTTCACGGCGTCTCCCCCTCAGGCCCGAGCGCCGACGGTCGCGGGCGCGGACAACAGCTCGGCGGCGGCCCTGATGTCGGCGCCGTCGATGCTGCGGGTGGCCAGGCCGGCGGCCTTCTCCATCACCGACGCCGGGTCCAGCCGGTGCTGCTCGCACAGGTCCTCGACCAGCTGGTAGTAGTTCGAGTGCACGCCCAGCACACCGCCCAGGACCTGCATGTTCCGGTTGTCCGGCAGCACGTCGAGGTGCTCGCGGCAGAACTCGGCCATCCGGGACAGCTCGCGGTAGTCGTAGCGGTCGTCGCCCTTGACCTTGAGGATGCCGGCGAGCGACTCGGTCTCGGCGTTGCCGGAGCCGCGGCCGAAGCCGTGCAGGGTGCCGTCGACGATCGACGCGCCGGCCGTGAGCGCCGCGATGCTGTTGGCGTTGGCGAGGCCCAGGTTGTTGTGGCCGTGGAACCCGACGACGGGGAACGACCGCTGCACGACGGTGACGTAGCGGTGCACGTCGCTGGGCAGCATCGAGCCGTAGGAGTCGACGACGTAGACGCCCGCGACCTCCCGCGGCACGGCCTTGAGCAGGTCCGGCAGGGCCTCGTAGGGCGTGGAGCTGGACTTCATCAGGTTGAGGTAGACCTGACCGCAGATCTCGGTGGCCCTGCGCAGGTAGTCGAGGTTGGCCGCGACCTTCTCGGCCTCCATGCCGACGCGCACGAAGCTCATGCCCGCCCCGACCAGCTCGGACATGGTCTCCAGGCGGCTGAACGACGGCTGCGCGAACACGCCCCACGTCGACGACCGCAGGTGGGTGCCCGCCAGCTCGCACCAGCGGCGCAGCGAGATGCTGCCCGGCCGGTTGCCCGCCCGTTCCGCCTCGTACCCGACCCCGTGCGCGATCTCGATCTTCTGGATCGGGGTCGCGTCCAGCCGGCACATCAGTTCGACGACGAAATTCTCGTCGAACTGGAAATCGACGGCGTAGGAGCCGTCTCGCAACGTCGTGTCGAGAATTTCACTGGTCAACGGCAGCAGCAGTGGGTCGTATTCGGCAGTCATATCCATTCCCATAATCAGGTCGGGTGGTGACAAATGCCTAGCACGCGTTATCGCGAGGCCGCAACAAATAGCGCTCGTTCCACACCTCTTCCGGTCCTGCCGGTTGTCCTGTCGGCAGGACGCCGGTTGCACGTACCCCGGCGCACTGATATTCAATCCAACAACTCGCCGATTTCATGTTTGGAGTGGAACCCATGGATCTCGGACTGACCGGGCGCACCGCACTCGTGTGTTCGTCGACCGGCGGAATCGGTGAGGCGGTGGCCCGTGCGCTCGCCGCGGAGGGGGCCGGCGTGGTGGTCTGCGGCCGCCGCGGCGACCGGGCGCGGGAGGTCGCCGCGTCGTTGCCCAGCGCGGTGGGCGTGGAGGTGGACCTGACGGCACCGGACGGCCCTGCCGCGCTGGTCGCCGCGACGACCGAGCGGTTCGGGCCACCGGACGTGCTGGTGCTCAACGGTCCCGGGCCGCGCCAGGGCCCTGCGCACGGGGTGGACGTGGCCGACGCCGACGGCGCGCTGGACGCACTGCTGCGCCCGCACCTGCGGCTCGTCGCGCTGTGCCTGCCCGCGATGCGGGACCGCGGCTGGGGCCGAATCCTCGCGGTCGGCTCCAGCGGGGTCGCCGCGCCGCTCGCGAACATGGCGCTGTCGAACCTCGGCCGGGCCGCGCTCGCCGGGTACCTCAAGACGCTCGCCGGCGAGGTGGCCGCGGCCGGCGTCACCGTGAACATGCTGCTGCCCGGCCGCATCGAGACCGACCGGCTCGCCGCGGTCGACGCCGCGAACGCCGAGCGGTCCGGCCGCACCGTCGCCGAGGTCACCCGTGCCTCCCTCGCCACGATCCCGGCCGGCCGCTACGGGCGCCCGGAGGAGTTCGCCGCCGCGGCCGCGTTCCTGTGCGGTGAGCCGGCGTCCTACATCACCGGCACGGCGCTGCGCTGCGACGGCGGACTCGTCCGCAACCTGTGACAGCCGCCGGCGCCGGGCCGTCGCTCAGGAGACGACCCGCAGCCCCTGCCCCGAGCTCAGCGTGCGCTCGGCGGCCCGGTCGAGGTTCGTCACCAGCCACTGCTCGAAGTCCTGCCCGACCACGTCCGCCGCCTGCCGCCAGGTCTCGATCCGGTCCTGCGGCAGACTGATGCGCGAGTCGGCCGAAACCTCATTTCCGGAGTCTTTTTCGCCGCGAATGGCGGAACGCAGCTGCCGGGTGGTCCAAGAATTCATCTCCGCTTGGCTGAGCAGGTATTCCTGGACATCAGCCGGCAGGGAGGCGACTTCCGCGTGGTGTTGAAAGGTCAACGCCGGACGCCGCCGGTGCAAATCGAACCGACCGGCCACCCAGGCGTAGTTGCGCAACGTCTGATAACTCAGACCGACCGCCCGCACCGCGTGCTGGTAGCGCTCGGAGTAGTGTTCTTTGCCGAACACGAGCCAGTCCCCCAGCGACCACGCCGAGGAGTCCACGAGCTCGGCCAGCCTGCGACCTGCCCGCTCCCACTCGTCGAAGCTCAACGCCGTGGGGATGCGCAGCCCGACCCGTGTCATCATCACCTGGTCATCGCTTCGACCTGCACGGTTGGCCGCAGCCCTGCGCCCTCGGACGTCTCCAGAGCCCATGACGTGTCCCCCTCCTCGTCACTTCCGCCGACCTCGTTGTCAACGCGCACCGACCACCGCCGCGGCCGTGCGGACCATGAAGGCGAACCGGACCGTTGACCGGTCAACCCGTAAATACAACTGCAGTAACGCGGCCGTGGCAGCCCGTCCGAATAGGCGAAACAATCCGACGAACTCCGCCCCAGCAGTCGTCAAAGCTCTTGGATCCGAGAGTAGAGGCTGCGCAGAACACTGACAAGGAAGCTCCGCCGGTGGTCAGAGGGCAAATTCCGCGTGGAGCGTCCGCATTCTTCAGGCCACTGATCGACGGGGCAACTCCAGCTTCAGTGAGCCGAAAAGGCTCTACTGTGGACGGCTTCCCACGAGCGGCTTCACCCCGGTCGTGCGGGGCCGAACCTCCCCTGTGGAGGGCGTCGGGCACCGTTCCGCTGTGTCAACTGGCAACGCGGCCACCCGACGCCAGGCCGTGGTGACGGCACCGCGGTCTGCACCACGGTGGGTGGTATGGACCGCACACCTGCACGTCGCCGGAACCGGCGTCCGTTACTGCTGGTCACCGCGTTGCTCTCGGTCGGCGGACTCGTCGCCGGCACCACCGGCGTGAGCGCTGCTCCGCCCGACGAACCCCTGCACCACTGGCAGTTCGACCACTGGCCGCAGCAGCAGCCGTGGCAGCAGTCGCGCGACGCCGCGAGAGTGGCCGCGCACGCCGGACTGCCCGGCCCGATCGACCCGCAGAACTGGGTCAACCCCGACCACATGACGTGGGAGGGGGACTACCGCAAGATCCCCGGCACCACCTGGGCCGACCCCTCGAAGCGGGGGTCGGTGCGCACGTTCAAGGGCGCCCTGGTGCTGCTGGACTACCCGAACCAGCCGTTCGTCGTGACGCAGCCCGAGCACTCCACGGTGTTCGGCAACCCCAGCGCGGAGGCCAGCGGCGTGCCGCGCGAGCAGGTCGCGCAGTTCTACCAGGACTTCCTCAACAAGCCGAACGGCCTCAACCGCGGCCACACCGTGCACGAGTACTGGATGGAGACCTCCGGTGGGCGCTACGGCGTCGACCTGAAGGCGTTCGGCCCGTACACGATGCCGGGCAAGGACCACGAGTACGCCATGGAGTTCCAGGGCGGCACCGGCTGCCCGGCCGGCGACACGTGCACCCGCGACATCCGCACCGACGGCCGTGCCGCGTGGGTGGCCGACGTCGGCGCGGAGGTGCCGGCGGGCTACGACTTCACCTACTACCTGTCTGCGGGCCAGGACGAGTCGGGCACCTGGCAGGAGTTCGGGATGATGAAGTTCCGCACCAGGGAGGACGTCACCGACGACTTCGGCCCGCCGGACCCCGCGCTGCCGAACTGGTCGCGCACCCGGTACGTGGACTGGACCTCGTGGGCGGCGGGCTCGTCGATCTGGCCGAACGCGGGCGGCGGCTCGTCGACCCAGGCCGAGAGCTCCGGCCAGGGCGTCTACGCGCACGAGCTGAGCCACCTCCTCGGCATCGGCGACAACTACAGCAACCCCTACGGCAGCCCGCCGCGGCGTGACTACTCCGGCCCGTGGGACATGCTGTCGCGCGGCTCGTTCAACGGCCCCGGCGGCCCGCACTCGCGGTGGACCATCCCGGCCACCGGCGGTGCGTCGCTGGGCGCGCAGCAGACCCTGCGCAACAAGATCAAGCTCGGCATCGTCGACGAGCAGAACGTCCTGCGGCTGTCGCGGGAGGCGCTGGCCGGCTCCGGCACGGTCATCGCGAAGGTCACCGCCCGTTCCGTGCAGCCCGGCGCGACCGGCCTCACCGGCGTGAACATCGCGATGAACGCCGACCGGTCGCCGACCTGCACCGTGTCGGCGAACCCGTTCTGCGACGGCGGCGGCTACAACAACTACACGCTGGAAGTCGTCGACCGCATGGGCGCCGACTCGTTCACCCCTGACTCCGGTGTGCTGCTCGCGAAGACCAAGAACGCCGACGCCGCACCGTTCACGTGGGTCGTCGACGCCAACCCGCAGGACATCGGCATGACCGACTACGTCCTGCCGGACGGCACGAAGGTCCCCATCACCGTCGGCGACTACCGGCAGCTGTCGGACGCGTTGTTCCACGCGGGCACCAATTCCGGCAGCGAGTTCGAGTACGTGGACCAGGCCAACCGCCTGCACTTCTACGTCCTCGACGTGCAGCGCGACGCCGCGGGCGTGCTGTCCTACACCGTCGCCGTCCGCTCGCTGGACGGCGCCGGCCCGCAGCAGCGCGGCGTGCGCGTGACGCCCACGGCGGCCCGCACGGGCTCGGACGGCGTGGCCACGTGCCGGTTCCCGTTGACCAACACCGGTCGCGCGGCCGCGGCGGGCGGCCACCCCGAGGACGTCACCCAGTACCTCGGCGGTGACGTCTACCGCGTGTCCGCCACGGTCGCGGACACCGGCTGGACCGTGTCGCTGCCGAACGCGCTCGCGACCGCGAAGTTCGGCGGCCGCGTGGACGTGCCGGTGCACGCCAAGCGCGACGGCGGCCCGATCACGTCCAAGGTGACGCTCAAGGCCACGTCCGAGAGCAACCCGGCCAGGACCGCGACCGCCACCTGCACGGTGGTCGGCCGCTAGCCGCACGACCCGTTCGTCACCGACGTATTCTGTTGTCGGTGACGAACGGGAGGCTGCGATGACGGTGACCGGGGTGCTCGACAGGCTGGCCGCACTGGAGGACCCGAAAGCCCGTGCCGTGAACGAGAAGCACGGCGACGACCACGGCGTGAACCTCGGCAGGCTCCGCGCTCTGGCCAAGGAGCTCAAGACCCAGCAGGACCTCGCCGTGCAGCTGTGGGCCACCGGCGACACGGCGGCGCGCCTGCTGGCGTTGCTGATCTGCCGCCCCAAGGCGTTCTCACGCGCCGAGCTCGACACGATGCTGCGCGAGGCGCGCAAGCCCAAGGTGCACGACTGGCTCGTGAACTACGTCGTCAAGAAGAGCGCTCACGCCGAAGACCTGCGCGTGACGTGGATCGACGACCCCGACCCGGTGGTGGCGAGCGCCGGCTGGGCGTTGACCGTCGACCGGGTGGCGAAGAAACCGGAGGGCCTCGACCTCGACGGGCTGCTGGACGTCGTCGAGGAGGAGCTGCGCGCCGCCCCGGACCGGTTGCAGTGGGCGATGAACCACTGCCTGGCGCAGATCGGCATCGAGCACCCGGCGCTGCGGCAGCGGGCGATCGACATCGGCGAACGGCTGCAGGTGCTCAAGGACTACCCGACACCACCGAACTGCACGTCGCCGTTCGCACCGGTCTGGATCACCGAGGTGGTGCGCCGCCGGAACGCCTGAGCGACGCGGCAAGGGGAGCACCCGCGACGGGCACTCCCCTTGCACAGCACCGGACCAGGTCGACGTCCCCCCTGCCGGACGTCAGCTGTCCGGCAGCTCAGTCACCGTGCGGGTTCTGCACGGAGACGTGGACGTGGTCGTAGTGACCGCCGGTGACACCGCTGCCCGCGGTGTAGTCGCGCCAGCCCTCGGACGAGCGGGCGACGCTCCAGATCTTGCCCTGCCAGATCACGTAGCGGACGTCGAGCTTCGCGGCGTGCTTCTGCAGCCAGCGGGCCAGCTTCCAGCCCTGCTCCTTCTGCGCCGCGCTCGGGTAGGAGCCGATGGCGTTGGAGATGGTGCAGTCGAGCGCGTTGCCGGTGTTGTGGTTGCTCGTCGACGGCTCGTAGCTGCGGTAGTCACCGACCCAGCAGTCCTTCTCGCCGGTCAGCGACCGGATCTGGTCGTCGATGAACTGCGTGCGCTTGGTGGCCTGCGGGGCCCGCGCGGTGGCCGACGGGTGCGGGTTGGTCGCCGGGGTGCCGTAGGAACCGCTCGGCGGCGGGGTGCCGCCACCGCCGTCACCCAGCTTGTGCGCGGCGTTCTCGTTCTTGAGCTCCGAGTTCAGGTTGACCTTGCCACCGGCGGCGATGGTCTGCCGGGGACCGGCGTAGCCGCTGTTGAAGTAGACGGTGACCGGGCCGCTGGTGCGGTTCCAGACCGAGGCGGCCTCGTTCTTCACGCACAGGCCCTTGCCGTTGCCCGCGCCCTTGAAGTCGTAGCAGCTCGGCTGTTCGTCGCCGTAGTCGGGAACGGAGGTGGCGAAGTCCGACACCGAACCGGCGTGGTCGCTGTTGTAGTACAGGCAGAACTCGCCCGCCTCGCAGGAGCCGTTGCGGGCGGTCGCCGCGTTGGCCGTGGCGGCGCCTGCGGACACGCCGACCAGCGCGCCCATCAACGCCACGAAAGTGATCCTCTTGAGCGCCGAGAGCGCTGACTTCCTCATGGCCATGAGAATTGCGACGCGCGCTGACACTTCCCTGACACCGCGTGCCAGCGCGGTGTCAGCGGGTCACCGGACGCGCTTCCGCCGGGAAAACGGGTGGCACGCGTGCGCGATGATGGTGCCGATGACGACTCGACTGGCATTCGGCGTGACGGCCGGACCGGGGCTCGGCTGCTGGCCGGTCCCGTCGGGCGGACCGCCCGTGCCCGGCGCACCGGTCGCACTCGGTCCCTCCGGTGCCGCTCCCGCGGCCGTCCGCGCCGCGACCGGCCGGCTCGACCGGCTGGTGCGCCAAGGCGGTGAGGTCGCGGCGGGTGCGGGCGTCGACCTCGGTGGCGGTTTCCACTCGGCCCGGCTCGCGGGGGCGCACGGCGACCGCCGCGACGCGGTGCTGGCCGCGCTGCGGTGCCTCGGTGCCGACGGCGCGCACCGGCTGGGTGACCGGACCGCTGTGCTGGTGGCGTTGTTCGGCGAGCAGGTCACCAAACGGGTCGGCGCGGCGGCGCACCGGGCGGTCACCGACGGGCGTTGGGCCGCGGTGCAGCTGGCCTCGGCGGCGTCCGACCTGCTCGGGCCGGAACAGCTGGAACGCGTGCTGGACCTGCGTGCGCCCGAGGACGTCGACCCGTTCCCGCGCGGCGCGGCGTCCACTGTGGCCGGTCACCTGTCCCGCGTGCTGGCCGCGTACCCGAAGCCGCGCAGGCTGAAGCTCGTCCTCGACCTGTGGGACCACGTGTGCGGGCTGCTGCTGGACCGGCAGCGCCGGGCCCGCCTGGTGGCGTCGCAGGTGCGGACGGAGCGGCTCGACGAGCTCCGCGAGCGCCACCGCGAGCACTTCGACGCCAAGATCGTGCAGCACCTGACCTGGGACCTCAGCGGACAGCCGGTGACGCTCGCCAACGCCGCGCGCTGGCAGCCGCCGAAGTGGTGGACCGCCAGCGAGCTCGAACACCTGCTGCACGACGCCATCGCGGCGACAGCGCTGCTGCGGTTCGCGCGGACGATGTCCGACGAGGGTTTCGCGGTCGCCGTGGACCGGCACCGGGCGGAGCTGGTCGCCGCCGACGCCTGTCTCAACGAGAGGAGCCGCACGGCGGCCACCCACCGGCCCGACGGCGCGTACAACCACCCGGCCCGGCCAGGCGCCTACGTCCACCGGATCGTGCTGGAAACCGGTCCCGACCGGACGGTCAACGCGCGGACCGAGGGCAGGGTGCGCACGTACACCGCCATGGCGCGCAACTACGGCGTTGTCGTGTTCGAGGCCGTGGAGAGGTTCCTCGACAGGCTGTTCCAGCCGCTGCACCACCCTGGCGAGGGCGATCCGGGGCGGTCGCCGCAGCTGGCCGGGTGGCGCCGGGAAGTGGGGTACCCGCGTGCGCCGCAGAGCTGGGAACAGCCGCCGCTGGCCGACACGCGCGAGGAGGCCCCCACCGCACCGCTGGCCCAGCGCCTCGCCGGCGCCGATCCGGCCGACGTCGAGCTGCCGCACGACCTGCTGTGGTTCGCGGACCTCGCCGACGCGCTGGCACCGTTCCACGGCGGCGACTCCGCGACCGTCCGGCACGAGCACCCCCACCCCACCGTCACCTACGACGACGCGCCGGCACAGCCGGGCACCACCTCGCTGCCGCTCGCCGTGGCCGAGGTGGCGCAGCTCGTGATGTTCGGCGCGGTGCCACCACCGCGCTGCGGGAGCTGGGCGGAGCTGGTCACCGGCGTCACCTCCAGCGCCGTGATCGCCGAGGCCGACACCGGCGTGTTCCCCATCCCGCCCGGTGTGTCCGCTGTGGACGGTTCGACCGTCGCGGGGCTGACCGTGGAGCTGGGTCGCGAACCGCGGCAGCTGGCCGAGTGGTCCGGGTACATGGGCAACTGCATCGGCGAGTCCTGGTACGCCGACCAGGCGCGCAAGGGCCACTGCGTGCTCATGGCCCTGCGGGCTCCCGACGGCCGCATCGCCGCGAACCTCGACGTGCGCCGCCACACCGCGGGCTGGCACGTCCACGAGCTGCGCGCGCGGTTCAACGACACCGTCGCGGACGAGCTGGAGCAGCAGGTCAGGAAGTGGGTGGAGCACCTGCCCGCGCCCCGGCCGCCGGAACCGGAGCCGGTGGTGCCCGTTCCCCCGGTGCGCGTGCGGGGCGGCTCCGCCCGCCGGTCCGCCGCGGGAAACCTGCCCGCCGAGCTCGTCCGCGCCCTGACCGCCGCCGTGGAACGGGAGCTGGCCGGCAAGTCGGTCGTGACCGCCCGGCGGACCTACGCCGAGCTGGCCCGCGGTCTCGGCCGACCCGGTCCCGCCGACTTCGAACCGGACGCGGCCGTGGTGGCGTTGAAGCGCGTGGACGACCACGTGGACCTGGTCCGCGCGGCCCTCGCCGACGGCCTCGCCGCGACGACCCTGTGGCAGGCCACGCGCGTCCGCCCGCTGGCCGCCGCGGTGCACCGGCTCGACCAGGAGCTGCGCGACCACGAGCGGCTGCACGCCCTCACCGGCGGCGCACCGCTGCCGAGGACGTTGCGCGCTCTGGTGCGCCGCCCCGAGATCGCTCCCGCCCACGCCCTGGACGTCGTGGCGCGGTCGGTCCGCGCGGCCATGGGCGAGCTGCTCGGTGACGCCGCGCTGGCGCGTTCGGTGGCCCGTCGCCCGTCCACGGAACTGGTGTGCGCGCTGGCGATCGCGACCACCTGCTCGGAGTCCACAAAGGACACGGTCGTGGTGGCCGGGCCGAGGAAGACGACGGTGCCCGGTTTTCCCCCGAGCGACCTGGCCGACCCGCGGGGGCCGTGGCAGCAGGCGTTGCCCGCGGCCGCCGACCTCGGTGCGCCCGTGGACCTGTTCTGGTCGAAGATCGCCGAACACGGCCTGCTGATCCCGGCCGCGGTGCTGGGCAAGGGCGGCTGGCCCGCGCTGTGGGCCCGGCTGCACCGCTGACGGGTACCGGGTCACAACGCCGCCTGCGACGCCACCAACCGGGTCATGTGCGACGACGGCGCCACCCCCAGCTCGCGGTGCAGCAACGCCCGGTAGTGCTGGTAGTGCCGCAGCGCCGACCCGCAGTTGCCCTGGGCCAGGTGCGCCGCGACCACCGTGCGGTGCGCGGTCTCCCGCACCGGGTCGATCGAGATCGCCGTGAACGCCGCCTCCAGCGCAGCCAGGTGCGCACCGGCCGAGATGAGCCGGTGGGCGACCGCCTCCAGCGCGTGCAACCGGACCTGCTCCCAGCGCCGGCGTTCGGGTGCGAGCCACTCGTCGGCCCAGTACGGCAACAGGTCCCGCGACAGCGCGGCGACCAGATCCCCCGCGGTCGCCGGGTCGACGGTCGCGGCGGGACCGACGACGCGGTGGGCCGCCTCGATCGCCCGGCAGAAGTCGACGGTCAGCGCGGGCGACGGGCGTAACCGGTCCACGGAGCACTCGACGACCGGCCGTTCCGTGGCCCTGCGCAGGTGCCACAGCGCCTGCCGCACGTTCGCGGTCGCCCGCTGCCTGCGGCACTCCGGCCACAGCTGCTCGGCGACGGCCTGCCGGCTCACCGCCTCGCCGTGGTGGATCGCGACGTAGGCCAGCAGCCGTTGCGCGCCCTTGGGCAACGGGACGTCCCCGCTTCCGGTGAGCAGCTCGAACCGGCCCAGCACCACCAGCCGCACCCCCGCGCCCCCGGCTCGTCTGCCACCTTCCGCTTCGGTCATCGTCGTCCTCCCCGCGAGCACCGGCGCCGTCGCCCCACGATCCGAGCATCGCCCGGAAGCGTCTCCGTGGCATCTCCCGCCCGACTGCCGCGGCGTCCGCCCCGGCGCCGCCGGACCGCCGTCACTCAGTCGTGCGCGGACTTGACCCATACCTTCGTGGTCACCCGTCCGGGTAAGAACGGCAACGGCGCGTCACCAGCCCCCGGGGACCCCCGTCGGCACCTGTACCGCCAATGGCCCAACGGAACCCGCCTGGCCCAGTCCAGCCCATCGAGTGACGGCGACGGCACGGCGACACCCCCTCGTGCGGCGCGGCGACCGGTCGGAGACGGCAGCGCCGGAGCGTGTGTCCACGGGGTCGCACCGGCCCCGTCACCACGACCGAGGAGTGCACCATGGCCGACGGCCAGTTCAAGACGGTCTCGATCCACATCGCACCGGACGACCTCAAGACCCTGAAGGACAACAAGTACAACCTGTGCTTCGCGAAGAAGGTGAACGGCACCTACAACGTCGTGTGGCAGTCGGCCGACAGGTACCTCTCGAAGAACACCTTCTCGTGGCAGCCGCTCTACCGGCTCTTCGGCAGCAACGGCTTCCAGGGCGACGTGGCGGTGAGCGTCTCGACCAACGACGTCGCGATCGGCCTGGGCGACAAAGCGGTCCTGGACGACGACGGCCTGCTCCACGACGCCGTCACCGGCGGCCTGAGCACGGGGATCACGCTGGTCAACCAGTACGGCAAGATCCACCCCGGTCTGTCGTCGTACTCGACGGACATCCACGGCAACGGGTCGACGACCCCGATCTACGTCGCCGAGAAGGAGATCGTCCTCGGCGAGGACGTGCTCACGCCGGCGGAGGTGGTCCAGGTGTGGTTCGAGCAGAAGATCACCACGAGCACGATGTTCAGCGACGCGCGGTCCAACTCGGTGGAGGTCGACCTCAGCTCGGCCAACTCCGCGACCCGCCTGTACAGCGGGGGCAAGTGGACGACGCCGGCCCAGTCCCAGGCGTTCGGGGTGGACCCGAAGGTGATGCTGACGATCATCGCCGGTCTCACCGCGGCCGTGGTCGTGGCCGACCTGACGATGAAGATCGCCTCGAAGCTCACCGGCGTCTACCGGGACGTCAAGGTGAACGTCACGACCACCGGCGGGAACAGCGTCAAGATCGAGTACAGCGAGCAGCCGCGCCTCTCCGGCGCCAGCCTGGTCCAGACGCAACAGCTGCTGCTGAACCCGACGGTGGTCGACCAGCTCACCGAGTTCGCCGTCGAGGCGTTCGCGCAGTCCGGGGTCGGCTACTCGTCGCTGCAGGCGCACGCGGCCTGACCCCCGGCAGCCGGCCCCTCCGCCCGCCCCGGCGCGGGGGCCGGCTGCCCGGCGCCGTCAGGTCCGCTCCAGGTGGTGCTGCCGGTGCGGCGTGGTCAGGACGTCCTGTCACTGCGCCAGGGCTTGTGCGAGCACGTCGAAAACGGCTCGATCAACGCGTCCCAGAGGTCACTCCGGGTTGTTCGGCGGTGCAGCCGATCCCGCTGTCCCCGGCAGGCAGGTGTGACAAGGGGAGGTGACACACCTCCGGGTGACCCTTCTGGTGGGGCAGGGGCGAACGTGTTGCCATCGGTCGGGTAGTCCAGCCGTGGGAAGTGGGCAGTCATGCAGAACTGGCACTCGTTCGTGGTGAGCGACCTGTCCGAGCCGACCGGCACGAAGTTCGTCCTGGACCTGGCCAACGCCGACGGCCAGCCGTTGACGCCGCTGGTGCTCAACCCGCTGACCTCGACGCCGGCGCCGCAGGGTCCACGGCCCAACCAGCTGTGGTGCGTCGACGGCAACCTCCTGGTCAACCGGCTGAACGGCCTCTACGCGAACGTCACCGCGAACCTGACCGCGCCGGGCACGCAGGTCATCGCCTGGCACGGGAACGGAGGGGTCAACGAGGTCTTCACCCTGACCGACGGCGCGTTCATGAGCTCGCTGGGCAACGGGACGCTCGCGCTCACCGTTCAAGGCGGGTCGACCGCGGCGGGCACCCCCGTGGTGGTGGACAGCTGCACCGGGTCGCCCGCGCAGACCTGGACGCTGTGGCCGGCCTACCCGGTGCAGGGCATCCTGGGGCTGCCGACAGGGCAGTTCCCCGCCTACACCGGCGGCCAGGGCACCGCCTACGACTCGATCAACGAACAGCTCCAGCAAGCCGAGCTGCTGCCGCGCACGATGACCGTCGAGCAGTCCTACAGCAACCTCACCATCAGCCCGCTCACGCTGTCGCTGTTCATCAGCTCCTCGGCCACGTGCCCGACGGGGGTGTCGGCGACCGACTGGAGCGCGGTGGTCACCTCGCTGCAGCAGCAGCTCAGCCTGGCCGACGACATCCAGCGCCTGTTCGGCGAGCTGACCGGGTTCATCAACTCGTTCTTCATCAACAGCGAGGCGTTGCTGGACGAGCTGGGCGCGGACGTGGGCCTGGGGTCCCAGTCGCACACCGCCGCCACGGTCCTCGCCCTGGTCGAGGGCACCGTCTACACCGCGCTGTCGGCGCTGGGGCCGGTGGCCTCGGTGGTGGCGAACCTGATGAGCACGGCCTACAACGTCTACGAGACGACCACGAAGAACCCCCTGGCGACGTTCGAGGGCGCGTTCGCCGACCTGTGGGGCGCGCTGAGCGAGGCCTACACCGGCATCTTGGCGGCGGCCGGGTCCACGGAGACCTCGGTCCTGCAGAGCTGGGCCCAGATGCAGGCCTTCCAGTCGGGCATCGCCGATGGCGAGCTGAACTGGTCGGCCGAGCTGACCGGGCAACTGGTGGAAGCGGCCACGCCCGGCTACTCGCTCGCGATCATGCAGGCGCTGGTCCCGTCCCGGTACGGCAACCAGCTGTGGGCGCAGTACCCGCGGTCGCAGGGCCCGGTCGACGGTCCGCAGGGCGCGCAGTACAGCGTCGCCCTGCCCGGCGGGGTCTACGACGTGAACCTGCTGGCCTCGGGCGCCTCCTCCGGCGACTGCCCCAGCGAGGCGGCGCTGGCCGACATCTGGAACAACGGCGCGGTGCCGCAGGACGTGTTCGGCAACCAGAACGGGTGGAACCTGTACACGCACTACCAGGACTGCGACGCCAACACGCTGTACACGACGATCTGGAACCAGACCCCAGACGACCTGTCGGTGACGGCGTGGACCTGGAACCAGACGAGCTTCGTCGCCGGTGCGGCGACCCGGCCGTTGGCGGCGTGGTCGAGCATCACCTACGGCACCACCAACGAGACCACGAACACCGATGTGGGCTTCAACGTCTTCAACCCGGCCGTGTCGACGTCCACCCCGGTCGCGACCTTCCACGGGCACATGGACGTGGCGGTGCTCAAGGCGGGGAACGTGTCGGTGACGGCACAGTCCACAACAGACGACTACCAGCTGGTGAACACCCAGTGCGCCAACGGTTCTTTCCACAGCGCGCAACCGGGCCTGATCCAGATCACCGTCACCACCGACACGGTGACCAACGGCACGCCTCCGGCTGTGCAGTTGGTGACGCACCACGGCGATCGACGTGCCCCGGTAGGGTCGCCGACCCCGTAGCGCCGCTGAACCTGCTCACGGGCCGGAAGCCTTCCCGCGGACCTCGGAAAGCCTGCCGCAGGACCAGTTGACCCTTGCAGAACAGAAATTCCCGGCTCATCACACCGATTCCACTTCAAATTCGACAAAAACGCAGACTAAGCGCCCTTGACGACGAACTGCCCGTTTTCGACCGCAGCCGCGCGAACCCGCTGATACAGCTCGGTGAGCGTCGCACTCACCGACACCCGCGGGAGCTGCAGGTTGTCCAGGTCCTCAGCGGTAGCGCTCACATCCGACCACCCCTGCCCCGTCAGGTGCCGCATCAGCGCCGGGTTCAACCGGTCCACCGCCCGCACGAGCCGCGCCTCCACCGTTTCCGCTGCCTCGTGCTCGTGCCACACCGCGAGCATTTCGGAGGCAATGGGTTCCGGGAGGGAACCGAATCGTTCCTGAGCCGACTGCTCCTCCGCCAACGCCTTCTGCCGCTTGGCTTCCGCGCTGCCCTCGGCGGCACCGTCGGTGCGCCAGGCGGAGGGGTCGCCGGTGTCGATCTCGACGAGGTCGTGCAGGAGACACATCTTGATCATCTTGTCCAGGTCGACGGGTGCGTTGAACTCGCGCTCGAACTCGTCGCGCAGGAGCCAGCAGATCAGGGCGAGGTGCCAGGAGTGCTCGGCCACCGACTCGGGCCGGTCGGGGGTCGCCAGGTTGTGCCGCTCGACCTCCCGCAGGCGCGCGGAGAACTGGATGAACGAGTACAGGCGATCAAGGGTGGAGGTCACCGGGCCGAGCGTAGAGCAATGCCGGCCACCGCGTGTTTTCTCCTGACGAGGAATGACATAGCCCCGGTTTCCTCGATCAGCATCGGAGAGTAGTGCAGAAGACCACCCTTCCGGGGCAACGGCGTGAGAAATTCCTCGTGCACATGAATCAAGAATCACGCTGAGTCGCAAGATGGATTTCAGGCTTACCTGTTCTGGCCGGAAGAAGCGGTCGGCCCGACTCAAGAACTCACTCGTCCAGCCCTATGCACATAACGGACGACAAGGACAACACAACCGCTCGTTCACAGGTCGCGCTAGCTTGGGGGAAGAGCGCCTCGGTGCGCCACCAGCCTCCACTGGAGGGCAGGCGGCGAGAACGCATGCTGCCGTGGATGACAACACGAAACCGTGTCACCACGAGGGGGAATTCGAATGGCCAAGGTTTATGACGCTGAGTTTCTGCGCGCCCACTTGCCGGGTGTGTCCAACCGGGTGACGACGCTGCGCGAGTGCCTGGAGCCCGGGAGCCTGTGGCAGCCGGTGCTGCAGCTGACCATCGTCACCGACATCGACGGGGAGCCGCACGTCCTCAACGGCACGCGCCGCGCCTCGGCGAACCGGACGCACCCGAACGTGGTCAGCACGCCGACGAGCATGCTGCCGGTGCCGCTGGCCTCGGCGATCCTCGACGACAGCAAGGGCTCGCTGGAGGAGGAGCTGCCCCTGCTGCTCGACGAGGTGCGCTCCGACGACCTGCGGGTGGTCGCCCGCTACGCCGAGAACGACGTGCGCCCGGTGCCGCGCACCGCGGAGGCGCTGCCCTACGCCGTGGCCGACCTGTTGGCCCGCAAGCTGGGCTGCGGCACCGCGCTCGAGCACGCCACCGCCGAGGAACCGCTGGCCACCTGCTCGCTGTCCATGGTCGGCGGCGGGTTCAGCTACGCCGCGGACGGCGACCTGGACGAGGACGGCCTGGCCGAGCCGCTGTTCGAACCGCTGCTGATGTTCGGCGTCGTGGTGCGCTGGCAGGACCCGGCGGTCTTCCCGGAGCGGACCGAGTCCTACGACGGCATCGTCTGGACCCGGCTGCCGGACTACCAGGAGGGTGTGCGGACCAAGCGGATCGAGGCGTTCAACCCGAAGTTCGCCGAACCCGACTACATCGCCGACGCCGACGAGATCAGCGTGTGCGTGCGGGGCCTGTGCCTGCAGACGGCGAACATCATCATCGAGTCCGGCACCGTTGACCACAGGACGGTCTCATGACCGCCGTCGACCGGACACCCGCCCTCCCCCGCCTGGACTCCCGGAGCGTCCGGGCCGACTTCCCGCTGCTGACCGCCTCGGACGCGAGCTCGCTGGTCTACCTCGACTCCGCGGCGACGACCCAGCGCCCGCGCGCCGTGCTCGACGCCGAGCGCGAGTTCCTGGAGCACTCCAACGCCGCGTGCCACCGCGGCGCGCACCGGCTCGCGGAGCAAGCGACAGCCGCGTACGAGGACGCCCGCACCACCGTCGCCGCCTACCTGGGCGGGGACCCCTCCGAGGTCGTGTTCACCAAGAGCGCCACCGAAGCGATCAACCTGCTCGCGTTCTCCCTCGGCTCACCCGGCACCGGCGCGGACAGCCTGTCGATCAGGCCCGGCGACGAGGTCGTCGTCAGCGAGCTGGAGCACCACGCCAACCTCGTGCCGTGGCAGGAGCTGTGCAGGCGCACCGACGCCACCCTGCGGTACATCCCCAGCACCACGAACGGTTGTCTCGACCTCACCGTGCTCGACGAGGTGATCGGCGAGCGGACCGCGCTGGTGTCGGTGACCCTCCAGAGCAACGTCACCGGCGCGGTCACCGACACCGCTCCAATCGTGCGCGCCGCCCGCCGAGCGGGAGCCCTCGTCGCGGTGGACGCCTGCCAGGCCGCAGGCCGGATACCGATCGACGTGCGCGCGCTCGACGTGGACTTCCTCGTGCTGTCGAGCCACAAGATGCTCGGGCCGAGCGGCATCGGCGTGCTGTGGGGCCGGTTCGACCTGCTGGAGCGGATGCCGCCGTTCCTCACCGGCGGCTCCATGATCGAGACGGTCACGCTCACCGGCGCCACCTACGCCGACCCGCCGCGCCGCTTCGAACCCGGCGTGCCACCGGTGTCGCAGGCCGTCGGGTTCGCCGCGGCCATCGGCTACCTGCAGGGCCTGGGCGAACAGCGGGTGCTCGACCACGAGGTCGAGCTGACCGGATACGCGCTCGCCGAGCTGCGGGCGCTCCCCGGCGTACGCACCCTCGGACCCGACGACCCAGCGCGCCGGCCCGGAATCATCAGCTTCGTCGTCGACGGGGTGCACGCGCACGACGTGGCGCAGATCCTCGACGACGACGACATCGCGGTGCGGGCAGGTCACCAGTGCGCATGGCCGCTGCACCGGGCCCTCGGCGTCACAGCGACCGTCCGCGCCAGCGTGCACGTCTACAACGGACACGACGACATCGACCGCTTGGTCAGCGGCGTGCGGCGGGCCCGCGAGTTCTTCGCCGCGCAGGGGTTCATCGACCTGGAGGAGCACGCGTGAAGCTCGACGACCTCTACCGGGACGTCATCGCCAAGCACTACCGCCTGCGCAGCGGCCACGGCCTGCAGGACGAGTTCACCGCGGAGGTGCACAAGGTCAACCCGTCCTGCGGCGACGAGATCACCCTGCGCCTGCGCCACCACGACGACATCGTTGACGAGCTGAGCCACGAGGTCGCCGGCTGCACGCTGAGCCAGGCGTCGGCGTCGGTCATGCACACCCTGGTGATGGAGGCGAAGACCGCGGACAGGGTCGCTGAACTGCACGACGCGGTCCGCGACTTCCTGCGTGGCGCAACTCCGGAGCCGCCGGCCTCGGTCGGCGCGATGGGCGCTTTCGAGGCCGTGCGGTCCACCGGAAGCCGCGTACGTTGCGTCCTGCTTCCGTGGCAGGCCCTCACCGCTGCGCTCAAAAGCGTCAGGTAGTTGGTTCATGGCCACGACTTGAGTGTGCCTTGTGGACGGCGAGGCGGAGGTCAGCGCGAAGGCAGAACGCGGACGCGCAGCGCTGCGCTTTCCGGCGTGGCGCGAGGCAGGCGTACCTGTCGCGATCAGCGCCGGACGCCCAGCGCTGCCGTGTCGAAGGTGGAGTCCAAGCAGGCCTCGACGTGGATCAGGGCCGCTTGTCGCGGGTGATGTTGCATCTGCGGTAGGCCGCCTACCGCGCCGGTCACGCGTGTGTGCGCGAGGCTCTGGACGCGTCGTTGCCCTCGGGACACGGTTTCCGCTCGACGATGCCGCCGCCCCCGGTGGGACCACCCCGACTTCGTCCTCGCCCGCGTCGTCGCCGTCACCTCCGCCGGGGCCGGCCGATGCAGTTCCTTGCCCCGACCTTCAACGGCGTTGTCGCCGCACACCAGATCCCGCCCGGCGACGCCAGCCCACCCTCGCGGCACAACCTGCACGACGCCATCCACGCCGCGGCCTTCCTGCTCTGCGACGAAGGCGTCGGCGAGGCGACCTGCGAGCGGCGGTCTTTGCCTGCAACTACGCCGACTGGTTCGTCGACAAGGTCTTCGAACAGGCTGCCAAGTATGTCGAGGCCGCCGCGACCAGCGTCGGCAACGGTGACTGCGGCGCCATCCACGCACCCAACGCCATCATCCTCGCCGCGATCAACTACGCCTGCGGGCAACGAGGTCTGCCCCACGCGTGGTGCGGCAACGGCCCTGACGGCGGACATGCCGGCTTCGACTGCTCCGGACTGACCAAAGCCGCCTACGCCGCCGCCGGAGTGAACCTGCCCCGCGCCGCCCAGATCCAGTTCGACGCGGGCCCGCGCGTCCCGGCCGAGCAGCCACTGTTGCCGGGCGACCTCGTCTTCTACGGCACACCCGGCAACATCCACCACGTCGGCCTCTACACCGGCGGCGGACTCATGATCAACGCCCCCACCTTCGGCCAGCCAGTACAAATCGACAACTACCGCTGCGCCCGGCAATCGGTCCAGCCAGCTCAGCGCAAACGCTTCATCAGCTCCTCCATGCCGTCCAGATAGGGCATCCCTTCACGCTCAGACCTATAGGCGACAGTTCTATACGTGCTCACAGCGGTGCCCGAGTCAGCTGAACGCAACTCTTCGAGGTCGCGGACCTGCTGCTGAAATTGGGTTGTCAACCGGTCCCATGTGACCACCTCGTCCGCAGTTTCCTCGGCCCACACGGAGTCCACTTCCAGTGCACCCATCACAGCCTGAAGGTGTTCGTCGGATGACGAGTTCTTCCATCCGTTCAGAGTTGCGGTTACAGCGGTGACCACCTCTACCGTGACTGCTTCCGGAAGATTGAACTCCGACCGGCCGTGAATCTTGGAGAGGTCGGAATCCAGACCCTTCAAGGCTGTGTTGACGACCGGTTCCACCTTCTCGAAGGTCAGATCTCCCTCTCCTCGGAGCAACCGAGCGATGCCCACGAGGGCATCATGCGCCGCGCCATGCCCCCGAACAGTCTTCTTCATCTCGCTGTACACCTGGTAGACAGGGAGCACGCGGTGCACTGCGGCCAGCGAGAACGCGGTGAGCCTGGCTTCGTCGAGCTCACTGCACCCTCTCTTGATCACGTCGATCTTACCGGTCGAAAGCACCCGATCATCCTTCCTCGTATCCTCGGGATCACTCCCAAACGGCCGTTCTTGGTTCCGTGATCGTCGCACCTGCGGCTCAGAGCACATCTCGACAGTCCGAGCAGAACGGTCGGCTGGCGATGATGGCACCAGGTTGCAGATCGAGGTGCTCAGCCGCCATGAGCAGTTTTACCTCGGCATGCTTCCCGTTGCTCATGGAGATCGCCAGTTCGCCCGCATCGAGTGCGTTGGCACGTTGTCCGAGCGACAGGTTGCTGCGTGCGCCGACCGCCGCAAGATCGATGCCGCCTTCAGCACGGTCTGCATGCAAGCACACTGGTCGTCCGGAACCGCTGCGCGGCCGGATACAGAAGGCCGTGCAAGTCATCAGTCCGACCAGTTAGATGATCAATTTCAGCATGACCTGTACCGAGCCTTTTCCATCCTCATGATCGGGTGCGTTGTTCGAGGGTAAGGATGGCGCGGGCGTAGGTGGTGACTCGTTGTGGGCTGGCGCGGACTCGGGTGAGGACGCGCCAGCTCTTGAGCGTGGCGATGCCGCGTTCGACCCGGCAGCGCACGGCAGAATGGGCGCGGTTGGCGGCGGGCCGGCCGGGGGTGAACTCATTTTTGTAGCGGCGGTAGGGCAGGTGAACGCCCTCGCCGGCGCCGATGTAGCCGCAGTCGGCGATCAGCTGCAGCCCGGCCTGGCGGCAGGTGTCGAAGATGCCGTGGGTGCGGGCGGCGGTGAGGTCGTAGACCGAACCCGGTAGCCCTGTCGAGACCCAGGCGAGCTGCCCGTAGGGGTCGGTGAGTACCTGCAGGGTGATGCCGTGGCGGCGGACTTTCACGCTGTAGCAGGCTTTCTGGCGGTCGCGGTCACCGGCGCGGTCGATGCGGATGACGGTGCCGTCGAGCAGCGCGTAGTTGGAGAACGAGCCCGCCAGCCTGATGACGGCCTGGGCGAAGCTGGGTGCTCGTGCGGCGAGCAGGTCGGTGGTCTCGCGGATGTAGCGATAGGCGGTGGCCAGGCCGATGCCGAACCCGCTGGCCAGGCGCTGGTAGGTGTCGCCGTTGCGCAAGTGCGTCGGCACGAGCAGGGCTTGACGGTGGGCGGGCAGGCGCCGCCAGCGAGAGCCGATGCTGGTGCGGTGGCGGCGGATCAGCCGAGCGACGTAGCCCAGGGTGCGATTGGACAACGTGATCGCGGACGGATAGAACAACACACGAAGCTCCTGGTCGGCATCGGTGGATCTTGGTCGTGATGCCAGTGCTGCCAGGAGCTTCGCCATGTTCACGGCCGTCTGCCACACACCGATCCGATCTTGTGACCAGCAAGAACAGGATGGAAAAGGCTCACCACAGTTGTGCACCAGGACCGAAGTGACGCCGACTACCACATGGTAGGTGTGCACGCCGTCAATCGTTAAGTCATAGACCGGCTGAATGCTCTCGTGTCGCTCCACCGAGGACGCAACTGGTTGCGACCCGTCCGGAGCGCGGAGGTGCTCGCCAGCCTTGAGCATGCCAAATTTGGCGAAGTTACCGCGATCCTCCACCCATACCGGATGCCACGAGGTCGCTTCCACCGATCCGCTGGCCGCTGACAAGCGAGTCATGTCGCCTTCGTCGGTGTAGATGATTGTGCCCACGACTTCCCGATCCGAGGTTTCTCCCGATGCCGGGTCGGTCGCCTTGACCCTTTTCCTCAATCTGAATCTAATCGATCGGTTTTGACGACTCATCGGCCATCAGCACGCGTGTCCCGGCCACAAACTGTGCAGATCACACGACCCGCTCTTGCCGCCGAGCTTGCGCATCGCCTTCTACATATCCAGAAGTACACAAGTCCCGCTGACCAGCAGTCAACGGGACTTGCTGGGCAGCTACTTAACCAGCAGGTGGGGCTTCCGTCGATCCCAGCCCAAGGATCGTCGGCCTCTTCTCCACTGCACCCCACGCCAGGATATTCCGCAGCCTCGGCGAGAAGTCACTCAAGTCGACCTCAGCGTTGGCGAGATCGATCTCCACCGACGTGTCGACTCCCAACGCTTCGGCGTCCACAGGCGTGAATGCGAGGGAAAGTTGCAGGCCGACGAGCTCCACAGTTCGCAGACCGCCGTAGACGGTCGCCCCTCGTTCGGTCGAGATGTTGTAGGAGTCCATCCCGTTCTCTACGTCTTGCTCGTCTGGCTCGTCGAAGGAGGACCGCTGAAACGAGAACGAACGCGGAGTTCCGGACTCGTCGACACCGGCGATGGCTACTTCGAGCGCTTCTTCATCCTCGTAATCCTCGAAGTAACCCACCTGCACTGCAGTAACACGCATCGCTAAGACCTTCCTCTTCCCTTTCCTGCAATCCAGGACCCGGAACCCTTGCTTCCGTCCCACTCATAAGTGACGCTGACGCCGAGCTCACGGACCATCCTATTCATCGCACCCTTACATCTCGTACAGGGCGGGTACTGCCCTCGCATCAGCACTGAGTCTCCCGCCTGCAACGGGTGCTGGTTAAGAAATGGGTCGTCCGGCAGCGACACCTTGGGCCCCGTCGAGGCGCCAGCCATGCGTGAGAAGCGGTGCTCTGTGTGGGTGAAGGCGGAGCTGTCCGGATACCCCAGAGATGCCTCCTCAGCGGTCATATCTCCGCTTTCGAGCTCCTTGCTCAGCTTCGGACTTCCATCAGCCGCCGTCACGTCGACCTGGCAGATATGCCCGTTGCCTCCTGTGTTGTGATTCAAGACAGCGGCGGAGCCGAACTCAACGTAGTAGGTGTGGATGTTATCGACCGTGAGGTTGTGGACTCGCTCTCGTTCGGTCCGCTTTCGGATGGAGATGACACTAACCCTCGAGTTTTCTGCGGTCTGCAGTTCCGAGCCGACCTCAACGGCGCCCGCGACCATCCAGGTGTGCTGCTTAGGAAGCCAGAACGGATGCCCTTCTGTTGCCGTCACCGTCCCAGTGGCGTCACCTGCGGCGCCATCGGTGTCGACTGTGATCTCCACCAGGTGCTTTGCGCCCTGACCTATGATCGTACGTACAACTTCTTGGGCAGCGGACTCACCTGTTTCAGGGTCAGTCGACCAAACTTGATCGCCTACCTCAACCTGCTCGATCGGCTTTCGCTCCCCGTCGGCTAACAACACCTTGGTGCCAGGCATAAAGCTGTTACAGCCGGGATCCTTACCGATCTTGCGCATCGCGTCCAGCGCGACTTCCTCAGCCTTGGCGGCAATCTCTTCGACCCGCCGCAGCACCGCCTTGGCCTTGGAGATCACCGCGGCCATCGACGCCACGGCTTTCACAGCCTTGTAGCCGGCTTCGATGACCTTGCCGACCTTGCCCCACGGCACCAGGTTCATCACCAGACCGCCGCAGGCCCAGATGTCGCCCTTGGTGAAGCAGTCGACGATGTCGTTCCACCCGGAGATGTCCTTCAGCATCTCCCAGGCCACTTCCTTGATCACGTCCCACTTCGACTTGTGGGCGTTGCGCTGTGCCTCGGCGTAGTCCTTCTCGCTGATCCCGGCCTGCTGCAGTGCCGCGCTGCGCGCCTGGCGCTTGACTGCCGACTGCTGCTGGCTCGCTCGAGCCTGCTGCTGGAAGAACCGCCGGTCACTCTGGTAGTCGGCCTCGTTGGCGTAGTTCTCCCGGCCACCGCCGCACAGGATGCCGTCCGGACCGCACTGACCACCCGCCAACAAGCCTGTCGGATCGGAGAACGTCACCGGGCTGTTGTTGCTGTAGGCGTACCCGTTGAGCTGCTGAGGGTCGTTGTTGTCGATGATCGGGTCCGCGGACAGGAAGCGCCCGGTCGACGAGTCGTACAACCGCGCACCGACACGCGTCAGACCCGACTCCTCCCGTGTGCCGCCAACGAACCCGTTGGTGTTCGGCCATGCCACGGCACTGCCCCGGTTTTCGCCGAACGGTGTCTGTCGGCGAGAGGTGACCGCCAGGTTGTTCGCGGGTACCGACTGGTTGCCGGGGGTTACCGCCGCCATCTCCGTGCCCTGATGATCGGTCAGCAGCCACTTCAAACCAGAGATCGAGTTCCGCTGCGCCACCACATGCCCGTTGTGGCTGTAGTACCGCGTCCACGACGGAGTTGTGGTGCCCTTCTCCAGCCGGATCTCCTGGCCGAACGCGTACACCGTTGTGGCGGAGGGCTCGCGGGCGATCAGCCGGTTGCCGTCGGCGTCGTAGAGGTACGTCGACTCCTTGCCGTCGGCGTTCTTCACCTTCGACACGCGGCCCTCGGCGTCGTACTCCAGCGTCTGGGTGTTGCCGGAGATCTTGCGCGAGGTCGTGTTCCCGGAGGCGTCGTAGCCGAACGTGTCCAGGGACGTGCCGTTCGGGCCGGTCGTGTCGACCTTGGTCACCGTGTGCGGCTGTGGGCTGCCCGCTGCGGGGTAGGTGAAGGTGTTCACCGTGTCGCCTGCCGCGGCGTGCTGCGTTTGAGTCAGCCGGTTACCGGTCTTGTCGAACGTCCACGAGTGCCAGTACTTCGCCGCGCCGCCCAAGGCAGACGCGGAACGCGTCGCGGTGCAGTCACCGGAGCCCGGTGTCCACGCCTCGGTCATCCGTCGCAGGTAGTCGTAGGCGAAGCATTGGATGTCCGGTGGGCCGCCAGCCGGCGTGTCAGCGACTCGGGTGATGTTGCCGGAGGGGTCGTAGCTGTAGTTGCGGTCGGCGATCCGGTAAGCCGTTTCCGTCTCGCGGTCGGCGATCGTGCGTTCCAGCCTGCGGGTGCCTTCTTCGTAGAAGTTGGTCACCCAGAGGTTGTACTCGCTCCCGCTGTCGTCGTAGGTCTCACGCAGCACTTCGCCGAGACTCGAGTAGTTGGTCTCCGTGACGTACTGACCGAGCCCGCCGATGGTGGTCTCGGGCAACCCGTAGCTGTTGTAGAGCGTCCCTACCGATTCGCCCGGGACGATGGTCTTTCCGCCCGAGTTCACGTCCAGGTACGTCATTCCGCGGAACTTGCCGGTGTAGGTGTACTCCTGACGGCTCTCGTAGGTCGTGCCCAGGACGCCCTGCGCCGCCGAAGGAATGATGACCCGTTCGCCTTGAGCGCGACCGGCTTCGTCGTAGCCGACGACCTTGCGCGTGTAGGGCTGCCCGTCGATCCACTTGCGCGACAACGTCAACATGCCACGGCCGTTCAGCTTGCCGGTGCTGTCCACGGACGTGTCGTACTGCCACTCCGCGAGCTTCGTGCCCGACGTGGACCCGATGTAGGACGCGGTTTTGCGGCTCAGTGCGTCGTAGGTGAATGCGATCTCGCGGCCTTGTCCGTCCTTGGTCTTGAGCACGCGTCCTGCGGCGTCGTACACCGTCGAACTGTTGCCGGTGTCGGGGTCGGCGGAGGCGATCTTGCGACCGCGCAGGTCGTAGTTGTGCCGCCAGGTGTTGCCGACCGGGTCGGTCACCGTGGCGAGCTGGCCGGCCGGGGTGTAGGTGTACTTGGTGGCGTCGAACGCGGTGCCGAGGCCGTTGGTGTACTGCCTTTTCTCGGTGGTGCGGCCTTGTGCGTCGTTGATCAGCGTCGTCGCGGCCGCGCCCTGAGGTGGCGTGGTGTGGACACGGTCACCACCGTAGGAGGTGGTGGTGCGCCACTGCTCGATCGCCTTCTTGCGGTAGATCGACGCGGTCGGCCGTTCCATGCCGTCGTAGGTGGTGATGGTCTGGTTCGGGACCTCGTTGTCGAACACACCGGCGAGCACGGAGCTCGGCGCGGTGTTGTTCCAGTATGCGCCGTTCTTCTTGTACGGCAGGCCTCGTGAGTCGTAGAAGGTGTCGGAGATCAGTCGTCCGCCCGCAGGTGACGGGGACTGCGTCTGCCGTTCTCGGTGCAGGCCGTCGTAGAGCGTGTACGAGGTGAAGTAGGTCTTGCCGTCGTCCTGCAGACGTTTCGCGGCCACCACGCTGGGCTTGTCGGTGTTGTAGGTGTACACGAACTCGGCGTCGGCCTGCTGGGTCGCCTTCGAATGGCCGGGCGTCCACGCCTTGATCAACCTGCCCAGAGCGTCGTAGGCGAGGTCCGCGCGCCGGCCGTTTGCGTCAACCGAGGCCGTCGAGACTCCCCAGGCCGGCTCGAAGTAGCCGGTGGAGACGTGACCGAGCGCGTTGGTGCTGGTGACCTGGGTCAGCGGGCCGGTGGCCGGTGAGTAGGTCGTGGTCGTCTTCTGCTCGGTGGCGTCGGTGACCTCCCTGGGACGGCCGTAGGCGTCGAAGGTCGAGGTCGATGCGGTGACCCACTTCTTGCCCGTCTCGTCCCAGGAGTCGAGCACCTCGGCTTTGGTGATGTCCCCTTTCGTGGGTGCGCTCTCCCAGGCCTGACCGTCGTAGGACGACCGGACGATCGACAGGATCGTCGAGGCGCTGGCCTGTACGGTGCACAGACCCTTGACCGTCTCCACCTCTGCCGCATAAGTCAGCATCCACGCCGCGTTGTTGCGGAAGAAGGTGGTGCGCGCGCAGGACTCGTCACCGGTGATCGCGAGGTCGCCGTGGTCCTCGGTTTTCGTGACGATGCCGACCGCGTCGTAGGTCTTGACGACCTTGGTGCGCCGCCACTGGCCATTTTCGAGCAACGTGCGTCCCCGTACCGCTTCGACGTTGCTCAGCTGTGCTTTCCTGCCGTCAGCGCCCGTGGCGGTGATGGGGCTCAGCCACGGGTCGTTCACCGACGCCGAGACGAGCTGCCCGTTGTTGTACTGCCGGGTTTCCCGCACGAAGCCCTGCAGCCGCTGCGCGTCCTGGACCGGCTCGCCCTCGCTGGTGGTCACCGTGCGACCGTCCATGCCGCGGAAGTACACCGTCTCCGCCACGCTCTGCGTCGAGCCTGGCTCGCCTTTGACCGTGCGCACGGTGCCGTACCCGCGCCACTGCGACCACGTTCGCCGGCTGGCTTCGGCGAAGTCGTTCTCGTCGTAGTGCCACGCCGGATCGCCGACGTAGTCGTAGTGCGTCTTGATCAGCGAGGAGACACCGGTGCGGTCGTCGTCGACGACATCGGTGACGACGTACTTGTGGAAGTAGTGGAGCTGGGGGTCGACAGCACCTTCAGGCGTCCACCACGTCGGATAACAGCGCAGTGTGTTCGACTCGGGTGCGGCCGGCATCCGAGAGCCGGGCACGCAGTCCCGGTCGCTGTACTTGATCTGGGTGTACGCGCCGGATTCGGTGGTGATGCCGTTGATGCGGTACCTGGTCAGCGGCGGGTAGTTGTCCGCGCCGCCGTCGACCCGGTTCGCCATCGCGATCCGGTCGAACGTCGTCGGCGGCAACGCGGTCGAACCACCGAACAACCCGGTGTGGACGATCGACTTCAGGTTCATGGCCGGTGACGTGCCGTCGCCGGTGCCCGGGAAGTCCTGGTTCAGCGTCCACGAGTCGACGTCGGAGAACCCGCCGCTGCCGTTGCCCACCTGGGTGGTGATCTTGGTGAGCCGCTTGCGGGTGAAGAACGTCGGCGTCAGCCGGTTGGTGCACTGCTCGCCCGCGTTGCAGATCTGGTCTGCGGGCACGTCCGGCCACGACGACGCGGTCGAGGAGTTGAGCTGACCCGGATCGCAGGTGACCGCCCCGTTGGGCAGACAGCGCTCGGCGACGTCGAACAGGACCTTCGCGCCCGGAGTGCCGTAGTAGCCGTTGTCACGCAGTCCGTACTCGATGCGCCGAAGCTGCCCACCGCGCACGTACGGAGTGCCCTTGGCCGGATCGGCGTTGCGCCCGTAGTGGTTGGTCTCCGGCTCGTAGTAGTACGTGGTGACGTTGCCGTGCGGATCAACCGAGTAGGAGAGGTTCCAGCGGTAGGCCTGCTGGCACCACGACGCGTCGAACGTGCCCTGGTTGCAGGGCTCGTCCGCGTGGTTGCCGTACACGGGCTGGGTCCAGGCGGACTTGGTCTCCGGCTTGCCGGCCTCCCAGCCGGGGAGCCGGTTCAGCCCCAGGAAGTGCTGGGTGCCGTCGGTCGTGGTGACCTTCCAGTACTCGCCGTTGTCGTCACCGTTCACAGCGTCGTACAGGT
This sequence comes from Lentzea sp. NPDC037011, assembly GCF_055607425.1. Taxonomy (NCBI): domain Bacteria; kingdom Bacillati; phylum Actinomycetota; class Actinomycetes; order Pseudonocardiales; family Pseudonocardiaceae; genus Lentzea; species Lentzea sp. NPDC037011. Next base: position 59,116 of record NZ_JBVJRT010000011.1, on the reverse strand, counting down.
GCTCGATGCGGGCACCGTCGTCGTTCTTGGGGCGCCAGACACCGGTGTCCTTGTCCTTGACCAGTTGTCCGGACACGCCGACCAGGCTGATCGTGGCGTTGTCGGTGGCCCAGCACTGGTCACCGGTCTTGGTCTGGCCGTTGTTGCCGCCGAGGTCGAGACCGCACGGCTTGTACTGGCGTTCGATGAAGCCGCCCGGCGAGACGTCCCAGCCGTCACCCACGATCGAGGCCTGGTTGTTGGTCGCAGACGTCCGGCCGTCCAGGCTCTGCGCCGAATAACCGAGCGACACCGAGGGAGCCGAACCGCCGATCGCCGGTGGAACGCGCATCGGGTAGCCGTAGGTGAAGTCGCCAGACGACCCGCCCGAGTTCCACGACCCCGCAGGGGCCAGCGACGTGGCAGCGAAGGAACCGTTCCCACTCGACGGTGCGGCCGTGGCGGCCAGTACCATCAGTCCGGAACCGGCCTGCCTGTCGGCTGCCTCGGCGGGGGTGAAGTCCGCCGAGACCTTGCTCGCTTTGATGTCGTTGGCCCCGCCAGGCAGAGGAAGGGCACGACGGCACTCCGCCTTGTCCGGCGTTGACAGTGCACAGGCCGGCAGCGACACCAGGTGCAGGCGCGAGGCGTAGTCACCACCGAACGCCGACGCGAAGCCGCGGTAGTCGACATCCACCCGCAGCGGGATGCCTGCCGAGCCACCTGTGTCCGACAGGCTGAACACGACACCGTTGAGCCCGAGCTTTCGAGCGGCGTCCTGCCCCTTGACGTTCAACCGCATCTTGGTCGGCTTCGCCGACCTCGCGGCGGCCACGTCGTCCTTGTGGCGTAAGGAAACAATGCCCGTCGCCGCTCTCACAGCCGCTGCCTGTCCCGTGGCGAGCTCGACGTCGGCTTGTGCCTCCGCCGGCCACGCCGGCGGATCGACCTTCGTCACTGCGACCTTCGCCGCCGCGTCCTCCAGGTTCGGGCGTGACGAGACGGCGGTTGTCGGCACCGACCTGTCCTGCTGCAGCTCGGGCAGCTTCCAGTCGTACCGGTTGGGCCCGGCGGCGGCGAGCGCGTCCTGACCGGACGAGAGCACCAACGACAGCACCACCAAGAGCGCCGTCCACTTTCTTCTTCTCACGGCAGGTTCCTCAATCAGTGGTGGTCAGAAGTGCAGGGTCGCCCGGTACAGCGAGTCGATGTGCGTGGCGGACAGGACACCGGAGTAGACGCGGGCGTCGTCGATGTCGCCTCTCCACAGGTCCGACCGCTGTCCGCCCCAGATTCCGCGCCCCAGCCACAGGTCACCTGACCCGTTGAACGTCTGAGCCACTGTCGCCGGGGCACTCTGCTTGACGCCGTTCACGAAGAGGGTGACCGTGTCGCTGGTCGCGTTGTACGTGGCTGCGAGATGCACCCACTTGTTCGCCTCTGCCGTGTGATCGGAGAGCGCGTAAACACCGTCTCCTGCCGGCGTCCTCGCAAGCGTGAAGCCCCACTTCCGGGTCTCCGGCCGATAGCCGAGGAGGAACGGCGAATGGGTTGCGTCGCCCATGCCGACAGCGGCACGCGCGTACTCGTCGGGTCCGGCGTGCCGCATCCAGGCCGACACGGTGTACGACCGGTCTGTGCGCAGATTCGCCGGACGCGCACCGGTCACCTCACCGGACAGGGGAACACCGACCTTGAGCCACTTGTCCTTGCTGGTGAGCACCTGGTTCGGGTCATCGGGGTCCACAGGTGTGCCCGACCACGCCGTGCCGCCGGAAAGCGCGGCGTTCTGCCCGGTCACCTCGTCCTTCGTCGCCGTGCCCGAGCGCTCGTCGAGGTTGTAGTGGGCGCGCAACACCGTGAAGTTGTTCTGGTCAGCTGCTTCCTTCGCACTCAGCACCCGATCCCACACCTGGAGGTGGTCGACGCGGCCGGACATCCTGTTCACCCGGTTGCCGTTCCACTTCGCCGCGCCGGCGACGAACGCACCGGTCGCGCCGAAGAGCGTCGCGTCGGCGGTGCCGTCCAGCTTCCCGTCGACGTACAGCTTCAGCTTGCGCGAGTTCGGTTCATAGGTTCCGACCAGGTGGGTCCACACGTTCGCTTGCGGAAGCGTCGACGAGACAGCGCGGGCCACTGCAGCGTCGTTCTTGTCCTCCATAGCCGCGCTGAACACCCAGCGGCCGACGTCAGGCGAGTACTGCAGGTAGAAGCTGCTCGCGAAGGCACCGTCCTGACTCGCGACCGCGTAGACGCCGTTGGTGTTGTCGAGCTTGGCCCAGGCCGAGACCGAGAACGCCCGTGCGGTGTTCACCGAGGATGTCGACGTCGAGGCGAACGAGTTCGTAGTGTTGACCAAAGCGTTGTTCGCGTAGCCGGGTCCAAAGGCCGCACCGTTCAACGCGAGCGGGCGGCCGGCGCCGGTGATGTCGGCCGCGGTGCTCCCACCGCTCTCGTCGAAGTTCCACGCCGACACAGGTCCGATCGGGTCCGCGACGTTGAACACGTACTTCTGCGGCACTCCTGCGCTGTTGCCCGCGCGGTCGAACGCCTGTACGTACAAGGTGTTGGTGCCACCCTCGGTGGGCGTGATCGGCACGTCCACCACACCGCTCGACGTCGAGACCAGGACTTTGCTGTCGACAGTGTCGCGTCCCAGCGACCAACCGTACCGAACGACGTCCTGAACACCGTTCGGCCCAGTGTTGCCGTTGGGCGAGAACCTGAAGATGCCGGTACGGCCAACGCTTCCGTGGAAACCACTTGTGGGGTAGTCCGCCGAGAAGACCAGAGGCGTGTTCGGCGCGATCGTGTCGACGGTGAACTCGCAGTCACGTGTGCGAAGTGATCGAAGACCACCGTCACCGGCATACATCGACCAGACGAAGACGCCGTTCTCGGCGAGCGTGTCCGGCGGCACGGTGACCTCCGCGTACGAACCGGACGGTACGTCCAGGGCATAGATTTCTTTCAGGAACGTGCCGTTGCCTGAGGTGCCGCGGTACAGGGCGAAACCCGAGTCGCGCAGGAGGTCACCGTCAGGATCAGATACAAGAGCACGCAATCTGGGCGTGCGTGTGGCCACAACCGGTCGGTTGTCGCCCGTGACGCAAGGCAGCGCGTCGGAGGCGTTGTTCCCCCACGCCTCCATGCCGAGGTTGACGGGCAGGTTCGGATACGAGTTGTAGTGCACTTCGAGGTACGGGTTCAGATCGAACCGGCGCCAGCCCTTGTCGACCACGTTCTCGTATTTGCCCTTGAACATGAACGTCGCGAGGTCGGAGCGCGCTGCTGCGGCCTTCACGACGGCTGCTTTCGCGTCGAACTCCGCAAGTCCGTCCGTGGCACACACCCTCGGGTTGTTGCGCGCGTTGTTCTCCGACAGCACCTCCCTCCAGGCAGGCTGGTTGTTCCAGGTGGTGTACTCGCCGATCTCGTTGGTCGACACCAACTCGGTCGGATCCGGCGAGCACGAGTATGACGAGATCACCTTGGCACTCACGACTGCGCTGTGGATGAACTTGCCCTTGAGCGCGTCGGTCCTCATCTGGAAGTAGGTGCGAGAGATGCCCGCCACCGTCGCGCCCAGCTCGCCCTTGTTGAGGTAGCCGGCCTTGAGGTCGCCGAGCTGCCCACCTGTCTTGTCGAAGTTGCGAGCGTCACTCCACTCAGGTGGTGACTGGACCACCGCGTGATGCGCCTTGCTGCACGAGGTGCAGTAGTAGTCCGGGTCCAGCCGCACCGGGTAAGTGGTCCGGGGATCGATGAGGAACGACTGGTCAGGCGTCACCGAGATCGTGTCGGCGCCGACGTCGACGCCCATCACCGCCTGCCGCGCCGCTTCCGAGGAGTCCCACATCCGGGACGCGTCCCCGCCGAACACCTGATTGCCATCCCCATCTGTGACGACGAGGCCGCCGCCCCCGCCGGCGGACTTCGCCACACGGGCTGCCGGCGTGTCCTTGGTGATCGTGGTGTTCTTCGTGTGCGACTTGAAAGTGATCTTCTTCAGATCTGGGTTCTTCGCAGCGTCGGCGTTCTTGATGACGAGGTTCTGCGCGAAGCCCGTCAGCGCCACTTTCACCTCGAGGTCCACGCCGGGGAACACCTCGGGATAGGTCACGAGCCCACCGGAGATCCGCGCAGGCGGCAGGTCGCGGTCCCAGCCGAAGCCGACCTCGGCCGTACCCTTCACCAACTTGGCAACAGGCTCGTCGGCTGAACCAGGACCTCCTGCGCTGAACGACATCGTCACCGGCGCCGCCTTCGGCGCGAGTGAGCCATCCGCCTGTGGAGCAAGATCCAGGTTGACGGCGACCCACGCGTCGTTCTGCTTCACCCGCACCGGATGCGTGTACTCGACCAGCGTGCGCGTGCCGTCCGGGTTCGCCTTGACTTCCGCGGTCTCGGTGGTCTCCGATCCGATGACGATCGACTGGCCGCTCTGCTGCGCGAGCCTGTGCGCACCCGCAGCGTCCGCCACCTGATCCGGGGCGGACGCAGCCGCCGGCGCCACCGAACCGACGAGCCCCCCGGTCATCATGCAGGCAGCAGTGAATGCGGGCAGAGCAAAGCTCCGCCCTCTGGCGGTGATCATGAACTTCCCCCCGCTGCCGGAACTCCGGCAGCCCCCTCCGACGATGGTCCCCCGACCCGTGCTGGAGCACTATGACCGAGATCGACGGGAAACGGAATGCCTCCAGACGGGTCAACGTCTGCTCACGGAGCGAATACATGCGTACACACACCGAGAGTGGTGGCCGAGATCACCAAGTCGGATACGCAGTAGAGACGTAGCCCTCCGTGAGCATGGACAGGCGAAGGTGAGGTTCCCCGAGAACTCGGAGGGTTGATTACCTGGCTCCGGCGGGGGACGCAGGGGTGGATGGATTGTGTTGATCAGCGTGCCAGGCGGCCTTGTACTCGTCGGCGCTGAGCCAGCGAGCTCTTTCTGGATGCGCTGGGTGTTGTACCAGCCGTCGATGTAGCTGAAGATCGCGTTCTCGGCCTCGTCGCGGGTGCGCTACTAGTTGCGGTACACCAGCTCGATCTTCAGCATGGAGAAGAAACTCTCCATCAGCGCGTTGTCGTAGGAGTCGCCGACCGAGCCCATCGACGGCAGGATTCCATTGTCCGCCAGACGTTGCGCGAAGCGGATCGAGGTGCAGGTCGAGCCGTGGTCGCTGTGGTGGATCAACCCGCCGTCGCGAACTTCGCGGGACCAGAGGCCGTACTCCAGGGCGCCGAGCACGAGGCTGGTGTCGCAGCGATCGCTGGTCTTTTCAGCCGACGATCGGGTTGGAGAACGCATCTCACACCGCGGCGAATCAAAACACTCCCTCGCCGGTGGGAATGCGGGTGGCGTGGGCGACCCACAGCCGGGTCGGAGCCAGCGCGGTGAAATCCCGGTTGACCAGGTCCGGTGCAGCTGTGGCCCGTGGGTCGCGGCGGGTCGAGGGTGTTCTGCACTTCCTGCGCAAGAACGCGCCCTGCAGCTCGTGGCTGCGCATCAGCCGCTCGACCCGCTTGCGTGACATCCGGATCCCGGTCGGCCTCGTCCTGCCGGATCCAGTTGCGCGACGCTTTGTGATGGACCCCGAGCTGCTCGGCAAGCCGGCGGATCACCGGCTTCGAATCCGACTCCCGGTACAGCCGGATCGCACGAGCCCTCAGCTCGTCAGGGTACTTCTTCGGTGGCGCCACGGACGACTCCCTTCAGGTCCCATCGGACCATGCTTGAAAGTCTCCGAGCTACCGGAAGAACCCCAGATGGCGCCGAAGACAGCCGACCAGGTGCCTAGCCCCAGGAAGCGGTTGCACGCTGGAAGTGTCGGCGAACCGCTTCACGGTCTGGTCCTGCCACGAATTCGGCGCCATCGAACTCCGCGTAGGAAGGGTTGTTCTTGATCACGGGTGACAGCAACACGCGCCATGTGTCGGGATGGACGGTGAGCAGCCCTGCATCGAACAGCTTGTACACATCACCTCGCAGCAGAACCTGGTTGTCCACAGGGATTCTTTCGGCGTCTGCGAATGACACGAGATGAGCGACCTTGAGCAGGTCCGGCAGACACGGGCCAGTCACGGCGCACGCCGAGCCGTAACGACGCAGCAGCGCACCCCGCAGCAGTGCTTGGCCCAACCGCACCCGGACAAGGTGCTGCCGCTCAGGAAGTTGCTCCACGATCTGCTCAGTTTCCCGGTCGCGTCGAGGCACAGGGCGATTCTCGGCGATCGCCTGCAGTGCTTCGCGAGAAGAACCGTCGAGCACCTGCGCCTGTGGAACGAGCACCTTCTTGCCATCACTCGATGTCGAGACCACGGTGTCATCGTTGACGAGTTGCCAATAGGCGCACTCGGTCCGTGGGTCGTACAGGACGATCACCACCGGAAGGCTGTAACCGTTCCAGTACCTGGCATGCCGCCCGCTTGCGTAGTACCACCACCCGTCCGGCCCAGGATGGCGAAACCAGCTCACCCCTGCTTTGATCTGCACAGCAAGCAGCCGCCCGGTCACGTCCACGCCGTCGTCAACCTCGACATGAGCGTCGATTCCGTTGTCCTGCTCGGTAAGAGATCGAAAGACCCAGCGCAGTGACTCGGCGACCGCGAGTTGCACCCTGGCGACGCCGATGGCTTCCATCCGTGCATTGTCGTCACGGGCCATGCTACGAATCAGCCCTTGGCGATCGCAGTGAACTCGCGCACCAGCCCGTGATCACTAACACCCGGTTCAAATCGCCGAGTGAGCCCGCGTGACACAACTCGAACGGCTTGTCGGCAAGCTCGGCGAAGTCCTCCTGCGGCGGCATTCGGCGGGGGCTGCGTTTGGCCGCGGAACAGACTGCGTCGGCTCCGGCTTCGATGGCGGCGGTAGTGCATAACCCGTACAGCGTCACCAACACATCCGGCACCCTAGTGCCATGGAACGCACGGGGTGCGGCACACATGGACAGCCTGCACGACGCTGCCGTGAACGCCGACTGCGCCACGGAACAGGGACCCAAAGGGTGGCACAACCGGCGCGACCCCGGCGACGGTCAACGGCCGTCTAGAAGATCCCAGCAAAATTCCACTCAGATGGGCGACAGGCACCTGGAGCAGGACCGTGACCCTATTTCGCGGGTCGCAGGCTCGTGCTCCAGTTAGCCATGCCACCGTCTACGGTGGACGAAAACGAAGATCGCCCGCCGAACCTGTTTGCGCAGGTCAGCGGGCGATTCTCGTACTATATTCAATTGTGGAGCTGAGGGGACTCGAACCCCTGACCCTCACACTGCCAGTGTGATGCGCTACCAGCTGCGCCACAGCCCCTTGAAGGTCCACGTTCCCGGCTGGTTTCCCTGCCGTTCTCGTGTGCCAATACCGTACAACATCGGTGCCACAAGATGAAAATCGGGGGTCCCGAACCCCCATCCGCCCTGGTAGACCCCGGTCCAACCCACCCGCAACCCCAGTTTCACCCCAGCTCCCGACCCCCGAAGACCGAAGTGACTCGCAGCACACTCACGAACAACCGAAGGCCAGCGAGAACGAAGACGCCCGGCCCCCACGAACGAACGGGGACCGGGCGCTGTCAGCGAGGGGCTTACTTGAGCAGGTCGGCCAGCCAGTTGTCGTTGGCCGCCATGTCCACGCGGGAACCGTTGTGCGCCACGGTCGGCGTGCCGAAGCCGCCGTTGTTCTTCAGGGCGTCGTTGGCGCTCGTCTTCGACATGAGGTCGGTGAGCGGGGCCTTGTAGGTGTCGTTCTGCACGCACGTCTCGAAGGCCGGGTCGGTGATGCCGAGGTCCTTGCCGAGTTTGATCAGCTGGTCCTTGGTGTAGCCGGGGCCGCCCTCCTCGGGCTGCTTCGAGTACAGGGCCGCGTGGAACTCGTTGAACTTGCCGACGTCGGCGGCGCAGAGGCCCGCGTTGGCCGACAGCGAGGAGTAGCCGGCCGGCTTGGAGAGGCGGTCCAGCATCGGGAGGATGTTGTAGCGGATCTTGAGCTTGCCGTCCTCGACCGCGGTCTTGAGGTCCTTGCCGTAGATCTCCTCGAACTGGCCGCAGGCCGGGCAGAGGAAGTCCTCGTAGACGTCGATGGTGGTGGTGGCGCTGTCCTTGCCCACGACCACGACGTTGTTGTCCCGCACCGACGGCGCCGAGATGACCTTCTCGGCGGGGGCGGCGGGGATCGCGCCGTCCGTCGTCGAGTCGCCGGACTTCTGCTGGTAGATCACGTAACCGATCACGGCGACCGCCAGCACGGCCACCACGGCGATGCCGGCGATGACCTTCGTCCTGTCCCCGCCCGACTTGCGAGCCTGGGTCACCGCACGCGCGGCCTGCTTCCGTTTCCGTGCACTGCGCTCTGCTCCACCCACGGGGGCGAGGGTAGCGATCCAGGCTGAAAAGAACCTGAGTACGCGCTCACGCTTCCGGGTGGCGTGGTTTGCCGCCGACGCGTTCGCCCAGTGGGACCTCGGCCGTTTCGTCGAGGGCGCCGCACTCCGGTGCCACGGCCGCGGCCGTGTGCTCCTCCTCGTGTGTGGGCAGGGTCTCGGGGGCGATGAGCCAGAAGACGACCGACAGCAGCAGTGCCGCGCCGGTGACGGCGAACGAGGCCTCGAAGCCGAAGGTGTCGGCGAGGACGCCCGCGGAGATCGGGCCGATGATGGCGCCCAGGTCGGTCACCATCTGGAAGCCGGCGAGCACGGGGCCGCCGCGGCCGCGGGCGCCCATCACGTCGGCGACGACGGCGTTCTGCGGCGGGTTCAGCAGGCCCGCGCCCATGCCCGCGATCAGCGAGGCGGCCATGAAGTCCCAGGTGCCGGTGGTGAAGCCCATCCAGATCGTGGTGACGCCGCTGACCAGGAGGCCCGCGATGGCGACCGGCTTGCGGCCGCGGGTGTCGGCGATGCGGCCGGAGAGGAACAGCATCGCGGCGTTGCCGGCGGCGAACACCGACATCGAGATGCCAGCGACGGCGGGGCTCTGCTCCAGCGCCTCGATCACGAAGACCGGCACCAGCGAGATGCGCACGCCGAACACGGCCCAGCCGTTGGCGAAACCGGAGGCCAGTGCGGCGTGGTAGGCGCGGTGGCGCATGGCGTCCATGAACGGCATGTGGTCGGCGCCGCCGGACTGGTCCAGCGCCGCCAGCGTCGACTTCCGCAGGAAGAACCAGACCACGAACGCCGCGACGCACAGCAACGCGCCGTACGACACGAACGGCACCCAGAGACCCAACGGCACGAGACCGGCGCCGACGATCGGGCCCGCCACGTTGCCGACGAGGAACCCGGCCGCCCACATGCCGGAGGCCCGCCCGCGCATGGGCGCCGGGGTGATCCGGATGAGCAGCGCGAGCGCGGCGACGGTGAACATCGTCGACCCGATGCCCGCGAGGGCCCGCCAGCCGAGCATCTCGAAGTAGCTGCCGGAGAACCCGGCCATGGTGGTGCCGGCCGCCACGATCAGGATGCCGACGATGTAGATGCGCGGCTCGCCGAACTTGTTGACGAGGATGCCGCTCAGCGGCGCGAACGCCAGCCTGACCCCCGCGAACACGCTGATCAGGATCGCGATGGCGGTGTGCCCGACCCCGAACGTCGCCGCGAACACCGGCAGTACCGGTGCCACGATCCCGAACCCGATGGCGATGATGAAACTGGCCGCGACCAGTACCCAGACCTCTACCGGCAAGCGCTCGCGCACCCCATGCCTCCCTTAGCCCTGCTAAGGATATGTCACGCGGCAACTAAACACTTCAATCGAGCAGCTCATCCACCCTGCGTACGTATGCCGTCACGGGATACATCGCGACGAACCCGCACGCCTCGGCGAAGCGCTCCCCCGGACCCTCGTCGACCTGGGAGGCCACCAGCGCCGCACCGGCCGAGCGCAGCGCGGCGACCGCGGAGACCACCAGCGACCGCCCCACGCCCCGGCGGCGACGGGCCGGTCGCACCACGCACTGCTCGACCAGGCCCACGCCGCGCTCGGCGAAGCCGGAGGCGAACCCGCCGATCCGCTCGCCGTCGTCCACGACCAGCAGCAGGCACCGCGGGTCGTCCAGCCGGTGGCCGAGCCACTTCTGCAGCCGCGCCCGGTTGCCCACCAGCTCGTCGGACAGCAGCTCGACGATCCCCGGCAGGTCCGCGTCCTCCGCCCGCCGCACCCCCTCGGCGACGACGGCACGGCCGCGGTGCACCACGGTCTGCAGCTCCTCGACCGCGTACCAGCCGGAGTCGTCGGCGATGCCCTCGATCTCGTCCACTGTCGTAGGTGACGCGTAGACCACGGCCTCGGCCCGCCCGACGTCCGCGAACGTCTGCTCCAGCCGCAGCAGCGTCGAGGCGACCTCCACCGAGGACCCGTCGAGCGCGCAGCCGAAGTTCCCGGTGGGCAGCGGGTTCTCCCGATTGATCACGACGGCGGCGCAGCCGACCCGCCCGACCTTGCCGTACCGGACGGCACCGGACGCGAGCCGCGCGCCCTCGACGAGGATCGCGAGCGACCGCGACTGGTACGGGTCGAGCAGGTCCGGGTCGTCCGGGTCGCGCAACGGGTCAACCAACGCGGCGGTCCTTCCACCTCGCGCCGGGTCGCAGCGCACAGTCCAGCAGGAACACCCCGATCGTCGCCCATGCCAGCGGTGCCAGCACGGCGGAGGCCTCCGGCTGCCCGACGCGCTTCACGAACTCGCGGTGCGACGCGGCCTGCGCGGCCCAGGCGAGCCACGACCACGGCGAGCGCCACCGCAGCACCGGGACCAGCCCGTACGCGAGGTGCAGCAGCCCGGCGGCGGCCAGCAGCGGCCGTGCCCGCGCCCCGAACATGTCGCGGAACGCCGGCTGGATGCTCTTGCGCAGCGACCGCCAGGTGTCCCCGAACGTGTCCAGGCCCGAGGTCGTGAGCAGTGCCGACGCGTCGACGAACCGCACGAACCCGCCGGTGTCCCTGATCAGCGTCGCCATGCCGACGTCGTCCGCGTGGTTCCCGGCCAGCGCCTCCCAGCCACCGGCCTTCTCGAACGCGGGCCGCCGCACGAGGACGCAGTGCCCGACCGCGAGCGCCGTCGGGCCCTTGCCGTCCGGCGGCGAGCCCTCGAACACCAGCGTGTTGAACGCGGGCAGCAGGAACCACCACGCCGGCCCGGTCCCCCGCCCGGACGACGAGATCAGGTCCGCGCCCAGCTCGGACGCCGTGGCCACGAGCCGGCCAATGAGGTCAGGTGCGCAGGTCATGTCCGCGTCGACGAACAGCAGCCACTCCTCGTCCCGCACGGCCTGCGCGCCCAGGTGCATCGCGTGCACCTTGCCCGCCCACCCGGAGGGCGGTCCCGGCGACGTGACGACCTCGGCGCCGTGCGCGAGCGCGACCTTCGCGGTCGCATCCGCGGAGGCGTCGTCCACGACCACCACGCGCACCCCCGGCTGTCCGACCAGGCCGGGCAGCAGCGACGGGAGGGTGGCCTCCTCGTCGCGCGCGGGGACCACGGCCAGCACGGAGGCGGTCTTCGAGGACTCCGACACCATCGGCACGTGCTTCCACTGCGCCACGTTCCGCGCGGATCGCAGTGCGGACAGCACTCCGGACACCACACCCAACAGCACCATGCCACCACCCTGACACACTCAGGAACGTGCACCTGCCCGATCTCCCGGTGAAGTCCGTCCTGCCCGAGCTCCTGCGCACGCTGGAGGACCACGGGTCGGCGGTCCTCGTCGCACCGCCGGGCACCGGCAAGACCACGCTGGTGCCGCTCGCCCTGCCCGGCAAGGTCGTCGTCGCCGAGCCGCGCCGCATCGCCGCCCGCGCCGCCGCCGCGCGCATGGCGAGCCTGCTGGGCGAACCGGTCGGCCACACCGTCGGCTACTCGGTCCGCGGTGACCGCAAGACCAGCAGGCACACCCGCATCGAGGTCGTGACCAGCGGCCTGCTCGTCCGCCGCCTGCAGCACGACCAGGAGCTCACCGGCGTCGGCACGGTGCTGCTCGACGAGGTCCACGAGCGCCACCTCGACGCCGACCTGCTGCTCGCGCTGCTGCTGGACGCCAAGGCGGGCCTGCGGCCGGACCTGAAGCTGCTCGCCACGTCCGCGACCGTTGCCGCCCAACGGCTCGCGGACCTGCTCGGCGACGCACCCGTCCTGCACACCGCTGCCCGCACGTTCGACACGGCGATCACCTACGTGCCGCCGAACCGCAACGAGCGCATCGAGAACACCGTCGCACGCGCGATCAACAAGGCCTTGTCCGAAGTGGATGGTGACGTGCTCGCGTTCCTGCCCGGCGTGCGCGAGATCAACCGCACCGCGAGCCTGCTGAACGCCGACACGGTGATCTTGCACGGCCAGCTCAAGGCAGCCGTCCAGGACGCCGCCCTCACACCGGGTCAGCGGCAACGGGTCGTGCTCGCCACCAGCATCGCCGAGTCCAGCCTGACCGTCCCCGGCGTCCGCGCCGTGGTCGACGCGGGGCTGGCCCGCGTCCCCCGCGTCGACCACCGCCGCGGTCTCGCCGGTCTCGCCACGATCCGGGTGTCGCAGGCCGTCGCCGACCAACGCGCCGGTCGCGCCGGGCGTGAGGCTCCCGGCCGGGTCTACCGCTGCTGGCCGGAGCACGAGCACTCGACGCTCCCCCGCTACCCCGAACCGGAGATCCGCACCGCCGACCTGACCCGGCTCGCGCTGGAACTGGCGGTGTGGGGCACCCCGGACGGCTCCGGCCTGAACTGGTGGGACGCCCCGCCGGAGGGTGCGCTGAAGGCCGCCCAGGAGACGTTGCACTCCATCGGCGCGCTGGAGGACACCGAGCGCCGGGACCGCATCGCGAGCGCCGGCCTGCACCCGCGCCTGGGCCGGGCGTTGATCGACGGCAGCGCGCTCGCGGGCAACCGGACCGCCGCCGAGGTCGTGGCGCTGCTCGACGACAGCTCCCACCCGAGCACGACCGACCTGGCGACCGCCCTCAAAGCCCCGGGAAAGTGGCGCCAGGAGGCCAAGAAGCTCGAAAAGCTCGGCACGAACCCGCACGGCAACGGCGATCCCGCCCTCGTGGTCGCCCTCGCCTACCCGGAACGGCTCGCGAAGCGCCGGTCCAAGAACAGCACCGTCTACCTGATGGCCAACGGCACGGCGGTCGAGCACGACAACGCGCACTCCCAGTGGCTGGCGGTCGCGATCGCCGACCGCGAACCGGGCAGCAAGCACGGCCGCATCCGCCTCGCCGCGCCCGCCGACGAGGAGCTCGCCGTCACGGCCGCCCAAGCCCTCGTGCACACCGAGGACGACATCCGGTGGGAACGCGACGTCGTCGCGAACAGCGTCCGCAAGCTCGGTGCGATCACCCTGGACGAACGCCCGCTCAACGACCTGGCCAAGTCGCAGCAGGCACTGCGCATGGGTCTCGAAGCCGAGGGGCTCGGCCTGCTGAAGTGGACCGACGCCGCCAAGCGCCTGCGCGAACGCATGGCGTTCCTGCACCGCACCCGCGACTGGCCGAGCGTCGACGACGAGAGCCTGATCGGATCGCTCGACCTGGGGAAGGCGAAGAAGCGCTCCGACCTGGCCAAGATCGACACCGTGCAGGTGCTGCGGAACCTGCTGCCGTGGCCGGAGGCGGCGGAGCTCGACCAGCTCGCCCCGGAGCGCATCGGGCAGGGCAAGGTCGACTACACCCAGGACACGCCCGCGCTGCACGTCCGCATCCAGGACGCGATGAAGTGGGCCGACACCCCGAAGATCGCGGGCGTCCCGGTGGTCGTGCACCTGCTGTCCCCCGCCGGCCGTCCGACCGCGGTGACCAGCGACCTCAGGTCGTTCTGGCGCAACGGCTACCTGCGCGTGCGCAGTGAGCTCAAGGGCCGCTACCCCAAGCACCACTGGCCGGAACGCCCCTACGACAAGAGCAGGTGACCGTGGCGCACACAGCGATCTTCCCGCTGCCGGAGTTCCAGCCAGAGGGCGGCAGCAGCGCCGCCGCGGACGTCGTCCAAGAGGAGCTGGCGCGGTGAGGCGGATCTGGGACGACGCGGTCCGGGCACTGGGCGGCACACCGGACGCGGGCGACCTGGTCGAACGCTACGCCGAGCCGCACAGGGCCTACCACAACACGTTCCACGTGGCGTCCGTCGTGCGCGACTCGTCGGAGCTCGCGGACGCCTTCGCGTTCTCCGTCGAGGAACGGGCGGTCCTCACCCTCGCCGCGTGCGCGCACGACGTGATCTACGACGGGCGACCGGGCGAGGACGAACGGGCCAGCGCGCTGTGGGCCCGCGAACGCCTCGCGGGGCTGGCGGAGGAGCACGTCACGCGCGTGGAGGCGTTGGTGCTGGCCACGATCACGCACTCGTCCGACGACCCGCTGGCGCACGTGCTGCTGGACGCCGACCTGGCGATCCTCGGTTCCGAGCCCGAGCACTACGAGCGCTACCGGCAGGCCGTGCGCCGCGAGTACGCGCGCTACGACGAACCGGCGTGGCGCGCGGGCCGGGCGAAGGTGCTGAAGGCGTTGCTGGAGCGCGAGGACCTGTACGTCACCGAGCCCGCGCGGCAGCGGTGGGGCGCCGCCGCGCGGAGCAACCTGGCCCGCGAGCTTCAGTCCCTGGCGTAGAGCACGCGGGTCGCGGTGGTGAAGCGCCGCAGCACCTCTCGAACCGGCTCGACCCCGATGCCCGGCCCGCTCGGCACCTGCATGAACCCGTCCCGCAGCTCGAACGGTTCCGTCACGTCCTCCGCGAAGTAGCGGCGCGACGCCGACACGTCACCGGGCAGCGTGAAGCCGGGCAACGCGGCCAGCGCGAGGTTCGGCCCGCGCCCGACACCGGTCTCCAGCATCCCGCCGCACCACACCGGGACCCCGTTCGCCACGGCGACGTCGTGGACGCGCCGGGCTTCGAGGTAGCCGCCGACGCGGGCGGGTTTGACGTTGACGATCCGGCACGCGCCGAGCGCGATGGCGGTGGCCGCGTCCCTGGCCGAGGTGATCGACTCGTCGAGGCAGATCGGTGTGCGGAACCGTTGGGCCAGCAGGGCGTGGCCGCGGAGGTCGTCTTCTTCCAGCGGCTGTTCGATGAGCAGCAGGTCGAACTCGTCGAGCCGGCGCAGGTGGTCGGCGTCGGCGAGGGTGTACGCGGTGTTCGCGTCGACCTGCAGCAGGACGTCGCCGAAGCGCTCGCGGACCGCGCGGACCGGGTCGACGTCCCAGCCGGGCTCGATCTTGAGCTTGATCCGCGCGTAGCCCTCCGCCAGGTAGCCCTCGACGTCGTCGAGCAGCTCGGGGACCGAGTCCTTGATCCCGACCGAGACACCGGCGGGCACCCTGTCGGTGGTGGCGCCCAGGAACGTGCCGATCGGCATCCCGAACGAGCGCAGCTCGGCGTCCAGGACGGCGGTCTCCAGCGCGGCCTTGGCGAGCTTGTGGCCCTTGACCGCGTGCGTCCTCGGCCCGACCTCGGCGGCGGTGACCTCCGGTGTCACGCGGGGCACGAGGTGGTCGGCCAGCACCAGCTCCGCCGCGGCGACGAACTCCGAGCAGTACAGCGGTTCCGGATCGGCGGCGAACTCCGACCAGCCCTCCGCGGTGTCCGTGACGACCCGCAGCAGGAACGTGTCCTTCGTCGTCATCGTGCCGAACGACGTGCGGAACGGCGACACCAGCGGGATCGCGACGTGCAGCAGCTCGACCCGCTCGATCCTCATCCGGCCACCTCCAGCTCGTACCAGCCGTCGCGGGACATCGAGGTCGCGACGTACCCGCGTTCGAAGGCGTCCAGGAACACGTCCCGCACCGCCGCGCGCCACTCCTGCGCCTGCTCCGGCGCTTCCTTGCGCACCCGCACGACGTCGGCCGGCACCCGGCACCAGATCCGGTCGCCGTCGGTGCGCCGCAGCGGCCCGCCGTCCGGGGCGGTCGCCGTGACCTCGCCGCGCGGTTCGGACTCGTGCGGCTCCCGCGCGCCGGTCAGGTCCCACCGCACGGTGAGCCGGTCGGACTCACCGGTGTTCACGCCGTCGTTCATCGGCCCGTAGAAGTCCACCGCGTACTCGGTGACGACGGCGCCGAGCTTCACCAGGTTGAACCGGGCGTTGCGCGCCACCAGCGGGTCGTAGGTCCAGCGCATCGACCGCGCGCCCAGGCCGACCGCCCAGTCGCGTTGCGCGAGCTTCAACGGCAGCCCGGCACCGGGGCGGGCCGCGGCGATCATCGAGTACACCGACCCGTCCGGGCAGAACAGCCCGGTCGTGGCACCGACCAGCTCGTCGCCGTCGAACGCGCCGATCGTCGCGCCGCCCGCGTGCCGGATGCAGTGCAGCGTCTCGGTGGACAGCACGTCGAGGCTCGTCTCCCAGACGTCGGCGTAGTACCGCGCGACGCGGGCGATGCCCGGGACGTCAGTGATCGCTCGAAACCTCAAGGCGGGCCTTCCGGACGCTGTAAGCGAAGTAGATGACGAACCCGAGCGCCATCCAGGCGAGGAACGCGACCCAGGTGTCCAGGCCGAGGCTGAACATCATGTAGACGCAGAACGCGAGCCCCAGCAGCGGCGTGACCGGCGAGAACGGCACCCGGAAGCTGCGCGGCCGGTCGGGCTCGGTGCGCCGCAGGATGATCACGGCGATGTTGACCAGCGCGAACGCGAACAGCGTGCCGATGCTCGTGGCGTCGGCCAGCGACCCCAGCGGCACGAGCGCGGCGAGCACCGCGATGAACAGGCCGACGACGACGGTGTTGATGAACGGCACCCCGGTGCGCGGGCTGAGCTTCGCGAAGATCGACGGCACCAGCCCGTCGCGCGACATCGCGTACAGGATGCGCGTCTGTCCGTAGAGGACGGTCAGCACCACGGACGTCGTCGCCACCACGGCGCCGATCGAGAGCAGGATCGGCCAGATGGCGCCGTCGACGTTGTCGGTCAGCACCCGGCTGAGCGCCGCCTCGGTGCCCTCGAACGCCTGCCACGGCATGGCGCCGACGGCGGCAAGCGCGACGGCGCAGTACAGGGCGGTGATCACGACGAGCGAGATGATGATCGCGCGCGGCAGGTCGCGCTGCGGGTTCTCCGCCTCCTCACCGGCGGTGGAGGCGGCGTCGAACCCGATGTAGGAGAAGAACAGGGTGGCCGCGCCCGCGCTCATGCCGGCGAGCCCCAGCGGGAACAGCGGCTGCAGGTTGCCCGCCTTCAACGCCGTGAACGCCACCGCGCAGAACATGACCAGCGCGCCGATCTTCACGTACACCAGGACCGTGTTCGTCCGGGCGCTGCCGCGCGCCCCGCCCAGCAGCACCAGCATCGAGATGACGACGACGAGCACGGCCGGGACGTTGACGATCCCGCCGTCACCCGGCGGCTGGCTGAGCGCGTCCGGAATCCGCAGCCCGGTGACCAGGTGCAGCAACTCGTTGACGTATTGGCCCCAGCCGACCGCGACCGCCGCGACGGACACGCCGTACTCCAGCACGAGGCACCAGCCGCAGACCCAGGCGACGATCTCGCCGAGCGTGGCGTAGGTGTAGGAGTAGGAGGAGCCGGACGCCGGGATGAGCCCAGCCAGCTCGGCGTAGGACAGCGCGGAGAACAACGCGGTGATGCCCGCGAGCACGAACGAGACGACGATCGCCGGTCCCGCCAGCGGCACGGCCTCGCCGAGGACGACGAAGATGCCGGTGCCCAGCGTCGCGCCGATGCTGATCATGGTGAGGTGGCCGACGCCGAGCGTGCGCCGCATCTCGCTGCCGGGATGGGTCAGCTGGTCGATCGGCTTGCGCCGCAACACCCGCGCCCCGATGCGCTGTCCGTTGCTCATCCGGCCAACATAACGCCCTGCTCGGGGACTACCTGCCACCCACCGGCCGGAACGTGCGGCGGTATGTGTCCGGCGGCACACCCACGGTGCGGTGGAAGTGCCGGCGCAACGTCGTCGCCGTCCCCATCCCCGCCGCCTCCGCGATCAGGTCGACGCTGTCGTCGGTCAGCTCCAGCAGCTCCTGCGCGCGCCGGATCCGCCGCATGTGCAGCCACTGCAACGGGGTGGTGCCGGTGACGGTGCGGAACAACCGGGTGAGGTGCCGCGAGCTCAGACCGGCCTGCCTGGCCAGGTCCTCGACGGTGAGCACCTGGTCGAGCCGTTCGCTCGCCCAGTCGAACAGCTCGGTCAGCGGGTGCCCCTCCTCGGCGGGCACCGGGGCGAGCACGAACTGCGCCTGGCCACCGTCGCGGTGCGGTGGGACGACCAGCCTGCGCGCCGCCGTGTTCGCCGCCGCCGCACCGTGGTCGCGGCGGATCAGGTGCAGGCTCAGGTCGATCGCCGCCGCCTTGCCCGCCGCGGTGAGCACCTGGCCGTTGTCGACGTAGAGCACGTCCGGTGCGACCTCCACCCGCGGGTACCGGCGGGCGAGCTCGTCGGCGTGCGCCCAGTGCGTGGTGGCGCGGAGCCCGTCGAGCAACCCCGCCTCCGCGAGCACGAACGCGCCCGTGCACAGCGAGGCGATCCGCGCGCCCTTCGCGTGCGCCACCCGGACCGCCTCGATCAGCCGCCGGTCGACCGGCCCCTCCCAGTCGGCCACCGCGGGCACGACGACGGTGTCCGCCTCGTGGAGCCGGTCGAGCGGCAGGTCGGGCTCCAGCGTGAACCGGCCGACGCGCACCGGCCCGTCACCGCAGACGACCACCCGGTAGCCGAGCTGAGGCGCGGTGAAGATCTCGTAGGTCGCGGTCAGCTCGAAGTGCAGCATCCCGTCGGTCACGGCGAACGCGAGCATGTCCGGAATTGTACGCATCGTGTCGTTCCAGACACTGGGCAGCGAGCGCCGCCCTGGCTTGAATTGCCGTCATGGGACACCACATCGCGGTCTACGGCGCCTCCGGCCTCACGGGCCGGTTCATCCAGGCGGAGCTGGAGAAGCGCGGCTTCACGCCGCTGCCGTTCGGCCGCGCGCAGGCCACCGCCGACGACCCCGCCGCTCTCGACCGGGCGCTGACCGGTGCGGACGCGGTGGTCAACGCGGCCGGTCCGTTCGCCGTGACGGCGCTGCCGCTGATCGCCGCCGCCGAACGCGCCGGCATCCCGTACGTGGACGTGGCCGCCGAGATCGAGGCGAACGCCGACACGTTCGCCCGCGGTGCCGCGGTCCCGGTCGTGCCCGCGATGGCGTTCTTCGGTGGCTTGGCGGACCTGCTGGTCACCGCCGCGATGGGCGACTGGCCCGACGCGTCCGAGGCGCACGTCGCCTACGGCCTGAGCGGCTGGCAGCCGACGCCCGGCACGCTCGCCGCCGGTGCGGTCTCCCGCGACCGCCGGGGTGGTCGGCGGGTCCGGTTCCGCGACGGCCGGCTCGAGCACCACGACACCGCGTCACCCACGTCGACCTGGGACTTCCCCAGCGGGCCGCGGGAGGTGGTCGGTGAGTTCTCGATGGCCGACATCGTGACCGTGCCCAGCCACCTCGCCATCCCGTCGGTGACCTCGTACATGTCCGTCACCGCGGCCCAGGCCCTGGCCGCCGCCACTCCCCGCTCCGAACCGGAAACCTTCGAGGTGGACGTGCGCGTACACCGAGGTTCGGAGGAACGCCGCTTGTCAGTCGCAGGCCGCGACATCTACGCCGTCAGCGCCCCTCTGGCCGTGGAGGCGGTAGACCGCCTGCTCACCGGCCGGTTCCGGATCACGGGAGTGGCCTCGGCGGGCGCAATGTTCGACGCCGAGGACTTCCTGTCCGCACTCTCCGACGTCTTGCTCCTGTCGGCGTGAGGCTGCCAGCGTGAGGGCTGTCGACCTAAGGCCACTCAGCGCCGACCCTGCTCGGGAGCCTGCGCGATGGCACTCGGGGTGTGCGTGAGGGCGCTCAGCGCCCGAACTGCTCGGGGGTCTGGGGGTCGCCCCCCAGATGAACACCCGGAACGAGAAACGACGAGTGCTCTCCACGAGCACTCGCCGTCCGAGTGGAGGTGCCGGGAATCGAACCCGGGTCCTGTGGCGGTTCATCAGGGCTTCTCCGTGCGCAGTCCGCTCTGCCTCTGCTTGACCCCATCAGTCACGCGGACGAGCTGATGTGACGGGCCCAGTCGCTGTGAGTTTCCCGAACAGTCCCCGCGACCGGGACTGCAGGTAAGCCCTCTAGCTGATGCCGGACTCTAGGCCGAAGGCACTCCTAGGCCGACAGCGTTGCTACTCGCCTCAGGCGGCGAGAGCGAACGCGCGCTTGTCGTTAGACGTGGCGCTTATTGGTTTGCGATGACGCTTGCGGTGGTCTCTCGCCTGCACCGGCACGCTTCCCCTGAATCAACGTCCACAGTCGAAACCGTTCACCCCCTCGTCGTGGTGCACCTAGCATAACGGCCGCTGCCACCGAGTTCTTCCCGAGGCAGGTAGGGCTGTCCCCACCACCGGCTGACTGGTTGGCCGCATGGTCCCTGACCAGCGACAACGACAACATGGACGTCATGAGGAAACCGAACGCGCTCGCAGCCGGGTTCTACCTGCTGACCAACCTGGTGACCGGCATCTTCTGGTTCACCCTCACCGTCGTGCTCACGGTCGTCGGGTTCTCCCTGTCCGTGCTGTGGGTGGGCCTGCCGATCCTCTGGCTCGCGATGCAGGCGGTGCGGGCCGGCGCGACGGTGGAACGGGCGTGGGTCGGTGCGGCGCTGCGCACGGACATCCCGGTGCCCTACCGGGCCCGGCAGCCGGGCACGCTGTGGCAGCGGTGGAAGGCCCAGTTCACCGACCCCGCCACCTGGCGCGACTTCGGTTACCTGCTGCTCCTGCTGCCGGTGGGGGTCCTGGAGTTCGGCGCGGTCCTCACGCTCTGGACGGTCGTGGCGGCGTTGGCCGCGGTGCCGTTCTGGATCAGCTACGCGCCGTTCGCGGTCGTCGTCGGCGAGCTCTGGACCATCGACTCGTTCGCCTCGGCGTTGCCGATCGCGGTGCTCGGGCTGGTGTTGGTCCCGTTCGCGGTCATGGGCACGAAGGCGCTCGGCGCGCTGCACGGCCGGTTCGCCCGCGCCATGCTCGGGCCGACCCGTGCCGACGAGCTGGCGGTCGAGGCGGAACGGCTGCAGTCGAGCCGGGCGCGCGGGGTCGAGGCGGCCGAGGCGGAGCGCCGGCGCATCGAACGCGACCTGCACGACGGCGCGCAGCAGCGGCTCGTGGCCGTGGCGATGGGGCTGGGCCGGGCGAAGTCGAAGCTGGACAGCGACCCGGAGGGCGCGGCCGAGCTGATCGCGGAGGCGCACGCGGACGCCAAGCTCGCCATCAAGGAGCTGCGGGACCTGGCACGCGGCATCTACCCGTCGGTGCTCGGCGACCGCGGTCTCGACGCGGCGCTGTCCGCGCTGGCCGCCCGCGTGCCGATCGAGGTGGACCTGCAGGTGGACGTCGACCCGCGGCCGCCGACGGCGGTGGAGAGCGCCGCGTACTTCACCGTCGGCGAGGCGCTCACCAACATCACCAAGCACTCCACCGGCACCAGGGCGACCGTGCGGGTCAACCGGATCGACACGGGCGTGCTGGTCGAGGTCACCGACAACGGTCAGGGCGGTGCGGAGCTGAAGGCGGGTGGCGGGCTCGCCGGGCTCGCGGACCGGGCTGCGACCATCGACGGTGTGGTTGTCGTCGTCAGCCCCGCTGGAGGGCCGACCGTGATTCGAGCGGAGTTGCCGTGCGCGTGGTGATCGCCGAGGACTCGGTGCTGCTGAGGGAGGGCGTGCAGCGGCTGCTCGCCGACGAGGGCATCGACACCGTGGCGGCGGTGGAGAACGGGACCGACCTGCTGGACGCCGTGACCGAGCACCGGCCCGACCTGTGCGTGGTGGACGTCCGCATGCCGCCGACGTTCACCGACGAGGGGCTGCGCGCGGCCATCGAGTGCCGCCGCCGCCACCCCGGGCTGCCGGTGCTGGTGCTGTCGCAGTACGTGGAGGAGCGCTACGCCGTCGAGCTCCTCGCGGGCGGTGCGAGCGGGGTCGGCTACCTGCTGAAGGAACGGGTGGCCGACGTGAAGGAGTTCGTCGACGCGGTGCGGCGGGTCGCCGACGGCGGCACGAGCATCGACCACGAGGTGATCACGCAGCTCATGGTGCGCAGCAAGAAGAGCCCGGTCGACTCGTTGACTCCGCGCGAACGCGAGGTGCTCGGCCTGATGGCGCAGGGCCTGTCGAACACGGCCATCGCCGGCACGCTCGTGGTGTCCGACGGCGCGGTGGAGAAGCACGTCGGCAACATCTTCGCGAAGCTCGGCCTGGAACCGTCGAACTCCGAGCACCGGCGGGTCCGCGCCGTCCTCGCCTACCTCGACAGCTGAGGCGAACGCCGGAACGCCCGGCTCCCGCGGTGCGGTGGGCCGGGCGTTCTCGTCGGTGCGGTGCTGGACGGCGTCAGTAGCGGCCCTTCAACGCCCGCCCGTGCGCCCGTGCGATCTCACGGTTCGCGTCGCGCTTGGCGATGTCCTGGCGCTTGTCGTAGGACTTCTTGCCCTTGGCGAGGGCGAGCTCGACCTTGACGTAGCCGTCCTTGAAGTACATCTGCAACGGGACGAGCGACAGACCGGACTCCTTGGTCTTGCCGATCAGCCGTTCGATCTCGTGCTTGTGCAGCAGGAGCTTCCGCTTGCGCCGGACCTCGTGGTTCGTCCAGGTGCCCGCGACGTACTCCGGGATGTGCAGCGCGTGCAGCCAGATCTCGCCGTCGTCGACCTGGGCGAAGGCGTCCACGAGGGACGCCCGTCCCATGCGCAGGCTCTTCACCTCGGTGCCGACGAGCTGAATGCCCGCCTCGTAGGTGTCCAGAATGGCCCAGTCGTGCCGAGCCTTGCGGTTCGACGCGATGACCTTCTGCCCGCGTTCCTTGACCATGGCGACAACTCTACGTGGTCGGTAAAACTCTTAAAGCCGCACGTAGAGCCGCAGCGTGACGTAGCCGGTCGTGGCCGAGATGAGGATCGCGACCAGGAACAGCCACGGCGAGACTATGAGGATGTCCAGGTAGCCGACCGGCGGGATGATGCCCGACTCGGTGAGGTTGCGGGTGATGCGGTCGAGGAAGAACGCCTTGAACAGCACCAGGCCGGCGACCGCGGTGACCGCGCCGATGATGCCCGCGACGACCGCCTCGATGAGGAACGGCAGCTGCGTGTACCAGCGGGTCGCGCCGACCAGGCGCATGATGCCGACCTCGACGCGGCGGGTGAACGCCGACACCTGGATGGTGTTCGAGATCAGCAGCAGTGCCGCGAACGCCTGGATGAGCGCCAGGATCAGCGCCACGTCGCGGAAGCCGTTGAGGCCGTCGAAGAACCGCTCCAGGAACTTGCCCTGGTCGTCGACGCCCTTCACGCCCGGCTTGCCCTCGAAGGCGTTCTTGATGACCTCGGTGCGTTCCGGGTCTTCGAGCTTCACCCGGAACGTGGCCGGGATGGCCTCCGGCCGGGCGAGCTTGAGCAGCTCCGGCTGGGCCTCGAAGATCTGCTTGAAGCGCTCGAAGCCCTCGTCGCGGTTCTGGTACACCACGGACTCGACGCCGGAGGTCTGGTCGAGCTGGGACCTCAGCCCCGCGCACGGCTGCTGGGTGCAGTCCTTGTCGTTGGCGCTGACGTCGTTGGTCAGCAGGACCGAGACCTCGAGCTTGCCCGCGTAGTTGGCCTGCATCTTGTCGACCATGCGGACGACGAGCAGGCCACCGCCGAGCAGCCCGAGCGAGATGGCGGTCGTGAGGATCATCGCGATCGTCATCGTGACGTTCCGGCGAAGTCCGGTGACGACCTCGCTGAACACGAAGCTGGTACGCATCGGGGGCGGGGTTCCTTGGGGGGTCGGGGATTAGGAGCGCTTAGCGGCCGACGCCGTAAACGCCGCGCGCGTCATCACGGACGACCTTGCCGTACGACAGCTCCACGACCCGGCGGCGCATCGAGTCGACGATGCCGTGGTCGTGGGTGGCCATGATGACGGTCGTGCCGGTGCGGTTGATCCGCTCCAGCAGCAACATGATGTCCTGGCTCGTGTCGGGGTCCAGGTTTCCGGTGGGCTCGTCGGCGATCAGCACCAGCGGGCGGTTCACGAACGCGCGGGCGATCGCGACGCGCTGCTGCTCACCACCGGAGAGCTCGGTGGGGAACCGGTCCTCCTTGCCGTCGAGGCCGACCAGCTGCAGCACCTCGGGCACCACCTTGACGATGGTGTTGCGGGGCTTGCCGATGACCTCGAGGGCGAACGCGACGTTCTCGGCGACCGTCTTCGTCGGCAGCAGGCGGAAGTCCTGGAACACGCAGCCGATGGACTGGCGCAGGCGGGGGACCCTGCGCCGCGACATCTTGGCGACGTCGAAGTTGGAGACGTAGACGCGTCCCCTGGTCGGCACCTCTTCGCGCAGCAGCAGGCGCAGGAACGTCGACTTGCCGGACCCGGAGGGCCCGATCAGGAAGACGAACTCGCCCTTCTCCATCTCGACGGACACGTCGTCGAGCGCGGGACGCGTGGAGGTCTTGTAGACCTTGGAAACGTGTTCGAGACGAATCACGAGGCGCGAGTCTACCCATGGCCGCGGTAAAGCCCCCGTTCCGGTTAACTTCCAGCCCCGGAAAGGCGGTTCTCCTCCCCCACACGGCGTGGTCGGTTCAGCACAACCGGTGGACGAAAGGGCACGTTCGGACCATCGGACGGCCCGGACGTGCCCTTCGCCTCAGCTCACACCGCGGCTGCGGCTCACGCTTGCTGGGACTGCTTGCGCCAGCGGATGCCGGCTTCGAGGAAGTCGTCGATCTCACCGTCGAGCACCGCGGACGGGTTGCCGACCTCGTGGTTGTTCCGCAGGTCCTTGACCATCTGGTACGGGTGCAGCACGTAGGAGCGCATCTGGTTGCCCCAGCTGGAGCCGGAGTCCTTGAGCGCGTCCATCTTCGCCTGCTCCTCCTGGCGGCGCCGTTCGAGCAGCTTCGCCTGCAGGACGTTCATGGCCGTGGCCTTGTTCTGCAGCTGCGAGCGCTCGTTCTGGCAGGACACGACGATGCCGGTCGGGATGTGCGTGAGGCGCACCGCCGAGTCGGTCGTGTTGACGCCCTGGCCACCGGGGCCGGACGAGCGGTACACGTCGACGCGCAGGTCCTTCTCGTCGATCTCGACGTGGTCGGTCTGCTCGACGACGGGCACGACCTCGACGCCGGCGAACGACGTCTGGCGGCGGCCCTGGTTGTCGAACGGCGAGATGCGCACGAGGCGGTGGGTGCCCTGCTCGACGCTCAGCGTGCCGTAGGCGTAGGGGGCGGTGACGCGGAAGGTGGCGGACTTGATGCCGGCCTCTTCCGCGTAGGAGGTGTCGAAGACCTCGACGCCGTAGTTGTGCCGCTCGGCCCAGCGGGAGTACATGCGCAGGAGCATCTCGGCGAAGTCGGCGGCATCGACGCCACCGGCTTCGGCGCGGATGGTGACCAGCGCGTTGCGCTCGTCGTACTCGCCGGAGAGCAGTGTGCGCACCTCGAGGCTCGCGATCTCGTCGCGCAGCTTCGCCCTGTCGGTGTCCGCGTCGGCGGCGGCGTCCGCGTCCTCGGCCTCCTCCGCGAGCTCGTAGAGCAGCGGCAGGTCGTCGAGGCGTTCCCGCAGGCCGGTGATGCGGCGCAGCTCACCCTGCTTGTGCGAGAGCTGGCTGGTGACCTTCTGCGCCTTCTCCTGGTCGTCCCAGAGGTCGGGGCGGGCTGCCTGCTCCTCCAGATCCGCGACCTGGGCACGCAGGGCATCGAGGTCCATCACCGCCTCGATGCTGCTCAGGGTGGCGGAGAGGTCCTTGATGTCTGCTTCGACGTCCGGATTCACAGCAGAAGATTACGCCAATACCGGTCACCAGCAGCGACCGGCCGTGGAACTGGTGCAGGTAGTGGCGTCTGCAAGTACCACCGACCCGTTGTCGGTGGTACTTGCAGACGCCCCGACCTCAGCCCGTGGGGATCGCGTCCAGGAACTTGAGGACGGCCTTCGCGTGGGCCAGGCCGAACTCGGCCACCGCCTTCGCGTAGGGGTCCTCCGCGGTCTTGGCGGCGCTGCGGGCGCTCTCCTGCTCGGCCCCGTACGTGGTGCGCGCCGTGGCGACCAGCGACTCGCGCTGCTTCGCCGTCAACGAGCCGGCGTGCACGAGGCGCAGGATCAGCGGGCTGCGCAGGTGGTCGGGGCCGGGCTCGGACAGCAGCCAGTTCTTGAAGGCCTTCTTGCCCGCCGCGGTGAGCACGTACTGCTGGCTGGAGCGCGGCCCTTGCTTGCCGAGTCGCAGCAGGCCCTGGTCGGCCAGCGCGGGCAGCTCGCGGTACACCTGGCTGCGGGTGACGCTGAAGAACGCTCCGAAGCGCTCCCCGGCCTCCGCAACCAACTGGCCACCGGTCTTGGGTCCGTCGTGCAGCAGCCCGAGCAGGGCGGCTGCGGTCGCATTCAGGTCTGACACAACGACAACGTTCCCACGTCCGGGGGAGGCTGTCCACAATGGTCAGCCGTTCTGTCCACTGTGGCTGATCACCGGGCTAGTCCGATGGGCCATGCGGAGCAACGAAAAGTCTCGCTGAGTAAGCGGCAGTTTTGGCGCCTCACGCGTTTGGCCGCTTGACCGTCCGTGTCCATCCCGGATGGAAAAAGCCTTTCGCACAAGCGAAACTTCCCCGGCCTCACCCGATCGGCGGCACTGCTCTCACCGGCCGAAGCCACCCGAATGGACGGACGTGGGCTGCCGTCGCACGACCCGGTGATGTCGGCTCCGGGGTCTTTCCTCCGGCGGGAAGCCTGGAAAAATGATCATCGCCCTCAGCGGGCGTCAGCGGCTGGACAGCGGAGGTCGGGGAACCATGGGCATGAAGATGAAGTGGCTGGACCACAAGAAGGTCGCCATGCACACGCGTGCGTGGGTGACGGGTGGGATCCCGGAGCAGGCGGGCAAGGACGAGTGCATGGTGTGCGGGAAGCAGATCCGCAAGCACCGCACGGTGAGCGGCGAGGGCCGGATCTGTTCCAGCATGCTGTGCGCCCAGTACTGGGCGGAGAACATGACCTGAACCGCCCGGCCCGCTCGGCCGGATCAACTTGCTCGGAAATACGAAGAAGGCCCGGAGTCCTAGGACTCCGGGCCTTCCATCTAGTAGCGGGGACAGGATTTGAACCTGCGACCTCTGGGTTATGAGCCCAGCGAGCTACCGAGCTGCTCCACCCCGCGCCGCTTCTAGCTTGTCTTGCTGTCTTGCTGTTGTAGGTAGAACTCTACACCCTCGAAAAACCCCTTTTCCACCACCCCCCTCTAACCGCATTTCCCCAGCTCAGCCCCAGTGTCGGCCCATCCCGGCTCAATCCCGACTCAATCCTGGTCCCGCGCCCACCTTCTCAAGGCGCCGCCTCGGGGTTCGGGGGTCCGGGGGCGAAGCCCTCCGGGTGGGATTTGGGGGCTTCGCCCCCAATGAAAATACGAAAAAGCCCTGTCTGCGTCCTCCGCAGACAGGGCTCTCCCACTTTGTAGCGGGGACAGGATTTGAACCTGCGACCTCTGGGTTATGAGCCCAGCGAGCTACCGAGCTGCTCCACCCCGCGTCGGTATGAACAGAACCATACGCGGGGTGGAGCGGGGAATGCAAATCGGGTGGTCAGCCGGACGGTGTGGGGCTGGGCACAACCGAGGACTGGCCGGTGGGCGGCGGTGAGGCCGACCCGGTGCTGTACTGCTTGAACCTCTTCGAGGCGTCGTCGAGGCGCTGGTAGGCCTGGCCTAGCTCGGCGAAGTTGCTGTTCTGCTGCGCCCGCTTGATGTCGGCGAGCGCCGCGTCGATGTCGTTGACCGCCTTCTGCAGCTCCGGGCTGAACGTTCCGCCGGTGTTGCCGGGTGTGGTCGGCGTCGGCGGCGGCGTGGAGGTCTGGCCGTTGCCGTTGTTGTTG
Organism: Lentzea sp. NPDC037011; assembly: GCF_055607425.1. NCBI lineage: Bacteria > Bacillati > Actinomycetota > Actinomycetes > Pseudonocardiales > Pseudonocardiaceae > Lentzea > Lentzea sp. NPDC037011. Next base: position 31,259 of record NZ_JBVJRT010000011.1, on the reverse strand, counting down.
TCGCTCGGCGGCGGCACCACGGCCCCCGCCCCGCTGAGGACCTGTTCGAGCGCCTCGTTGAGCGTGGACGCGTAGCCGACCCGGTCGCCGTACCAGACGAGGACCTTCGACAGCTGCGGGAACGACGTGTTGTTCGACGCGCGTTCGATGTAGACGGGTTCGACGTAGAGCAGCGCGCCGCCGACCGGGAGGGTCAGCAGGTTGCCGTAGACGACGGTCGTCTTCTGCTGGGTGAGCAGGTTGAGCTCGCGGCTGACGTTGTCCGAGGTGAGGAACTGCGTCTGGATCTGCTGCGGGCCCTTGGCGTCGGTGTTGAGCTGCAACACGCTGATCTTGCCGTAGTTGTCGGGGTCGGAGGACGCCGAGACGTAGGCGGCCATGAACTCCCGGTTCTCGCGCACGAGCGGGCTGGTCAGCTGGAAGCTGACCTTGCTCTGGTTGGCCGGGTCACCGGCCAGCACGTAGAACGGCGGCTGGGCGTCGCGGCGTTTCTTCGCCTCGGCCTGCTGGGCGTCGGCGGAGGTCACGTTGTCGATCGTGGGGTCCTGCGCCGGCGCCCAGTAGGAGACACCGGAGTAGAAGTCCGACGGCGACGAGACGTGGTACTTCGACAGGATCTGCCGCTGCACCTTGAACAGGTCCTCGGGGTAGCGGAAGTGCTCGCGCAGCTCCGGCTTGATGTCGCCGGCGGGCTTGACCGTGCCGGGGAAGACGCCCATCCACGCCTTGAGGACGGGGTCCTTCTCGTCGATCGCGTACAGCGACACCGTGCCGTCGTAGGCGTCCACAGTGGCCTTGACCGAGTTGCGGATGTAGTTGACGGGCTTGTTGACCTGCGAGATCACCACACCGTCCGCTGTGAGCGAGTCGTTGGTGGCGTCACCCAGCGGCGTGCGCTGCGCGTACGGGTAGTTCTCCAGCGTGGTGTAGCCGTCGACGATCCAGGTGATGCGGCCGTTGATGACGGCGGGGTACGGGTCGCTGTCGACGGTCAGCCACGGCGCGACGGCCTGCACGCGGTCACGCGGCGTGCGCTTGAACAGGATCTTCGACTCGTCGGCGATCGACTGGTTGAAGAGGATGTTCCGCTCGCCGTAGTAGGCCGCGAACGCGAGCTTGTTGAACAGGCTGCCGATGGGCACGCCGCCGCTGCCGGTGTAGGTGTAGGACTTGGCATCGGTGTCGTACTCGGCCGCGGAACCGGCGGGCCGGCCGCCGACGATCGAGTAGTCGTTCGTGCCGAACAGCTCGCCGTAGTACGTGCGCGGCTGGTCGACCTTGATGCCGTTGGCGACGTTGCCGACCTCGCCGTTGGGCTTGACCTCACCGGTCTTGAAGTCGGGGTAGCCGCCGTTGGACTGGTCGGCGATCTCGTTGACCTTGTTCGCCTCTGCGTAGACGAAGCCGTTGCCGTGGGTGTAGATGAGGTGCTGGTTGATCCAGTCGCGCTGGCCCTGCGGCAGGCTGTCGAGCTTCAGCTCGCGGACCGCCACGATGTAGTCGCGCAGCTTGCCGTCCACTGTGTACCGGTCGACGTCGAGCTTGCTCGGGAACCCGTAGAACGGCCGCAGCTGCTGGAACTGGGTGAACGTGCGGCCGAGGACCGCCGGGTCGAGCAGGCGGATGTTGCCGAGGGTGGCGGCGTCGTTGGTCTTGATCTGGTCGTTGGCGACGTTCTGCTTGCCCTCGTAGGGCTTCGTCTCGACCTTGTCGTCGGTCAGCCCGAAGGCCTGCCGGGTCGCCGCGATGTTGCGGGTGATCGACTCGGCCTCCTTCTGGATGGCGTTCGGCTTGACCGAGAACTGCTCCAGGACCGCGGGCCACGCCGCGCCGACCAGGACGCTGGACAGCACCAGCAGCACGGTCGCGATGGCGGGCAGCTGCACGTTGCGCATGAACGCGCCCGCGAAGAACGCCACGGCGCAGAACACGGCGATGCACAGCAGGATCAGCTTGGCCGGCAGGACCGCGTTGAGGTCGGTGTAGCTGGCGCCGACGAACTTCTCGTTCTCGTGCAGCAGCAGCTCGTACCGGTCGAAGAAGTACGCGACCGCCTTCAGCAGCACGAACGTGCCGGCGACCAGTGCCAGGTGCAGCCGCGCCGGACCCGAGAGCTGCCCGCCGCGACCGGCCAGCCGGATGCCGCCGAAGAGGTAGTGCGCGATCACCGCGCCGATGAACGACACGGCCGTGGTGATGAACAGCCACGACAGCAGCCACTCGTAGAACGGCAGCTGGAAGGCGTAGAAGCCGATGTCGTGGCCGAACTGCGGGTCGGTGATGCCGAACGGCTGACCGTTGAGGAACAGCTGGACCTGCTGCCACTCGGCCTGCGCCGACGCGCCCGCGATCAGCCCGACGAACACCGGGATGCCGATCGAGAACAACCGCATCCGCCGCATGACGACGGTGCGGTAGCGCGCCACCGGGTCGTCCGGCCCCGACACCGGGACGAACACCGGCCGCGCCCGGTAGGCGAGCCAGAGGTTCAGCCCGACGATGCCGCCGACCACGACCCCCACGGCCAGGAACAACCCCAGCCTGGTGAGCAGCACTGTGCTGTAGACGTTGCGGAATTGGACCTCGCCGAACCACAGCCAGTTCACGTAGGTGTCGAGCAGCCGCGATCCCGTGATGAGACCGAACAGGAGCACGACACCCACGATGAGCAGTATTCGGCTGCGCCGGGACAGTTTCGGCAGTCCGACCGGAGGCCGTGTGGCCACGAGGCACGCTCCTGGATCGCGGTAAATCGATACGTACGTTTAGTCCAACTCTACGGACGACGCCCTGGGTTCCCGTGAAGTGCGCCGTCTTACGATGACACGCGTGTCAGCGAGTGAAACGCCAGCGGTCGTCCTCCCGACGGTCGCCCGCGAGGTAGAAGAGTTCGTAGCGGCCGGCGGCTGGGAGCAGCCCCCGCAGCTCTTCGCCCTCGTGGCGACGTCCGACCTGATCGCCCAGCAGCCAGAGCTCCGCGCCCAGCTCGACCCGGCGGCCTCCCCGCTGACGCCGATCGCCCAGGACGCCCTCGAAGGCGACCTGGCCGACGCGCTCGCGGGCATCGAGTGGCCCCCGGCCGTCACCGGGTGCGCACTGGCCCAGGAGATCGTCGTCCTGCCCCCGGAAGCCGAGACCGAGCTGCACCACGGCGAGCTCGACGACGAGGCGGCCCGCAGGTTCGCGGCCGAGCACCCGTCCCGCCGCGAGGCGCGCCTGGTCGCGGCCGTTCTCAGGGACGGCACGGTCTCCTGCGTGCTGCGCCTGCGCGGCACGGTCGAGGTCCCCGAGGAGTTCGTCGAACACCCCGAGCTGGCCCCGAACCTCACCGACGCGCTGCTCGCCACGCTGCGGCCCTAGTCGTCACGCCTCCAGGCTGGCACAGCCCCGCCGTGTGATCACGGCGGGGCTGCGTTCGTGCTGTTCGCCCGTGGCTGAAACCGTCAGGTCAGCGGGCCCGCGGGTCAGCAGCCCGGCGTCGGCTGGCCCTTGTTCAGCGCCTCCAGCGACGAGACCGCGTCCTTCAGGTTCTCGACCTTGATCAGCGTGAGGCCCTCCGGCGCCTGCTGCTTGGCGTCCGTGCAGTTCTGGGCGGGCACGAGGAACGCGGTCGCCCCCGCCTCCTTCGCCGCCACCATCTTGAACGCGATGCCGCCGATGGGCTTCACCGCGCCGTCGCCCTGGATCTCGCCGGTGCCCGCGATGGCCTTGCCGCCGTTGAGCTCACCGGGGGTCAGCTTGTCGACGATCGCCAGCGCGAAGATCAGGCCGGCCGAGGGGCCGCCTACGTCCGACAGGCTGATCTTGATCTTGAACGGCACGTCGGCGCGGTCGACGGGCGAGATGCCGATGAAGCCGGACGGGCGGTCGTCGGGGCGCTGGCCGAGGGTGAGCTGGGTCGACTTCGAGGTGCCGTCCTGCTCGAAGGCGACCTCGATGCGGTCGCCCGGCTTGGTGTTCTCCAGCGCGGCGCTCACGTCGGCGGCGCTCTGCACCTGCTTGCCGTTCACCGCGATGATGCGGGCGCCGAGCGGGATGACGTTCTCCGCGGGGCTGCCCTTGGTGACCTGGTTCGCGACCACCTTGCCCGGATAGCCGAGGTAGTGCAGCGCGGCGACCTCGGCGGAGGTCTGCGACTCGCTGAACGCCTGCTCGTTGTCGCGCTGGACGTCCTCCTCGGTCTGGCCGGGCTTGATGAAGTCCTCCTTCGGCGCGAGGGCGTAGCGGCCGGACAGCCACAGGCCCAGCGCGCCGAAGAGCGACAGGTCGTTGGTGAGCGAGACCGTCGTCATCCGCAGGGTGCCCTGCGTGGGGAACGTGTTCTGGCCGTCGATGGACACGACGTCGGCGTCCTTGACCTTGCCGAGCACGTCGTAGGTGGGGCCGGGGCCCAGCGCGACGTACGGAACCTGGGCGAACCCGCCCGCTGTTCCGAGGATCGCCACGACCAGGAAGCTGGCGATCAGCGTCCACGTCCGGCGGGTCAGTCCGCGTTCCCTCGGCGGGGGCACGGGAGCGGGTGCGGTCGTGACGGTTTCACTCACGGCTGAACAGCGTACGACCATGTCGATCCGCGTACGGTAGAGGCATGAGTGACGTGCCGTTCGGGTTCAGCCCGCACAACCCCGACGACAAGGACGGGCAACCGGGGGACAACCCGTTCGACTTCAACCAGCTGGGCAACATGCTGAGCCAGCTGGGCGCGATGCTGAGCAGCGCAGGGACGTCGAGCGGGCCGGTGAACTACGACCTCGCGAAGCAGATCGCGTTCCAGCAGCTGTCCTCCTCGCAGACCACCGTCGGGTTCGCCGCCGACCAGTCGGGCGCGGTCACCGACGCCGTGCACCTGGCCGAGATGTGGCTCGACCCCGTCACCTCGCTGCCCGCGGGCACCCGCACCACGCAGGCGTGGACCGCCCGCGACTGGATTGAGCGCACCATCCCGACCTGGCAGCGGCTGTGCGACCCGGTCGCGCAGCGCATGTCCGGCGCGTGGGTCGAGGCGATGCCGGCCGAGGCCAAGCAGGCCGCGGGCCCGTTGCTGTCGATGCTCGGGCAGATGGGCGGCATGGCGTTCGGGTCCCAGCTCGGCAACGCACTGGCGCAGCTCGGCGCCGAGGTCCTCACCTCGACCGACGTCGGCCTGCCGCTCGGCCCCGAGGGCACGGCCGCGCTGCTGCCGGCGAACATCGAGAAGTTCACCGAGGGCCTGGAGCGCCCCGCCTCCGAGGTGATGGTGTTCCTCGCCGCCCGCGAGGCCGCGCACCAGCGCCTGTTCACGCACGTGCCGTGGCTGCGGCAGCGCCTGCTCGACACCGTCGAGGAGTTCGCCAAGGGCATCAAGGTCGACACGTCGGCGCTGGAGCAGCTCGCCGGCCAGATCGACCCGTCGAACCCGGCCTCCATCGAGGAGGCCATGGGCTCCGGTCTGCTCGAACCGCAGACGACCCCGGAGCAGAAGGCCGCGCTGAACCGGTTGGAGACCCTCCTCGCCCTCGTCGAGGGCTGGGTGGACGTCGTGGTCGACGCCGCTGTGGCCGACCGGCTGCCCGGTGCGCCCGCACTGCGCGAGACGCTGCGCCGCCGCCGTGCCTCCGGTGGCCCGGCCGAGCAGACGTTCGCCACACTCGTCGGCCTGGAGCTGCGGCCGCGGCGCCTGCGGGCCGCCTCCGCGCTGTGGAAGCTCGTCGGCGACCAGCACGGCGTCGAGGTCCGCGACGGCGTGTGGGAGCACGCCGAGCTGATCCCGACCACCGAGGACCTGGACGACCCGCTGGAGTTCGCCGAGCGGCTCGCCAACACCCGCAAGGCGCTCGAGGACCCGATCGCCGAGCTCGAGCGCACCATGCGCGCCGAGGACGGCGAGAAGGCCACCGAGGCGACCCCGGAGTCGGACGAGCCGCAGGACGGCGACAAGCCCAAGGACAGCTGAGCCCGAGGGCACCGGTCAGACGTGCGAAGCGCCCGGCGGGCACACCCCGCCGGGCGCTTCGCGTTGCTGAAGATCAGTCTTCCGAGAGGCCCAGTCCGGCCGCGGCCGAGATGCCCTCCAGGTAGCCCATGGCCCGCTCGGACTTCGGGTAGCGGTGCACCCACTCCCAGAAGTCCTTGCCGTGCCCTGGGACCAGCAGGTGCGCGAGCTCGTGCACCAGCACGTAGTCGAGCACCCACGGCGGCACGTCGCGCAACCGCTCGGACACGCGGATCGTGCCCTCGGTCGGTGTGCACGACGCCCACCTCGTGCGCATGGGCGGCACCCAGCGCACGCTCACCGGGTCGGCGAGCGAGTCCAGGTATCGCACCGACAGCTCGGCGCACCGCGCCATCAGCGCCTCGTCGGACGTCCGCGCAGGCGACTTCCTGCGCGTCTCACTGCGCTGGAGGCGGCTCAACATCTCCGCCACCCAGTGCTTCTCTTCCCCCTTGGTCATCCGTGCCGGCAGAAGGACGACGACGGTGTCGCCCTCCCGGTACGCGCTGACCATGCGGCGGCGCCGGGAGCTCCGCCGCACCTCCACCCGCGGTTCGGCCATGCAGTAACCGTAATCGGCGGCACCGACAATTTTGGGCCCCCAACCGGCCGCAGGCGGGCACCCGGCGGGTGAAGTTCCACCGAACGGCGGCTGGACACGCGCGAGATCGACATGCGCGGGATCACCGCCTCGCAGAGGTACCGTCGCGCCAAGGTCCCCGAGTGTGTCCGCACTCACAACTGCAAGGGAGGGGCTGTGGCCGAGAAGTACAACGGCTACTGCGTCAAGTGCCGGGAGAAGCGCGACTTCGACGGCAATGTCGAGGAGACCAACGGCCGGCGCATGGCGAAGGGCACCTGCCCTGTCTGCGGAACGAAGATGACGCGGATCCTCGGCAAGTCCAAGGTCTGACGTTTCCGCTGGCAGGGGGCACCGCCCCCTGCCAGTCTTCCGTTGTGGACACACGCCCCCGAGTGCGCAGCGGCCTGCCCGTGGTGCGCCGCGGCCCCGGCGTCGTGCAGGTCGGCACCGACCCGAAGCACGCCGTGGTGATCGACGAGCTGCCCGACGCCCTGGTCGACGAGCTGCTCGTCCTCGACGGCCGCCACACCCTCGCTGAACTGGGTGAAAGACTCCGCAGCCGCGGTGAGGACCCGGCCCTGCTGACCACCGTCCTGGAATCACTCGACCAGGTGGGACTGCTGGAGTCCCCCTCCCCGTCCAGGGGTGCCACGGCCGCCGTGTTCGGCTCCACCCACCTCTCCCTCGCGATGACGTCGCTGCTCGCCGAGTCCGGTGTCCGGCTCGCCCACCACGCCGACCTCGTGGTGCTCGCCGCGACCCTCGTCCCCGATCCGGCCGTCGTCTCCGGCCTGATGGCCGCCCGCACACCTCATCTGGCCGTGCGCGTCCGTGAGGGCGTGGGCATCGTCGGCCCGCTCGTGCTGCCCGGCCGCACCAGCTGCCTGAACTGCGCGGACCTGCACCGCACCGACCACGACGAGGCGTGGCCGGCCATCGCCGCGCAGCTCGTGGGCAAACCCGCCTCCTACGACGTCCTGTTCGCCTCCGGCACCGCCGCGCTCGCCGTCGCGCAGGTGCTGGAGTCGCTGCGCCACGTCCGCGGACCCGAGCAGGCACCGCCGCCAGTGCTCAACGCCACTCTCGAGCTGGACCTGGTCACGGGGGTTGCTGAGAGGCGGAGCTGGTATCCGCACCCTGACTGTCAGTGCAGCGCACATACCATGGCCGGGTGACCGAGATTCCGCGCAAGGCCGTGCAGCGCACCGCCAAGCTGGCGAGCCTCCCGCTCGGGGTGGCGGGCCGGGTGGTCGGCGGCTGGGGCAAGCGACTGACCGGACGCGCAGCCGACGAGGTCAACGCCGAGGTCACCGCCAAGACCGCCGAGCAGGTGTTCGCCGTCCTGGGCCAGCTCAAGGGCGGCGCCATGAAGTTCGGCCAGGCGCTCAGCGTGTTCGAGGCGGCCGTGCCCGACGAGCTCGCCGCCCCGTACCGCGAGGCGTTGACGAAGCTGCAGACCGCCGCCCCGCCGATGCCCGCCCGCACCACCCACCGCGTGCTCGCCGAACAGCTCGGCGCCTCCTGGACCAAGCGCTTCCAGTCGTTCGACGACGACCCGGCGGCCTCGGCCTCGATCGGCCAGGTGCACCGCGCCGTGTGGCACGACGGCCGCGACGTGGCCGTGAAGGTCCAGTACCCCGGCGCCGACGAAGCCCTGCGCGCCGACCTGAAGCAGCTGCTGCGCTTCTCCCGCCTGCTGCAGGCGGTCATGCCCGGCACCGACGTGCGCCCCCTGCTGGAGGAACTGCGCGACCGGTACCTGGAGGAGCTCGACTACCGCGACGAGGCCGCCAACCAGCGCGCCTTCGCCAAGGCCTTCGACGACGACCCGCACGTCGTCGTCCCCCGCGTCATCGCCTCGTCGCCGAAGGTGATGGTCACCGAGTGGACCGAGGGCGTGGGCCTCGCGAAGATCATCCGCGAGGGCTCACCCGAGGACCGCGACCGCGCGGGCCAACTGCTGTCGGAGTTCCACTTCTCGGCCCCGTCCCGCTCCGGCCTGCTGCACGCCGACCCGCACCCCGGCAACTTCATGCTGGGCGCCGACGGCCGCCTGCGCGTGATCGACTTCGGCGCCGTGGCCCGCCTCCCCGACGGCCTCCCGAAAACCCTCGGCCGCATGACCCGCCTGGCCCTCGACGGCCGCCCCGACGACCTGGTCGACCTCCTGCGCACCGAGAACTTCATCCGCGAGGGCATGTCCCTCGACGGCGAGGACGTCCTGGGCTACCTGGCCCCGTTCGTCGAACCGCTGCGCACCGAGTCGTTCCACTTCACCCGCCGCTGGCTGCAGTCGCAGGCCGAACGGGTCGGCGACCTGCGCAGCCCCGACTCCCAGACGGGCCGCTCGCTGAACCTGCCGCCGCAGTACCTGCTGATCCACCGCGTGACGCTGGGCGCGACCGGCATCCTCTGCCAGCTCGACGCCCACGTGACCGCGCGCGAGATCGTGGCGCGGTGGCAGCCGGGCTTCGAGGAGCCGTGAGCCGGCGGCCTCTCCACTCCGTCGAGTGAACATGGCGGAAGTTGTCCACAGCTTGCCTCCGAGGTCCCTTCCCCCACCGGTGTCTGCCCCAAGCTTGTCCCATGCCCATCACCACGACCGCTGACCTGCGCAAATCCGGCCTCTCCTCGCGGGAGATCCTCCGCCGCTGCCTACCGTCCGGCCCCTGGCAGTTCCTCCTGCCCGGCGTAGTCCTCCAAAAGCCTTCACCGCCTACCCGCCTGGACCGCCTGCACGCAGCCCTGTCCTACGCCGGCCCGTCCTCCGTGATCACCGGCGCCGACGCCCTGACCCGCCAGGGCGCCCGCCTCCCCCTACCCCGCCACATCCACGTGCTGGGCACCCAGAACACCCGCCGCTCCCACCCGAACCTGCTCCTCGAACGCACAACCCGCCCACCCACCGTCATCCACCACGACGGCCTCCGCCTGGCCTCCCCGGCCCGCGCAACCCTGGACCTCATGCGCCGCGAACAAGACGCCCGCGCGGTCGTGGCCGCACTCGACGCCGTGGTGGCCGCGGGCCTGTGCACGCCGCGCGATCTGCACGAGGAGCTGGAGCTGAGCCCTCGCCGCGGAACGGCGCTGGTCAGGCAGGCCTTACAGCACCTGTACCCGTTCCCCCTCAGCGCGCCCACTTCTGACTGCCCGGATGGGTCGCGTTGACCTGCCTGGTCAATGGTCTGCGTTGCTTGGGTCTTCGTTGCTTGCGGCGTGCGTTGCGCGTGGTCGTGCCCTGCCGCGACCGCTGCACGCTGGCTCTCGATCTCTGCCTCGCCGCTGCCAGCACCTATTCGGCCACTCTTTCGAGTGAAGCCGGTCCGGATTCCCGTTCTCGCTCGCCCGCAATGGGGAAGCGCGCGTGAGGCGGCCAGCCCCCGCAGGAACGAAGACAGCACCCGACACGCCTCAAGCCGACACGAACCAGCCAAGCCCGAATACGACCGCCGGACCAACAACGCCCACGCCGACGCCCACCACTCAGCTCGAACAGCCGTCCCTACAGCCCACCCGCGCGAACCGACCAAGCTCGCTCAAGGCAGCGAGCCCCACGCAAGCCGGCCAAGCTCACCCGTACCGACCCAGCCAACGCCAGCCCAGCCAACGGCCAGCCCAGCCAACGGCCAGCCCAGCCCAGCCCAGTCCACGCAAGCCAACCCACGCAAGCCAACCCACTCAAGCCAGCCCGGCTCACGCAAGCCAGCCCACCACCAAGCCAGCCAGCCTCACCCGCACCAGCCGTTCACCGCCAGTACTCGTCCGGCAACTTCCCCTCGATGTCCCGCACATGCGCCTTCGCGCACGCGTGACACAACCACCGAACCGTCCCCCCGATCCGCTCCGACGACCAGGCCAACAGCTCCAGCTCAGAAACGGACGCCCGCGACCGCCCGCACCTGTGGCACGCCGTCACCGCCGCCGTCCCACGTGGACGGTGTCGGTCTCCAGCAGGAACACGTCCTCCCGAGCACCGACGTACTCGGAGTCCGCCGGGTTGAGCAGGCGGCGCAGAGCGTCGCGGTCCGCGGGGTGCAGGTACGGGCCGGTGATCTCGGCCAGCCACGTCAGGCGGTCCACCGCCCAGTCGCGGACCTGCTGCTTCGCCGGGGCCGGGTGGTCGACGACGAAGCTGAAGGAGCCGATGTCGCCGAGGCCGGCGTCGGCCAGGGCGACGTTCCAGCCGACCGGCAGGCGGACGGAGCCGGCCATGTTCTCGCGCATCGAGACGAACCACTCGGCGCGGGCCGCGGCCATGCGGTCCGGGAGGCCGGGGTCGCCGACGCCGAGGTCCCAGGGCAGGAAGCGGGTTTCGAGGCCGCCCTCGGCCAGGGCCAGCCAGCCGCCGGGGGCCAGTGCGGAGGCCAGGCGGCGCATGCCGCGCAGCTGGTCGGGGAGGTGGTGGATGACGCGGGAGGCCCAGATGAGCTCGACCGGGCCCGTGAAGGAGAGCGGGTCTTCCGCGGCGAGGTCGGCGAGGACCGGCTTCACCGAGACCACGCCCTCGCCCTCGGTGCGGGCGGCGGCGCAGGCGGCGTCGAGGAGTTCGGGGGTGGCGTCGACCAGGACCAGGACGCCGCCGCCGTGGTCGCGGAGTGCGGCGACCAGGGGGACGGACATCGAGCCGGCGCCGCAGCCGACGTCCATCACGACGGGTGAGTCCGGGAGTGGTGCGACGAGTCTGCGGGCGACCGCGGACAGCGCTTCGGCCTGCAGTGCGCCGTAGCGCCTCATGCCCGAGAGGCGGGACGACCAGTCGATTCCGTCGTGGGTGTGGTGCGGCACAAAGGAAGACGGTACGGAGGAACGGCCGAGGCCGCCATCCACCTTCTCGTGGACGACGGCCTCCGCTCGTGACTGTCAGAGGTCGAGGCGAGCTGCTCTGCGTCCCGCCCATCGCGACAACCTGCGCCAACGTTGCGCTGACGCGAGGCGGTTCGCCAGGCGTTGCTCTTCCGCGTACCTCTGGGCTTCTTGTATTCGTATCCGCACGAGTTCTTCTTGCAGAGACATGGGGTGCAGTCCTTCGTTCGTGTACGCGGGCATTGCGTCGAGATTGATCACCGAGGTGTTCACGCCGCCGCCTCCGTCTTGTCCGAAGAAGCCACTGCCGCCGCCGCGTCCTTGCGCGGACGGCCACGGGGCCGCTTGCGAGCGATGACGACACCGCGCTCGAAGATCTCGCCACCCCAGACACCCCACGGCTCGTGCCGCGCGAGGGCTCCCGCGAGGCACTCGGCGAGCACCGGGCAGGTCCCGCAGAAGGTCTTCGCCTTCTCGAGCTCCGCCGGGGCGTCCGCGAACCAGAGGTCGGGGTTGTGGGTGCGGCAGGGCAGGTCAAGCCCCTCCGCGAGGTCCGGAAGTGTCTCGCCGGTGAGCGGGACAGTCGCGGTCAACATCAGGTTTTTCTCCTTGTGTGGGGTACAGCAAAAAACACGAAGGCCGCGGACTCTGTGCGAGTCCGCGGCCTTCGTGAGCCTGGTGGTCCTACGACCCCTCTATGGGGTCGGCAGGAGCCTTCTCACTTGATGCGCGGACAGCGCATTCGTGTAGTTGGGAACGTCATCGACGGTTGGGCGCAGGACCGGCTGCTCCACGAGCAGTCCGGTGGCGCGCTCACGGCCCAGCAGTTCCGCTGACCTGTGGGCAGACTTCTGCCACATGGCCGGAGCGGTTGCGGGCGCACAGAAGCGCTCGGTCACGGGGAGGCCGAGTGCGCGCGAAATTTCGAACTTCTTCACGATCGGCACCTCCCTCGGAGAGCTCTCTGCGAGCTGAGTAGTAGTTCTTCTTCCCCAGACGGGTCCTCCGGACCCGGCATGAGCAGGTTATGACCCCGTACCTGGGGCGTGCAACCTATTTAACGAAACTTGTCCCGATCAGGTGGCCGAGTCGCCCACACCGGCCCTCACCAGGCCCAACACGTCGTTGCCGAACCTGTCGAGCTTCGAGGCGCCGATGCCCGAGATCGCGACGAGCCCGGCCGAATCCCTGGGTCGTTGCTCCGCGATCGCCATCAGGGTCGCGTCGGTGAAGACGACGTACGCGGGCACTTTCAGCTCGCGCGCCCGGCCGGCCCGCCACCGGCGCAGCGCTTCGAGGAGTTCTTCGTCCACATCGGACGGACAGGAGCGGCAGCGGCCGAGCTTGATGGCCTGCGCTTCGTTGAGCGTCGAGGAGCACAGCCGGCAGGTCGGCTTCTCCTTCTTCATCAACGGAGGCCGTTGGGATGCGGCACCGGCCGGTACGCGTGCCGCGGGGTGGCTCTCCGGCACGAGGTTGTAGAGAAAACGGGAACGGCGTCGGTACTTACGGCCGCCCGCTGCGCGCGACAACGCCCACGACATCCAAAGGTGTTCACGCGCGCGCGTGACGCCTACGTACAGAAGGCGGCGTTCTTCTTCGACCTTCGCCTCGTCGCCGTCGGCGTATTGGATCGGCATAGTGCCCTCGACGAGTCCGACGAGGAACACGGCGTCCCACTCCAGGCCCTTCGACGCGTGCAGCGACGCCAGCGTCACGCCTTCGACGGTCGGCGGGTGCTGTGCCTCGGCGCGCATGTCCAGTTCCGCGCAGAACCGCGGCAGGTCGGCGTCGGGCACGGTGGAAGCCAGCTCCTCGGCGAGCTCCACGAGGGCGAGCAGCGACTCCCAGCGTTCGCGCGCGGACCCGCCCGTGGGTGGCTCGTCGGTGAGGCCGACCTTCTCCAGCAGCGAGCGCGTCACGTCGGGCAGGCTGCCGCTCATCTCGCCGGCCGAGCGCAGTGTGATCATCGCCTGGCGCACCTCTGCGCGTTCGAAGAACCGCTCGCCGCCGCGCACGAGGTACGGGATGCCCTGCGCGGCGAGCGCCTGCTCGTAGACCTCGGACTGGGCGTTGACCCGGTAGAGGATCGCGATCTCGGACGCCGCCACGCCCTCGTCGAGCAGCGTCTTGACGCGCCGCGCGACCGCGTCCGCCTCGGCGGGTTCGTCGTCGAACTCGTGGAACCGCGGCGCCGGGCCCTCCGGTCGCTGCCCGATGAGGTTGAGGCGGGAGCCGGCCGGGCGTCCACGGGCCCACTTGATGACCTCGTTGGCCAGTCCCACGACCTGGGGCGTGGAGCGGTAGTCGCGCTCCAGCCGCACCACCACGGCCTCGGGGAAACGGCGGGGGAAGTTGAGCAACGGCTGCGGCGAGGCACCCGCGAACGAGTAGATGGTCTGGTTCGCGTCACCGACGACGGTCAGGTCGTCGCGGCTGCCGAGCCACGCGTCGAGCACGCGCTGTTGCAGCGGCGTCACGTCCTGGTACTCGTCGACGACGAAGCAGCGGTAGCGGTCGCGGAACTCCTGGGCGACCTCCGCGTTGTCCTCCAGCGCGGCCGCGGTGTGCAGCAGCAGGTCGTCGAAGTCGAGCAGCATCGCCTCGTTCTTGAGCTGCTCGTAGGTCAGGTAGAGCTTCACGACCTGCTCGGCGGGCGCCGGGATGTCGCGTGCGGCGCGGGAGGCCGCGAGCGGGTAGTCCTCCGGGGTCAGCAGCGACGCCTTCGCCCACTCGATCTCGCTGGTGAGGTCGCGCAGCGCGTCGGTCTCGGTCGGCAGGCCCAGGCGTGCGGCGGCGCGGGCGACGACGCGGATCTTCTGGTCGACGAGTTCCCAGCGCGGCCCGCCGATGACGCGCGGCCAGAAGTAGCGCAGCTGACGGGAGGCGGCGGCGTGGAACGTCACGGCCTGCGCGCCGTGCACGTCGAGCGAGCGCAGCCGGGTGCGCATCTCCCCCGCGGCGCGCTTGGTGAACGTGACGGCGAGGACCTGCGACGGGGCGACGTGGCCGCGTTGGCACAGGTAGGCGATCCGGTGGGTGATGGTGCGCGTTTTGCCGGTGCCGGCACCCGCGAGCACGCACACCGGGCCGCGTGGAGCCTCGACCGCTGCACGCTGTTCCGGATCAAGACCCTCCAGCAACGCGTCCATAGCCGGGCAGTCTCGCAGACGGCCGATGCAACTCCGAGACCAGCGCGCCGTATCCTGGTGAGCATGGCTGGTAAGCAGGACAAGGCGGCTGCCAAGGAAGCGGCGAAGGTTCGCCGCGCGGCATCACGTGAGCGGCGCAAGCAGATCTTCGAGGCGTTCAAGATGCAACGCCGCGAGGACAAGGCGCTCATCCCGCTGATGCTCGGTGCGCTGCTGGGCGTCACCGCGATCGCCGTGGTCCTGGGCCTGGTCTTCGACGCGGTCTGGATGTTCGTGCCGCTGGGCATCGCGATCGGCGCGCTGCTGGCCGTGATCATCTTCGGCCGCCGGGTGCAGAGCAACGTCTTCCGCAAGGCCGACGGCCAGCCCGGTGCCGGTGCGTGGGCGCTCGAGAACCTGCGCGGCCGCTGGCGGGTCACCCCCGCCGTCGTCGGCACCACCCAGCTCGACGCCGTGCACCGCGTGCTCGGCCGTCCGGGTGTGGTCCTGGTCGCCGAGGGCGCGCCGCACCGGGTGAAGCCGCTCCTCGCGCAGGAGAAGAAGCGCATCGCCCGCGTCGTCGGCGAGACCCCGATCTACGACTTCATCATCGGCTCCGCCGAGGGCCAGGTGCCGCTCAAGAAGCTGCAGTCGACGTTGATGAAGCTCCCGCGCAACATCACGACGGCCCAGGTCGAGACGCTCGACGCCCGTCTCGCGGCGCTCGCGAGCCGCGGTGCCGCGCTGCCCAAGGGCCCGATGCCGCAGGGCGCGAAGATGCGCAACGTCCAGCGCACGCTGCGCCGCCGCTGACCTCGGTCACCACGCCACGCACCACAGCACCAGCACCAACCAGCACCAGCACGCGAGAAGGCCCGGCACACCTCGTGCGCCGGGCCTTCTCGCTGTTCAGGGGGTCTCTTGCGGGCTATCTGACCTTGATGACGACGGTGCCGGCGGCCTTGTCGTGCAGGCAGCGGCCGTCCGAGTCCCAGACCAGCGCCGGGATCAGCGGGAAGATGAGGACCGTCCGCAGCAGCGCGCGCGGCAGGTGCACGAACGCCTTGCCGTCGATGCGCGCCACCCGCAGGCCGAACACGGCGTGACCAGGGGTGAAGCCGAAGAACGCCACGGCGACGACCGTGATGACGAACCAGGCGAGCAGGCTCCAGTTGCGCGGCAGCTCCGGGCGCGTGAACAGCGCCGCGACCCCCGCGGACAGGAAGAAGTCGAGCAGGATGGCGAACGTGCGCCGCCCGACCGAGGCGATGGAGCCCGGCCCCTTCTCCGGGAAGCCGTGCCGCTCGCCACGCCAACGCTGCTGCTTGCCGTCGTTCGAGTCCTCGCCCGGTTCGAGTACCGAGCGGGGTCCTGACAGCCACGAACCGGTCCACCTGCTCACCCCTCCAGAGTAAGGCCGTGCTCAACGGGTGAGGACCGGCAGGTCGTCTTGCCCACTCGGACGGCCCCGTTAACACTGGCGAAACATCCGAGTGACGGACGGGCAACACCGCCGACATACGGTCGCTCGTGATGGCCAGCCGTAATCCATAGCCAAGGAGTCGACGAGGGTGTTCAAGAATTCCGACGAGGTGCTGAAGTTCATCACCGACGAGGGTGTCAAGTTCGTCGACGTGCGGTTCAGCGACCTGCCCGGCGTGATGCAGCACTTCACGCTGCCGGCCAAGGCGTTCGACGCCGACGCGATCGAAGAGGGTCTTGCCTTCGACGGCTCCTCCGTGCGTGGCTTCCAGTCGATCCACGAGTCGGACATGCTGCTGCTGCCCGACCTGTACACGGCGCGTGTGGACCCGTTCCGCATCGAGAAGACGCTGATCGTCAACTTCTTCGTGCACGACCCGTTCACGCGTGAGGCGTACAGCCGTGACCCGCGCAACATCGCGCGCAAGGCCGAGCAGTACATCACCGACTCGGGCATCGCGGACACCGCGTACTTCGGTGCCGAGGCCGAGTTCTACATCTTCGACTCGATCCAGTTCGACACCACCGGGAACTCCTCGTTCCACAAGATCGACGCGGTCTCCGGCTGGTGGAACACCGGCCGTGAGGAAGAGGGCGGCAACCTCGGCTACAAGGTCAAGTACAAGGGCGGGTACTTCCCGGTCACCCCGAACGACCACTACGCCGACCTGCGCGACCAGATGGTCCTCAACATGGAGGCCCAGGGCTTCACGGTCGAGCGCGCCCACCACGAGGTCGGCACCGGCGGCCAGGCCGAGATCAACTACAAGTTCAACACGCTGCTGCACGCCGCGGACGACCTGATGCTGTTCAAGTACATCATCAAGAACACCGCCTGGCAGGCCGGCAAGACCGTCACCTTCATGCCGAAGCCGCTGTTCGGCGACAACGGCTCGGGCATGCACACGCACCAGTCGCTGTGGAAGGACGGCGCGCCGCTGTTCCACGACGAGAGCGGCTACGCGGGCCTGTCCGACACCGCCCGCCACTACATCGGCGGCATCCTGCACCACGCGCCGTCGCTGCTGGCGTTCACCAACCCCACGGTGAACTCCTACCACCGCCTGGTCCCCGGCTACGAGGCCCCGGTGTCGCTGGTCTACTCCCAGCGCAACCGCTCGGCGTGCGTGCGCATCCCGATCACGGGCAACAACCCGAAGGCCAAGCGCATCGAGTTCCGCTGCCCCGACTCCTCGGGCAACCCGTACCTCGCGTTCTCGGCGATGGTCATGGCGGGCCTCGACGGCGTGAAGAACAAGATCGAGCCGCCGGCCCCGATCGACAAGGACCTCTACGAGCTGCCGCCCGAGGAGGCCCGCGACGTCAAGCAGGTCCCGGCCACCCTCGACGCGGTGCTGGACAACCTGGAGGCCGACCACGAGTTCCTGCTCGAGGGCGGCGTGTTCACGCCGGACGTGATCGACACCTGGATCTCGTACAAGCGCTCCGAGGAGATCGACCCGCTGCGCCTGCGTCCGAACCCCTACGAGTTCGCGCTGTACTACGACGTGTGATCGGCGCGGGGCTTTGACCAGCGGTTCCGCCGGTTGAAGCCCCAGCCAGGCCGCTTCCAGGAGAGGCCTTCTGATCGACCGACGGCCGAGGGCCGGGCGACTGTCTCAGTCGCCCGGCCCTCGGCCGTCGTGTCGTACCGTCCACGTGCTGATGCGGGAGATCTACATGGGTGGCCTTTCGCTGAACATGTTCTGCCAGCAGTACTCGGACCGGAGCATCCTCGACGCGATCGAGCAGGGCATGATCATCAAGGCGTTGTTCCTCGACCCGAACGGCACCTACACTATGGCCCGCGAGCGTGAGGAAGGCTTGCCGGATGAGCACCTCAGCACCCTCACGCGCTTGAACATCGAGGCGATCCGCCGTTTCGGCTCGAAGGTGTCGGCGAGCGCAACGGGATCACTCGGGATTCGCGTTTACGACAAGCCGCTTCGCTTCAACATCACCATCATTGACCAATGAGAATGTGTGGTGCAGTCGTACTTGCCGGACGCCCGCGAAGTTGAGTCTCCAACGATAGTCATTAAGAACGAGACTATGCCTGGTCTCTACACGACGTTCGCCTAGGTCTTCGACTCCACGTGGGACCGTGCGCGGGAGGTTGCTTGATGCAACAGCTCGACCACCTGGCGGACGTGGCCAGGTGTGCTGTCCAGATCGGAACCGAGCTGATCAAGACCACTCGCCCGCACACCGTCACCGAGAAGACCGACCGTGACACCTTCACCGAGGTGGACGTACGGATCGAGCACGAGGTCCGCGCCTTTCTCGCCGAGGCGACGCCGGAAATCGGTTTCGTGGGTGAGGAGTAGGGACGCAGCGACGCCAGTACCGACAGCCTGTACCTGTGGGGGCTAGACCCGATCGACGGCACCGCCAATTTCGTTCATGGTGTGCCCCCGTGCGGTGTCTCTCTGGCGCTGCTCCAGGGTGACCGCACGGTGATCGGAGCGATCTCGCTTCCCTACTTGGATCTTCACTACTCCGCCGTTCTTGGCGAAGGCGCATTCGTCAACGGGACGAAGCTCAAAGCAAGCAAGACAAACGAACTGTCCAAGTCGATCGTGGCGATTGGCGACTACGCGTTGGGTGAGGAGGCCGCCAACAAGAATCGCCAGAGGATCGCCCTCACCGCCGAGCTTGCCGCCCAGGTTGAACGCGTTCGGATGTTCGGATCCGCCGCACATGATCTCGCGTGGTTGGCCGAGGGGCGCGTTGATGGTGCGGTGGTCATGTCTAACAAGACCCTCGACCTTGCCGCAGGCATCCTCCTTGCGCGTGAGGCCGGGACACTTGCCTTGGACAGTTCGGGCGATGACCACACGATGACTTCCGCGCACACGATCGCCGCAGCACCAGGTATCGCCAACGAACTTGTGTCGCTCGTCCAGTCGGTGCTTTAACCGCCCAGTAGCAGCGACGCTGTCGATCAGGATTCACTGCTGAATTCAACTCTATGGGATCAAGGCACCGCCTGCGGCGACGCAGCCGGTCCCGCCTTACGTTTGCACCGATTCCCCGCATCATGGCACGCCGGGCTCCCGCCCCGCTCCGCCTGTCGGCCGCGCGCGGAATCGGCACACATGGTCGGGACGGCGGCACGCCAGCAGACATGAGTTGCAAGCAAACTACTTCCAGCTGCCGCAGTCGGGACGATCGCGCGGTCACATAACTACCAGCGCTAGGCACGGCGATCGACTGCCGCGACGGCTAGGCCGCCTTGCCATCGAATTAGTTACCAGGCGCGTCGTCGACGGATACATCAATTAGGCGTCTTGCGGACCATCCGCATCGCTTGGAGGCCTTCTGTACGAAGGCTTGTCGGTAATATGCGTGATGAGCGCCTCAGGATAATCAATCGCACGCGACTTCAATTCATTTGCCAGAAATTCGACTTTATCCCTGATGTAGTCGTCAAGCATATCATACGAGGTTATATCAATATTGAACTTCCCTTTAAGGTTCTTCGTTTTTATATCCCGCACAACGGTGGTCCAAGGCACTTTTTGCACATGAGGTGAAGCCGCATGACTGGTGTCGACATTAAAGATCGGACCGTTGGTCACCAGCAACGGAAAACAAAGATCTACATGAGCCCAGTCATTTCCCTTCCGCCACTCGTCGTGCTTTTCTCCCCACTGAACGGCTCGAAGCGCCTTAGCGAGCGGGTACACGATTGAATCAAAAACAGAAGAGTTGTTCGCGTTCCAATCCCCGCCTTTTCTATCAAGACGAACAAGCTGAGTTCCGTAAAAGCTGCGCAAACTCGCCGTCGCCAAATCCAGCTCAAGCCATTTCCAGACAGGAACTATATGCACGAACCTATCGCGCATGTATTGAATATCCTTAAATCGAAAACGGTACTCTTCCGGCGCTCGACGGATTTCGCTTTCGTTGGGCGGTCCACCTATTGCTACATATGGGTTTTCAGTATTTTTGCACTCTACAATAACTCGCACCCCGATCGATTGACGGTATTCATTACTCACATAGATCGATCGATACGCCAGGATGTCAACCTCCCGCGATTTCCCCTCATCGGGATCTTCATATCCAAAGCCTACGGTACAACTGTACGAACGCCCTTCAAGGCGACGGGCTACCTGCTGTTCGAACAAGAATCCAGTTTTTGATAGAGCATCGAGAATTTCACTACCATTCGGCTCACTATTCGACCGCTGATTCATTAAGCTATCTTAGCAAACGTGACATGCGCTTGACCTTCTCCGTCATGTACGTCGCGATATTGGTCGCGTTTATTTAGCGTCTCTCAACGTGTGCGCCGTTTGACCAGCTAAACGAGTGTCTCGGCACCTCCGCAACCGGGCATATAGGTGCTGGCGTGACGTAGTGAACTGGAGGGCTACATCGCCAGGCCGTCTCCAGGCCGCCGGACGTGGGTGAGCGACGGTCAACGATGATGAACGTCGAAAGGAAACGAGCAGGTCAGGCATGATGCGGCAGGATGAACCGCAGGTAGCCGCACATCGTTGGCTGTACTACGACGTGTGATCGGTGCTGTGAGCCAGTAGTTCACGACGAGGGCCGGATGACTGGGAACAGCCACCCGGCCCTCGTCCCGTTCACGCCCCGAGCAACGTCGCACTGGACCCGTTCACCCCGTCACGGACGTCGGTCACCACGACGTCGGCCTCCCCGCCGGTCGGCAGCCGGATGCGGGCCTCGCCGGCGCTGAGCGCCTCGGCGGACGTGGCGGCGCCGGACAGGGCCCAGACGCCCCCGGTCACCGCCTCGATCACGTCCACCCGGTCCAGCTCGGCCGTGCTGCCGTCCGGGTAGACGAGCCGGGCCGGTCCTGAGTAGCTGAACATGGTCTCTCCCGTTCGTCCGCGGCTGCGTTCTGCGGCTGCATGAGAACGAACGGGCCGTGACGGGTCACGGGTTCAGCTCGGCCTTGAAGACTGTCCGGAGAGGACGGCGAGCTGGGTGCGCACCTCCATCAGGGCCTCGCCGAGCAGGTTCAGCCCCCGCCACGACGACGGGTCCGCCGCGCGCGGGTCGTCCGCGGCCAGGCCGATGCCCCACACGCGGTCCAGCGGGCTGGCCTCGACGAGCACTCGGGTGCCGGTGCCCAGCAGGTACGCGGACAGGGCGGGGTCCTGGGAGAACTTCGCCAGGTTGCCGGTGACGACGATCTCCATCCGGGTCGCGACCCACTCGTCGTCGGAGAAACCGGTGACGACACGGCCCAGGGCCTTGGCCTCGGCGGGGGAAGCGGCCTGGAGGACTCGGGTGGCGACACCGGAGTCCCCGAACAGCAACGCTTTGCGCCACATCATGTAGTGCTCGGCGGACGCAAAGCGTTGCCCGTCAACGACGAACGAGCACGGCCACCACTGGGAGAGGCAGCCGCGGCCGATCGTGCCGTCGCGTTCGGGCTGGTGGCCCCAGAAGAACAGGTACTTCACGTGGCCACGGTAGCCCGGTCAACGGTCCGGGTCGCCGGGGTTTTCGGCAATCACTTCGGGAGCGGGATACCGGCGACGGAGACGGCGGCGCCGGTCGGGGCGAACTGGCCGGAGATCGACGAGAACGTCAGCGTGAGCGAGTTCACGCCGGCGCCGAGCTTCTCGTCGAGGACGACGGTGCCCGAGGTGGAGCTGCCCTGGGTGACGGGGCCTTCCCACTTGCTGCTCGCGGCGGTGTAGGTGCGCTTCAGGTCGTCGAGCACGGCGATGCCGTCGACGGGGAGGGTCATGCGGGCCTGGGACGCGTTCGTCGCTGTCACGAAGAGTTTGATGCGGCCGTTCGCGGCCTCTACTCGGGTGACCTCGATCGTGAGCATGCCGCGCTGCTGTTTGAACGAGCCGGTGGTGACCTTGACGTCGGCGGACGGCTCGGTGGTATCCAGTGCGGCGTCCGGGGTGGAGAGGTCGTCCGCGGTGGTCGTCGTGGTCGTGACGTTGGGGTGCGCCGCGGAGTTCTCGCCGCTCAGCATGAACTGGATCACTCCGAGCAGTGCGAGCACGACGGCAGCGACCGACCCGATGGCGATCACCGTCTTACCTCGGCGCGTGACCCTGCGATGCTGCATGACTTCCTCTGTTCAAACCCCCGCGACAAGGCACAGCTCCCCCACTGAGCGCAGCCAGTCTCATCTCGATCGGGTGAAACGTCAATGCGCTAGGGTCCGCGCGTGTCTGAAGATGTCGCCGAGTTCACGGCCCCGCAGCTGCTCACCACGCAAATCGTCGACTCCGCCGCCGAGGCGATCGAAGCGGTCCAGGCCGCTGACGTGCTCGATCTCGGTGTCCGGGTCTACAACCGCCTCGTGCCCGACGCCGAAGACGGCGAGTCGCTGGAGGAGGAGTGGGTGGTCGAGGTCTACAGCAACGCTCCCGCAGTCGACCCCGACGAGGACGAGGACTGAGCAGCACGAAGGGGGCACGCCGCCCCGGCGTGCCCCCACACCTCGTTCTCCTGCCCGCACCGCCGGGCTAGACCGTCAGCACGACCTTGCCGCGCACGTGGCCGCCGTCCAGCAACCGGTGTGCCGCAACCGCTTCCGCCAGCGGGAACGTCCGCTGCACCTCGACCTCCAGCGCGCCGGCGGCGACCAGGTCGACCAGCCACTGCGTCTGTTCCGCGTTCGGCCGCGCCCACGTGTTCGTCACACCGTGTTCCAGTGCCCGCGGCCCATCCACAATGGACGTCATCCGCGCCCGGTCGCGCACCAACCGCAACGACTGGTCGAACGCCACCCCGCCGACGTTGTCGAGCACCGCGTCGACCTTGCCGTCACCGCCCACGAGCTCGGCCACCGCGTCGACCAGCGCGTCTCCGTACGCGACCGGTTCGGCGCCCAGTGACCGCACGAAGTCGTGGTTGCGCGGTGACGCCGTGCCGAGCACCCGCGCGGCACCCAGCTCACGGGCGAGCTGCACCTGCAGGTGGCCGACACCGCCCGCGGCCGCGTGCACCAGCACGACATCTTCCTCGCCGGCGCCGACGGCCTTGAGCGACTGCAACGCCGTCAGCCCGGCCAGCGGCAACGCGGCCGCCGTCACGAAGTCCACAGTGGATGGCTTGCGCGCGACCACGCGGTCCGGCAGCGAGATCAGCTCGGCGTAGGCACCGAACTGCACGTGGTCCTTGCGGGCGTAGGCGAGGACCTCGTCGCCGGGTTGCCAGTCCCGCACGCCGATCCCGACGGCGCGCACCACACCGGCCACGTCCCAGCCGGGGATCAACGGCGTGTGGTGCGGCATCAGCCCCCGCAGGTACCCGGCGCGGATCTTGGAGTCCACCGGGTTCACCCCCGCCGCTTTGACCTCCACCAGCACCTGGTCGGGGCCGAGCAGCGGATCGGGCAGGTCCTGCCACGTCATGACCTCGGGGTCACCGAACTCGGTGAGCGCAATCGCCTTCACAGTCCCTCACCGTAGAAGACACGCTCCGCCACCGCACGGGCACGGCGGGTGGTGCGGCGGTACTCCTCCAGGAACTCGCCGGGGTCACCGCCGGGCGGGTACCCCATGACGGAGGCGACGGCGACCAGGTCGCGGCCCGAGGTCGGCAGCTGGTCGGAGGCCTTGCCGCGCACCAGCGTCACGGCGTTGCGGGCGCGCGTCGCGAGGTTCCACGCCGTGGTCAGCTCGGTCGCGTCGTCCTGGGTCAGCAGTCCCGCCTCCACCGCGGCCGCCATCGCCGCCATCGTGGACGGTGTGCGCAGGCCGGGCACGGCACCGGAGTGCTGCAGCTGCAACAGCTGCACGGTCCACTCGACGTCGGCGAGCCCGCCGCGGCCGAGCTTGGTGTGGGTGCTGGGGTCGGCGCCGCGCGGCAGCCGTTCGGCGTCGACCCGCGCCTTGATGCGCCGAACCTCCCGCACCGATGCCGCGTCGAGCCCGTCGGCCGGGTACCGCAGCGGTTCGATCAACGCCTCGAACTCCGCTCCCAGCGCGGTGTCGCCCGCGATGAACCGGGCCCGCAGCAGCGCCTGCTTCTCCCAGATCTCCGCCCACTTGCCGTAGTAGGCGCGGTAGGAGTCGAACGTCCGCACGAGCGGTCCCTGCCGCCCCTCCGGCCGCAGGTCGGCGTCCACCTGCAGCGGCGGGTCCTGCGAGGAGGCGCCGAGCAGCCGCCGGATGTTCTCGACGACGCCGCTGGCCCACTTCGCGGCCTCGGCGTCGGTCACGCCCTCGAACGGCCGGCACACGAACAGCACGTCCGCGTCCGAGCCGTACCCGAGCTCCCGGCCGCCGAGCCGGCCCATGCCGATCACGGCCAGCGCCGCCAGCGGTTCACCGGCGGACCGCACGGCCGCGTCGAGCGCGCTCTGCAGCACCGCCACCCACACCTCGGACAGCGACACGCACACCGTCTCCAGCGGCATCAGGCCCAGCAGGTCGGCCGCGGCGATGCGCAGCAGCTCGTGGCGCCGCAACGACCGCGCGGCCGCTACCGCCCGCGCCAGCTCGGGGTGCCGCGAAACGGCGCTGCGCAGCGGGTTGCCGACGGTCAGCGGGTCGCGTCCGACCAGCGCCTCGGTGTCGGCGAGCAGCCGCAGCACCTCCGGTGCGCGCACCAGCAGGTCCGGCACCAGCCGGGACGTGCCGAGCAGCACCGCGAGCCGTTCGACGACGGCACCCTCGTCCCGCAGCAGCCGCAGGTACCAGGGTGTCTCCGCGAGCGCCTCGGACACCTTCCGGTAGGCGAGCAGCCCGCCGTCCGGGTCGGGTGTGCCGGCGAACAGGTCGAGCAGCACGGGCAGCAGAGCGCCCTGGATGCGCGCCCGCCGGGACATGCCGTGGGTCAGCGCCTGGATGTGCCGCAACGCGCCGTCGGGTGAGGTGTAGCCGAGCGCGGCGAGCCGGGCCACCGCCTCCTTCGTGGTGAGCCGCAGCGCCTCGGTCGGCACGCCGGCCACGGCCTGCAGCAGCGGCCGGTAGAACAGCTTCTCGTGCAGCCGCCGGACCTGGTTCGCGTGCCTGCGGAACTCCGCGAGCAGCACCTGGCCCTCCGAGCGCTGCCCGTCGGCGGCCAGCCCGATGGACCGGGCGAGCCAGCGCAACGCCGCCGTGTCGTCGTCGGCGGGGAAGAGGTGGGTGCGCAGCAGCCGTTGCAGCTGCAGCCGGTGCTCCAGGGTGCGCAGGAAACGGTACGAGCGGCCGAAGTCCGCGGCGTCGTTGCGCCCGACGTACCCGCCCTTGCCGAGCGCGGCCAGCGCGGCGGTCGTCGCCTGGATCCGCAGCTCCTCGTCCGAGCGCCCGTGCACGAGCTGCAGCAGCTGCACGGCGAACTCGACGTCGCGCAGCCCGCCGCGGCCGAGCTTCAGCTCCCGTTCGGCGAGCCCGGTCGGGACGTGGTCCTCGACGCGGCGGCGCATGGCCTGCACGTCCTCGACGAAGTTCTCCCGCTCGGCCGCCGTCCACACGTACGGGCGCACGACGTCCAGGTAGGACTGGCCGAGCTCGGCGTCACCCGCGACCGGGCGCGCCTTCAGCAGCGCCTGGAACTCCCAGGTCCGCGCCCACTTCCTGTAGTAGGAGGCGTGCCCGTCGAGGGTGCGGACCAGCGCGCCCGCCTTGCCCTCCGGGCGCAGCGCCGCGTCGACCTCGAAGCACGAGTGGCCCGCGATCTGCATCATCGTGCTGGCCAGCCGGGTCGCCACGCCGAGGTCGCCCTCGGCGACGAACACCACGTCGACGTCGCTGACGTAGTTCAGCTCGTTCGCACCGCACTTGCCCATCGCGATCACCGCGAGCCGGCACTTCTCGACGCCGCTCACCTTCTCCCCGGCCAGCTCCAGGGACCGCCGCAGCGCCGACACCGCGAGGTCGGACAGCTGCTCGGCAACGGTGTCGTACGGCACGTACGGCAGGTCCGGTTCGACCACGTGCGCCACGTCGTTGGCCGCGATGAGCAGCAGCTTCGCCCGGTACTCGGTGCGCAGGACGCCCTCGGCGGGCAACGTCACGTCCACCGGTCCGGTGAGCGAACGCCACCGGTCCGGGTTCACGACGAGGAAGTCCGACAGGGCGGTCGAGGAGCCGAGCACCGCGAGCAGCCGGCCGCGCACGACGACGTCGGTGTGCAGCGCCTCCGACAGCGGGGCCCAGTCGGCGACCTCTCGCAGCCGTTCCAGGCCGCGCAGCGCGAGGTCGGGGTCGGGGCAGCGGGAGAGCGCGGCGAGCACCGGTTCGGCACCGTCCGCGGGACGGCGGTCGGCGTACAGGCCGAGGCCGCGCAGCACTTCCTCGCTGCGCGGCTCGGTGAGCCCGAATCTGGCTGGTGAGGCGGCGCGACCTGGTTCGCTCATCACGAACCAACCTAGTCGTCGCGCGGCTGGAACTAGAACACGATCAGGGAGAGCCCGTAGAGCACCACGGCGACACAACCGGCGAAGCTCGCGTACGCACCGGCCTTGCGGTTGCCCGACAACGCCCGGATGCCCACGACGAACAACGTCACCACGAGCACGGTGACCAGCAGCGTGGCACCGAAGACCTGCAGCAGCGCGACCCAGTTGACGGTCATGCCGCCACCTTGTGCAGCTCGGCCTGCGCGGCGACCTCGTCGACGATGTGCTCGGGCTTGACCGGCTCACGCCGCGACAGCACCCAGATGCCGATCGACACAGCGCCACCGATCACGGCGACGCCGATGACACCCGCGGTGCCGCTGGAGGCCCACTTGCCGGCGATGGCGCCGACGATGCCCGCGGCGGGCAGCGTGAGCAGCCAGCCACCGGCCATCTTGCCCATGGTGCCCCACTTGACGCCGCGGCGGTCGCGGCCGAGACCGGAGCCCATGATGCCGCCGGACGCGACGTGCGTGGTGGACAGCGCGAACCCGAGGTGCGACGACGCGAGGATCGCGGTCGCGGTCGACGTCTGCGCCGCGAAGCCCTGCGCGGGCTCGATGGTGGTCAGGCCGCGGCCCAGGGTGTGGGTGATGCGCCAGCCGCCGAGGTAGGTGCCGAGCGCGATCGCGACACCGGCGCTGATGATGACCCAGGTGGGAGGGGCCGAGCCGGGGGCGAGCGAGCCGGACGTGATCAGCGCCAGCGTGATGATGCCCATCGTCTTCTGGGCGTCGTTCGTGCCGTGCGCGAGGGACACCAGCGACGCCGAGGCGACCTGCCCGACCTTGAAGCCGGTGTGCGAGACGCGCGGGTCCGCAGCCTTCTTGAGCCGGTAGACGACGATCGTGGCGATGGCCGCGACGAGACCCGCGACCAGCGGCGCCACGATCGCGGGGACCAGCACCTTGTCGACGACCTTGGCGAAGTGGATGGCGTCCACGCCGGAGGAGACCCAGGCCGCGCCGATCAGTCCGCCGAACAACGCGTGCGACGAGCTCGACGGCAGGCCGACGTACCAGGTGACGAGGTTCCACATGATCGCGCCGACCAGCCCGCCGAAGATGATCGCGGGCGTGATCTTGGCGTCGTCGACGATGCCACCGGAGATGGTCTTGGCGACCTCAACGGACAGAAAAGCGCCGACGAGGTTGAGCACCGCCGACAACGCGACCGCCGTGCGGGGCTTCAGCGCACCCGTGGCGATGGAGGTGGCCATGGCGTTGGCCGTGTCGTGGAACCCGTTGGTGAAGTCGAAGATGAGAGCAGTGACAACGACGATGATCACTACAAGAGCGGGATCCACAATGATCCTCCGGCTGGATCGAACAAGCTGTCCAGGAGGTTACGGTACCGCCAACGGAGGAAGTCTTAAAACCTACGAAAGTAACGTCACACCAACGGAAGTTGTGTCCTCAAACCGCCCACGGGCGACAGTTCTCCCCGCACCAACATGGCGAATCTGCGCACGAACGGGTGCCAGACCTCTTCGAAGTCGCGGTGCGCCTCGGCGAGAAACTCGGGGTCGAAGTGGTGTGATCGTGCACACGCCGCGGATTCAGGGTCTTTGGCCGCCCAGTTCAAGACGATTTCCGGAGTCGTCTCGATGTGGAACTGCAGGCCATAGGCACTCGTTCCGACCCGAAAGGCTTGGTTCGGGTATTTCGGGGACGCCGCGAGCAGTTCCGCGCCGGGCGGCAGCAGGTGCACCTCGTCGTTGTGGAACTGCAGCACGTCCGGGGTGAACGGCAGGTCCGCGAACAGCGGGTCGTTCGCCGCCACGTCCCGCTTGGCCACCAGCAGGACCCCGACCTCCGGCCCCTTCGGGCCCTTGCGCACCTGCCCGCCGGTGGCCGCCGCGAGCAGCTGCGCCCCCAGGCAGATGGCGAGGGTCGGCAGCCGCTTCGCGACGGCGCTCGACAGCAGTTTCCGCACGTCGGCGAGCCACGGGTGGTCGAGGTCGTCCAGTGCGCCCATCTCACCGCCGAGGCAGATCACGCCCTGGTAGCCGTCGAGGTTCGCCGGTGCCGGCGTCTCCGGCAGCATGACCAGGTCGAGCTCGACGCCGTCGGCCAGGAGCCAGTCGCCCAGCTTGGCCAGCGGGTCGGACTTCGAGGGCTGCAGCACGAGCAAACGCGGAGACGTCACACCGGTGAGCCTATGTCGGCTGGGCTCAGCAATGACACGCGACCTTCGAAACACCTGCCGCGACCTGACCGTCTCCCTCGACCGGGTATCCCGCCTGCTCCCACGCGGTGATGCCGCCGGAGAGCCGCTTGACCCGGTAGCCGCGCCGGGCGAGGGCGAGCGCGCCCTTGGTGGCGGCGTTGCACTGGAAGCTCTCGCAGTAGCAGACGTAGACCAGGCCGGGGTCGAGGTCGAGCTGCTCGGGCAGGTCCCGGTGGGGCAGGTTGATGGCGCCGGGGATGCGCTTGCGCGCGAACGCCTCCGGGGCGCGGGTCTCGACGAGCACGAACCCGCGTGCGGTGCCGTCCACCAGGTCGCGGTGCACGTCGTCGGGGTCGGCCTCGAACGCGAGCTCGGCGGCGAAGAACGCGGCGGCGGCCTGCGGGTCGGCGGCGGGGAAGCGCAGTGCGTTGGTCATGGTGGTGATCCTGCTGGTCAGCGCCACCGGTGGACATGCGGAAGTCCAGGCGTTGCGGGCGTTGTGCCTATGATTTCCAGGTGGAACTCGACGCCCTGGACTGGAAGATCCTCGCGTTGTTGCAGCAGGACGGGCGGATGTCGTTCACCGCGCTGGCCCGTGAGGTGTCGCTGTCCGCGCCCGCGGTGACCGAACGGGTGCGCCGGCTGGAGGCGCTCGGGGTGATCACCGGGTACACGGCGGTCGTGTCGCCGGCCCGGCTGGGACTGCCGATCGAGTCGATCGTGCGGGTGCGGGTGCGGTCGCTCGACACGCCGCGGTTCCGCTCGCACGTGCTGGCGCTGCCGCAGGTCCGCGACGCCGACCACGTGACCGGTGACGACTGCTGGCTGCTGCGCGTGGTGTGCCGCTCGATGATCGAGCTGGAGGGGCTCGTCGAGGTCATGCAGCGCTACGGCGACACGACCACGTCGCTGGTGTTCTCTTCCCACGTGCGCAACCGGCCCGTGGAGTCGGCGCTGTTCGACTAGTCCCAGCTGTGCTCGGACCAGTCGGAGACGTGCCGGAAGCCGATGCCCCGGTAGACGGAGTTCGCCGTCGGGTCGTGGACATCCGCGGTCAGCACCACGTGGTCGGCGCCCTCTTGCCGTGCCCACCGGCTGATCGCGGCGGTGGCGGCGGCCGCGTAGCCGTGCCTGCGGTGCTCGCGCGGGGTGAAGACCGGTCCGACGCGTGACACGCCACCGACCGGGGTGGTGCTCGCCGCCCAGGACACCGGTACACCGTCGACGAGCCACAGCACGTGGCCCGCGGACATCCACCGGCTGTCCAGCGCCCGTTGCGCGGCCACCTCGCGGGGCAGCCCGTCGAGCTCCTCGACGAAGTCGGTCCACCAGCCGGTGACGAGGTCGTCGTCCGCGGCGGTGGCGAGGCGGGCCGCACCGGGGACGTCCGGTTCGACGAGCTCGCCCAGCCGGTAGAGCCGCAGGACGTAGACCTCACGACCGCCGGGACGCCACAGCGCGCGGAACGCGTCGACCCGGTCCCGGGGGCCGGTGACCTGGCTGACCTCCGGGTCGTGCTCGCGCACCGCGGCCACCACCGCGGGGGCGGCGACCGGCGGCATCGCGGCGACGTGCAGCGGGCGGCCGGCCATCCTGGTCACCGCGCCGACCACCGTTCCGTTCTCGTGCAGGGAGAGGAGCGTGGCGGCACGGCGGTGGCCGCGGAGGGCGGCGTCGACGGCGGTGAGGTGCACGCTGTGGTTGACGGGGTCGGCTTCGAGGAAGGCGCCGGCCGTGGCCACGAACCCGGTGATGTCCTGGTGGGTCAACGCTTCCACGTGTGCTCCGTCCAGTACTCGACCGGCGCGTAGCCGATCCGCTGGTAGATCGAGTTCGACGTCGGGTTGGCGAGGTCGGCGAAGAGGACGACCGCGGTCGCACCCCGACCGGTCGCCCACTGCGTGATCATGGCGGTCACGGCAGCGCCGTAGCCGTGGCGGCGGTGTCCGGGTGGCGTGTAGACGGGTGCGACGCGGGTCATGCCGGCGATCGGGGCGCTCGCCGCCGCCCACGCGACGGGTGTGCCGCCGGCCTCCCAGACTGCATGACCGTTGCCGAGCCGCAGTGAGCTCCGCATGATCTCCTCGGCCGGCTGCACGGGCGCGTTCGGTGACGCCTCCTCGGCGAACGCCTTCCGCCACCGCGCGAGGAGCGGCACGTCGTCCTCGGTCGCCATCCGGCCGGAGCCCGCGACCGCCGGGGGCGCCAGGGTGCCCAAGCGGTAGAGGCGGGTGGACATCGTGACGCGGAACGGCCGTCCCCACGCTGTGGCGAACGCCTCGGACTTCTCGCTGGGCCCGGTGACGCCGGGGAGGTCCGGGTCGACCTCCCGCAGCCGGTCGACCGCGAGCTCCAGCGCTTCGAGCGGCAGGTCCGCGGTCTGCACCACCCACGGCAGGGTGCGGATGACGGAGCCGACGAGCTCGCCGCGGTCGTGGAAGGTGATCAGGGTCGGCGGCCGGTTCGGGTCGGGGTGCCGGCGGGCCCGGTGGAGTGAGGTGAGAGCGACGGTGTTCCGCACCGGATCGGCTGCGAGCCGATCGTGCGCGATGGCGTCGAACGACGCCTGGTCTGGGTACACGACCGCGTCCATGGCTCCATGAGACCAGGGCCCGCAACCGAAAAAGATGCGGACATGGCAGAAGACCCCTGCGGGGAGCACTCGAGGTGCTCGACCCGCAGGGGTCTTCTGTACGTAAGTTCGGCGGCGACCTACTCTCCCACACCGTAACCAGTGCAGTACCATCGGCGCAGAAGGGCTTAACTACCGGGTTCGGAATG